>JBMFRB010000006.1:0-71699 GCA_049968255.1 Candidatus Sumerlaeaceae bacterium | reverse complement strand
ACGTCTTCCAGGGAACTACGCACCCCGCCACTGAGCCCAACCCGATTGTACCGCCACTGAATCTCAACATTTATTGCGCCACTGCAGGCGACGTAAATGGCGACGGTTATCCTGATATCTTGGTTGCTACTGGCGCTATCGCTCAGTTGAATCCTCAGTCGCTTGTGAATCGCATCTACATTAACGTCTTTGATCTGGCCACACAGAAACGTCGCCTCCTCGACAAGACCTTTGGTGAGGACGCCATACCAAATACCGCCGACGATCGTCTGCCTTTTGATCTCGACGGAAGTTACGATGTGCGCCTAGCCGATTTCGATCTGGATGGTGACCTTGATGCGTTCGTTTCGAATTTTACCACGCTAGAACCCGCTTTTGCTAACCTAAGTGGAGCGCAGAATCGCTTCTATCGAAACGAAGATATTGATGGGGATGGAGTCGGGGACGGTTTCTTTACAGACGTTACCAATTTGTGGGATCCTGGAATTCTTAACCTAGGCCCCTTTGTTGCTACGCCAGCGGGACTTTTTGACCCCGATGCTGCAAATCCTTTTACGACTGGCACATTCGATATGTCTACCCACAGTGATGTTGCTGATATAGATGGTGATGGAGATATTGATATTATTGTTTCTAACTTCAACTGGTTCGTAGATAATAATCGTACAAGAGGAGAAAATACTCTAGAGGCGCCATCATCGGGCCCCGTCCCCATCCCGCGCCTGAGGTTTAGTGAACGGGTACTCATCAATCATGTCCTCGAGCCACCGAACTCACCTTATATGTCATTGTCCGCTCTCAAAGGCTGGTATGCTGCGACGCACCCTATTGATCGCCAAGGAAATCCGCTCTCAGGTGTTGCTACTACTCAACTCTTTGTTGACGAGACACTTGGCCAAGATGGGCTGTTCGGTGGTGGAGGCTCTCGCTTTGATTTGGCAGGCGATGAAAATGTTACAACCTCTTCAGACCGACTGCCGCCGCTTTTACCAGACTTTCCTACTTATACAAACCCGAGCGTTCCGTCGGATGATGTGTCTGATCAAAGCCGATCTAATGCCGTGAAAATAGGCCATTGGTGGGGAAGCAATGCACCGGGCTTTGTTGTGTTCAATAAACGATCTTATGTGAAGAGTGGCGGTGTTCAGCTCGCCAAAGGTCCATGGGACGGCGATGATCTGGTCTACCTCAACCAGGACCTGTGGAGTCAGCTCGGGAGCGGGATAAGCGATGGCCTCGATGAGGGAATCTTTTTTGTCACTAACTATGGAACAGAGGCGTTTCTTTCGATCGTGAGCGGGGGAACTACGAGTACGGCAGCATTAGGCATACCTGACGGACTTCCCGGTGATGTCACTGTCCCAGATGAAGGTAACGTTAAGCAGGTCTTTACCGATCAAAGCTCCATGGGGGTCTTTGCGGATTTCAACTCTAGCGGGTGGCCTCAGTTCCTTAGCCTGAATATGACCCCAGGCGAGAGTCATGGCATCTACACGAAGACTACCGCAATTTCGTACTGCGCTGGCGTTTTGCGTGGAACTGGCGGTCTTATTCCTGCTTTTGCCGCTGATTATTACAACCTTACTCCCTCAGACGGAATTATTGCCACGAACAGACGAAGCGATAGGGTGACTTTGCCCAAACGCGGTAGGGCGAGGTCGGCATGCGTCGCAGATTTGAACATCGACGGGCTGCCTGATATCATTGTCGCTCATGATACAACGCTCGACACTGATGAAGTGCAAGTGGGTGGGACACCGCCTGGCTATCTCGCGGTTTATTACAACAACGACTTTCTCAATTTCACGGTCCAGGATGCACTCACAAGTGCTCCATTCCTCAACGAAACGGCCGACGTCAATAGTTGGGTTGAGCCAATCGACTACGACTGTGACGGCGACATGGATTTATTTGTCGGCACTTATGGGTCTATGGAAAAAGTGATAGAAAATCGCCAGACGCGTCCCAACAAGCCGCTGACGCTGCCGTGGACTAATCCAAATCCCAGAGACTTACCGCTGTTCACCGATCATACAGTCGAAATGCTGCCGCCGTACTACGGGCTTGGTGTGGCGCAAGGGCAGAGCTATCCGGACGGTTATTCGAACATTACCTTGGCGGCGGACCTGGCAGACATCGACGGCGACGGAGATCTAGACCTTGTCTTTGCTAATGGTGGGATTAACACCTCCAACGGTGATTACCAGGTGGTGTACAAAAACAATAACTATACGCCTTTCTACGATTCGCGGACTGGCGGCCGCCTCATCACCAAACGTGAGCTGAAGCCAGGCGAGCACATCTTTACCCCCTTGGGAACCAACGAGAAAGCTCCCATCACCGGAAGTTCTGTTTTCCCAGTGCCTACAGCAGACGAAATCATTGGATTCGTGGTTGGCGACAATGATCGCATCCCTGCTTACGATGCGCGGTTCTTCGATTTTGACGCAGACGGGGCGGCGGATGTCGTCTTTACGAACAACGGCGCTCTGCCTCGCTTCCTTCACAATGTGGATGCGAGCATGCCCTATAACGCTCTCCCAGATCCGGATGCAAAGCCAGATGGCATCTTACTCGATGAAAGCAGTTCTCGTCTTCTCCATGACTATTCCGCAGGGGCCACGGACAAGATAGTCTCTCGCCGCATGGCTGTCGGCGATGCGGATGGGGATGGACATCCCGATATCTTTATCTGTAACGGCGTTGAGAACTTAGGAGCTCGAAATGTGCTCCTCATGAACCGCCAGCAAGCAGGGCAATGGGGATACTTCCAGGATGAGAGTTGGCGACTCCCCAATAACGGCGAGATCTACGATGATTCGACTGATGCCAAGTTTACCGACATTGATGGTGATGGTGATCTCGATCTCATTATCACCAACCGCCCTGACTCGGCTCCAAGCCCGATACTCTATCGTTACTGCCGTTTGCTCGAAAATCAGGGGGGAACTTTTGTAGAAATCACAGATCCCGCGCGCTGGCCTTTATTTGGTAAGCTTCTGCCTGCGGAAGTTGTTCTCGTGGGGAAATTCTTCGGTGGTCCGCAGGATGATGCTGTCATCGGCTGCTCAGACGGTTCGGTGGTTGTTTTGCGCAACGATGGAACCGGTCGATTCACCGACCAAACCGCAACTCGCGTCGTCCCCACCACGGATCACCCGCCTTTCCCGATCTATGGCGGCGATGTCGGCGATATCGATCTCGACGGTCGACTTGATATCGTCTGGGCTGTCAATACACAAGACGCGCCGAACTCGAATGGTCCACGCTATAAGATTCCGGTGCTATTATGGCTGCAGTCTCCGGCCGGCCAGTTTGTGGATGTGTCGGATTCTGAGCTTCCGATTCTGAAAACCCAGCTATCTCCAGGCACGAGTGTGGCAAGTGTGCCGGGTCAGGCACGCGGCGTGCGCCTCGGCGACATTGATGGGGATGGCGACCTCGATATGATTATCTGCCAGGCTGGCCGCGGGGATACCATGCCGTCGATTGGGTGGTACAATGCCGTGTTGTTAAACAACGCCATCGGCATTAATCTGAGTCACAATCGCTTCGCGCGGCCATTACCGCCCTCAAATCCATTCGTCTTTTCTGTCTGGCCGCCGAAGGGCATGCAGGGCCAAGTTCTCGATGTGACGATCAAAGGCAAAAACTTTGCAGGGTCGCCTCAGCTCGATTTCGGCAGTGGCATAAGCGTGGTCACGCCCGCGCAGGCCTCGGCGGATGGCGAGTACCTCTTTGCTCAAATTCGGGTGGATGATAGCGCTCCGATTGGCGGACGCAAAGTGAAGGTCGTGAGCCCGACTGGCCTTGCCGGTGAAAGTGCGCCGAACGCCTTCAAGGTCGTACCGCCAGGAACGCTCCTCCCGACCGGCAGCGACGATTGGCAGCATTACGAGTAAGCGCCTGACCCAAAAGTGCGCAATGCGTTGAGTGAGTCGATGGTGTGAGAGGCGAAGAGCATGTCACGCTCTTTGCCTCTTTGTTTTTTGCGAGACGAGGCCCCGCTTGCCGCTGGCTTCGCTCGTGTTTGGGTCTCGTTATCGAGTTGCACTTGTGCAAAGTTAGTGGCTGATCGTCTTGGCTCCTGCTTTCGCTGCTCCCGCTGCCAAAACGGGCTCACACCAAATGATGGTCTATGGCATAGCGAATAAGCTGAGCAGTGGTTTCCTTACCGAGCTTTTCGAGGATCCGTGCCCGATAAGTGCTTACAGTTTTCACGCTCAGGCCGAGCTTCTCCGCAATTTGGCTCACCCCATGGCCTTGGGCAAGCAGGCGTAACACCTCAAACTCACGATCCGAGAGCAGCTCGTGGGGTGCCAGTCCATTCAGGTCGTCGCTTGCCAGCCTGGACAACGACTCGGCAATGTTCGCGGTCACATATTTCCCACCACGAATCACACGCTCAATAGCCCGCAGCAACTCCTCCGGCGCACTTTCCTTCGTCAAATACCCCAATGCGCCGGCACGCATTGCCCGCACCGCATACTGCTCCTCGGGATGAATGCTCAGGACAAGAACTCGAACCCACGGAAAGAGTTGCCGGATATCCTTCAGAACCTCGATGCCTGATCGATCGGGTAGGGTGACGTCCAACAAGACAAAATCAACATCGAGCTGCCCAAGGACCCTCAGCGCTTCGCTGCCCGAGCCAGCCTCTCCTACAACGCAAATCTTGGAATCGTCCGCCAAAATTTCGCGTACCCCTCTGCGGATGATCGGATGATCGTCCACGATAAGCACGCGAATGCCTTTTTCGCCTTCCATCATGTTCTATCACATAATCGCACGAGGTACCGTAACTAAATAGTGTCTTGCGTTATGTGACCCCTGTCAACCAGAACTGCCACCCGGACCACCGTCCCATGTCCGAGCGCCTCATTCCGTTCAATTGCGAATTGCCCCCCCACCGTCGCCATACGCTCGCGCATTCCTACCACACCGAGCCCTTTCGTGCGGCCGAGTGTCTCAGGCACGATTCCTATGCCGTCGTCACGCACCTCGAGCGAGAGCCAACCACTGTGGCATTCCATTCTCACGAGCACATTCTTCGCTTGCGCATGCTTGGCCACGTTTGTCAGCGATTCTTGAACTATACGAAACAGAGCCGTCGATGTTTCGCTTGCTACTTCAGGCAGGTGGGATGGTGGTTCGAAGTAGACAGCGATCCCAAATCGCTTCTGAAATTCCTCGCACTGCCAACGGATTGCTTCTACAAGCCCCAAGTCATCGAGCACGCCCGGGCGCAGACTCGCGGCAAGATGCCGCATAGAAGTCGCTGCCGCATTCACGAGCTCAGTCAGCTGTTGAATTCGCTCCTGGACTCCCGGCGCATTGCCCAGCGTCTTGCCCAGTTGCCACACGCACATGCGAATGGCCGCCAGAAGCTGTGAAAGGTCATCGTGGAGTTCACGCGCAAGGTGAGCACGTTCCTGCTCGCGTGCAGCCTCGATTTGTCTTGCTAGCCTTTGCAGCTCTTCGTGCGATTGTTGAAGGGCCTCCATGGAAAGCTGGCGTTCCGTGCTTACCGCTCCCACAAGCAAACCTGTGATAGCGATGACCATGAGATAAACCTGGAGAAGCCCAATGTTGACTGTTGGCAAATCGTTGTGGCGGGCAAATGGCCCCGCATGCTGAGAAATGCCGATGATTGCGAAGATCGCGATAATGAGTGTCGCCGTAGCCGCACCCCGTGCGCCAAAGCGCAGAGCTGCCCACAGAATGAGCGGGAATGGAGCATAGCTTACAGGATAATTCCATAACCCGATAGCAAAAGAACTTGTGAAAATAAACATTCCCATCACGGTCAAAGACGCAATTAGAACAAGCAGTTCGACGATCTGCACTAGCCGCCAGCTCCGACGTGGCCGCTTGCTCCAGACAAGGAAAATCGGAGTCACGATAAGGTTGCTTAGCGCCTGACCTAACCAGCGCTTTAGGAAAAGATTCGACCAAGCTGGTCTGGCTGACGGCTCCAATTCGGTAAAGCGATAGGTGGCAACCAATGCAGAAATCATTGGCGCGAGAAGCACCGCGTAGAGGACATAACGATAGCCGTCCTCTATCCGTGAGAACGATCTATCAAATGAAGCAATACGGCCCAGCACGTAGGCGCCAAAAAGGCTGCTCAGTGTATTGCCAGTTACAAGATAAGGAGCGAGTGCGTAGGCGACTGGGTCGTCCGTAAACAGACACTGCGGAAAAGCCCCCGAGCGAGCACAGGCCAGCACGTCCCTGATGCCAGATATTCCCTGGGCAAGAATGAGATTGAGGCAACTTCCGATCGCTACGGCCGGCCAATAGCGCAAACCAAATAACATGAGGGCCGCGAGGGCAATTCCGGACTGCGGGAAAAAAACCCGCATCTGCTCCGACAGCGAGTCAAGATGGCGCCCAAGGCGCCCAATCATCACGTAAGCAAAAACAATTCCCGAAGTTCTAAGGACTGCCCACACGAACTTGAAAAGCCACTTTCTCATCGTCTCCACCCGCGCGAGAGTTCACTCTCGCCAGGTCATCTCGTCTCGTTTGGCCGACAAACATTCTTACGTTGTTTTACGGCAAAACCTAGCAAGTTGAGATAGGCGAGCACTCCTATCACCGAGAGAATCATCCCCATCTCTAGCCCCGGGGCCTTATAGGAAAAAGCCACGAGGTGTTTCCCTGCAGGCACACGCACGGCCATACCACACGCGTTAGCGCGGTAAATCTTTCTCGTTTCGTTATCCACCTGAGCAGACCAACCTGGCAAGAAATCGTCCATCAATACAAACCACGCGTCGGCGTCGCATTCAATTTCTGCCACGAACTTGCTTACCCCATCTTCCACGATACGCACATCTTTCCGGGAGAGCGAAACACTTGTCGGCAGTTCGCTAATCTGTTCTTTCTCGAGGACGACGGTTTCCGTGACCAAAAAATCCTCGGAGTTCACGACGCGGGGGGCTTCTTCAGACGCCACAACCTTGGCTCCGCCCACTAGATATCCCCGTGCCAAGGCTGCCTCATTCTCATGAACACTGCATTCGATCGTGTCGAGCACAGGCTTCCACCCATACTCGCTCAAATTTGCCCGAGGCGGTGCTATAAGATATCTTACCCCAAGCACATTGATAAGAGGTGTAATTTTATAAACATTGAGCCATGCTTCCGGAAAACCAGGAGGTCGCCCTTGCGACATCGCGATGCACGACGCGTAAGCATAAGTCACCGTTGGCTCATATCCCCAAACGTGGCGAACTCTCCAGCGCATCCCTTGGTTAAGATCCGCGGGAGTGCGTATGCTAGTAATTCGATAACGTTGGCCATTGTCGTGGAAGAACGCAAGGACTCGGCGTGGCCATTCATGCCGCTCGGGATGAAAAGCCTTCATATAAGGACGAGCGAACTGGGTAAGCTCGAAGATAAGAAGTCCAACCAGTGCCCAAGAGGCCACGTTCGAAAAGTGGTGCCAAAGCAACCGGTTCAGCAACACCAGCGCCAAAGCAACGATCAGCCCCGCCCCCAACAAATTGATTTGAAAATTTTGAAACAATTCCACGACGGATTCGCGGTTCAATTGGGCAACCCACTCGCGAGACGTACGGCTAATAAGAAGGTTCATAAAGATGGGACTACGAATGCCGTCGCTGAATAGTATGAGAAAACTAGCCACAGCCCCAGCCAGAACAACCCACGCACGGCTTACAACAGACAAGAATTCAGCCCGATCAGCTTTGGCCAGCTGACGCATCCTCTCCAGCCCCTCCCCAGCAAGTAAGGCCGTTGCAATCGTCACAATGTAGAGCGCTCGCCCCGGGTTTCGGAAAAGCCCGAGTCCTGGCACAACCTTGCGCAAGACGGGATAAAAACCAATGTACCCGCCGAGAGCAAGCACGAGGCCAAACACGAACAAAGTCACGACCGTGAACTGAAATCGCGAAATCAGGTGCGGCTTCAAAAAAAGAGCAAAAGCGAGCACGATTGACGTTGCTCCGACGAATCCCACGACTTCCCAGACAGATTCCCTACCTACATAGATATCCCGGCCAGGCCATCCTCCCCAGGCCCAAGGCGCAACCAATGTAACAACATTGCTCCACGGCATACTCTCTGCCGTGTAATACGCTTCTTGGACTCTGCCAATGCCACGCACAGTCTCACGCATGTATGCGAGAGTCGGGAAAGCCTGTACCGCCATAATCGCGATACCACACGCTATCGCGCTGAAGAGAATAAATGGGGCCACGAAGCATTGGGCAACTTTGTCCTTTCCAAGCGAATGGAACAACCATCCTCCTTCGAGCCAAATCAAGACAAGTAAGCTAAAATAAACAATCTGCGGATGTCCGATCGAAAATTGTAGCGCAACCAGGAGAGCAGTCCACAGAACGAAGGCCAGGTTGTTCAGAATACTCCGCTTCCAGCCTACCCAGGCCCACAGCAACCAAGGCATCGCCGCCATTTCTAAAATAAAGTGCAGATGTCCCTGCCACAAATGCAGCACTGCCCATCCTGAAAACCCTGCAGCTACAGAGGCAATGACGCATGAAGGAGTCTGCCACCCGAGACGTCTGCCCAGCAGATGCCACCCCGCAAAAGTCAACCACCAATGCGTGAGAATCTGCAGATTCAACCCCAGAGGAACGGAAGAAAACAAAAAGAGAATGTTCAATGGATAGAATACAGATCCCTGCAGCCCCGCAAGAAACGGTGTGCCGGACATAATGTACGGGTTCCATACGGGAAGCCTGCCCTGTTTAAGCTCAGCGACTAAATAATAGCGTGACCAAAGCCAATTATAGGCAATGTCACCTTCCCCAGCAGAAAGAACTGTTCCTTCAGCAAACGCCGACACCAACAAAAAAGCAATAAGCGCCGGATAGAGTACTGTAATCCAGATGACATCGATGTATAAATATTTACTTCCCAAACCATCTTTCCGCAGGACGAAAGACAGAATCGGGTCATTTCGTAAATCCGATAGTGGGTGGTTATTCATGGATAGTCGGCCTCAGTACTCACGATTTATCATAGCGTTGCGGCGTCCTAATCAGCAGTAGAGAAATAATAAGCACTATGCCTAGCAGCGTCAATGCATATAGGAAGGTAAGATTCGGAACATTGTAGAACAGGGTGACTTCCTGAGTCTTAGGTGGAAGAAGGAGAGCACGAAACGCATAATTCGCTTTCCCTACGGGGATCTCAGTCGAACCAGCTTTTGCTTTCCACCACGGATCGTAGATATCAGAAAGAATCAGGATTGAAGTTGCGGTCGTCGCCTCAGACAATGTGATTCGCAAGCCTCTGCCATTCTCTTCGATCACACTGACAGTGGTATCCTCAGGTTGATACAGCTCTTTCGGCACACGAAGACTGCTTGCATCAACGTAAGCCACATCCTCTGGGTGCCAATCAAGGGAGGCAACATTAAAGAGCGCAACCATGCTTTGTGTAGTTTCAACTATCTTCCGAGGAAAAAACGCGCGCCGAAGTGTGTTCGTCGTCTCATAAACCCAAACCAGGTTAGTTTGGAGAGTAACTGTAGTTGAATCCTCGCGGAAAACATTCTGCGGGCGCGTCACAAGTGTTCTAACGCCCATTGCCCGGGTGAGTGGGGTTAGCCGTGTCATCATCAGCCCAGGCGCATAATAGGAAGCCAGCCGCTCCTGAACCCGCACGAGATCGTGGTAATCCTTGTACACAAAGGGCGTACGAACCCACGCATTGCGAACGCCATATTGCGCTGGCGCCATGCAAAGATCCGGATCCAATGGGGCGAGACAGCGGTAATCGCGACTGCATTTCTCTGCGAGATATTCTCCCGCATTCTTTGGGAAATTGAGAAGAGAGGTTGGAAAAATACTCTCCAGCGAATGATAGAAAGCGACAACGTCAGCTGCCATAAGGAGACCGAAAATCGCGAGCGTACCCGCCCGGGGACGTGCATCGCGGGCGAAGCCGAAAATAAGAATCAAAGCAAAACACCCGAGGAAAAGCAGAGACCAAACCACGGACCCATAGGCCACGTCGAAACATGCCCCAAAAAACTTTTCACTTCCTTGAATTCTATTTATGAGTTCAGGCGGAAGACTGCTTAGTGGGTCAGATGTTATTGACAGCACTAGTGATTTCCATAGCAGGCCGCCCCCACTTCGTCCAAAGTAAAGCCATCCGAGGCCAGCCGCGAGCACCGTCAGAATAAGAAGGACATGACCGGTACGGCGGCGCCAGGTTACAGGACGTTCCATGATGGCTTCCCATCCAAGAGCACCACTCAGTGAAGCAAAAAAAGGAAATAAGAAAAGGAAAAAGGAAGGGGCCACCGTCCACTGAAGCCATCCTGGAAGCAAACACAGAATCCCATAAACCGGTAAAAGTTCAGAACTCAAAAATAAACAAATGACAAAGCCAGCCAACGTAGCCAAAACCAGCTTTCGACGGCAACGATAGCCTAACGCAAGAAACCATAGGATGACCGTCACGACACCAGAATAAATAACCGTAGATGAGTAAGACAGCCGACCCCAGTACACACTGTTGATTTCGTCGCCGAAAAATCGTGGGAATAGTGCGCTAACGAAATGCTCTGGCAAAAGCCTGGCTAATGGATAGTCCCGTGCATTATCAATGGGAATGCTGTTACCAGTCTGTTGGATAAAATGATAGAGCGGCAGCAGAGTGGGTGCACCAAGAAGCAATGCAAGGAACAGGGCGGCTAGCAGTTTGGTCATAGATGGAATGAAAGCACAGTGAGTATAGGATAAAATAACTGTCTGGGCTGTAACCAGTAACAGTACTAAGAGAAACAAAGGAATGTGCTGAGAATATAACACAAGACCAAAAAAGAGTGCAGAAACACCAACGTCGCGCCATGTCGCATTTTTGCATAGGCCAAAGCACGCCCAGAGGCAGTAAGGTAGCGTCCAGTAAGCTAAGAGAAAACTCCAGTTGCCGAACACAAAGACCTGACCAGCGTAATAGGGGTGAAACCCAAAGATGAGGCCAGCGAGCCACCCTGAAAAGCGAGAGAGACCTAGACGCCGGCAATACAGCCACATGCCGGTTGCACTCAACGGAGCTGCGGCGAACATGAGCAAGTTGAGGACGGTTGCAGGTTCAAAAGCAACACACCACAGGGTAAACGGATGGAGCAATGCTAATTTGGCGTTGCCGACGATTGGGTAGCCAGCATGGACCTGCGGCGCCCATAACGGGACCGAGCCTACCCACAATTGTTTTACTAGGCGTAGCCAATAGAATCCGTTTTCTATGAGTTCATTGCCCAGCTCACGCCCAAGGATATAGCCTCCAAGTGTTTTCAAAGCTGTGGGAAGAGCGAGCAGCCAATAGCTCAGCAAACAAAGCCATAAACGCCAGAATTTGCTACCTTCAGTCATGAGTGCCAGTCCGAACTAGGGTCACTGTGCTAAAGTGTTCCGCAACACTGTGAGATGTCACGGTTTCAGCGAGGAGTGGGAAAAAATCAGGATGTGAGCGAAGAGCCGCCAGGTCGGCATCCCGTTTGGCAATCTCAGCGATTCTCGAATCCCCGAGGGCCAAAGCCGCTTTGAGGTAATTCAGAGCTCTCCCCTGATCCCCCAAAGCTACATAGGCACAAGCCAAATTGTAGTATGGAGCTGCATTATCGGGCTTGGCTTCAACAGCCTTTTTGAGAAACGAAATAGCTCTTGTGTAGTTTTTCGTTCGCAAACATAGCGTGCCAGCGTCATTAAGGGCAACTATGTCAGCCGGATAGAACAATAAGTATTTATCCCAGTAATGCATCGCCAGCCTATCGTTGCCAAGCCGTGTCGCCACCCGCGCCACGCTCATGTAAGCTTTCACCTCAGGAAGACGCGCATATTCGGCTGCTCTAAGGTAGGCTTTCAACGCCTCGTCGTTGCGGCCCAGTGCCTCATAAACATCCCCCAAACCAAGCCAAATGTCACCATCACTCGGAGCCAGAGCCAAAGCAGCTTTGAAAGCAGCGATGGCGGCCTCATAGTTCTTTTCGAGGGCATAGACCCGCCCACGTAAGTAGAGTGCTTCACTCTTATTTTTGGCTAGGGTAAGAAGTTCCTCCGCGACGGAAGAGGCTTCATCATAGCGACCTAGGCTTGTGAGACAATAAAGTTTAAGCATTCTTGGCAAGCGAGCTTCGGTCACTGTGGCGATAGCTCGATCCAGTTCTGGGAGAGCCGAAGTTTGAATGTCTGAGCTATTGAGATAAGCTGATGCGGAAAAACCTGGCTTAATGTATTTATATCCGTGTAATTTCGCTATAAGTCGATTTGGGCCAGAATTCCTAACATAGATCAGACAGAGGTCATCGAAGTAAACGAGAGTCCACTCAGGATCATCATCGAGCTGCGAAGCAAGATTGTAGGGATATTTTGTACCACCATGGGTAAGAACAAAGAAATTAAGGTTATAGTCCTTTACTGCTTTCCGCCATGTGGGGTTGCCGGATTCAATAACTTTGTAGTGATAAAAGAGTTCTGGGCCATAGACGTCAACGCGACCGTCCTGGAACACTTTGTAGTGTGGAAACAGCCGATAGATAAGATAGCCCCCTACATTGTACTCATTAAACATCTCTCCTGCAGGTTTGGTTTGGAGAATAAAATCTGCTGCCCTCGTGGGGACAGTGGAATTAATACCGACCCCCATTTCGTGCACCGTCTCGTTCACAAGCGTGTACCCGACAGCATAGACAAGGTAGCCACTGTAGAAAAATAGTAGCACCGCTGGAACGTGAGACAACCATTGCAAGCGCTGGCGCAATCGGGACCGTAAGAATTCACAGAGTTGCCACAGGGTTTGCCCGAAGAGCGGGGCCGCGACGTATCCAAAAAGGACAATGTTGCGGCGTGCCGAAAGAGAAAGGTAAGTCCACGCCAAAATCAGGAAAATGTTACGAAACTCAAGGGAGCGCCATGCCGGGATGACAATGACAAGGAATACACCCACCACAACCCAAAAAGGTGTAAAAAATGGAAACTCTGGCGGCATCCACTCGAAGATCATCTGGAGAAAAATGGGATGCTGGATAACCTTGAAGGGGAAAAGCCACATTTCGCTGCCATAGGGATTTATCACCGTCGCAACGAACGAAACAAGCAGAACCACGCCAATCTTGAAGATTCTAGGAATCGGGACAAGTTGCCCTGGCAGGGGAAAATTGTATTTTGCCGCAACGTTTTTCGCCGTTTCTGCAATGAGCAGCAGCGCGCCGAGCACAAAAACAGCCAGGAAAGCTCCGTGCATGTTTGCCCACGGAATGATCAAAAGTGGAAGAAGCCACAACGGACCCCGGCCCGTAAGCAAGTATTTGAGCATGATCTCAAAATAGAGTGGGAAAAGAAAGTAAGTGACCACCTGCGGCCGAAATTCCACGCTGCCCATGGCCATGGCTGCCGCGATAAGGGTCAGAGCCAGAGACCAGCTCCACGGGAGTCCAAGCAACCGGCAAGTGCGTACCGTGAAAAAGTATGAGGCGGCGAGCAAAAGGCTTCTAATAAAAGCGAGGAGCGGCCAACCACCGATTCTGTGCAAGAGATACAGAAGAACTTGGAACAACCACTCGTGGTCTGTCCAGGGGCGCCCGTAAGCAATATGGGAAAAGACATCAACGCTCGGAACTGTCCGATTCTCGCAGATCCACTGGCCAATGCGCAAGTGCATGAAAAAGTCTGGCTCGACAAACTTCGCCATGCGTGAGATAAAAATGAGGGCAAGGACAATGGCAGAGGTCACATACCAACCATAACATCGCACTGTCGAGGCCTGCTGCATGTGCATTGCCGTATGATCTCGGCGCTGTCCCCTCTGTCAAGGTGCGTTACATCGCCCCTAGGCGGAGATCCTAATTTCTCAGAATGGCTCTCGCATCGGCCAAAGTGCGCACCTTACGGCGACAGCCGAACCACGCTCCAGCCGTCATCGCAGCGCGTATAAAGGAAACGGTCATGAAGGCGAAAAAGTCCGTTGTGCCAGAATTCGATGCGCTCCGGAATAATCCTATACCCACCCCAGAATGGTGGCCGAGGCACCGACCGACCCATAAAACGAACCTTGTACTGCATGTAGCGGGAAATAAGTTCGACGCGTGAGGGGAGTGGCTGACTTTGATGGCTTGCCCATGCCCCGAGCTGGCTTCCCCGTGGACGTGTCGCAAAGTATGCGTCGGACTCTTCGTCACTCGTTTGCTCCACATGCCCTTCAATGCGCACCTGGTCGCCAATCGAAGGCCAATAAAAACAGAGCGCCGCGTAGGGATTCTTTGCCAAATGCTGCCCTTTCGGACTTAGCCGATTAGTGTAAAAAACAAAACCTCGTTCATCGAAGCCTTTCAACAGCACCATTCTGTTGGTTGGCCTCCCCTGATGGTCCACCGTGGCCAAACAGCATGCCGTGTGGTCATAGGCTTCGTTCTTTGCAGCCTTTTCGAATAGCTCTCGAAATTTTTCGATCGGATTAATCCCAGTAATGCATCCTGCCTTGGTTGTCTCTGCCATTCCTCTCTTTTTTCTCCCTATTTTTTGGGTAGTGCGAAGAGCCGCAGGTAATAATCAAGCGAAGGCTTTTCAGTTGCTGCTTGGCTGCGCAGGTAGCGTTTCTCAAAATCTCGCGCCAAATTCGCTGCGGCCGTTGCCGGTACACTCTCACGCAATTCCACGACAGCTCGCACGTCTTTGGCCGTGTCGGCATAAAGCTCGTCACGCAACCGAGCTGGCTCGGGCATAAGGGCTGTGGTCACTGTGTCCTCGTACTCCACAAACACCGGCAGCAAGCGATACGACTTTAGCATGGCATAAAATTGATCCTGCTTGGCCCGGTTATAGAGCGGCACATGGGGTATCCCCGTCAGGTCTTGCTCACGGAAAAGGTATTGCTCGCGGATACGCGCCGATTCCGGATCAATGAGAAAACGAATCCATTTTGCCGCTGCTTGCCGCTTGGCCTGATCAGCCTGTGAGTTCACGATCACACATCGCCCGAACGTCAAGTGATAGGGGGCCACAGGACCGTGGGGAAGTGGCGCGATGCCGATATTATCCGGCGCCATTCCCGCGCGCATTAGACGCCGAATTGAATCCTTCGTGGCGGGAAGCATAATCATGGCAATTTTGCCTTGGGCGAACATTTGCAAAACATTATCGCCATAGCAGCGCTCCGCCGGGGGCATGACGTCGTAGCGCCAGCGCAAGTTCTTCAAAAACTCGAGGGAATCCAGCCCAGCTTGTCCGCGGAGCGCTGCTAGTGCCTCCGGAACTGGTAACTTGCTGGCGTCGAGCCCGGCCAGCACGGCCCACTGGACAAACTCACGTCCGCCCTGGTTCGCGAACAGCACGGGTGCGTAACCATAAACGCCCTTTTCGTGATCGGTAAGCTTCACCGCCAGCTTGATGAACTCCTCCCAATTGCGAGCCCACCGGGGCAACGTCAGCGCTGTTGTCAGTTCTTCTTTGACCACCGTGGCGCTCAGCTCCTCCTTGGCGGCAGCGCTTTGCGTCGTTCTTGCTTCGCCCGCTTTTGGAGCAGTAGCCTGCGGCCGGGCCGATTCGATTTCTTCTCCTGTTTGCTGGCCAACGCCTTGTGTGCCCTGCTGCGCTGTCGGCCGAGCGCTTTCTATCTCCCCCCTTGGCGCCTGCTCTCCCTGCAGGCCTTGTTCACTCTGATCTTCTAACGGCTGCTCTACGGGTTGCGGCTCGAGGCGCCGCCAAAAACTGGGCCGCGATGACGGCTGCGCCGGGGTGCGCAAGGGATTTATCGGACGAAACGGCCATCGAAAACGTGGGCGCGGCGTCACTTGATATTCATTTTCCACCTGCTGCTCGCCGCGCCTCGAATAAAAGTCGTCCTCCTGCTGCCCGTCTTGACGATTTGGCCCGAAATAATCATAGTAAGAGCTGCCGTAGCGCCGCGCCTGGGCGAGGAGAAAAGGCGCCGGTGTCGGACTGCTTGCCGCCTCCCACGCTTCGAGAGAATTCCCGTCCACGCCTCCACCCTTGGCAGATTTCTTTTCTGCCGACTGTTTGCCTTGCGGCTTATTCTCTTTCTGCGGCTTAGGATTAAAGCAAGCTTCCAGCATTCGGCGATTGTAAAAGATGGCCATCGTTTGGAGTTCCAACGGCACGCCGAACAGCCGCCCCTCACGACTCGTCAAGGCGAGCACCGCTGGGTTCATGCTCTGGATCTCCGGAGTATTTGCCAAAATGCTGGTCATGTCTGCAGCCAGGCTCAGATCCATGATCGGCTGCATTTGGTCAAGGGTCACCTCAACGACGTCCGTGAGGGTGTGGCTTCTAGCACGCTCGTAAAAGCTTTCCGGCGTGAACCGCCACGTGCTGAATTCAATTTGGACGTCCGGGTTCCGCTGTTCAAACAGCTCCACCAGCTTCTGCGTGATCTCGAGCTCGAAAAGTTCGTTCGGGGCCGGAGCATTATTCAGGGTCAGCACAACCTTTCTTGGCCGCTCACCGGTGGTGGGTTTGACACCGTCCTGCTTTTGCACAGTTGAGGCCGCACTGAGGCTTGCCACGAGCACTTCCGGATCCGCTTCAGCTGCCACATGGGGATTGATCTGTTCTTTGCACCCCCATAGCCACAAGGCCGCCACGACGCACACTCCCGCGAGACACAGCAAGCCTCCGAGCCAGCGCCCTTGCGACCCTTCCCTCGCTGCTCCATTGCATGCGGGAATTCCCAACCGAACTTTTTTCCGACGCCGCGTTATCACCTTTTTCTATTAGACCTGCGGTGGCGAGTTTCTTTTACTCTTTTTCCGCACTGAAGAATTCATTGCTTGCGCGATTGTGCCCACAAGGTAACACTGCGCCAACCACCGCGACAATTTGCTCCACTCCGGACGACGCTAATTTTCACCTGCCGCTCCCACAATTTCGAAACATTCCGACGCCAGGGGCGGAGTGTGAACAAGGCCACATGCGCCGTCGGCCGGCCGTCCTTTCTTTCCTATCCCAAGAAGACCTTTCAGCACATCGAGAATCCTAACCTGGAAACGGAGTTCTGGCAGAGGTTCAACGAGTTCGCCGCCGCGAATGAGCCACGTGCCATGGCGCGTTGTTCCTGTAATCGTGGTGCTGATCGGCTCAACCACATTCACGTAGTGTAGATCCCGCACATAGATCCCCTCGCCCACGGCGGCACACAGCTCTTCCAGGCTCATAGTTCCTTCCCCGACCACGAGATGAGTCGGCAGCGGGCCTTCCGTCGAATCCGGTTGCGGAGCATGCCCAGTGTTTTCACGCCCCAGCAGCATCGCCGTAAACGAGTCCGTCACAAAACCCGTTGCCACGCCGTTGTGCATCAACGTCACGCGCTTGCGCGGCATCCCTTCAAAATCATGGCCCACAGGTACCATCGCTAACGGGTCTTCTAAGACAGTCAGCATCGAAGCAGCCACGGGCTTTCCAAGTTCCTCGACAAGGAATGAACACTTTTCGATAAATGATTTCGCGCCGAATCCCAGATAGCCAAGAAATCCCAGAAGTTGTCCCGCCGCCAGATAATCGAGAACCACCCGACATCGGCCATCAACGCTTTTCCCTCGTCGTGATTTCGTGCTTGCTTCGGCCAAAGCCTCGTCCAGAAGGCGTCGCAAAGGCACATCGCTCATTCGCCAGCCGGCCCAGTAGCTGCGTCCCGTGCCATTTGGTCCCTCCGCCACAAGGTTCACGTCTACCCGTGTGCGTTCCTCGAATACCCGCATGCCGCGCGTGCTGACTACACACATCGTCTGGCGACTGGTCATCACCGACCCCGAGAGCTGGCTGCGGGTCTTGCCTTTCCAGTCGAGCATATTGCGAACAAGCTGCGCCCGTTCGAATGGCTGAACACGCGCCGTCTGTTCGTCGTGAGCGCCCTGAAAGTTGCTGCAATGTCCGGCCGGCAGAGTTTTGGGCACGGTTGCCGGAGAAAGCTGTCGGGCCATCGCCACAGCCTGCTTGGCGGCGCGCATCAGTGTTTCCCGATCGAAACACGTTGTTCTCACCAAACCCACCTGCCCATCCTCGATGCAACGCACCGTCAAACCCCTGACTTCGGTTTCCGCGGATTGATGGATCTGGTCCCGCGCAAAGCGTGTCAAGCCACGCCGTTCCTCTTCGTAAAGAAGTTCGCAGCTCTCCATGTGCAAACTGCTCAGCGTATCCGATAAAAAGTTGATGGTTTTCTCGAGCGCCATCGTTATGCGATGCCCCCCACTTCTACGTTGCGAAAGCGCGCGGGAGCACACCCATGTCCAACATGCGCGATTTGCATGGGCTCGCCCTTGCCGCAACGAGGAACGCCCCACAGTTGCCACTCTTGCACGCCGCACACCGCGTCGCAATTGCGCCAAAAACGCGGAGTAGTTCCGAAGTAAACCGGATTGCGATAGAGTTTGCCTAATTTGCCTTTGCGAATCTCGCGCGCAACTTCCGTGGCAAACGCAAAATGCAGCCGCTTGTCATCAATCGACCAGCTTCGATTCGTCTCGAGCCACAGTCCCTCATCCGAATCGGCGATGAGATCAGCAAGCGTCCATTCGCCTGGCTCGAGGTTGATGTTTGTCATGCGCACCAAAGGGAAGTGCCTCCATCCATCCGCGCGCATAGCGCCGGAGGATTCGCGCCCTATCGTAGGTGCCGTCGAGCAAGAACTTAGCACTCCCACGAGCTGCCCATTCCTGATGACAGCCTCAGCTTGTCCCGGAACACCCTCGTCGTCAAATCCAAAGGAACCTAGTCCCTGTCTCACGGTAGCGTTCGCCGTCACATTCACCAGCGGCGAAGCATAGCGAAAATTCCCTATCATATCGGGCGTCACGAATGACGTTCCCGCGCAGGAAGCTTCGTGGCCGAGAATGCGGTCGAGCTCCACCGCGTGGCCGATACTTTCGTGGATTTGCAGCGCCAACTGGCCGCTTTCCAAGATGATGGTGGTGTTCGTGCGGGGGCACACCGGAGCATGCAAGAGTTCAACGGCCTCCGCCGCGACGCGCGGTGCATGCCTGACAAGCTCCAACGCCTCGATGAATTCGTAGCCGGCGGCGCCATAATTCCCGCCAAAATGCGCCGGATAGGAGCGTATCTGCACATTGTTGCCCACGCCAGCGTACGCAGAAATTCCCCCACCGCAATGAACCGTCGTCTGTGTGATTACACTTCCGATAGTTGAGACAAACGCTTTCGACTCTTTGAAAATCTCTAGCGACGCCTCGGCGCGAATAACCCGCTTTTCGGCTTGCATCGTCTTACACGCTGCTTCAAGAAGCGCCAGTTTTTCCTCCCACGAGATGCTAGAAGGAGCCACACGCACCACTGTTTCCGTATCAGCCACCACAGGGGCCGGCGCGCGGAATGGCTGCCCCTGAACGCAAATGTAAGCGGCAGAACCTGCCGAGGCCAAAGCCTTGCTGATCATTATATCAATTGCGTCACTTCTGACGTTACTGGTTGCTGCAAAGCCCCAATGCCCGGCAAGCCACACACGAACTCCGACGCCAAAATCCTCCTCCGCCACGCACGAGTCCGGCTGCGAATTCGCAAGCTTCAGTCGCTCGTGGCGCCGCCACACCACGCGCACGTCTGCGTAAAGGCCTTGGCGGCGCGGAATTTTCTCGAGAATGTTTTGCGCCAAATCCTTGAGCATCTCGCAGCTCATTATTTCCAACAGCTACCGTCTGCAGCCGTTTGTCTCAAGTGTGAAACGCGAATTATCTTGCCCAGACACAACAGTCTATCATCTATTTTCGCACAGGTCACCCGAGACGATGGAGACAACACGGAGTGCATGACTACGAGCGATGAAAAAGTCGCGCAAAAGTCCTGAGACGGTAACCGCCAGCTCCACCGCGCGCCGCAAACCGTTGCGTCAGGATGTCCGCCGGGCACGCATCGAGCAAATCCCCAAAAAAGTCATCAAGCGCCTGTCGCTCTATCTTCGTGTCTTGCGCAACATGGAGATGAACGGCATCCCGCGTGTCTCTTCGCAGGCTTTGGCAGAAAGTCTTGGTTTCACGAGCGCTCAGGTGCGCAAGGACCTCGCCTACTTTGGCCAGTTCGGCGTTCCCGGTGTTGGTTATATTGTCAGCGATTTACTGCGCAACCTTGAGCACATCTTGGGCACTGACCGCGAAGTTCGTGTGGCCATTGTGGGAGCAGGTAATCTTGGCTCTGCCCTCATGTCCTACGGTGGCTTTGCACGCCATGGAGTCCGCATCGTCATGGCGTTCGACACGGACATTCACAAAATCGGCACTGAGCGCGGTGGGGTTTGGATTTTTTCTATGGACTCTCTCGAGGAGCGCCTCCAGGCCGCCGAGATTGACATCGTGATTCTCACGGTTCCCGCAGAGGTTGCACAAGACGTTGCTGAACGTGTCGTTGCGGCCGGCATCTCGGGCATTCTCAACTTTGTCCCCGTCCACCTTCGTGTGCCCGCCCACGTGCGCGTCCAATACGTCGACTTAGCTATTGAAATTGAAACCCTGTCTTACTACCTCCGTTAACCATCATCTTCAATGCAAAGGGTAAGCCATGAAAGCCTATTTTTCGAAAACCTGGTACACTAACTTCATCCTTACCGTGATTGCATTTTTCCTCGGCCTGTTGGTTGCTGGGACGCAATGGCGCGCATCAAGCGTTCTCACGCCCGCGTACGCGCAGGAGATGCCCACTCGCATCAGCGGCTTTGCTAATCCGGGCAAAAGTGCACCCGTTGATACCTCAAATGTAGCAACGGTCCAGGACCTTGCTGTAGCGAATGCCACTTCGGAAGTGGCCGCGGCCAACCGCGAAATAGCCGCCGCGATTCGCGATCTCGCCAAGGCAGTCCAGGACCTTGGTAAAACCGTAACACGCAGTTTGAGTGCTCCGAAGACGGCCGGCTCGGCTGCGTCGCAAACCGGCGACATTCAGGTTGAAGTCTCGCGATGACGGAACCCAACGAACAACGTGACGAGCATCACGAGCACCTTGATCTGACCAGCGTTCAGCGCGCCGTCGAAGCCTTCAAGGCACTGTCACTCGGGCCGGCTGAAACTTTGATCGCCGCCAGTCAGATCGCCTTCCTTGCTGCTCACCAATTTAGGGAGAAAGCCAAGGATTATCGGCGCCAGCTCGGCAACGAGGCGGCACGCGAGATTGCTGTGAACGAAATTGCAGAAGCCATTGCTCGCCTGCAAGACGCTTCCGCTCCGGCTGTACATGGCTACAATGACCTGCTTCGTGACCCAGACGACGATCACGTGATCCCGTTTGGGTGATGAGGGAGAACTCATGCCAGTGGGCAGGAAAGCTTCACACTTCACGACCTAAACACACAACGAGAAAGACGAGTAAGCAAAATGATCATTGTACTACGCCCTGACGCAACCGAGGAACAGATCCAGCATCTTGTCGACATCATTGCCGAAAAAGGGCTTCGCGCCCACATTTCTCGGGGCACCGAGCGCACCATCATCGGTTGCATCGGCGATGAGACAAAGCTGCAGGACATTCCTTTCCTTGCGATACCCGGCGTTGAATCGGCGATGCCCATTCTCGAGCCCTACAAGCTCGCAAGCAAAAGTTTCCGCCCCGAAAAAACACGATTCAAGATGGGAGAAGTGGAGATCGGTGGCGATGAGGTCATTGTCGTTGCCGGTCCCTGCAGCGTCGAACCCAACGATACGCTCTTCCAAACCGCGCGGGCTGTCCGCGACGCGGGCGCGAAAATCCTTCGCGGTGGGGCTTTCAAGCCACGTACATCGCCCTACGATTTCTGCGGTCTCGGTGAAGAGGGACTACGGATGCTCAATGAGGCGCGCCAGGAAACAGGTCTCCCCATCGTGACCGAAGTCATGGACACCCGCGAAGTGGAACTGGTTTACCGCTTCGCTGACGCTTTTCAAATTGGCGCACGCAATGCGCAAAACTTTAACCTCTTGCGCGAAGTGGGTAAATACGATAAACCAGTCTTTCTCAAGCGTGGCATGAGCATGACAATCAAAGAGCTTCTCATGTCAGCCGAATACGTGATCTCCCAGGGGAACCCTCATGTCGTACTCGTCGAGCGAGGTATCCGCACATTCGAAACCGCCACACGCAACACGCTCGATATCGCCGCCGTCCCTGTCCTCCACGAAAAAACACACCTGCCGGTTTTCGTAGATCCCAGTCATGCTGCGGGTGACTGGCGCTACGTCACGCAACTCGCATGCGCGGCTGTGGCCTGCGGCGCTGATGGCCTCATGGTGGAGGTGCATCCGAATCCCGAGCGTGCGTTCAGCGATGGCGCCCAGTCCTTGAAATTCACAAAATTTACAAAGCTCATGGAGGCCATTCGGCCCATTGCCCAGGCAATTGGGCGATGGGTGGCCGAAGGAGCAAAAAGCTAACGGACGATGAAACAGCCGCACTTCCAAAAGCTGGCGATTTACGGAGTCGGACTACTAGGCGGCTCCATCGCATTGGCTGCTCGCCAACGGCAACTCGTTGATCAGATTATCGGGATCGGCCGCAGCGCAGAAACCCTCATGCGGGCTCAGGAGGCAGGAGCGATTGATTCGTTTTCCACCGACCCTGCCGAAGGCGTAGCCGACGCCGACCTTGTGATCCTCTGCACGCCTGTCCGTCACATTATCGAATCTTTGCCAGTGGTCATGGCGCATGTGAAAAGCGGGGCCTTGATCACCGACGTAGGCTCGACAAAAGCCTCAATCATTGAAGCTGCAGAAAAGTGTGCGCCATCGCCTGGGATATTCGTGGGCTCGCATCCGATGGCTGGGTCCGAGCTGAGCGGCATGAGCAACGCAAAGGCAGACCTTTTTGAAAACGCAAATTGTTTCATCACGCCGACGCCACGCATGCCGCGGGAGGCCGTCGCAAAAATTGCGGCTTGGTGGCAAGCACTCGGATGTCGTCTCGCGATTGCGCGTCCCGAGCGTCATGATATGTTAGTAGCGCTAGTGTCGCATCTTCCTCACATGGTGGCCGTGGCACTTGTCCGCGCTGTTGAGTCTTTCAATGAGGATCAAAACCTTGTCAGAGGTATTATCGGCAACGGCTTCCGTGATACCACACGGATTGCGTGCGGCAGTGCGCAGATGTGGCAGGACATTTGTTCCGAGAACCGGGACGAAATCGAGCGTGCGTGTTCGACGTTCGAGAAAGCCTTCCAACAGCTTCTCGCAGTTCATGCTAGCGATCCAGAGCAATTGAAAACCGAATTCCTCTCTGCGTGTGACTATCGAAAAAAACTGGATGAGCGCTGAGCCCGATGGCCCACCAGTCCGCTGCATTGCCATCTGTGTCCACTAACGGTTCCTGCTCAACCACGATGTGCTCTCCACAGCTGCGTCTTGCTGACTGGCTTTATCTTGCCGGTTTTCTCGTCGCGAATCTTGCGCTGCGGCTATGGCTTATCAACATAAACCAGGGCGAGTATACCGACGGCATTCTCCAGCTTACCGTCTTTGAAAATAAGGCAGGGCTTTATCCACCGCTTTACGGAGCGCTGGCCTTTTGGCTCGAGCCGTACTTCGGCTCACGTGAATTTGCTGGCCGCATTGTGAGCGCTGTCGCGGGCACACTTGCGCTTATCCCGATTTATCTGTTCACGGTCAGACTCGCTCGTCCTTGCGCAGCTCGCTTCTCCGCCCTGCTGTTTACCCTGTGTCCTCTGATCTTGCGTTGGTCGCTGCATGTGATGACCGATACCCTTTTTCTCACCCTCAGTGCTCTTTCCCTTCTCGCTCTGTTAAAAGTGTATGAGGAAAAGCGCGCGCCGGAGAAAGCCGATCGTTATCTGGCCCTCGCTTCGCTTTTGGCTGCCCTCAGTGCGCTCACGCGCTATCAGGGCGCTTTTCTCGCCATTCTCGTTGCCGTCGAGTCGCTAATCTTCTTAACGCGCCGGCGCCGAATTCCCTGGCGCACCCTTGTCTCCAGTCTCGTCTGGCTTGCCCTGCCCGCGTGGATCTTTCTGCACGGATTTGTTCACCAAACTCAATTTGCCCAGCGATCGAGTGGCCAATGGGTGGCAACACTTCTCGCCTGGCTAAATCTCGCTGAGAGCTTCCTCCTCATTTTCCCCTATTATCTCGGTTGGCCGATCTTTCTCTTCGGAGTTGTCGGCATCATGCGCGTAGATTGGCGCGTGGGCTCGCGTCGACACTTTCTCTTGCTTTGGTCATTGTGGGGCGGGATGCTCCTCATCCTCCAGAGCATCTTCGGCTCCTTCCAGTATCGCTATCTTATGCCCATCTTTCCAGCTGCAATCGCGGTGGCCGGCGCGGGCGCCAGTTACCTCGAGGACAAATGGGCAGCTCAAGGGCGCCCCTGGCTCTTCACCGCGGTTTTATCACTGGCTCTCGCTTACTTGGTCGTCTTCAGCTCAGCAGTGCTCATCTTTCAGCGCCAATCATTTGGCGACCAACGTGCTGCTGCAGACTTTGTTCGACAGCGCATACCGAAAGAGGCCATGGTTTTGTCGAATGAGCGCTATGGCAACTTCCTCAGTCTGGGGTGTGTGAAACTCTCCTACTGGAGCAAACGCCCCGTTCACTCCGTCTTCGAGTTTCTGCCCCAGCGTCCGGAACAACCACTTCCGAAAATTATCCCGCCAGGCAGTTACGTTATTATCGGCAACGCCTACGGTGGCGACGAAATGGCCGACTATCTCGCGGCGATCCTTACTTACTTTTATCACATGCGCTATGCGGCCTCGTTCGACACAACGGTCTACCCATTGATGGACGACATCATGGTCAATCCCATGTTCAATCAGAACCCTCTCGGTTGGGTATTGCGCTATTCGCCGCAACTGTTCTCAACGCACCTCTACGTTGTTGACGGCCTGAGAACGCAAGAAGAGTTCGATGATTTGAAACGGCGCAGGCTACCCATACCTGCAGATCCGACACAAAGCCCTCGCGCCAGATCGGGCCGCGTCCAAAATCTCGTCGAAACCACCTCCACACAGACAAGCCAACAATGAAACTCGCGACAAACAAAAACCCCATGTCTCCAAACAACACCACTACCCCTGCGGAGCCCACCAAGGCTCAGTCTTGTGTCGCGCCGGGGCGCACCCGCGGCATTTTTCTCACCGTCACAGCCATCGCCTTCCTTGCGTATTTGCGCACGTTGGCTCCCGGTCTCACCTTTGGGGATGGGCCCGAGCTCGTCACCGCTTCCTATGTTCTCGGCATTCCCCACCCAACCGGCTATCCGCTTTATATGATGCTCCTGCACCTGTGGCTGCTCATCCCGCTGGGTGAGCCCATGCTCATGGGCAATTTGTTTAGCGCGGTGGCAGCAGCAATCAGCGCAGGACTTACGGCCATCTTTGTCTATCGACTCTTTGCCGACGCTTTTCCACGATGGCCACACAAGGCCCTTCTCCTTGGTGGTGTCACCGGTGCGCTGACCACAGCATTTCTCAAGATGATTTGGGAAAATGCAACCGTCGCCGAAGTCTATGCCCTCCACATGGTGTTTGCCGTTAGCTTTCTCCTAGCCGCCCAGAGTTTCGCGCGAGAACAACGGCCACGGACATTTCTGTGGGCAACGCTTTGGTTTGGCTTAGGCTTGGCCCACCATCGGCTAAGTTTTGCTTTCGTTGCACCTTTGGCAATAATGGCTGCTTGGGGGTGGCACAAGTGGCGAACCAGCCTTGCCGCCCGAACATTTTTGTTGGCTGCCGGTATAATCGCAGCCACCCTACTCAGTTATCTCTATATTCCACTTCGTGCAGCGGCGCATCCGCCGATCAACTGGGGCTACTGCGTAACGTGGGAGAATTTCTGGAAGCACGTCAGTGGTTCCGTGTACATCGGACAGCGATTCATGCGTTTGGCCCCTGGTCTACCCATCATGATCTGGCCATGGCTGCGCCACGAGTCCCTTATTCTCTGGCAACTCGTAGGCGACCTTGCCGCCCAGGCGTTCCCAGTGCGGCTTGATGAGTATCTCATCCTTGAAAATCGCGAGTATTTTCGCCCAACAGAGGCCGCCTTCGCTACCGGGCTGGCTGTCTTTATTCTAGCAATCTACGGCTGCGTCGAGTGGTGGCGCGCTCAGCGATTTTCTGCGATTGCGGCAGCAACGATAGCAGGGCTCAATTTCCTCGTCGTGCTGCTTTATAACATCGCAGACATCAGCGACTACACGCTGTTTCCCTTTTGGTTCCTCTATCTCTCAGCCTTCGTGGGAATTGTCCATGCCGTAGTTCGCTTCCTTTTTCCACTCCTCTCGAAACATCTGGGCCCACGCGCAGAACATGCCTACGTACTTTGTGCCATACCGGCTGCTTTTTTTCTTATGAATCTCGAAGTGTGCGATCAAAGTCGCAACGACGAGCCCGAGCTCTATAGCTATTTTCTGTTACCTCAAAAAGTTTCCGAAATGCCAGAGAACTCCATTCTGATTACCACTGCCGACTCCGACAGTTTTTGCTCATGGTATCGACAGATCGTCCGCAAGGAACGGACAGACGTCTTTGTCTTCGGCGGCAACTTCATCTCAAGCAGCTGGTACAAAAGCTTCTTTTCTGCCGAGCAGCTCCGCAAATACGGGATCAAATTCTGGCCCCAAGTCCCTCGATCCCCTGCCGAGTACGCACAAGCGCTGCGAGAAGGCATCATCGAGCCCAACATTAACCGCTTTCCAATTTTCACCACCCTCAACGACCCCTATGTCATAGACCACCTTTCTGGCTACTACGAGTTTAAAATGCGTGGCAAAAAGTTCTTCCTTCCTCGTGACATTCTTGGCATAAAAGCATGTTACCTGTGGGAAATCCGACCCAAGGCATCTGGAGCGACAAAACCATGAGTGAATTCTGGAAAGGTAGAAAAGTTTTGGTCACAGGCGCGGCCGGTTTCATCGGTAGCCATCTTGTTGAGCGACTCGTGGAGTTAGGCGCCGATGTCACGGCGTTTGTTCACTACAACGCCTTGGGGGCGCGCGGATTGCTTGATCGTCTCGGGCTTCATGAGCAGCAGCGCATCCGCGTTGTGCTCGGTGATTTGCGCGAATCGGATGGACTGGACGAAGCTTTCGAGGGGCAGGAGATTGTCTTCCACCTCGCGGCCATCATTGCCATTCCTTATTCTTATTTGCGTCCCGAGCATGTCGTGGAGAACAACGTCCAGACTACACTCAACGTGCTTCAGGCCGCGCGCCGCCACAAAGTCGCGCGCGTTGTCCACACAAGCTCTAGCGAGGTTTACGGCACCGCCCGCACCATCCCCATTGACGAAGAGCATCCCCTACAAGCACAATCACCCTACGCAGCCAGCAAAATCGCATGCGACATGCTCGTGCAGAGTTTCCACCTTTCCTATGACCTGCCGGTCGTCACACTGCGCCCATTCAACACTTTTGGCCCACGTCAATCAGCCCGCGCCATCGTCCCTACTATTATCACGCAGGCTCTCACGCGCCGCCAGATTTTCCTCGGTGCCATGCATCCCACTCGCGATCTCACCTACGTCGCTGATACGGTTGAGGGATTCATTCGCATTGCGTCGACGCCCTCCATCGAAGGACGTACCTACAACATCGGGACTGGACAGGAAATATCCGTCGGCGAGCTGGCAGACAAAATCGTGCAAATCATCGGCGAGGAGATCCCCATTATTTTCGACCCCACGCGCATACGACCCCCAGCCAGCGAAGTGGCGCGCCTCATCTGCAACAGTGCGCGCGCTCAGCAAGATCTTGGCTGGCGCCCTACCGTAGGGCTCGAAGAGGGATTGCGCCGAACGGTTGACTGGATCGGGGACAATCTCGCGGCTTACCGCACCGATATTTACAATATCTGAGCGAGGAATGGCTCCATGCTCTCGCCCTGCCCACATCGTAAAGTGAGGAAAAGCCAATGCCAGTCGCAGTAATCATGGCTGGCGGCGAAGGGCTGCGTCTGCGCCCCTTCACGCGTACCATTCCCAAGCCGCTTCTTCCCATCGGCCGCAAGCCCGTCGCCCAGCTCATCCTCGAACGCCTTGCTCAATGCGGCATTCACGACATTATCATGGCCCTTGGCTATCAGAGCGACCTTATCCGTGCTTTTTTTCAAGATGGAGCTCAGTTCGGGGTACGCATCCGTTATTTTGTCGATCCAACGAAACTCGGTACGGCTGGCGCACTCGCATTTCTCGATGACCTCGCCGCAGAGGCCTTCCTGGTGACCAATGGCGACATTATCGCCGAACTCGACTATGCGCAGTTTCTCGAAGATCACAAAAAAGCAGGCGCTGCCATGAGCGTGGCTATCCGCGAAGCAACGGTTCCCATTCCCTATGGTGTTGTCGAAATAATAAATGATCAAATCGTCAAAATAGTGGAAAAACCAATGCACTCCTATCGCTTCAATGCTGGCGTGTACGCGTTGTCGCCACGAGTGCGTGAGCTTATTCCCCGAGGACAGCCATTCGACATGACGGACCTCATCAATGCCGCTATCGAAGCCGGCCATAGCGTGCGGGCTGTTCCTCTGCAGGGATTTTGGTACGATCTTGCCCGTGTAGACGATTTCGAAAAAGCACTCCACGAAATCGAAAAGCGCTATCCACACCTGCTCTAAAAGCAGTGCTAGGCCCGACGCTGGCTCGCTCGCTCAAGCAGGGCGTCTGCGCAGGCATCAGGAACAACCAGGTCGCCCTTGCCAGTCCCAAGTGCAATTTCCGGTTTCACACTACCGTGAAAATCGCTGCCACCCGTAACGATGAGACCATAGCGCCGAGCAAGCTCTAAGTACTGGGCCGTTTCTTCCGGCGTGTGATCCGTGTAAAAACACTCGATGCCGTCGAGACCAGCTTCCACTAACGTGCGCACTACGTCCTCAAGTGTCTCATCCTCGTGCAATGCCACAAATTTCGGATGCGCCAGCACGGCGACTCCGCCTGCCTCGCGGATAAGCGCCACTGCGTCCACAGGCGTGAAACGCAACCGCTCGAAATACGCAGCCGCTCCGCGTGCCAAATATTTTTCAAATGCCTCTTCCCACGTCGCCACATAGCCGTGCTTGAGAAGAACTCGCGCGATGTGAGGCCGCCCCACCACCTTGCCACCAGCCTCTGCTTCGATTTCTTCAAGCGTGATATGAAGACCAAGCTCGTTTAGGCGTGCCACGATTTTTGCATTTCGCTCATTGCGACCACCGACGAGTTTATCCAAGCCCGCCCGCAGGAGCTCCGCACCCGAATCAAAGCAATAACCAAGCATGTGCACGGTCTTGGCGGCATACTCGACGCTGATCTCAACGCCCGAGAGCACACGAACACCAAACTCTTTGCCCGCCGCCCTTGCTGCCTCGATGCCAGCGATGGTGTCGTGATCCGTCAGGGCCAACGACCGCAAACCGCGTTCGCGAGCTAGCTTGACTAATTCCCGCGGAGTAAGCGTGCCGTCGGATTCTGTGCTGTGGCAATGCAGATCGCACCGCGAGTCGTTCGTTGGTGGCATAGCTAATGTTTTCCACGAGTTGCTGGGCAATCGTAGTCACGACAGTGCGGTTGAAGCTTTATTCGATCAGCCTTCTCGAACTTAGCAAGTTATTTGTTATCCTGGAGCGGTTGAGGAAAGCGCGGCACCGTAAGAACGGGCTCGTGCCGCTTGGTGCCTTCACGCGCTCGAAATTTTTCGACCGCCTTCTGCTCGAGAGGCTTTGGTGACTCCGGTGTACCAGTGAGAACCGTGTTCACAATGTTCTTTGCCATTTGACGCATCAGTCGTTCTCGCGCCTCGGTCTGCGTCTCCTCGATGCTACGCCGAGTGTCGCTAAAGTACTGGATCACTGCCGGCACATGGTAGCGGGCAATCGGGATCACGCGGTCGCGGTCATATGGATCCCACAGCTCGATCACGCACTCCATTTCCATGGTATTAACCAGCGGAAAACGATCGCCTGCAGTCGCACTTGAATAGTCCCGAAACGATTTGATGCGCCCTTCGAGACGAACATCAGCGCGTTCGTTTTGCACAACGTCCAGGCGTCCGTCGGCGAGAAACTCATCCACCACCAGCGGTGTCAATTCTGCCTGCGCTCCCGGCAGCCGCGACGTGTTACGCAATTCCGGAATATAGATGCGCTTGATGTAGCTCGGCAATGTTCGCGATGGGGGAGTGACCGTTGCGCAGCTCGTTACAGCAAGAACGCATAGCGCCCACACTCCCACCTGCAACGCTTTTCGCATGGTCTCAACCTTCTTCAATTTGCGCTTTCGTACAATCTGCGGATGTAGGGCCAACTTGGTCAACGTCTAACTTTCAACGCATGTCCACAATTTGTGCATCCGGCGGAAACGACGGTCGGAACATTCGCTCGTCCATGCGTTGATCCAAGGTTAGCCTCTCCAGGTCGAGCCGTACGGTAGCCTTAGTTCCATCCAACTGCGTGACTCGAAATTCCAGCGGAGCCGCACGCCCGTCATCCACGAGCATTTCAATGCTCTTGAATGCCGCATCGTGAGGTTGGCGCGGGGTAAGGACAACCCAGGTTTTCCCGCCCGCCTGCTCGCCCTCGGTGCTGCGCACGGACACCTTGTAGGCGCGTAACACATCCTCTGTTGCCGCACCGAAACCCAGAAGCATATAGTTCGTCTGAACTATCGGGTTCGATTGATCGATTCGGTACCGCTCCACCTGCTTGAGTTTCGGAATGTATCGGTACGTGTACCCATCCACGACAAGGATGGTTGTGGCATCGGGCGGCTCGTATTCCACACGCAGACGGCTCGGCTTGCGGAGATAAAATGCGCCGCGCGATTCAATTTTTTCACCAAAAGTTTGGTCGACCGTAGTCTGCGTAAAAGGGCACTTAATCGTTGTGACCTGCGCATAACGGTTCTCAAGTGCCCTGAGGATCTCTTCCCCCCGTCTCGCAGACTGTGCGGAAGCGACGGCGATGCTTTTTCTCTGTGGCCGTTCAGCAGGTTCTGTTGTCACTTCCCGCGCAGCATTGACCCCCGTGACTGCGAGGATCCCCACCACTGCAAATGCCGACAATGTTTTCATTCTTTAGTCCCGTGAACCTACATTTTCATCACACTTCAGTACCCCGAGCCCTGCCCTTCTATTATGAGAAAAGAGAAAGACGCGCCCTTGCCTGAGCCCATAAGCTTACTTTTATCAGACTGCTTTCGCGCGATCCATTTTGTGGTTGAAAATAAAAACGATTTTACACATCCCTTCGTTTGGTCCTGGGAGACAATACTCTCCTCAAGACCCACTCAATAGCGAGGTGGGCCAGCTATGAGAATTCTGCTCGTGGACGATAACCCCGATGCGGTGCGGGTCATCGAGAATTTTCTCAAGGCCCTCGATCACATTGTGTTTTCCTATACTGACGCTCGCGAAGCTCTTCTGTGGCTCAAAGACGTGCGCCCAGAAATCATCGTCGCCGATCTCGATATGCCCGGCATGAATGGCTTCGAATTCATTCGCCGACTCCGCGCCTACAGTAGCTTCTCTTCCGTGCCGGCGATATGCGTGACTGGTACCGAGGCCACGGATCAAGAGATTTACGCAGCTGGTTTCGCAGCGATACTGCGCAAGCCCGTCACTCTGGCGGACATGCTCGAGGCAATCGATAGCGTGAGAGCACTGTCAGCTCCAAGCTCGGCGACCGAACAGATCGTTACGCACGACGAGCCGACCGCGAGCGCGAATCAACAATCGCAGGTGGAACAGTCCTCCCAAGCTGAGCCTCAACAGTGATCGAGGCGCTTTCTCGTTGACGTCGCGTCAGGCGGCGGAGCATCAAAATGAGCTCAGAACCCGATTTCTGCGCAAAGAGTGCGTGGGAGCGGCTCCTGTGGACGAGTAGCTGCTTGGCGGTGGCTGCTCAACGTGACTAGTGGAGGGTTCGACAAATGAACAGCGCCGATACGCGACGCGAGAATAACGTCCTCGGTCTCCGACCCGAAGTCATTGATGACGTGTTAGCCATCATCATCATCCTTTTTGGGATTTTTCTTCTTCTTTCCCTTGCCACCCACTCGGCTACGGGCAATCTCATGGGAGCGCTCGGCGAGAAAGTTTACGACTTACTCAGCTTCATTTTTGGCAAATATGTCGCGTATGTGCCGGTGCTGCTCACGCTTCTGTGGGGCATTTCATTTTGGCGCCGCCGCAGGTGGCACCACGTTCCAGCTCGTGTGGCTGGCGGATTCTTTGCCATCGTCTTTCTTTGTGCGCTCTTGGCTATTCCGTACGCAGATGTGGATTTCACCAAGCAGGAGGGATTCCGCGTCGCCGGGGCCCTGGGCAATTTCCTTGTCCATCGTGAATGCCTCGATTTGCGAAATCTCCTAGGTGTGGGCGGCTGCTATCTCATCTTCTCGACCCTCTTAGCAGTCAGCCTCATTGTGGCGGCGAACATCCACACACGTCAAGTTGCGCGTGTTCTTGCCGACGGCCTTCTCTCGCGGTTGTCCCTCATGCATCGCTCCGATGGCGCAGACGACGAAGCTGATATCGAGAGTGACCCTCCAGTTGCAGCCGCCTCCAGCCAAGACATTGCTCCACGGAAAGAGGCCGCACAGACGAAGACGCCTGTTCTCGAAGCCGAGGAGGAGGAGTCTCTCGATAGGGTGGAGGAATCCGATGCGACGCGCGAGTCGATGCTCACACGCCTTGCTCGTGTGTGGCGTCGTGGGGGAGGATCAGCTTGGACCGATGGACCGGGCGAACAGCCCTCATCGTCGGGCGTGCTCACTGAAACAGAACCAGTTGCAAAGGCAGACCCCTTAGCCTCAGCGCCGTCCGTAGAGAAGGAAGAACCAGCTCGCACTGTCCCCGTCCCTGCCAGTGAAGTTCGCCTGGAGCCTTTAGTCGCTGAAGCAGCCGAGAACGAAGATTTGCTCAGCGCGGTTTTTGCGAAACACCCCGCCGCGCAACTGCCTTTGACGCCAAAAGTTTATGAACCGCCGCCACTTAGCATTTTTCAGGCACCGCAGCGCTCCGGCGACGTCGTCAATGAGCACGAAGTTACCGAACTCTCTGAAGTACTTGTCCAGGCGCTTGCAAACTTTGGAATCGAGGTGAGCGTGGCCCGCATCGAGTGTGGCCCCACTATTGTCCGGATCGAGGTCAAGCCCGCCCCAGGCGTAAAAATATCGAGGATCACTTCGCTCGAAGCCGATATCGCCCGCGCAATGAAAGTCGAAAGTCTCCGCATTATCGCCCCCATACCGGGCCGAGACACGGTCGGCTTCGAGATTCCCAATAAACATCGGCGCCTGGTGCGCTTGCGCGAGGTTATCGAGAGCCGTCAATTCCGCGAACACGAATCGCCGTTAGCGCTCGCCCTCGGCGTCACGACCACCGGCGAACCTTACATCGGCGATCTGGCCTCCATGCCGCACCTACTTATCGCAGGTGCTACCGGATCGGGCAAGTCCGTCTGTTTGAACTCGCTCATCTGCTCGATCCTTTTCCGCATGCCGCCCGACGAAGTAAAATTCATCATGATTGATCCTAAGCGCGTCGAGCTCAACATGTACCATGACATTCCGCACCTCCTGGCGCCCGTCGTGTGCGACGCAAAAGGCGCAGCCGCAGCCCTGAAGTGGGCGGTCTATGAAATGGAGTCGCGCTACGAAAAACTAGCCGCGCTCCGCGTGCGCAATATTGCCGCCTACAACTCTTTTGTGCGCTCCAGTGCCCACACTTCTTCTGCAGCAGGTCAGAACCTCGACTTCATGCCTTACATCGTTATCGTCATTGACGAACTGGCTGATCTCATTCTGACAGCACGCAATGAAATCGAGGATCCAATCGTTCTTTTGGCGCAAAAATCGCGGGGCGTTGGAATGCACCTCGTCGTAGCCACACAACGCCCCTCCGTCAACGTTATCACGGGTATTATCAAAGCCAATTTTCCCTGCCGCATTGCTTTCAAAGTCGCACAAAAAGTCGACTCCCGCACCATTCTCGATGCCAACGGCGCTGAAAACCTTCTTGGGCGCGGAGATATGCTTTTCGCCCCTGGCGGCGGACAAAAACCCATTCGCCTCCAGGGATGCTACGCAAGCGATGCAGAAGTCGAAAGTCTCACAAATTACCTGCGTGAGCAGCAAGAGCCCCAATATTGGAAGACAACGTTCATCGAGGAAGAAGAGACCGACTCCTCCGACGACGATTGGCGTGAGGAAGAAAGCTCTGAGCAAGTGCTGGCCGCATCAAAACCCACCTCCCTTGCGTCGGGGGCCATCTCGCGTCGTCTTGACACACGCTCACTGCCCGATGACACCGATCCCATCGACGAAGAGCTCATCGTTCAGGCCATTCGGGTGGTACTCACTCACCGCTTGGCCAGTACGAGTCTCCTCCAGCGCAAGCTGCGTGTCGGATTCGCACGGGCAGGGCGCCTTATGGATAAGCTCGAAGAGCTCGGCATCGTCGGGCCGAGTGTGGGACCCAAGCCGCGCGACATTCTTGTGGATTGTTCCGAATGGCTGCAAAAGCTCGACGAAGGCTGGCGCCCTGGCGATGAATGAACCCGGCGTTGTCTTCTATTGAGTGCGTGAGTCGTCTATCGCCTCTTGCGCCGACGATAGTGTGATCCATGAACACTGTGGGCACTTAGAGGCTGGCTCGGCCAGACACCATCCATCACTTCGAGGAAGCGATCGCCACTAGATGCATAAGTTAGGCAAAAGGGCGCTAGCAGGCCTACTGGCGTTGCACTTGTGTGTTCCGCTGCCTCTGGCCACCGCCGCAAAGCCCGAGCCCCTCGATCTGCGTGTGCGCGTGATCGGCACAGCCAGCTTTCAGGATCGCGCTGTTGCACTCATTGAAGATCTCAACGCCCGTTGTCAAGCCTTCTATCGGCCGGGCGATATCCTCTACGGCTATCAGATTGTCGCTGTCGAACCCATGCGCATCCTTCTCGACAAGGACGGACGCCAATTCTACCTCGCTTATACCCCGCCGGAATTCCGTGTCCCCGAAATCCCCTTGCCGGGGACTCCATTGCCCCGCCCCAATATTTACATCGAAGGACGTCCGCGTTCCACCACACCGTCTTTTTATGGCCCACCGCCGAGCGCGCAACGATGGGACGCCTGGGCCACGCCTCCCGCCGCTCCCTCTACGTTTTCACGCACGGAGCTTGGCGGCCGCTTCGCATTTCCTGTCGCTAATTTCAAACGCGTCAGTAGCCCCTTTGGATACCGTCGCCATCCTATCCGCGGTGGAATCCGCATGCACACCGGCGTCGACCTTGCCTCTTGGACCGGAACCAAAATCTTCGCAGCGGACAGCGGCACCGTCATCCACAGTGGTTGGTTGGGTGGCTATGGCTATTGCGTGATGATCGATCATCATAACGGCTATGTCACTGTTTACGGCCATTGCTCAAAATTGCTGGTCGACGTCGGCGATAACGTCCGGCGTGGCGACTACATCGCTCAGGTTGGTTCCACTGGCGCCTCGACGGGACCCCATCTGCATTTTGAAGTGCGTCGCAACGGGACCCCGATTGATCCATTACCATTCTTCCGAGGCCGGCTGTGATTCATTGCCCTACCCTCTGCGCCCGTGGACCGCTCGTCGAAATGCCAACGCCTGAAACTCATGGGCACTTCGTGACGAAAGCCGAAATTGCCCGTCAGGTTTGTGCTATGATCTTAGGCCGTCCTCGTCTGGGGGAAAGTCCCTACTTGCCTTGCCCGGCTCTGCAGAAAAAGCCCCGTGTACGGTCCATGCAAGCACGCCAACCCAGATTGCCCACGAGAGGAGGTGGAACCATCGAGCACGCCAGAAAATTACTCCGGCGACACCCAGGAGGACAAGTATCAAGGCAACGGCCAGCCACGTGTTTGTTCTAGTCCTTATCCACACACGCGTCTGCTCGCGATTCTTCCCCACAACGAAATAAAGAACTGCAACCATGCCAACGTAAAGCCAGGGCATAAGCCACGTATACATAGCTGTCGCTCCCGAAAAAAGCCTCTATCTAAGCATAGAAGGGTGCGATTTCTTGTTGACTGGCTAGCTGGCCATCCGTTGGTTGTGCAACCGCAAAGTGCTCCTAAAGACCGGAACGCCTCGAAGGCAATAAAAAGCGCTTTCACTTGTATGCCGGTGCGTCCGTTATTGATACGGGCAACAGCGTGTATGAGATGGAAAACATTTGCTGGAGGAAGCAATGTCGCAAAACGTCGAACAGAAGGTGTGTGAAATCGTAGCGCAGGCCCTTGGCAAGAATGTTGACCAGGTCAAGCCGGAGTCCTCATTCCGCGATGATCTCGGTGCCGATTCGCTGGATGTCGTTGAGCTCGTGATGGCGCTCGAAGAAGAGTTTGGCATCCAGATCCCTGACGAAGACGCTGAGAAAATCACCACTGTTGGTCAGGCTATTGACTATATCAAGAATAAGGTCGGTGCGTAGCAACGCGCCTTCTTGAGGCGTGCCTCTGCGCCCTTTCAACTCTGCAAACTCCGAAATGAAAACGCCGGCGTTGGGCGATCGCATAGTCCAGCGCCGCATTTTTTCAGGAAGGACCATTGCACCATGAAAAAGCGGGTCGTAGTGACGGGACTTGGGGCAGTGACCCCGATCGGCAACAGCGTTGAAGAATTTTGGAGCAACTTGCTCGCCGGAAAAAGCGGCATCGGTTATATCACAAAGTTCGACACCACCAACCATTCGGTCAAAATTGCCGCAGAAGTGAAAAACTTCAACGCCGAGGATCACTTTGAGAAAAAAGAAATCAAAAAGATCGACGACTTCTGTCGGTTCGCCGTAGTGGCTGCACGTCAGGCTTTTCAAGACAGTGGCCTGAATTGGGAAAAGGTCTCACCGCTCGATGTCGGCGTGATTATTGGCTGCGGAATGGGTGGCGTGATGACTATTGAAGAACAGCATGCCATCCTCATGAGCCGCGGCCCGTCGCGTGTGAGCCCGTTTCTCATCCCGAAGATGATTCCCAACATGTCGAGCGGGCTCATCTCGATTTACCTCGGAGCGAAGGGACCGAATACGACGATCGTCACGGCATGCGCTTCGGCAACTCATGCTATCGGCGAAGCCTTCCGTACCATCCAACGCGGCGACGCGACGGCAATCATCACCGGAGGCACAGAGTCCACAATCTCGCCGCTCTCTATCGCTGGCTTTGCCAACATGGGGGCGCTCAGTCAACAAAACGACAATCCTCAGGCAGCAAGCAGACCGTTCGATGCGAAACGTGACGGCTTCGTTATGGGCGAGGGTGCTGGCATTATCGTGCTTGAAGAGCTGGAACACGCTCTTGCCCGTGGCGCAAAAATCTATGCCGAAATTGTGGGATATGGACTGACAGACGACGCCTACCACATGACGGCACCGGCGCCCGAGGGCGAGGGCGGCGCCCGTGCAATGAAGATGGCACTCGAAACGGCGGGCATTGCGCCCACCGACGTCCAGCATATCAACGCACACGGCACCAGCACTCCTCTCAACGACAAGCTGGAGACGCAGGCGATCAAAACCGTTTTCGGTGAGCATGCCTACAAGATCGCAATCACTGCCAACAAATCGATGATCGGGCATCTCATCGGAGCCGCCGGAGCCGCTGAGGCTATCGCGACTATCAAGGCCATCCAGGAAAACAAGGTGCCTCCCACCATCAATTTAGATAATCCCGATCCGGAGTGCGACCTCGATTACACTCCCCACAAAGCTCGTGAAATGGAAATTGTCTACGCTCTCAAAAATTCCCTCGGCTTTGGCGGACACAACGCTACAGTCTGTTTCAAAAAATTCGAATAAGCTTCGATTTGCAGACCATTCAGGGACTCCTTACGGTTACCTCCGTCCGGAGTCCTTTTTGTATTGCCTTGCCTGCGTCAAAATGCTTGCGTCACGGACCGAAATCGCTGCTCGCAAAATGATAAGGACCGCCACAGTGTTGAACCAGGTTCTCGTCGGGGGATTGCTCATGTTTGCCTCATTTGCGGCTGCCGCATGGAAATTCGAGGTGGACCCTGCTGTCAAGCATGGGCGCCCTGCTGTTGTCGCCAAAGCCGGAACAAACACGTCGGAACCTCTTTGCCTACGGATTTATGCCATCACGGAGACCACAAGCACCTTGCTAGTGGAAAAGCTGATCCAGCCCCAAGCCTCTGTTCGTCTGGAAGCGCCAGTGGTCCACACACCGCAAGTGGTCGAGTTTGCATTGACCACGTCGACGTGTGACCAACGATCAGCCTTTCTTTGGAGAACTCTCGCCATGCCGAAGGGCAAACGCCTTATTGCCTACCGTGGGAAGAAGACGTTTCCGCCGCCACCGGATTTTGAAACCTATTGGACCCAAGCTAAAGCCGATCTCGCGAAAGTCCCACTCGATCCCATTGTGGAACGCGTCCCCGACAAAGACACATCGACCGGCCTCCTTCACAAAGTCACCCTTCCCACCATCGGCAACACAAGAATCGTCTGCTGGTACTATGTGCCCCGTGATGCTTTTGACGCTCAAGGGCGTGTACGCAAAACGTATCCCGCGGTCGTCATTATGCCTGGCTATGGTGCGGAGGAGCCACCAATTGATCGAACATCAAGTGGTGTGATTACCCTTAGCGTGAACCCGCGAAACCATGGCCCTTCACGCGAGTATTGGCAAGCGCCCGTGGAACATCTTCTCTGGAACATCGATGATCCGGAGAATTTCTACTACCGGTTCGCCTTCTTGGACTGCCTACGCGCAGCTCAATTTCTATTCACCCGCGCCGAAGTCGACCCCAAGCGCGTCGCATCCGAGGGTGGAAGCCAAGGCGGCCTTTTTGCCTTGGCACTCGCAGCTCTTGAACCACGGATCGCTTGTGTCGCGTCCAATGTGACTGCTTTCAGTGCGTATGGGGATGCGATGCTCCTCGCCCTCAGCGGCCATCAGACGCAATATGCCCAAATTCTTGAAGATCATCCCACTTCTGCCTCGCTCATCAAAGCGTCGCTTGCCTACACGGATGGCGCCAACATGGCCACGCTCATTCGCTGTCCGGTACAAATCAATATGGGCGGTGTGGATCCAGTGTGTAATTACGTTTCGGGGATTATTATCTACAACCAACTCGCGCCGGGAGTCCCACGCGAGTACAATGTTTTGCCCGAGTGTGGCCACGCCGTGCCACCGCCCATGCGCAGCTGGAACCAGGCTTGGTATAAGCGTTGGCTGAGAATCCCATGAGAGTTCTCATCACAGGAGCATCTGGCTTTATCGGCTCGCGACTATGTCGGCGGTTTACCGACTCTGGCCACGATGTTGTGGCACTTATTCGCTCGCGCCTTGGCCCCCTCCGCTATCCAAAAGGTGAAATTCATTATGCGCAATTGCCCTACGGGATTCCACCGGCTGCCTTCGCTGGTGTCGAGGTCATCGTACACTGCGCCGGCACTACCACAGGACAAGGCTGGGACGAATCGATCGCGATCAATGTCGAAACTCTTCGCGTCCTGGCCAGCCGTGCCGCCTCGCTACCGAACTTCCAACGCCTCATTTATGTCTCTACCCAGTCGGCCCACGAACATGCGGTCTCGACCTACGGCCGAACCAAACGAATGGGCGAAGAATTTCTGCGTTCCAGTGGCATCCCCTACGTCATTGTCCGTCCTGGACTCGTCTTCGGTCCGGGCGACGAGGGACTCTTTGCAAGGATGCGGCGCACGGTCGAGCGCTTGCCCATTCTTCCCCTCCTGGGTGCCGGAAAGGCTTTGGTCCAACCCATCGATGTGGAAGATCTCTGTCTCGGCCTCGAAAAATGTCTCACTCTGCCCGCTGGCGAATCGTTTGAGTTCAATCTCGGCGAATCTGAGTCGATGACTTTGGCTCAATTCCTGGACGAAATAGCACGCGCCCGCTTTGGCAAGCCCAAGCCATCGGTCTCCCTCCCTCTTGCGCCGCTTGAACTACTTGTTCGCGCAAGCGAAAGGCTCCGTCTTCCTCTTCCTATCTCGAAGGACAATATCGAGGGCATGAAAACCGTCCGCTATATGGAGACCGCCACGTCGCTCGAACGCCTTCGCCTCTCGCTCAGACCTTTCCGCGAGGCGATGCAACAAGCCGTCGCACACGTGTCCGACACAGCTCTTGTCATCGAGCCCATTCGTGTGCTGCTTGTGGGAGCAGGGAAAATTGGAATCGTGCACGCCCTCGATCTCACCCAACGGCCTGGCTTTTCCCTGGCTGGCATTGTGGACAAAAATCCCAAAGCGTTGCGACTCTACAAGCAAATGGGTTTCCGCGCTCCCATTTTTAGCGATCTCAACACGGCTATCGATAAGGCGCATCCTCATGCTGCTATCATCGCTACGCCCGCATTCACGCACCTAACCCTGGCCCAAGCATGCCTTGAAGCCGGTCTCCACATTCTCATCGAAAAACCGCTCACCACCATGCCAGAGCAGTGCGGCGAATACGAAGCACTGCGCGAAAAGTTCCATGATAAGGTCATTCACGTCGGTTACATGGCAGCACAGTTTCCCCAAGTAGAATTTGCGCGCTCATGGCTTTGCGATGGGCGTATCGGCCGAGTTCAGGCAGTATGGGCCACTTCGCTCCAGGCTCATATCATGGCCCCGAAACCCGTGCGCTGGGAAATGCGCAAGTCTCTGGCAGGTGGTGGCGTGCTCACGAATTTTGGCTGCCACCTCCTTTCCATTCTCTGTCGCCTGTTCGGCGTACCATCCGACGTAGAGGCCTCTCTCTGGTGCATTCATTCACGCGAAGTAGAAGATGCGGCGGACTTGCGTTTTCTTTTCGGTGATGTTCCAGCACGCGTCGTTTCATCGTGGTCCGTGCCGGGGTATGCAAGGCCACAAATGCGCCTTGTCGTGGAAGGCGAGAGCGGAACGATAACCCTGACGAACACGGGCGCCGAGCTCCGAGCTGGCAATGGCACGAGCACGGTTCTCACGCAGCAAGATTGTGATGTGGGGTTCAACCCTGCTCCCGATTACACGGGAGCCGCTTTTGCGTGCGAGCACCAAAATTTTTTGGAAGCCATACAGCTGGCTCAGCGCAATGGCGCAGAGGCGGCTAAGCCAGCACCGTCTCTTTGCGAGCGGCCGGTTGGAATCACCGAAGCTCTCCGCCTCGAGCGCATCATCCACGAAATTTACCGGCAGTTTCCACCCGCGCCGCATGCGGACAAAGCCCCAAGACTTATCTCCACGCTTTCCACGAACCCTTATGCGCACGAGCTCGACCGCCTCATCGAGGTGCTGCGATGATTGCCACATTCTGGGATGTTCGCGCTCTCGACGCCACCACACTCGAGCAGCCATTGCTCACACACCGCGAGGGACTTGTCGTCGCGGCCAGTCAAATGTCAGCTTTTGGTCGCTGCATAAGGGATCGTGAGATGATAGCGGTGGTGCCAGATTTTCTCGAGTATGCGCGACTGCTGAGTGTTGGGCAAGGACGTCAGCTCATCGCCAAGGCTGGCGGTTTGAAGCGGATCTGGCACGCCGCGATGCGCGCCGGCTTGAGCGTTCTCCGTCAGCCACTGAAGGCCGCAACCACAGACTTCTGGTTGGTCGCCGAGGTGCTTCTTCGCTTCGACCTTGCGTTGCTCCGCGATTTTCACGGAGCGATCGTTCTCCATCCCTACCTCACAGACTTTGCCGCGGGGCTCCAACGCGAAGCCTTTCTGCGGCAATTTTATCAGCTTGCCCAGCCATGGCAATATGTCGGTTTTTGGACCTATCAATTTTCGGCCACGATGAGTGCCCTGGCACGTTTGGGCATCGCCCCAACGGTTGTGATCTTCTCAACCGCTCAGCGCGATGTTGCCACAAGCCAGGCTCTTAGCGAAGCTGTGAAAAACACATTGTTTGGCCGCACGAATTACCTTGTGGATCTCGAACCTGCAACCGTCACGCCTCACGACAATTTCCCCGCCTGGCTGCAAAGCTTGCCGGTTTACGGTGTTGTGCGTGCCGTGAGCAGCTTGAGCAAACCAACACCAACACATCCTTGACAGAACCAAACACGATTTCCTTTTCAGGATAAGATTTCTTTTTCGCAGTGGCCTAGCCGCTAGCAAGGCGCAGGAGAGAGCGTACGTGTTATTTTATTATCAGTATCCGAAAAAACAACCGTGAGTATGGCGACGGGAGTTGTTAAGTGGTTCAACGATAAGAAGGGCTACGGTTTTATTCGCCCCGCTGATGGCGGACCGGACGTTTTTGTTCACTACTCTGCAATTCTCGCTGAGGGCCACAAGACCCTAATGGAAGGAGACCGCGTCGAATTCGAGCTGGTGGAAGATGGCAACGTACGACGTGCTTACAACGTCCTCCTCCTCAGGCGCGAGCTCTAATGACGCGCGATTATGCCTCTCCAACCTACCAAAACGTGTCCAACGAATCGCTCATTGTTCTTCACGAAAAAATTCCCACTAGATCAACTGTGGCTCTGGCCAATGCGCATCGTCGCGCGGCCCTAACCATTAGCTGCAGCAAGTTGTCTCGGATGCTGGCGGCATGGGAGTCTTGCCAGTTGAAAACGACGTCCCGCAACTGCAAGTCCTCATGGCGTTGGGGTTCGTAAATTTGAAACCGCCATTGAGAAGGGCATTCGAAAAGTCAATGACGAGTCCATTCAAGAAGAGATAACTCTTTGGATCGCAAAAAACTTTGATGCCACCACAGTCAAACACGCGATCATCAGTGCGCGGTCGCTCCTCAATATCCATAGAATACGACATACCAGAGCACCCTCCGTCTTTCACTCCCACGCGCAGCCCCCACTCAGCTTTACCCTGAGACTCCAAAATGCGCCGGACTTCTTTCTGAGCAGCTTCGGTGAGGACAATAGCCATCGTGATTTCGCTCCTGAATTGAATATGGACTAAATTAGTGCTATTATGTCTTGCTTTTCCTATTCATGATTCTCCTTCGGTGTTTCGGACGAATAACTTCTAATCCTCGCTAAAGCCTAATGCTCGCAGTCGGTGCACCTCTTCTGCAAGTCGACTGACCGCGTAGCGAACCTCTTCTTCGGTCGTCCAGCGCCCAAGCCCAAAGCGTAGCGATGCGTGTGCGAGTTCGCCGCTCACCCCAATCGCGCGCAGGACGTGCGAAGGCTCACGCTTGGCTGAGCTGCACGCACTTCCCGTACTGACTGCCACATCACGCAATGCCATGATGAGTGATTCGCCTTCCACTTGGGCGAACGATATATTGAGATTATTCGGCAAACGATTATGCCGTGGACCGTTGAGTCGAACGTTGGGGATCCTTGCTTCAATGAGTTGCCACAAGAGATCGCGCAACATGCTGAGCCGCGCGCCTTCTTCCTCCATCAGTTCAGCGGCCAAGCTGCAGGCTTTGCCAAAGCCCACGATTGCCGGCACATTCAATGTCCCCGGCCGCAGCCCGCGCTCCTGCCCGCCGCCGTGAAGAAGCGGCGTGAGCTTCACTCCCGGCGTTCCGCCACGCACGTAAAGAGCCCCCACGCCTTTTGGCCCGTAGAGCTTGTGCGCGCTCATCGAGAGCAAATCGATACTCAGCTCGCGCACGTTGAGCGGCGTTTTTCCGAGCGACTGCGCCGCGTCCACATGGAGCAGCGCCCCCCTCTTGCGACAGAGTGCTGCAATTGTGCCCAAATCCTGCAAAGTACCAATTTCATTATTGCCGTGGATAACGCTTACGAGCAGCGTGGGTTTTGACAATGCACGTTCGAGCTCGTCGAGCCGCACGAAGCCTTGTTCGTCCACACCGACGAGCTCGATCTCGCAACCTTGTCGCGCAAGGTAATCGCAACAATCCAATGTCGCACGATGTTCGATGGTTGTTGTCACGATGCGCTTCGGTCGCTCCCCGTACGCCCCTACAACGCCTTTGAGCGTCAGATTGATGCTTTCCGTCGCTCCAGAGGTGAAGATGATCTCTTTGGCACGAGCGCCTATGAGGGCGGCCACTTCATGGCGAGCTTTTTCGACTCCTTCCTTCGCCCTCCAACCGAATACGTGCGTGGCGCTGGAAGCATTGCCGAATTCCGTTGTGAAGTACGGCATCATGGCCTCCAGCACCCGAGGATCGAGAGGTGTTGTCGCGTGGTGGTCAAGGTAAACCACTCGTTGCCGGACCTCGTCATGGTGCGTCATCGTCGCGCCTCCACTCTTGCTTTGACTTGTCCACTCATGTCGGGGGAAAAACAACACTATGAACAAGGTTCTTGTCTGCGCAATTCTCACTTCTTTGGCTTGGGCAAGTGAGCCTCTCTCGGCACGTCCGGCTGATTGCGGTCCACCGCATCGCCATTATGCCCAAAAATTTTTCTACCTGGCCGATTTTTGCTTTTTACCGGCCACAGGCTGTAGTGCCAAACTCGATGCCAGCTGGATCGCTTCGGACACCAGGGCATTACGCCCAATCTCTCGTATCCCCCTCGCCAGAAGAAAAGTCTACGAGCCAGAATAGTTGACAAAAAGGATTGGCGCTGTACACTTTTACTCACTCTTGGCAAAGGAGGCGGATTCGCGGTGGCCCAACAGCGGTATTTCGTTTACGTCGACCGGATGACATGCGCCAACTGTGCGGGTATTATTTCGAAGGCAATCACAGGTGCCGCAGGCGTGATCTCCGTGAAAGCCATGCCTGACAAGCGCCTCGTAGATCTGGTGCTTGATTTGGATCGGGCAAATTTGGACGAAATCAAGAGCTGCATAGAGAGTCAGGGATTCGAAGTCCGGCGAATCGAAACCGCTTGAAGCACGCGCCTCTCCCTCTCTTCTTTCTCGTGAGTGTATGAGTCAGAGTCGAGCCCACGAGAGAAGGAGCATGAGCACGATGCAAACTGAATGCAGTGAGAGGCGTGTGGCGGAATTAGTCTGCGCAGTGTTGAGAATCCCTCTTGTTTTCCTCCTCGCGGCGCTCACCTTCCAAGCGGCGCAAGCCCGCAACGTTTCGCTCCAGCAGCTCGTTCCACTTGCAGATATCGGAATTCCCGCGAGCGCCTTCACTTCTTCGGCCCCGCCCCGTGCCCATGAAGCAATTGCCCGTTTTAGCTGCCGAGCCGATCTCTCTTCGACGGGAGCTTCTTTCATTGGCTACGAAGCTAGCGTCGCAGCCCGTGAGCTCGTGCAAAGTTCCGAGCTGCGATTTACCGCTCAAGCGCACGCGCGCAGCAAATTTCTCAATATCCGTGTCATCTTACCCCAAGGACCTGCTGCCGACTATGGCGTTGCTCTAACCACGGATCGCCCGAAAACATTTCAAATCCGTATCGACTCTCTGTTCGCCCCGTCTGATTTTCATGCGTTAGAGCAGCGGCCAAATGACCCCGTGCGAATTCAGTTTTTCGTCCGGAATGTTTTTCCCGGTTTGAATGGCTTTGTGCTCGAACAAGTCGAGCTCGTGGATGCTCCCCCACCGCTGCGACTCCATTGTCCAGCCGAGACCACCGTGCCGATCCAAAAAGACACGTCGCTGCTTGTGCGCGTCGAAGACACCGACGGTCTGCCCTTTTCTGGAAAACTTGCGTGCTATACTTCTGCGCGTAACGATGTCCTGCTTCCCGCGCAAGTCTCTGCTGTCAGCGGCTTTGCCCGCGTTCCGATCTTTGTTCGCACGCCCGGCCCTCACCCCGTCTCATTTTATGAACCGCAGAGTGGTGCGTTCACGTCTGTCACCTTGCACGCCGTGCCGCATGGACTCGTCGTGCGCCTTGGCGTCGAAGAATTTGAAAAGCAGCAATCTATTGTGGCTCCCACATTCATTGCGCCGCGCATTCAGCTCGAAGGTGGCAGGCACATCCCCAAATCCATTCTTGTCTCGGCTTATGATCATCGCGGGCAACCCGTCATTTCGCAGATCGTGAGTGCAGCAGCATTGTTAGCAGCGCAAGAAAAACTCCTTATTCCCGTGCCCGGACTTTTGGAAATGCGAGTCCGTGCTTATGCGGAGCCGCTGCACGAATCTCGCCGCGTGCCTGCCCTCTTCCCTCTTCACGTTGGTTCTCGCCCGCAGGATGGCGCTACCACCGCCGCAATCGCGCTTCCTGATGGCGTCACCACTCGCCTTGTCGGCGGCTATATCATGGCCCTGGAAGAGCCTCCCACCTCGGCCACACTGCTTGGCGAGGATCGTTTCGCGCTATGGGCGTTTGCCAAGGTGCCGCGCGAAGTCCGTTTGCCCCTTACGCTGTTCGGCATTGATCAGGCGGACGTGTCGCGCATGGACATTGTCGACCTTGGTAAGCTCGGCCGCAAGCTTTTCGGTTGGCAAGCACGCATTGGGCCAATTTGGGCGCGTTTCCCATACGACCTTCAGGAGATCGTCGCCAATCCCAACGCTTACAGCTGGCCCCGCGTTCAGACTCTCGCGAAGGAAGCAAAGGACCGCGGTCTCCGCTGTGTCGTGGATGTTCCCGTGCCAGATGAGGCGGCCGTTTCGGATGCCCTCCAGCACATCGATCGCGCCACGACCTTCACTCACTGGCTCAAATGGCTAAGCCAATATCGCCGTGCAGTAGGGGAGAAGCTGCGAATTTTTGCCTTGCGGCTGCCCGAAACACAGCCCGATCGCCCCCACTCTTGCTATTCGCCTGAGTTAGTTCACTTGGCTTTTGAGAGCGCCTATCGCGCCCTCGATAACACTGCCGAAAGCTCGCCAAGTTTGCTCGCGGTTTTCCCGCCGCCCTTTGATCCTGCCGAGTTCAAAGCTCATTTACCAAAAGCCGTTCGCAATTGGACCGAAGCTCAACTCGTCGGACTTTACACGCCTCTGCCACAAGCTAGCCCCGAAGAAAACCAAGTAGAGGCCCAAATCGATCTTATGCGTTCGCTTCTCCGGGCACACAATCTACTCCGTCGTCCCCTGTGGATTGGGCCAGTGGGCTGGAGCTCTCATCCGCTGTGGGGCAGCGAACTCACTCAGGCAAATTATCTCGTGCGCCTCTACACAATAGCAGCTTCGTCAAAAGCCGTTCGCGTGTTTTGGTCCGATTTACACGATCGTGTAGAAAATCCCTGGGAAAGCCCCCCAACAAAATTCTGTGGCCTTCTCGATTCGAATCTACGCCCCAAGCCTGCCGCCATCGCGTGCAATCTCGCGCTCTTCATGCTCACGAGCACCAAGCCTCTTGAATCGCACACCACGGGCACACTCACCGTCCATGCATTCGATATCGAGCTGCATAGCATGAGATGGCCCGGCAAGCTTTACGTCGCTTGGTCCAACGATGAAAAAAGCACAGCAACGCTGCGCGTCCCGATCAGCCCCGCCGGTTGCTATGCGTTCGACTATCTGGGTGCCCAGGTTGATCCAGTGTGCGTAGAACCTGTCGCCCGCACCGATGCCACGGATGGCGAGACAACAAAAGTTATGACTTTCCAAGTGACGCACGAGCCGCTCTATGTCTGGGATGTCACCACCAGACCGCAGCGCGTTGCCACTCACAAGCATCAGCATGATCACGAAGCTCAAGGGCCTTACACCGAGCGTGAACAAGGGGCACGACCATGACAAAGCGAAGCAACGGAGACCCATGGTGGCAGCAGTTTGCCAAAAGCGGCGCCAACCCACGGCCGCGCCGAAAATCGGCAACACGAACAGCTAACCCCCCCGGCAACCTGCCCAAGCCATCACTCCTTGAATCGGAGCTTGAAAAAGAGCAGCAAGCCCGACCAGTGACCCCGCTTCATCCCTACACGATTCCTGAGTTGGTCAAGCGACTCGGGACCCCTTGTTTAGTTGTGGAGGGTAAAAAATCCCCGCACGGCACTCAGATCCCGATCTGGATCTACGACAACGCGATCGTTCACGTTGAGGGCACACCGACCGACGGCGACGCGGCCGCCGTCGTCTCAAAATCCGGCAAGTTCTTCGGCGCGGCCGTATTCAATAGCGCATCAAAAATCCGCGCCCGCCTCTTTTCCTACGATTTGCGCCCCTTTGATAATGATTACATTGAGCAGGCTATCATCGGGGCTTGGAACCGCCGCCGCGTGCACTTCGCCCTCGAGGACTCCTTTCGAGTTATATTCAGCGAGGCCGATGGCGTCCCTGGTCTCATAGTGGACAAACTCGCTGATGTGCTTGTTATCCAGATCCTCACGCTTGCTGTCGAGCGGCGCAGTGACGTCGTCATTCGCACGCTTCAGGCACTTTTTGCTCCACGCGCCCTCATCATCAGGCGCGATGCCCCGTCGCGTGCGAAAGAAGGGCTCGATGTTAAAGAGCCTGAAATCTTCGGTGAGCTCGAACTCCCGCATGCCGTGGAACAGGATGGCATTCGGTATTTCTGTGATCCTGTCCACGGCCAGAAAACGGGTCTGTACCTTGACCAGCGTTTCAATCGGCGATTGCTTCTCCCTTGGGTCCATCGCAAAAAAGTACTAGATCTTTTTTGCCACGTCGGTGGTTGGGCCTTGGTTGCCGCCAAAGCCGGAGCTGAACACGTTGTGGGTGTAGACTCCGCTCGACCTGCGATCGAGCTCGCGCGCAGGTCGGTGCAGGCAGCCGGCTTCGAACAGGTGGAATTTGTTGAAAGCGATGTCTTTGATTTCCTCGACTCATTGCGCCAACAGCGGGATCGGCAGTTCGACGTGATCATAGCAGATCCGCCAGCCTTTGCAAAATCGCAGAAGCACCTTCCTGAAGCTGAACGCGCCTATCTTAGCCTCAACTATCGGGCAATGAAGCTCCTGCCTGTCGGGGGAACTCTTGTCACGTGTTCCTGTTCGCAGCACCTTTCGGAGGAACATTTTCAGCTTCTTCTACAAACCGCGGCTCGCAATGCGCGGATGCGTTTTCAGCTTATGGCGCGTGGTGGCCAGCCGCCTGATCATCCCGAGCTCCTTGGCTTCCCAGAGTCGCGCTACCTCAAGTGTCTCTTCTTGCGCCGAATAGAGTAACGACCATGGCGAGCTCGGGGCCAACCTTTGCGCCCGCACCGGCGCGACCACGTACTGTAGGCGTCTTTGCCTGCAACTCATATGGCCAGAGTATTCCTGAGCTGCTGAAAAGTACCCCTGAGCTTCCGGTACCAGACTTTTCCCTTTACAGCGTCCTCAAGCCTCGCCCATCATTGGCAACTGAGAAAACGAGGAGAACCAGACTATGAACATTCGCAGCGTTATTGCCGCGACTGTGGCAGTGGTGGGTCTTTTGTCATTGGCGCCTAATCGGGCATTTGCTGAAACTTATGACACTGATTCTTCTGATCATCCGGCCCGTTATTTCGTCTATCCGATCCATGCTTTTGGCAAAGGCATTGAAACGTTCGTCACGCGTCCCATTCACTGGCTTGTTTCGCAGCCAAAGCTTCGCTACGTTTTTGGTCACACTTCGAAGCCACGTCGTGAGGACTACACGGGCAATTTTGACCTCTACGAACGCTACCAATATTAGGCGTGAGGTTGCGTTTACCAGAATGGGCATCCGCACCAGCTGGTGAAAGCAATCTGCAGAAAACGGCGACAACTTGGAGAGTGGTGAGAGTGACAGCAATCCAATCGCGTGGCGGAAAATCGCAAACGCCGCTTCATTTTGCGCAAGTTGGCCTGGTGTGCCTGCTGCTCCTTTTTACTGCCTTTTTGTTCGTCAAGGAAATGTGGCTTGTAGGCGTGGCAACGCTCCTAGCCGCTATTGTTCTCTCGTTTCTCCGGTTCTAATGAGATTTGCTCGGCTATGTGCATGAATCGGCTGAGCAGCTGAAGACGCACTTTGCATAGAAGAACGGAAGGCATGGCAATCCAAATCTACAACACGGCGACACGTCAGAAAGAAGCGTTTCAACCGCTCAATCCCCCCCAGGTGCTCATGTACAATTGCGGCCCTACGGTCTATGATTACTTCCACATTGGCAATGCGCGCAATTTTGTAGTGGTCGATGCCATACGGCGCTATCTCGAATTCGCCGGCTTCCGTGTTCGCTTCGTCCAAAATTTCACCGACATCGACGATAAAATCATCAAGCGCGCAAATGAAACTGGCGAGCCCTGGGATAAGCTCGCCGAACGTTTTACACAAGAATACTTCAAGGCAGCTGATGCACTTGGTATTCAGCGTGCCACCGTTCACCCTCGTGCCACGGAACATATTCCGCAAATCATCGATCTCGTGCAAAAACTCATTGATCGTGGTCTGGCCTACGTTGTGGGCGGAAATGTCTATTTCCGCGTGCGGCGCTTCCCCTCTTACGGCGAACTCTCAGGCAAAAAAGTGGACGAGCTTGAGGAGGGAGCCCGCGTCGAGATCGAGGAGCGCAAGGAAGATCCTCTCGATTTTGCTCTCTGGAAAGCCGCAAAGCCAGGCGAACCTGCCTGGGAAAGTCCATGGGGACTTGGTAGACCTGGCTGGCACATCGAATGTTCCGCGATGGCCCTCACCCACCTTGGCGAGACGATAGACATCCATAGCGGTGGCTGCGATCTCGTTTTCCCCCACCACGAAAACGAGCGCGCCCAATCCATTGGCGCCACCGGCAAACCGTTCGTCCGCTATTGGCTTCACAACGGCTTTCTCACCATCAACAAAGAGAAAATGTCCAAGTCGCTGGGCAATTTCTTCACCATTAAGGAAGTTCTCGCAAAGTATCCGCCGGCCACTGTGCGTTTCTACCTGCTTTCCGCCCACTATCGCCACCCGTTGGACTACAGCGATGCCGCTCTAGAAGAGGCCAAGAGCGCCGTCGGCCGTATCCGCGAAGCTGTCCTTAGTGCAGAAAAACTTTTCGAGCTCATCGACCCGGCTGTTGCGCCGCCCTCCGAGGCAGAGCCCTCCACAGAAGTTGCAAAATTCGAGACAGCATTCTGCGAAGCCATGGACGATGACTTCAATACACCGCGGGCAATTGCCGCGATCTTTGACGCCGTGGCAGATCTCAACGCCTGGCGTTTGAAACTCGCGCAAGATCCGCGCAATCCCGCGCTCGCGGCCGACGTCGCCGGTCTCATCAACCTTATCCATCGGCTGCTCTCTGTGCTTGGACTCGACTCTCTTATCTTCAGCGAGAGGAAACAAGAGATGGGTGCAGAAGTGCGTCTGGCTGAAGAGCTTATCGAATTACTCGTGAAGGTGCGCAAAATGGCTCGCGAACATAGGCAGTTCGCAATCGCTGATTACATTCGCGACGAACTTGGAAACCTCGGCATCCGACTCCAGGACTTGCCTACGGCTACGATCTGGATGAAGGACGAGAATTAGTCCATCGCGAGAGAACGCCTGAGGTCTGTGACGGAGCTGCTATCCCAAAGGCTACACGCCAACATTCTTGCGGAGTTCGCAGCACGCCTTCATCATAACGCTTATCAGCACTCTTTTGCCGACACGCGAGGATCCGCACTCCTATGGGCCAAGCCCTCTTCCGCTCTTTTGGCGTAGCTGGCTGCTGAGAGTGCTCCCCGCTTGGTTCAATTCAGACCTCGCTCGCTGTTGTCGCGTCGTTCTGAAGCCCAAAAAGATTATACTTCACCATTTTGTTGTGAAGCGATTTGCGCGAAATTCCCAACAAATCGGCCGTCTCTTGACGGCGGAAGTTGGCCTTTTTCAGAGCTGCAATAATAATGTGCTTTTCAAGGTGTTCTGTGAGGCGTTCTATTTTTTCCTGCAGCGGAATGGAAAAATCTTCAAACGACGCCTGCAGATTGCCCAGCTCCAGCCCGTTGCCTAACTTGTGCGAAAGGGAAGGGCTTTGTCTTTCAAAGAGATTCGGTGGCAGATCAGCCTCTGTAATGACACAATCCGTTGCCAGGGTCATGGCGCGCAGGATGACATTCTCCAGTTCGCGCACGTTGCCAGGCCACGGATAGCGCTCCATCACTTCCATCGCTGAATGCGTCACGCCCGTGATATTCTTATTCAGTCGTGGGTTATACACTTTGAGGAAATGATGGACCAAGAGGGGAATGTCGCCTGTGCGTTCGCGTAGAGGAGGCAACGCGATAGGCACCACATTGAGCCGATAGAACAGGTCCTCGCGGAACGCTCCGCGCGCCACTAATTCGGCAAGGTTGCGATTCGTCGCTGCGATCACGCGGATGTCCACACGAATGGGCTTCGTGCCTCCAATCCGTACAATTTCGCGCTCCTGCAACACCCGCAGAAGTTTCGATTGGAGAGCTAGCGACATGTCGCCAATCTCATCCAAAAAGATTGTGCCCCCATTGGCTATTTCGAACTGGCCCAGCTTTGTCCCCGTCGCACCAGTGAATGCTCCGCGTTCGTAGCCAAAGAGCTCGCTTTCTAGTAGCGTCTCCGGGATCGCAGCACAGTTTACGCTCACAAACGGTTTCTTTTGCCGTGCGCTGTGATAATGAATCGCCTGGGCCACCAGCTCCTTGCCTGTTCCAGATTCTCCCGTGACGAGAACTGTGACGTCGGTTGTCACAACTTTTCGGAGCAAATCGAATATACGTTGCATCGCTTCGCTTTGTCCCACCAACCGATCGAACGAAAGGCGCTCCCGCAGCTGATGTTCGAGCCGTTGTAATTGGCGCTGCAGCTCTCTTTTCTCGGCAGCACGCCGCACCACAAACCGCAATTCGTCCAAGTTCGCCGGTTTCGTGAAATAGTCATAGGCTCCCTCCTTAATGGCCCGCAACGCGATATCGGATGAGCCATATGCTGTTAATATGATAACAGGTAAATCTGGCCGCATGCCGTGAATCTGTCGCAGCGCTTCCAGCCCGTCCATGCGCGGCATTCGGATATCAAGTAGCACCACATCAAAATCGCCAGTCCGCACTTGCTCGACAGCCTCCGCCCCATCGCGAGCTGCAACAGTCTCATAGCCTTCGCGCGAAAGCGCTTCTGTCAGCATGAAGCGCTGCGCTTGGTCATCTTCTGCAATCAAAATGCGAGTAGTCACGTCCCGTTCACCGATTGCAATTGTTGCTTCGCAATCTCGTTGTCCATATGATCCTTGGGGGTAGGAAGCTCAATCGTCACTCGCACCCCGCCAACTATGTTTTCGATGCTAAGACTGCCGCTATGATTTGCGACAATTTGCTGCGCAATGGCTAGTCCCAGCCCAGTGCCTGTGTCTTTCGTCGTATAAAATGGCTCAAACACCTTGCGCAGCACTTGCTCGTCAAGTGTTGGTCCAGTATTTTCAATCTCGATCAGAATCGACAACGATTTCGATCGCCTAAGCCGCGTTCGGATGCGAATCTCACCGCCTGGTTCCGTTGCCTCGATCGCGTTGACCACGATATTCATGACTGCTTGCAAAAGCCGCTGGCCGTTGCCGCGAATTTTCGGCAAAGGTTCGAATAGCTCGCAGAATTTTACCCCTTCACGACGGGGATGGCCCTTGTTGCATTTCACCAGCACCAAGGCTTGCCGCACAATTTCGTTCACATCAACCTCAGTTTCTGGATCGGAACTGGGCTGGGCGAACTCCTGAACTTCACGCACAAGGCTATCAAGTCGCTCGCATTCCTTTATGATGACCCGCACATATTCCTTGCAACGTTCCGGAAGTGTTGGCTCCTCACCAAGGAGCTGTGCTAAGCCGCGAATTGCTCCCAAGGGATTGCGCAGCTCGTGTGCCAGACCAGCGGCAAAAGTTCCCAAGGCGGCCAACTGATCGGTGCGCGCTAGCTGGCGGTGGAACCGTTCCCATTCTTCAATGTCCCGAAAATTCACAGTAACACCGAAAAACGCCCCATTGCGGTCCCGCATGGGCGATGCATTGAGTGCTAGCACCTTCCGAGTTCCGTCCGGCTGCGAAATTGCCACTCGCCTTGAGTGGAGAGCTTCCTTTTCCCAAAGAGCCGTGCGAACTGCGTGGCGAAGCTCGTCGTAGGCTGAAGCGCGAAGAACTTCTTCAAAATGGCAACCCGTTACCTGCGCGGAATCAATTCCCAGCAGCCGCTCTGCTGCCGTATTCATCGCGAAAATGGTTCCATGCGAATCCAGCGTGACGAGGCCACCCGAAAAACTGTCCAGGATGAAGCGATTGCGAAGCTCGATGAAACGATTGAGCGAATCCACCATCGAATCGAAGCTTCGGCCCAACATGGCAAAATCATCGAGGCGATCGATGTTTGACCGCTGCGACAAATCTCCTGTTGCCACCCGCTGGCTGACCTTGACGATCCGACGGATTGGAGTCGTGATGGAATAAGCGATCGCAAATCCAATGACCGCCCCGGCCACATCCAGCCCAATCATGACATAGATCCACGTTTGGGCGAACGTCCCTAGCCGAGCTTCACTCACGGCTTTGGCGCTTCTCCCTGGCTGTGGCAGACCAAACTCCGCCTCCACAAGCTGGTAGAAAATCCCCGAGACGATGGAGAGCAGCAACACGATAAGCAGCGGAAATACCACCAGCAGGCGCACTCTCACCCGCTGTGAAATCCGACTTTCAAGTTCGCGGTCTGTCTGCTCGTCTCGCTCTTTCATGCGAGCAAGTCTCGCTGCAACCCGCCGTTTAGTGCAATTGCGTTTTCTCCTAAACTCGTTGCCCAGCACGAAGGCATTTGCGTTTTTATGTAATTCTCATTGTCAGGCAACTGCCCACAACCGTAAGCTCTTTTGTCGTGAGTGATACAATGCATCATAGCACGGATCTCACCGGTGCACCCGGCGAAGCGAGGTGCAGCGATCGAGGTGGATGGATGTTGGTTGCTCTGATTTTACTATCTCTAGTTTGTTCGGCTTGCGATTCCGCCGAGTCGCATATCGAAAAAGCCAAAGCCATGCTGGGCACCTCGGCTCCTGCCATGCCGTCTTCGCGAAATGACTCGAAAGAAGTTCTCGATTTGCGCAGTGCTGACATCGAGGCCGAGCGCTACCTTCCTGCTCTCGAACGACTGGAACGCCGGCAACAAACGATTCGGCGTGTTCTTTCGAAACAGCCCGCCAAATCACAATGATTCATCGCTTCGTTAGCTAGCGGCCGAGAATCTCCCCCGTTGTCAGACAAACTTTGCCTGAGGCAAAGCTCGCCCCTCCTCTCAGCAAATAAAACAGCCCCGCCACGACTGCACATCATGACGGGGCACAGAAACTTATTGTGTCGGGTCAATTAGTATTTGCGCGGTGGGGGAGCCTGCTGAGCGTCCGTGTAGCCTTGCTCGTAAGCCCGCTCTTGCTCAAGTTTCTGCAGCTTTTGCCGATCGCGGTTGGCTTCCATTTGTTGCCCAACCAGCGCTCCGCCGAGTGTTCCCACGGCCCCGCCGATCAAAGCTCCTTTGCCTTTATTCTTGCTTGCAAGTGCACCCACGGCTGCGCCGCCAAGCCCCCCGACCGCCGCCGAACCCAACGTAGTGTTGCCTGGCGCGCTCGCCGTCGTGGTATCGCATCCACTCAGTGTCAACGCAAAAACTGCTAGAACAATTGCCGACAGTAATCGCTTCATCTCTGTGAACTCCTCTAAGTTATCGTCGTCAGATCACGACACGCAGCAAAAACTACTTTTGCCGCAAGAAAAAAATCAGGGATCCTCGCGTGTTGCGGAAACTTTGAACACCTCGCGTCCGGCGATCGCTCCCTCGATGATCCGCATGACCAGTTGATGCAGAGTCTCCATCGGCAGCGAGGCTTCCAGCCTCACCATTTCGGGAAAACTCATACTCTCAAAAATTTCTGCAACCTTTTCCAAGTAAGCCTGATGCTCGAACAGGTTCTGTCCCTCGCTGCGCGAGGCCAGAATACGCTTCGTCCCCACCTCCGCAGGCAGCCGAAAATAGAGAATGATATCCGGCCGCGGAGCAATCCGTTCGTTCGCTTCGCGAATAGCCTCTGGATCAAGCCCAAGCGCACCTTGATAGGCCATAGAAGATGGATAGTAGCGATCAATGCACACAATTTGTCCGCGCTCAAGGGCAGGTCGAATGTTCTGCTCGACGTCCTCTGCTCGATCGGCCAAAAAAAGCTCAAATTCCTCTTGGGGCGAAATCTTGTCGCGCCCCGCTGCCATCAACTGACGCAACCGACTTCCGTGCGGCCCATCTGTCGGCTCTTTCAAATAAATGGCGTCGAACCCGCGCTGCCGCAGCTCATCCACAGCCGCGCGGGCCTGGGTAGTTTTTCCGGCACCATCAATGCCCTCAAAGGCTAACAATAAACCACCCCGTACCCGGCGCATCCCAACCTCGCTCATGGATCCCAAATTGTGCTGTTCATTCATGGCGTTGGCGAACTAACGAGACAGCAAAAGTTTCATGCGCAAGCACGAACACGATATGGCCCATGCAAGTTGCACCACGCACTCCTACCCATCCACGAAGCACAACTTCTCGCGTATGATGAAAGATCTCGCCGCACGTTGTGGCTCTGGTCAGGCCAGGTTTCTCGGTCTGCTGACAGAAAGCCTTGAATAAGAGCTGCACTGTGGTATATTCACAGCGCGGTGGATCGGCTCCCCGCTGTTCTGCCAACTTCAACTACGCACGCAGCTGGCCAGGGATGCGGGTGCGCTCGCGGCTGTTGACCCCCGAGCGTCAAATCCCCACGTCGCTGCGGAGGAAAAACCCGAAAGGAGTTTCTCATGGTCAACATCAGCATGAAGCAATTGCTTGAGGCCGGTGTCCACTTCGGCCACCAAAGCCGGCGCTGGAATCCGAAGATGAAACCTTACATCTTCACCGAGCGCAACGGCATTTATATCATTGACCTCAAGAAAACCCTCAAAATGTTGCGCGAGGCATGCCGGTTCGTGCGCGACGCCGTCGCCGATGGCAAAACTGTTCTCTTCGTCGGCACCAAAAAACAGGCCAAAGATTCCATCTGCGAAGCGGCCACGAGCTGCAACATGTTCTACGTGAACAACCGTTGGCTCGGTGGGATGCTGACCAACTTCCGCACGATCCGCCGCAGTGTGATGCGCCTGCTCGAAATCGAGCGAATGGTTGAGGATGGCACAATCAGCCAGTATTCCAAAAAAGAACAGGCCATGATTCTGCGTGAGAAAACCGGCCTCGAAAAGAACCTTGCTGGCGTCAAGAAAATGGACAAGCTTCCTGGCGTGCTCTTTGTTGTGGATCCCCACAAAGAAGAAATTGCCGTCAAAGAGGCCCGTAAATTAGGCATTCCTGTGGTCGCCATCGTGGATACGAACTGCGATCCTGATTTGGTTGATTGGGTCATCCCCGGCAACGACGACGCGATTCGTGCCGTCAAACTCATTTCGCAAAAAATCGCTGAAGCTGTGAGCGAAGGTCTGCTCACCCGTGCAGGCAGTGGGCTCGAGCTCCAAACCGAGCTGCCGACGCCTCCGCCTACAGTGGATATCGAGAGCCTTGAGCGTCGCCTGCGTTACGACGAAGAAATCTCCGACGAAGAAGAAGAGATTGACTACTTTGCTCCCGATGCTCCTGAACCAGTAGAGGAAGAAGAAGTTCCTGACGAAGAGGAAAAAGCCTAACCACCTTGCTCGAGCGGTCTTTGCGTCTCAGAGCAAAAGTTCCGGCGCCTTCCCCCTCAGGGAATGCGTCGGATTTTTCTTAGCATCTTCGTCGTCTCTCGCAAACACATACGGGCCTAATTCACCCGAGCGCCCTCCGGCAAAATGAGCTCCTGGCCGTCGGTGTCACGCAGCACGATGTCGTAGGCCCCTGGCGCAAGGAAAAGCCACTCGGCACGCGCAAACTCAATGAGCGATTCGCTTCTCATCGTGGGCACTAGCTCCGTCTCCACGCCGTAGCGGCGAAGATATACCCGGCTTGTTCCCAAACCGTTGCCTTCAATCCGGTAGTCCTTAGCGACGTGAGGATCAATTTCCGAGAGGGTATGGCTTGTGACGAGCAGCATCGCCTTTCGCGGCGAGGGGGATGGAGTCGGCGACACCTTCTGAGCCGACAAGCTCTGGACCGTCTTCTCTGGCGCCCCGGGCTTACGCGACGGGGTAGGTTTCAAAGAAGTCGCGCTCTTGACGGCTTTCGCTGCGGGGCGAGGCGCCAGGGGCTTCCCTTTCTCTGGCCGCGGCGTCGATGTCGTTTCGGCGCGCACAAGCTTGCGCTGCACTTCTACGTTCTCCTGAGTTCCTCCACATCCCGAGAAAAGCAATGCTCCCACGACAGCTGTCGCGAGCCCAACATTCGTTCGCACCCGTTCTGTTCTTATCGATATCATCCACATTCCTAGAAATGCGAATAAGGTGACGGGTTTGGTTTCAAGTTAAGATGAGATAGATTTCCCCGCCGCCTTTGCTGGCCGTGGCCTGGTCTGTTCTTTGCTCCAAGCAGAGGGGAAGAGAGTGCGGGCTGTCGCCCCCTGAATTGTCGACGGGAAGAAACACGAAAATGAAAACTGTGCTTGTGTGCAGAGCAATCCGAACTGAGCGAACGTGGGCAATAGCTATTGCCACCGCATGTCTTGTGAGTATTGCGATCCTTGCGTCAGCGCAAACGACGACGGATCCAGTCTCGCTGCTGCGTCAGGTTCCGCGCGTCCAGTTTCCTCTGGATCGCGCCACACCTGTGCCCCCCGCCACGCGCTCGCTGGAGGCCTTGCCTGATGGCGCTACCCCCTGGCCAGAGTCCTCAACATCGAGTGAGAGTCCCAAAAGCGGCGTGACGCCGACCGAATCACCTTCACCAGGCGAAGCCTCTGAGGCACCCACTCCAGCCCCGCGTCGATCGCTTATCTCAAAGCTGCCTCTCATCGGCCGCTTGTTGCCCGAGTCACGCTCAAGGCTCACGGAACAGCATGAGCTCGAACAGCCGACACCGACGCCACCCGTTATTTTGCCTCCACCCAGCCCGGAGGATGGCACCCTTGCTTCCCAGATTACACCAACGCCAGCGCACCGACAGTCTCCAACACCCGAAATCCCTAAAAATTCTGATCTCGGTGCCGCGGGTGGCGTTTCTCGCACCGACGCCTTGCCGCCTGCGAAAAGAGGCATCCTCATAAGTCCCGAATCAGCAAAATCGTTCACCACACCCGCTGCGCCGAGTTGGCGACCGCCGCTTTCGCAAGCAACGCCACCGCTTGTAATGCCGACCGTACCCTTGCCGGCCCAAACTTTCTCATCATCCGCGACACCACAACTTTCACCCACTCCCGTTTCCGCCGTGCCACAAGCCACCATAGCCGCTTCCCCGTCGGCTTTTCGCGTCACCTTTCCTCGGCTTACCAGTGCTGATTTCGTCCCACCAAGTTCCGAGCTCGAACCAAACGAAAACGCGCGTAACGAATATCTTGCAGCCCTTACCGCAGGTCGCGAAGGCAAATCCGCCGAGGCGGGCCGCGCTTTCCGCGCGTTCGCACAACGCTATCCCACGTCACGACTCGCCGCCCGTGCGCTGTTCATGGCTGCGCTACTCGATACTGACCCATCCGCTGTCGCCGAGGACATTTCCCTTCTGCGCAAATTTTTCCCACGCTCTGATTATCTCACGGAGTTAGAGTTGCGCGGAGTTATCGCTCCTGGCGACGCGCAGCCGCAACCCACGGAATCGCCGGCCACCAGCAATAGTGTCGGATTCCTGAACACAGCTGATCTTCAGCAAGCTATTAAACGTCTTCGTGAAGATGCTGAACGCGATTTCCGCGACCGCAATTATGCTGCAGCTATCGCCAAGCTCGAAAACTCGCCCTTGACGCAGAACGCGCCAGAACTTCTCGAATTGCTCGTCCATTCCCTCATCGCGCTCGGCGACAATGTTCGAGCAGTCTCGACGATCGAGAAGGTCCTTGCCCAATTCCCAACCTACGAAGGATGCAAAAACCTCCGCCTTACCTACGGACTTCTGCTTGAGGACGCCGGCAAGTACGAACGTGCTATTGCCGAATATCGAAAGCTCATCGAAGAGGCCCCGGATTCAGTCGAAGCCCAGACCGCACACGTTCGCATTCGCCAGCTAGATCAGCTCACTCGCTAAACCATGGTGCGCGCCCAAGCCATAACTTTCTTATTGCACACCTTCCACATTTCCCCCAACCTCATTGCACGCGAATCAAGAAACCGACGAACAGGCGAGGCGTCAGGCAACGATGAAGAAAGCAGTGGTAAGCGTGGGATTAGTAGCGGTCCTCGGGATGGCAGCCACACTCAGCGCGCAAGTGTGTTGGAACGAAAATCCCTCGCTTGTTCCCCCCAAGCGCGAACCCCACCAAGTTTGTGCCCCGCGTGCTCGTGGTGGTTTCGGTTTTTGGACCCGTGCTACAAGCCTCGTCGCCGCTGACTCGTACATCATGCCTAAGTATGCTTCACGTGGTTATACTTACACAGCCACGTGGGGCCTCACCAACGATTTCAATTCGGCACCACGCGTGCCTCAATACGTGAGTTTCGTTCACAAAGTTCCCTACACCCATCCGCCAGTTTATCCGCCTGTCCCTGGCGGCGAAACCGCAGTCGCTTCCCTCCGGAATCTTGGCGCGCCGCCCGTCACTACGGTCTCCATCGAGTATTGAACCGCACAGATAATCACGGCCCCTTTGTAAAAGGCCGGTCGTACTCCTTTTCTTTTCTGCGATGACCTTCAGAAGGTCACAGATCATAAGAGTGCTTGTTCCTGGGGTTGTCCGCCGGCTTTCCGAATGTCCTGCTGCTCGATTCGACGTAATCTCGGAGAGCACCACTCCTGTAGGGCTTGTGGACTTTTGACGCCGCCCCTCTCCAGGAGGATCATCGAGAATCCCCCCATCGCTTGTCTCCGGCCAACCAGGAGTTTTTCCCTAAACCTCTTTCAACAATCTAACCGCAAGATGACTGCGGCAGCGCCCAAAAGTGAGATCTTGCGCGCGGTGACAATTTCCGCCTCCATCAAGCCTGACTGCTTTTTACCCAGCCACGAATCAGACGCATGTCTTGCTAGGCCACGCTGATCCGGTTTCGTCCTTCCTCTTTAGCGCGATAGAGCGCCCTATCGGCGAGGGCCAGCAAGGTGTTAATTTCAAGCAGCTCCAGTTCCCCCTGCGTGACCCCGATGCTGCATGTGATATGGACACAACACCCCTGGCCAATGTCAAATTTGTGCTTCTCCACGGAGTTCCTCACGCGCTCCGCAAAAACCAATGCCCCCTCCAGGCCGGTCTCTGGCATCGCCACCATGAATTCCTCGCCGCCGTAGCGGGCTACGATATCCACAGCGCGGCTGTTTTTCTCCAAAATCCGCGCGAATTGCCGCAGAACTTCGTCCCCTGCAAGATGTCCGTAAGTGTCGTTCACTAACTTGAAATGGTCCAAATCAATCATCAGCACGCAAATTGGGAGGCGATAGCGCCGGGCGCGCTCGATTTCATGCTCTAGAAGCTGTAATGCCAATCGCCGATTCTTCAGGCCGGTCAGAGGATCGTGCGTGGCCAGTTGCTCCAGCTCCTTTTGCTTTTTCTCGAGCTCGCGTTGCAGGCGAATCTCCCGGGTGCGGTCGCTCAATAAGGTCAGCAGCATCATCCCATCGCGCGTGTGTACGAACCTGTTGGTTCCCATGAGAATTTTGATTTGGCCATTCCAAAGCTCCAGTTCGCAAACCATTTCTTCCGGAAAGCTTTTTTCTTCCCAGCGTTTCCGATAAGCAGTCATCAAGCGCTCCCGCTCTCTTTCCGAGTAAACAATGGAAAATGGTTTTCCGATCAGCTCCTCCTCATTCTTCCCAACGATTTGGCAATAGTGCGGATTGACAAGCCATACAATCCCTTCGGAATCCGTCAGCCGAATGCCTACCGCCGCATTCTCCCACACAGCTCGCAATTGTTCTTCGCTTTCCGCCAGACGCTGGAAAAGCTGAATGTGCTCGAGTATCACTGCAAAATGATCGGCCAATGCGCAAAGATCGGTCAGGTCATACATATCGAATGCATGGGGGCCGTAACTGTGCAGCGTCACCATGCCCAGGACTCGGCTGCCGTGTCGAAGTGGTACAGCCATGATGGACATTGAGCGCCTGGATGTGTCACCGAACGGAATGTGGTCCTCAGCACTCTCCTCCGGATCTCGCCGGACCAAAAGGTAGGGCTTGCCTTCAAGAACTCGACGAGCCGCCACCGATGGTTTTTCCGGAGCTTTCACCTCCTGGCGAACACCTCCAATGGTGTCCTCCGCGTAGACCGTCGAAAATCTGTCGAAAACAGGGTCATAGATCGCGACGCTGGCGGCATCGAACTCGAACAGTCGCCGCGCCTCCTCCACAAACATTTTCCCTGCTTCTGCGAGCGACGGAGCGCTTGCTAGGCGCCGCGTGAGCTGGGCTGCAACATCGGTCTGCAGCTGAAGGCGTTTTGTGGGAGTGATATCCTGCAGAATTCCTAGACTTGCCACCACTCGGCCCGTCTCATCCTCCTCCATAACGGCCGAATTCAGCAGCCAGACTCTACGTCCGTCCTTTCGTTGGAAGAGGATTTCAGCGCGGTAAAGGTTGGCTTCACCCTCTATCAAATGACGAAGTTCTCTGGCCTGCTCGAGCTGTTCAAGCGGTAGCATTTCTTCTAACTGCCTGATGATCTGCGCCTGCTCCAACTCTGATGAGGGGTAGATAACATTGGTGGCCACGATCTGTTGTGAGAAGACCCCCCAAGTCAGTTCTTCGCCCTTAAAGCCAGTGAGTTCCTCGATAGCTGTGCTCGGAAACTCGAAACGCCCGGTTTGGAAATTCAGCCGATAGGGCACCGCTCCTGCCGCTGCGATTGCCCGCTGATAGAGCTGGTGCACGGCTTCAAGTTCGCGCCGCGCCTCCTCGCGCTGCGTCACATCTCGGAGCGTCCCAAGGATTCGCCGCTTGCCTTCGTACTCAATCACTGTGCCGAGGGACTCGACAACAATTTCTCTACCATCTTTGCGAAGTCCCCGCCAGCAGAACGTTTGCTCTGGGTGTTTTCCCTCCAATCGTTCGCTGGCCAGCTTGCGAACTAATTCGCGATCAACTGGGCTAACCAACTCTATCAGTTTGAGTTTGCCAATGATCTCTTCCCGAGAATCGTAACCGAAAATTCGGACAAAAGCAGAATTAACAAAATAAACATTTTCTAAGTCTATCACGAATACACCATCGAGCGTCGTCTCGACGAGCTGGCGGTAACGTTGCTCACTGAGTTTATACTTTTCGATGAGATCTGCGCGCTCGATCGCCCCGGCAAATCTCGCCACCAGCCACTCCAAAAAGGCCAGGCTCCGCTCGGAGTAAGCGTAGGGCTTGTAGCTTTGCAAGGTGACAAACCCGAGAATTCTTTCTCCACGCCGGATGGGGACAAACATCAGCGATTGGGAAATGCGCTGCTTGTTGCCAATTTTCTCTCGTGAGAAATCCTGGTGAAGCGGACCGGCAAAGAGCAACGATTCCCCTCTCAAAACGCGGCGCTGAAGAGGAGTGACAGGACGGCGCGGCCTCCCGGTTTCGGTGAACTCCTGCTTTTTGCCATCAAACGTATCAATCCACAGTAAGTCATTGATTTCTCCCGCCTGCATGTCGTAGAGCGATACTCCAAACGCATCCCACCCGATTAGCTTTTCCGTCGCCTTGGCTAGCACGTGCACGGCCTCATCAAGTGACCCCAAACTCCCCATGCGCTCACCCAGCTCAACCATTGTCCGGTTGAACTCTGCCGCACGTCGTTCGAGTGCACGCACATAGGCAGGCAGCAGCAAACCCAACAAAAGAATGAGGATGAACCCAGCGCCGCATGCATTGATAATGCGGTTGCGGCGATCCAGGCGCTCCTGAAAATCTCGGTACACAATATCCGCAAAGCTATCCACCAGCGAACGATAACGAATCAGGGAAAACGCCAAGTTGCGGTCGAGGAGAAGCTCCCGTGCCCGAGCCAGCTTCACCACAGGTGTGCTAGCAGCGTCGCTCTCGGAAAGCCGAAAATTGCGCAATTCGGCGGGGATCTGTTGTTCACTCAGTTCTAGCCCGCGAAGATGCAGCGCCAAGGCGTAGGCGATGCTTGTCTCTGCTTCGTTAGCTAACGCCATCAAATCATGGTAAGCCTTCCGCTGAACTTTGGCTCCTTTCTCTTCCACATAGGGATGAATGCTGGACACGACCTTTGAGATCGGGTGTTCCAATGCGGCGGAGAGCACCAACCAGTTCCCCGTGCGTTCGAATTGCTGGATGGCGATAAGCAGATTTGCCGCTTGATTCCGGCTCTCGTAGAGGTTCCATTGAACTTCGCGCAGCTTTGCGTGATCTGCGAATTCAGCCCGTACCGTTAAAAGAACAAGCAGGCCCACCGTCGCAAGCGCGCTCCACATAGCAAGGTAAAATGCATAAATGCCACGCCAGCGCGTCGCGGTGGGAACGAAGCGGCTTCTTGTGCCCGTGTCGCTGCTGGTATGCGTATTGGCCCGCCCCAGTTTTGCTTGGCTCCCAGAAGAACTTAGGGGTTACTTCAACGCACTCCGTCCCATCCCTCTAACGGAATCAAGCAAAAAATCATCCATACAAGCCCCCCACTTTTGTGTCGTCAATCCCGATACGGGTCCACAATGTCTGGTCCCGCCATCACCACGATAATCGGTTTCAGCACATGGAGGATCTCGATGGTCTCAGCGTGTGCTGCCAGCACGTCTGACAGTTTCCGATAGACAAAAGGCGCTTCGTCCGGCGCCCCGCCTCGCAGCTCCACGCCAAATTCTTCCACTGCCCGCCGCATCCTTTCCTCGCTGATGGCCCCTCCCACGCGCCGCTTTTTCCGCCACACCATCTTGCCGGCTGCTTGCCTACGACTCATGATCCGGCCGGCTCCGTGCACTGTAGAGTAGAGCGCCTCCTGGGCCTCCGGCGAGTCCTTCCCCCTCACGATCACACTGATGTCACCCATCGAGCCGCCGATGAACGACTCTTGTCCCGGGAAACACGGTGTAGCTCCTTTGCGAATCACGTACACGTCCTCAGCGCCGTGACGCTCTTTCCACGCGAAATTGTGATGATTGTGCACTTCGTACGTTGCTCTGGCCCCCAAAAGCTCGAGCACCTTGTTCACCACGTAATCGCGTCCTGCGTAGGCGTAGGCACCCGCGAGTTTCATCGCTGCCAGATACGCTTGACCCAGCGGCGAATCCACCTTCAGCAACGTCGGCGGCGCGTCCATGTGATCGCCGCGCGCGGGCGCATCAAAGGGGCGACCATGGGCAAGGTTCAGAAAGCCAGTAGCTACCTTATGGCCGAAGCCACGGCTGCCAAAATGCACACCCACCCAAATCTCGCCGGTCACTTCCTCCACAAACACGTCCACATAGTGATTTCCCGCCCCCACTGTGCCAAGCTGCTCGTATGCCAAATCTTTGAGCTTGCGCAGTTCTGGAACGTCGCGCCATGTTGGGCTTTCAAAAAGTGGATGGTCAATAGGCTCCGGATTCTTGCGGCCAAGCCCGAACTCAATGTTCTTCGCGATGAGATCCGCGATGTGTGGAATTTTCGAGCGAATGTCTTCGATGTAAAGGTTCGTGCGCACCGCCTTGTTTCCACACGCGATGTCGTAGCCCACGCCAGAGGGCGAGATCATGTTGCGATAGGCCACGACCCCGCCAATCGGTTGTGAGTAGCCCTTGTGATGGTCCGCCATCAGGCACGCGCGTTTCGCGTCGCCCGACGACGCGCACCGAATAATTTGCTTTAGCGATTCCTCATCGGGTTTGCCCCACACACGGACGTTGTGGATGATCTGAAACGTCACCGCCGCTCCGTCTCCGAACGAACTTTGTTGACACTCTTATCATTTACATCGTGCAGCGATTTGTGTCTTCGGCGTCGCCGGCGTGACGAAGTTGAGGCAGCACAACGAAAGCGGCATAGCATGTGCCCAGGAGCATCGCCACACCCAATCTCACCCAGTGAGGAGCCGTGAACAGCCGTACTCCGGCCAGTGGCAGCATCCACACGCCCGCCAGGAGAAAATCCCGCGCCAAGGCACGCCACGGTAGCAGCGCGTCCCAGCTCGTTTTCATTGCGCTCCGAACAGCCGCCAAATAAAAAACCGACTGCAAAATTGTGGCGGCCACAGTGCCCCATGCCGCTCCCGCCACATCCAGTCCCAACACTTTGATGAACACCAGCGATAGCGCAAGATTGAGCACCAGATCTCCCGCTGCCCCCACGAGTACTGTCGTTGCCTTGCCTAGCGCGTAGAGAATTGGCATGAACGCGATCGCTCGCATTGGCAGAAGCAGAAGATAAACCCGAAAATACGTCGCGCTCTCCGTGTAGCGCGAGGAAAAGAGCAGTGTCATGAACTCCTCGGCAATCCAGAGAAAAAGCCAGAACAGGCCAAACAAGATCACCGCGCCTTTGCGCACCGCCCGTGCCCACGTCTCCCGCACCTGGCCAAATTCGCCTCTCGCCAACTTCTCCGCCAAGTTGGGCAACAACACGGCTGTCACCGCCCCCATCAGCACCCCGATAAAGGGCAGTTCGACCGCCCCCAACGTGTAAGCCGCCATTGCGGCCGGATCGAACAGTCGAGCCACAAGCACGCGATCGAGGTTGCTCGACACAGTGTCCAATGCTGCCGTCAGGGCCACAGGTCCCATGAATGCAAGCTCTTGTGCAAAAATCTCAGACGGCGCAGGCTCTTCCTCCCCGCGCGGAAGATGACATCTGGCAAAGGTCCCCCCCCAAACAAGGCGCAAAACCTGCCCCACCGCAATCGCCCAAAAGAAATAAATGAGCCGGCCGTCATCTCGCACGAGTGCGGCCACACATCCCACCTGTACGGCAGCTCCAAGCACTGTGGTTGCTGCACTCAGATCGCCCCTCTCATGCACAATAAAAATCGGATCAGCCAATGTTGCCACAATGCTTACGAACAACGCCACTGCCGCAGCTCGCACGAGTGGCGTGTTAGCCGCTTCGCCCACCCACCATGCGATCGGCTCCGCCCCAAGATAGACCGTCCCGCTCACGATAGCCGCGGCCACAATCACTGCCCCCGCATTCCGGCGCAAGAATGATCGCCGCTGAGCAGGTGCCACACGCGGGAGAAAATTGTAAAGTGTCGTCTGAATCACCACTGTGGCGATGTTGAGAACAATCTGAAGGTGAACGCTCACCTCCTGCAGGCGTCCCAAAGCTTCGCGCGCTAGGACGCGCGCAAGGATCATGTTTGTGGCCAACGCTGCCGCAGGCACGGCAAGCCGACCTGCTGCCACCAGCGCAACCCGAGATGTGAGTTTGCCGAAAATCACGTGCCGTCGGGCTTACCTCGCAGATGCGGCTCCATCCATGCTCACTCTGAAGATTGGCGCCGCCTGAAGCGAATTCTCAGCAGATCGAAAAACATCCTCGTTGCATCACGCAGAGGCGAGACCTTCGTTGCCGGCGAATTGATCCAACGGATGGGAACTTCTTTGATTCGGAAGCCCTGCTGAAGCGCCAAATAAAGGATCTCAACATCGAACGAAAAACCATCGAGCGTCTGACGTGGAAACACACTCTGCGCCGCACGAGCAGAAAACATTTTAAAACCACACTGCGTGTCGCGAATGCCAGGAATCAGCATGGCCCGCACGAGAAAGTTGAAAATGCGCCCCATCGTTTCGCGCATGATATTCTGTCGCACCAAAAGCTGCGACTCCGCCAATCCGCGTGAACCGATCACCACATCGTAGCCATCAGCCACTGCAGCCCAAAATTTCTCAACCTCATCAATGGGCGTGGAAAAATCCGCATCGCTAAAAAGGCGGTAACGACCATGCGCCTCGAGCATTCCTCGCCGGATCGAATAGCCCTTCCCGCGATTCGGCTCATTGCGCAGGACCCGCACGTTTGAGCGCCCCGCTGCCAATTCGCGCACCACTTGCGATGTTGCGTCGCGGCTTCCGTCGTCCACCACCACCACTTCCCAGGAGTATGGCTGGCGTTCGAGGTATTGCAGCGCAGTGGGCAGCGATTCCCTGAGGCGCCGCTCCTCGTTAAATGCTGGAATAATCAGGCTCAATTGCGGCCCTTCAGCCGCGGCGTTGCAATCCTTTGACCCCTGTGAACGCGCTACCATTGCGCACCATAAGGCGTGGTGCGTCACGGCATTTCAATCGATAAAAAGAGAAAAATGCGTCGTGGTCGTGCACACGATCCCCAACTGCGAGAAACGCCGCCAGCACCATCATTTCGCCCGTGATGGCGTCGCGAGCTCATCCTTATGTCTCGACCAGCAGAGGGTACTCCGCGCCAGTCAGCATGGCGAGCTCGTCGAGCGCTGCCTGTTTGATCTTCGAAAGTTGCCCCGCCACTTTCGTCCGATGAAGCAGCGCCAGTCGGTCCACAAAAAGGATGCCGTTGAGATGGTCGTACTCATGCTGGATTACGCGCGCCAGCAGCTCGTCCGCTTCCAGCTCGAAAGGTTCGAAGTTCTCGTCGCGCGCGACAACTTTCACCCGCTTCGGGCGATAGACTTCTCCGTTCACTCCGGGGATGCTCAGGCATCCTTCCTCGAACGGCGCATCTTCCTCGCTCTCCCACACGATTTCAGGATTGATGAAGACCTGCAACCGCCGCGTCGCTGGGTCATCATGCTCTTGATCCACATCCACGAGAAAAAGCCGCTCCAGCACGCCCACTTGCGTCGCGGCAAGCCCGATCCCATGCGCTGCATACATCGTCTCGGCCATCGCCTCGATGAGCTCGCGCTCGCGCCGGCCCACTTTCTTCAAATCAAATGCCTTTTCGCGCAGCAGCGGATGTCCATAGTGAAGAATTTTCAGTCGTGCCATCGTTCTATGGCGAGCTTACTTCCGCTTAGGCCGCGGCATTCACTTCGAGCGCCGGGCTGCGTGGCGTGCAGTGGCCTCAGCCAATCTCATCCACACCTATCCGGTCGCGGATTGCCTCCGGAATCCTCACGCGTCCCTCAGCCGTCTGATAGTTTTCGAAAATTGCGATCATCGTGCGCGGCAAAGCTAGCCCGCTTCCATTCAAAGTATGCACGAATTCCGGCTTTGCCTTTGGTTCGCGCCGGAATCGAATGTTCGCTCGCCGCGCCTGAAAGTCCGTGAAATTCGAGCACGACGACACCTCAAGGTAGCGCCCCATTCCAGGCGCCCACACCTCAAGGTCATACTGCTTGCAGTTTGAGAAACCCAGGTCGCCAGTGCAGATCTCCACGACGCGGTAGTGTAGCCCCAGTGCCTGCAACACCTCCTCCGCGTCGCGCACAAGCTTCTCCAGCTCGTCGAAACTGTCCTCAGGGCGCACTAGTTTCACCATCTCCACCTTGTCGAACTGGTGCACGCGCGTGATACCCCGCGTCTCCTTGCCGTACGAACCCGCTTCGCGCCGGAAGCATGGCGTGTACGCCACATAATAAATCGGCAATTGTGGATCGCTCAAAATCTCATCGCGGTGAAGATTTGTCACCGGCACCTCCGCTGTTGGGATCAGAAACAGATCGTCCGAATCAATCCGGTACAAATCCTCCTCGAACTTAGGCAGCTGTCCGGTCCCCGTCATCGTCTCGCGCGTTACGAGAAAAGGCGGATAAACCTCTCGATAGCCATGGCGCTCGACGTGAAAATCCAGCATGAACTGAATGAGCACACGCTGCAGCTTGGCGCCCGCCCCTGCATACACCGGAAAGCCCGAGCCGCTGAGCTTAGCTCCCCGCGCAAAATCGATGAACCCCAACTTCTCGCCGATCTCCCAGTGGGGGAGCGGGGTGAAATGAAAACTCGGCTTCTCGCCCCACTCGCGAACCACGCGGTTCTCGCTCTCGTCTTTGCCCACCGGCACGCTCTCGTGCGGAAGGTTCGGCACACGCAGCAATAGGTTGCGCAGCTCCTCCTCCAGGTCCTCCGCTTCCTCGTCCAACGCCTTGATCTCGTCGCCAATTTGGCGCACGCGCTGTTTGAGAGCCTCGGCATCCTGGCCAGCCTTGAGCCGCTTACCGATTTCTGTCGACAGCTCATTGCGCTCCTTCTTCAGCTCATCGCAGCGCGTCAGCACCTCGCGTCGCCGCGCATCCACACGCTGGATGAGCTCCACATCAATGTCCACGTTTTTTAGCGCCACGCGCTCGCGCACGTACTGCGGATTCTCACGGATCAATCGTATGTCCAGCATTGGGTCGCTCGCTCTCTTCTCTCTCGATAAAAGTCTTGCGTCCGATAAAGCGTTTTCATCTCAGCAAGTGCTCTGTGATTGAATCGCTTCATTGGCAACGTTTTATCTAGCGCCGCTCATGTCAAGCGCGGCCTCAGCCGCGGCAAAGTCCAGTCCCACGAGTACCATCCACAGCAGGCGCCTTCGCCAATCGCATAACCGATTCCCAGCGAGGCCCAACTCTCGCACAAATGCTCCCGCGTGCAGTTTTCAAATGGCCACCGCGAGGCAAATCTTGGCTCCGCTCAGGGGGATTTCGTAGCCCATAGCGCGAGCGGATGGCGATCATGTCTCGCACCCTCGCAATGGTGGTGGGATAGGCAAGTGCAGATCGAAGACAAAGAAAACCCGCCGCTCACTCCCGCGAGTCAGCGGCGGGCTCTTATCATCGCCTTCGCGCCTGTCGCTCTTCACGAGCTCCAGACACTTTTTGCGCGATTAGAACAGCTGCCAGTCAGCCACACCCGAATTGTTGTTCAACTGAGCCGGCCGAGTTGGATCAGCCAACGTCGGTTGCCCATAGCCCGCACGACCAGTGATAGCATCCACCTTGAACACGAGGTCCTGACCCGCAACAGTGTTTAGCGTCATGTTCGGGTTGTTGCCCTTGTACGTGAAACCGTTATTCGGCGACCCGTATTGCCAATCCCAGTTTCCACCAGTGGCCTTCCAGTTCTTGCCGCTCATCGCTGGAACGATGGAGCCAGGGAACACGATCGTGTAGATGTTGTCGCCCGCGACAGCATCGCCATTCGTGCCATTGTCTGTAAGCTGCGTCAGCGGATCACCCGGGTTCCAGTTCGAGCCACCCAGTAGCGAAACGAAGTCACCGGTGACGTTGACCGAGACCGGGCCGTTGGGAGACCCTGGCAGTAGCCGACGCGATGCATTCACCCACACGAACTTCGTCGCAGGCTGATAACCATCGCTGTACGTATTCGTGTCGTAGGAAACAAGGACCTGCAACCCATTCGCGCTGGTGAAGGGACATCCACCAGTGGCCGGATAAGTATTGCCGTCGTGCAACACGTTGACCCAGTCAATCCCCTCAGCCTTGGCGTTGCTGATCGTGAAAAGACGCGAGTAAATACCGTCACCCGCTACTGCGTCGCCATTGGTGCCGTCATCGAAGAGCCGAGTGTCTGGGCCAGGAACTGTGCTCCACGCCGACGACACAGCGGTCGGATAGGTGATCGGTGGCGCAGTCGATTCGATCTTGATGCGCCCTTTGTTGGTATCTACGGTGAACTTGTAAGGATCCGAGCCCGCAACCGCCACTTGGAGGTTGCCACCATCGGCGATTCCCCGCTGCGAAAGTTTGAGATCCCATGAACCAGGGTCGCTACCAAACACGGGCAGAACCAAAAACTGGTAAGTGCCGGCCGAAAACGTAAACTGGCCCGTGTAAATGCCATCGTTGGCAGTTTGGTCCGGAGCTACGCCGTCATCTTTGAGCTCGTAGGTGAGGTCGTTGTTGCTCCAGGAATTGAAATCGCCTACGAGGATGACCTTCGCTGCGCCGTCCCAAACCTTCGGAATCGTGTAGAGGATTCCGTTCTGGCCGTTCACCCCGACATCCGGGATGAATCCATCGTTATGCGCGTTGAAGTCGCACCGCAAGCTGACGACTGTAGCGGTTGTTGTCGCTCGTCCCCATGCATTCTCAAGGGAGTTAGCGGGCGCGGTGTTCGAGTTCGTTCCGTCGGCGACCTTCCACTCGAATCGGTTATATGGGCCTGAGCCAACTCCCGCCGGCGTGATGTCGATCCCATAGACGTTGCCGCCGAGATTTGTCATGAGGTACGCCGG
>JBMFRB010000005.1:243051-267513 GCA_049968255.1 Candidatus Sumerlaeaceae bacterium | reverse complement strand
GACGAGTGCGAGGTCGACTGCAATGGCAACGGTGTGCCGGATGATTGCGACATCGCTGAGGCCAACTCGCCGGATTGCAACTCGAACGGTGTGCCAGATGAGTGCGACATTGCAGCGGGGACTTCCGCCGACTGCAATAGTAATGGCTCCCCCGACGAATGCGATCTCGCGTCGGGCTCAAGCGATGACGCTAATCATGATGACATCCCGGACGAGTGCCAGTCGGCCAATCTCGAACTCGTGAAGACATCCGAAATGTCCCCCGCGCAAGCAGGCTACACGATGACCTATACGCTGGTCGTTGGTAACCTGGGACCGGATCCAGCGCCCTCGGTCACAGTAGTAGACCCACTGCCTGCAGGCTTGAGCTACATTGGGTCGTCGGCGTCGCAAGGCACGACGTCTTTCGATGGTTCAACTGTTCATGCCTCACTGGGCCAACTCGATGTAGGGTCTACAGCGTCCGTGACGATTACGGCTCTGGCGCTCATGCCTGGCACGGTCGTCAACTCTGCCTCGGTGGTCTCCCCACTGAGCGATCCGGTTACAGCGAACAATAATTCGCTGGTAGCCAACGATGTGTGCCCTGGCTTCACGCCGGTGGTCGGCGATACATTCGATCCGCCGCAAGCGGACAGCCAGTGGGGTGAGTTTGCCATGTCTGTGATCAACTTTGCTGACCAAACTTATGATGCGACAAATACGGCGCTCCTTGGGCGCATCACAGCGGATCCGGCACGTTATCGCGCTGCTGGCCATGTAGCTAATCAATCGCTGTGGCTGCCATACGCTGCGGTCGGCACAGACCACTACGTACGCGGCAAGTTCTACGTCTTTGCATCGCCGCATGCCGTGGATTGGCAAACGACTGGAGCAATGCCTAATGTCCGCATGCGTCTGTCGCATCGCTTCGCACAGAACGCAATGCTCGAAGTGTTCAACCATCGCAATGTTGACCCAGAAGCGTCGGTCATCGCTGCCGACATCCAGCCCTCGACGGATCCGCTTCGTCCTTCCCTCTATCGCGTAGACTTTGATCCGGTAGACACACCGTATCTACGCGACAGTGGCACGACAGAGGGCGTCTGGGCTGCCTACGAGGCCTACTCGATTGATCCACAAGACCAAGGCTTTGTCGGACTGGCAGAAGTAGCCATCGGCGTCTATCCGAAATCACTGCTACCGCTCAGCGTGCCGCCAGTGAAGGTCTATGCTCCGACGACGGGTGATGCGGGCACCCTTGGTGTGGTCGAGACGACTGATCTCCAAATGTGGAACTACCTTGACATTGCCTACTTTGGCCTTGGCGAGATGCCTATCGAAGATACAGATCCGAACACGCCTGGTCCAAGCTATTCAGAAGGTCCTCAAGGCATCACCCTGAGCTCGGTCGGTGTGCCGCCGAATCGCTTGGCGATTATCGCGCGCGAATTCTATCCGGGCGCCTTCGATCAACGTCTGCGTGTCGAACCGAACAAAATTTACATGGTTCGATTCCACGTGACCTCGACTCGGCCGTCGAACTTGCAGTCGCAGTTCCGCGGTCGAGCCCGTTCGGTCCGCTTTATGTGGAGCCAAAAGATCGAAATAGGCGGCGCGTACAATGCGGGAGTTGAGAGCAACGCCGATGCGCAACAGGCGCTGCCTGGTCCGGGCTGCCAGAATCCGGATCGTGAGCCCGGCGACACCGCAGGCGGGTGGTACACTCTGCTCATCCACTCGCCACTCAATGCGGATATTCGTCCTGAGTACGATCCGTCTGACCCAATCGAGATGAGGATGCCAAACTTGAGCTCACAGCCGGGGCCCGGCGTGAATGCACCGTCCTTGCGTGATCTGCGCGTAGGCTTCGACCTTATGGATACCCTGTCGGGTAGCGCCTTGCGGTGGATCGAAGAAGGTGAGTTCACGCTGGATCGCATCGAGATTCGGGTCTACGACGAATTCGATGACGGGCCTTGCGTGTTATTGTTCTTGCAACGCTAGCGTCGTAAACGACCTTGCCGTGGGGGACTGGGTTCCCCCGCGGCAAGGTCGGAATTATGAATTCAAGTCCGGTCGGGGATTGCCCCCTGACGGGACTTTTTTTTGGGCTCGTCTTGGAGTAAGAACACAGTGGGCAGATGCTTTTCACCATAGGGGCGTAAGCAGACGACAAGCATATAGTAAACTTTTAAACAATTAGTTTTTATTTGCGGAGAGATGACGTTAGCATCCGTCTCCCGTCCGGGATCTCGCGAAAGACGGGAAAAGCAGTCGCACTCAGCCTGCCTTTGAGTTTTGAAAAAAACACCGTGACGCGGGAAAGTATGGGTAAAAGGTAAAAGTAAACCCCCTCCACTTCGCAAACAGCAGGATATGAACATGCAAGATCAATAACACATAAGCCAGCTTCTTCTAAAATTGTCGAACGGCCGCAGGCGGCGAGCCACCGCAGCAGCATGGCCAGAGTGCTCAATGATGGCCGGCCAGTGAGAGTCCACTCTTCTAGCTGACTCATGAAACAGAAGGATAAGTGAGGCCACCCTCGCCACTGCCGTTTTCCGCGCACCGCTGATCTGTCTCCGCGCGGCTACGTTACGTGATCACCTCATAACTCTTTTTGAGGTTTATGGACGGTTGTTGGTACTCGCATTTTGGAAGGGAAAATGGCCAAGCGATGGGTGGCTCATGTGAAGAAAAAAATGCAGTAAAAAGCTACACTCTTCGGCGGGAGCGAGCTTTCTCCTGCATCCAAGCGACCCATTTGTGATTTGCTTAGAGGTTACAGAACCAGGCGGATGAGCAAGCTCTACGCCTCGCTCTCTCCTTCTTCGGCCACTGCTGTCTCTTCTATTTCCGTGCGCTCCTGGATTTTCACCGGCATAACGACGTAGAAACAGTCGTCGGCGTTCTCGGCACGCCAAATGGCCGGCATGGAGTTTTGATTTGCCTGCAAAAGCACTTCTTCCTGCGACAACGCCTTGAGTACATCCTGCAGGAACTTATAATTGAAGGCAATACGGAAATCCCCGCCTTCGACGACGGCAGGCAACTCTTCGAAAAAACGGCCCCGGTCATACGAGTCCGCCAATATCGCCACCTTATCGCCGCGAAACTCAAGAGTGACGCTATTCTGCCGCTGATCCGTGAAAATGGCCGCGCGTCTGATTGCGGCCAGAAGAGGCGGCTTTTGGATATGAAACCTGCGAGCGAATTGTTTTGGTATCACCTGAGTGTAATCGGGGTATGTGCCTTCAACCTGGTTCGATAAATACAAAATATTGCCGAGCCGGAAAGAAACCTGCTTTTCGTTGAAAGCCACACTCACAAGGCCCTCGTCATTGAGGTTGCGGTCGAGCTCCTCAAGCAGCTTGCGAGGCACGATTGCATTGAATTCCTTTGGCGGTTTTTCGCTGCTGATCGACTGACGTGCACAGGCAAGAATTTTCCCATCGGTACCCACGACGTTGAGGGTTGTCTTGCGGATTTCGAACAGCGCACCCAGGAGCGTTTTGCGCATGTCGCGCACTGGCACCGTAAAAAGCACTTTGTCCAAAACCTGCTGCAGGTCTTTCTGCGCCATTTCGAATTCCAGTTTTGACTCCATTTCGGGCCACACCGGGAAATCCTCAGCAGGCATCGTTGCCATTTCGCCGCGAATGTCCCGGCACGTCACCGTCACTTTGTCCCCTTTGGCCTCAATCAGGACGTCGGAGTCCGAGGGTAGCTCACGGACAAAATCATAAAACGTGCGAGCGGGCACGGTAATCTGGCCTTTTACTTCAACCTCGGCCGGCACCTCCACACGCACTCGCACATCAAAGTCCATTGCTGTGAGAGACGCTAAATTATTATGTTCCCCCTTGATCAGGATCTGTGCAAGGATCGGCATTGTGCTCTGCGGATTCGCAACACTTTGAGCCACTTCGGCTCCGCGCACAAGATCTCCTGCTTTGAATTGAATGCGCATGCGCTTACAACTCCTTACGTGATCTCACGTTTTTGTGGGTTTGCTCAAGCCTGGCGCCCCAAATGATGGGTGTGAGAGCAGTTCGCCGCCAGCAGTCTTATAGACCACTTCACCAGCCCTGCGAAAACAAGGAAAATTATTGGTCTGTACACATCAATTTTTATTTCTCCTCCCCTGCATTTTCCTCTTGTTCTCGCATTTTGTTCTTGATTTTGTTGCTAGTTCAAAGCTTGCGCCCCAGGGGGCAAAGGAGGGACATTTTTTAATTGTGGTTGAAAGGACATTCGTGCCATGACGACGAGCTATGAATTGAAGTACACACCTGGCCCGACTTACGACGAGATGGAGAACCCCGCGCGTTTGCCGGAAGCCGTTCGGCGGGCTGCCCTCGAAGCACGAAAAAACGAGCTCAACCCCTTCAATCTTTTCAATATCACTTGGCGCAACGCCTTGAACAAACCGCGTTACGTCGTGCTGCCCAAAGAACTTACCGGCACACGAGCCAACATCATAGTCCTTACCGCTTGCAGTTTTCCCAGTGGAAGCCACAAAGTCGGTCCGGCCTACGCCACGATGGCTGAAGCTGAGGCACTGGGCAAAGTCACCCATGACATGACGATCATAGGCCCGTCCACTGGCAATTTTGGAATCGGCACTGCCTATATCTCACGCCTCAAGGGTTTCAAGTGCATCGTGGTCATGCCGGAGGAAATGAGCGACGAGCGCTACGAACGCATTCGTAAATACGGCGGCGATCTCATTCTCACACCCGGCTGCGAAAGCGATGTGATTCTGGTTCTCGAACGCGTGGTGGAGTTCAAGCACGACCCGACGAAACTTGTGCTTGGCCAATTCGAGCTGATGCCGAATTACCGTTTCCACCGCTACACCACCGGCCGCGCAGCACTCGAAGCAGCTTCGGCAATTGGCAACGGCAAGGTAGCAGCATTTGTCAGCGCTCCGGGAAGCGCCGGCACCATCGCCGCAGCCGATGAGATCAAAGCTAAATATCCCGATGCAACGGTCGTGGCCGTTGAGCCAAAGGAGTGCTCGACGTTGACGAATGGTGGCCGGGGGGTACATCGGATCGAGGGTATCGGCGACAAAATGGTGACCCTCATCCATAACGTCCTCAACACAGATTACGTTCTTGCCGTACACGATTACGACACGGTCAAGGGGCTCTATGTTTTTCATCACTTGGGCGCCGAAGGCCTTAGCCAGCTCGTAGGAGCAAAGCTCACCGGACGACGTCCGAATGAAGATCTTTGTCACAGCTGTGAGTGCTCAAAAGAAGCGTTCGATTTCTATCAAAAGTGCTTCGGCATTTCGAGCATTTGCAACATTATGGGAGCCATCCGGACTGCTCACTTCCTTGGGCTGGGCGATGAAGACAACGTGGTCACAGTCGCCACGGATGGCTTCGATCGGTATCCGAGCGTCATGCAGGATCTCGAACAGATGATCGGCCGCCCCATTGACGGTGCCCTGATGGCGCAATGGTTTGAACAAATTTTCCGAACGTGGGACCACGCCGATTTTCTTGATGTCCGCAGCCGCGAACAAAAGGACCGACTCTTCCGGATGAAGGAAGAAACATGGCTCTGCTTCGAGTACACGAAAGAGTATCTCGACAAAATGAAGAGCCAGGCGTTTTGGGATGAGGAATACGCCCTTATTCCAAAAATGAACGAGGTGATTGCGGAGCTACGTGACCGCTCAGGAACCTGGCCACCTGTGAGCTAAGAGCTCCTCTTGTGTGAGACGGCAGGTTTTGCCCTTCATGGGACAGGCAGGCTTACATGTGTCTCGTCGAGGTGGGCCGATCACCGCAGCGCAAGCTGCTTCTCTGTCGCCTCTGGAGGCTCTGTGGCTCAGAGCGGTTGGTGCCAAAACTGATCAAACTGGCTCGAGCTGTTTAGATCGGTCCAACACACCAGGGGGAAACCAGCCGTTTTCCAGTTGCGATCTTTTGCTACGTTGCCAATCTGTGCTTCTAGGGATTTCACCAGAGATGCTTTTCCGGGAGACATCAACGATGCGCTATTTCCTTATTTTCATTCTTTCATGCTTTTTTGTTGTACCAACGGCGGGGCAAGCTGGTCCTCGATCCGATCGCGATAAAATCGTGTTTGCGTATCTCCAGGGGCCAACAACGACCGATATCCGCGGGGTGCGTTGGCATGCTCTCACCCACATCGGGTGGAGTTTTATCACATTCGACGCAAATGCGGATTTAGGCGGCGTCAGCAGCTTCAATAGTCGCAGCGTCGAGCTCAAGCCAGGAGGCGTGGCTGCCAACAACGGGGTGAAAGTTGTCATCGTCCTCGCCAACAACAACTTCGATGAGACAGTGCTCAGCACGGTGATGACAAGCACCACCTTGCGCCAAAAACTCATCACCAACGTCGTGAACGTCGTTGCAGATCCAAACAACGGATGCGATGGGGTAAACCTCGATTTTGAGTTTTCGTGGGGCACAGCCACGCGCGATGGGATCGCCGCATTTATCCAGGACCTTTACACGGCACTCAAAGCTCTGAACCCCCCCCGTGAGCTGAGCATTTACACGATTCCGAGCTGGAGTAGCACGCAATATAATGCTGCAAATCTAACAAATTATACAGATTACATTATTTATAGTGGCTATGATTTCGCAAGCGGATCCACAATGACGGCGGTTGGCCCCTACGGCTCACCGAGTACTTACAGCATCGTCGGCAATGTGGATGATTACATTGCTGCGGGAATCCCGCCAGAGCATATTGTGCTGGGATTGCCTTTCTACACGAAGCAGTGGGACACGACTACCACGGGCTCTTATGGAGACACCGGCACGCAGGTAGGAGCGGGCGCACTGATCGACGCGAACTTCGATACGCTCTATCGTAACTCGCCGTATCCCAAAAACTATAGTAACCCTGTGGACCATCACGCCAAGTGGTACACGTACCTGGTCAGTGGCAGCACTTATCGACTCACCACCTTCGACGACGCCGAAACTTTGGAATATAAGTTTCGGCTGGTCAAAGGCTGGAAAGGAAATAACGGGCGAGGCAAACAGCTTGCCGGAATTGGCTTTTGGAGTCTCCTTTGGCTCGTCAATGAGACTTCTGTGGACCCAAATAACACGGGAGCCGGCCCGCAATCGTTCACGAGAACCCTCGAATATCCGTATACGCTGATGGAGGAGATGTTTGCACCGCCAGGCACTCGCACATTCCGTGTGGAAACGTTTGAACACGCTTCATCGGACACCAACACTGGTTTCAACGCACGCTGGCGTTCTCCTTCCGATGGCCCCGACGATCAGAATCTCGATGCAGCTTCGGCCTCACGCGCACCTGCGAATGCGCCCGTGGGGGCTCCGGCGGGTAGCCATAAAGTCTTGGCAGTAAACTTCAAATTCACAGCCACGCCTGGTCGCTTCTTCTTCAAGCATCAGCCGCTTATGGGCACCTCCACGCCCTACGCCGTGGATTGGGGCAATGCAATCATCACGGTTCCGGCCACCACCAAATTCCTCGCTGACATTCATACGCCCGCAGGCTATCCTGGCACTACGATCCGCATGGTGGTGCGCGATAAGAACAAGCAGCTCGAAAAAGGGCCTGCGTTCAGTTTAGCCACCGCTGGCTGGAAAACGATCAGCTTCGATCTTCTTAACGACCCCGTGACGCCCTACACGACCAGCGAGGGCGCTTATACGTCCGGTAATGGGGTCATTGATACGGCTGGTGGCGGCACACGCGACATCACGTTCGCCGGATTTGAGGTTTCCACAACAGGGTTCACCGGTTCGACAGGAACGATCAATTTCGATCGCATCCTCTATCAGCCCTCCTTGCCAGGAAACCAAAATTTTGTAATCAACGAATTGCGCTATAGCACCGCAAATCAACAGTTCGTTGAGATAGCTGGCCCCACAGGTGCAACACTTCCGGCAGGGCTTTATCTGCAGACCATTAGCGGTTCGACAGGCGATGTCGTCACCTCGATTTCGCTAGGCGGGCTAACGATGCCCTCGTCGGGATTGCTTTTAGTCGGCGCTTCAGGCCTGAGCGCCATACGCGACGTCGCTATGGCCGATGGCACTTTGCTCACGGGTGCTCCTAGTGCCCTCCGGCTCTACGATGTGAACACCGGCATCTCTTACGATTCTGTTGTGTATCAAGCAGCCGGTGGTCTTAATGGCTTAGATTCTCCCTTCAAGCCCGTTGTGTCGAACTTTGGCCCACCGTGGCTCGGGGAGGTCGCCACTGGCACAAATGTATTAGGCGATTCTTACTCCATTGGGCGTCTGCCGGATGGTGCAATATCCTATGTCAACGGCAATGACTTTTCCTTCATGAATGCCACACCTGGACAACCTAATGGTGCGGGTGTGACTTTACCAGTCACCTATAACTTCGAAACAGCGCCACCGACTGCTTTCCAGACCTTTGCGCAGTTTAGCGTTTCCACGCCGCCTTCGAGTGTTGACCCGGGTGGTGTCCATGGGAAAGTCTATCGCTGCGTCGATCTCTCCGGCGGCGGTGTGATCGGTGTGATCGGTGATGCCTCCTTCGGCGCCAGTGGCACGGGTTACCAGGTTGTAGGGGAGCTCTATCTGCCAAGCGCCAGCGAGCCGGCTCAGGCAATAGGGGTGGGGTTCTGTGGAACTCAAGGAAGCCGCTTCTTCCCGTCGGTGTCGCCGGGAAATTCAAGCTACGAAAATGGTTACTGGTTGATTTACGAAAACGTTGCAGGAGTGGGGCTCAATGATGGTCAGCCCGACCATCCTGGCGTGGTCCAGTTTGTCCAGGCGCTGAACGATGGTCTCCATGCATCGCCAACAGTACTCCTTGGCTCCAAAACGTTGGCGCAGCTTGGTGTCACAGCTGGCACGTGGGCAACGTTCCGCCTTGTGGTCGAGCCGACGGCCTCATCGGCCAACCAGCTTGTCGCCTCGATCAACAACGTCGAGATTTATCGTGGCCCCATCCCGTCTGAAGGGCGCACTTCCGGCGCTGTCCAGATTGGATTCCGCGAGAATCACACAGGTGGGCCTGCAACCAACGAGGGTACGTGGGTGGATAATCTCACTATTGCACCCGTTAATTCAGCAGTTGAGGAGTGGGAGCTTTACTGAAGGCCGCCCCTTCTCGCTTCGTCACAAGCAAAACGTAGCGTGAGACCGCCTTTCACCCCTCGGGAGCGAGAGGCGGTCTTTTTGCAAAAGTGGGCATCTGATCAAGCCCTACCACTCGGCCATCGAACACCGTTTTGTTTCTTCCGAGTTCCTTAGCCAAATAAAGCGAGCGGTCAGCGCGGCGAAAGGTTTCCTCAGGCGAATCCTCTGGGCGCAGCATAGTGATCCCGATGCTTACTGACAGACCGAGTTTTTGTCGGCTATTTATTTCCAGCGGGAACAGGGCGATGCGGGTGCGGATACGCTCGGCAAGAACAGTGGCACCATGCTGGTCGCTCTCAGGTGCCAAGATGGCAAATTCCTCGCCTCCCCAGCGCGAGCAAACTTCGGTCGAGCGGCACGATGTGGCGATGATGCGAGCAATGTGCTGAAGCGCAAGGTCCCCAACATCGTGGCCGTGAGTATCATTGACCACTTTGAAGTGGTCGGCATCAACGAGGAGAAGAGCAATCTTTTGCCCGTATCGGCGGACGCGCTCGATATAGTGACGCAGAAGAGCGTTGAATTGATGGCGATTGTCCAGACCTGTCAAGGCGTCCTTCGTGGCTAATTCATAAAGCGTCCGGTCCAACTCGATTTCGTCTGCGTCGCGAAGAAAAAATCCCAGGACGGTGCTCCCGAGAAGCAACCGATCCCGTTCGCGCAGAACAGCTGGAGCAACGAGCGGCGCGCCGTTGAGTTCTGTGCCGTTGCGACTGCCAAGGTCTTCGCATGTGCAGTGAGGGAATTCTGATGGGTTTTGCCAATTGTGCCAAGTAATGAGGACGTGGCGCCGCGAGATCATTTCGTCATCAATCTGGATGTCTGCCTGCGAGCTGCGGCCGATGACCTGCTCCCGTTTTTGCAAAGGGAAACGCATGCCGCGGTGGGGGCCTTCGAGGCAGAGGAGCAACGGATTGAACACCCTCGGAGAATTGACCCGCTTGCGCTCCACGCTCAGCGTGTCATCGCTGGCCTCCTGGGAATTCTTATCAAACAGAGTCTCATTTGCGTCCTGCGGATCGCTCATCAGCCACTCCTGGCGACCTCGACCTTACCTTTTCGTCGGGCGCAGGCTATGTTTTTGAAAGAAAGCACTCGCTGTTGCAATAGCATAATGATGTTTGCAGAGCCTGAAAAACGAGAACGACGCACTGCCTGTGACCTACAGGCGTTGCTCTTCTCCATAAGCAAAAAACCGTCGGAGAAGGGCTTTCGCTTCTCCGACGGCTGCATGACTTGCTCCCGCCAAGGCAGTCGTTAGAACTGCCCCTTACCAGTCCGAACGACGTCGCCACCAGAGACGGTGCCGTTCGTTGGATCATAGAAGAAATCAAGTGTCTCTTTCGTGGTGAGAGACCGCACCGCCAGCGTAAAGCCGGTCGGAGGACTATTCAGCGCAAAGTTTACGCGGTCTGGCCCTACACTCTGAAGGATCCAGAGGTGCTCCAGCAGCATATTCTTTTGCGTCGCAGTGGCCGCACCGCCGGTCGCAACGTCGACATCGCCGGCGTCCACCGCTGCTTTCATATTGGCATAGCCAAAGAACTGGGTAGATTGCGAACCCACAGCGAATGGATCGGTAAGTAGTCCAGTGCTCATGTAAGCCACGGGTGTTGAGAGCAAGGTGAGACAGGCACGTGAGTAGCCAATTCCCAATTTGATCGGGATTCCGGGCTGAGGAGTCAGCACGTCAGGATAACGGTTATGATCCACCGCGTAAGCTTCGAGCGCCGTTGCGGTGCTGCGCATATCGGACTTTGCCCGTGAGACTTTCGAGCGAACCTGCGCTTCGAGAAAATTCGGCACCGCGATTGCAGCAAGGATGGCGATAATCGCCACCACGATGAGGAGTTCGATCAGGGTGAACCCCTGTGGTCGAGCTGAGCGCATTCTACGAATGCTCCTTTCTAAAAAAAATTGGGCAACAGCTGTTGCCCCTCTTGGCTGCCATCAGAAAAATTCTGAAGTATGACCGTGCGTCCTTATTATTCTTCTGATAACGCCTAAAAGTCTTTTAGCGCTATTTAGACGTTTTCGCGAGGTCAACAAGAAATGTATGTGGCAAGGGGTACGACGAACGTGGGTGCGCAAAACAAGCAAGACAGAGTATTCTACGGTTCCGTTGCAATTGTAATCCCATAAATCCAGATGGGACAATCAATCGTTTCTGCGCCTTCACCCTCATCCGGCGTGTCCATCACCCGAATCCGCGTCAAGGTGCGACGTGGAAAAGCATGAAAAAGTACGGACAGCCGATAGCGAGCTAAGTGGCCCCCTACGGTCGTGTAGCGTGTCAATGGCTCAGACTCGTTTTCGGGGATCTCCAAATCCTGCTGTGCAGCCTCGTCGAGAATCTCATAATGGTCAGGCGCCACGACGTTTCCCGTATATGTCGTTCCGTCCGAGAACTCGTATTCGATCTTTCCGATGCTCGATAGCACACGGCTTTGGGTGCCGGTCGTCGCAACCAAGACAAACACACCCACTGCTTTCGGGATTGATGTCGTTACCAGGTCGGCTTCAATCGTGTTTCCGCTCGCAGGTGATGCCTGGGGCTTGCTTTTGAACACGCCCTTTTTTCCGTGAACGTAGAAAGGTACTCCGCCGCGCCAATAAACACCAGCCTTCTTGAACACGGCTGCGTCGTCAGAATCCGCATTGTAAAAGAAGGGATCGTCGACGCTTCCTAAGCGCACCACCGTAAACCGCACGTTCGTATAATCCGGAGCCGACTGAATTGGCAGGGCTCTTGTTCCTATAATCGCGAGCACAGTCAATGTGACTAGGCTAAGGTGCAGACTCTTCTTCATGACCAATCCTGAACAAGCGTTTTTTACTTTTCTGTCGAACAGTTGATGTTGATAAAAAGACAAAATGCAAGTGGGCTTTTTTCGCCAGATGCGCGATGGTTGGGCTCGTTGGTCGCCGAGCTGCAGCTACGATGAGCCTGGCGCCTTGGGGCGAATACGCGAAGGGCCTGTCATGTCCGCAAGCATCCGCCGCAAGGCTGAGCATTCGAGTGTAGGGATTTTGGCCGTTCTTTTTCTGCTGAGTCCGTCTATCGTAAATTCGCTTCTATGGGGTGCGGAAAACCCAATGACGAAGCAAACGCAACGAGCAGTGCCAAATGGTCTTCCTGAGTACCTTGTCGAGACACAGCTAGGGTCAGAACTGGCGCACTTAGAAAAAGAGGGCTCTCTTCGCGAAGTCGAGTGCATTCTTACTCGTCTCCGCGATGCCGACGCCACTGCGCCGCTCATGAGGTGCGTTAGCCGAGAACTCGCCGAACGAGAAATCGAGCGACTCAGTCGCTTACGTCGCGAATTCGCTCTAACACTCGACGAGTTTCGGAAAAAACTGGTTGTCCAAATTCCCGACGTCACAACGGCCGAACTCGAACAGTGGGTGCGAGAGGAAAGTCTGCAATGTGTGCGGATTGATGGCGAACTTCGAGTTTTTCGCCGCGAGCCAGCAAATCTCTTTCGCTTCAGTGAGAAGGCTCAGAAGCGCCGAAGTCTTGTGATCGTGGGGAAAACGACCACGCCGCGATTGTGGGGAGATCCCTCGGACAGACCGACGCAGCATTTTGTTCTCAATCGCCATCTTCGCGAACTCGTCCATCGCTGCGCGGCAACGTCGCAACCGCGCATCTTCCATTTGCGTGTGCGCGCCACGCATCGCGTGACTCTGCAGGCTGGCCGCGTTCCACCTGGCACCCACCTGCGCTGCTGGTTGCCATTTCCCCGTGAAACCGAAACCCAACACCACATCTCACTGATTGCTGCGGTTCCCGAACCGCTGCTCGCCGCTGCACCACACGCGCCCCAGCGCACCCTTTATTTTGAGCAGTGTGCCGATGCGGACGGTAAAGCAACTTTTTCTGCGATTTATGAATTCACGACAAGTGCCTATCTTCCTTTACTTGCGGATGCCCGCCCCACAAAGCGACTAAGCACGATTGAACTACTGCCGTGGCTTGCCGAGCAACCGCCTCACATTGTTTTTTCCTCTGATGTCCGCGAGTTAGCAAAGCAAATTGTTGACAAAGTGACAGATCCCCTAGCTCGCGCACGCCGAATTTTCGATTGGGTTGTCACGAATATCCGCTATGCTTCGGAGATGGAATACTGCGTCATGCCCCGCATCGTGGAGAAAGTGCTCGTCACGCGCCGCGGCGACTGTGGTGTCCAAGCTCTGCTTTTCATCACGCTGTGCCGCGCCGCAGGGATTCCTGCGCGATGGGTCAGCGGTTGGGTTGTTTATCCCAGCGGGTGGAATATGCACGACTGGGCGGAATTCTACGCCGAGCCATATGGCTGGCTGCCGGCAGATCCTTCGCGAGGCTGGCGGGATGACGATGACCCGCGTGTGCGCGAATTCTTTTTTGGCAACGTCGATGCCTACCGGATGGTGGCGAATCACCAAGCCTGTGCCTCATTCGAGCCTCCTAAGCGCTTCTGGCGCTCGGATCCTGTGGACAACCAGCGAGGGGAGCTCGAGTGGGACGGTGGAAATCTTTACTACGATGACTGGAGCTACGACGTCGAAACTATCACAGAACAGCTCGACTAGATGAGTCCACGCTCGCGCAGCAGTGCCTCTACAGCCACAACATCCTCTGGCGTGTCCACCCCCACGGAATCGTGGGCCACTTCCACCATACGGATTCTGTGACCGGCCTCAAGAAAGCGAAGTTGTTCAAGTTTCTCGACGCGCTCATAACGCGAGGGGGGAAGCTTGACGAATTCTTCCAGCGCGCCGCGCCTGTAGACATAAAGCCCGAGATGTTTCATGACAGGGACGCTGGCGCGTTCCTCTGCCGATGCACGCACGCAGTTCGGGATTGGCGAGCGCGAAAAATACAAGGCATAGCCATGAGCATCGTACACAACTTTCACCACATGGGGCGCCGTAATTTCAGCTTCATTTGTAAGCTGCACCATAGGCGTGGCCACGGCAGCTTCGGCATCTGCAAACAGCGCTTTCACGCAGGCGTCGATGTTTTCCGCAGCCATAAGCGGTTCATCGCCTTGAACGTTTACGACAACGTCGCACGGAGAGTCAGCAATGGCTGTGGCGATGCGGTCGGTTCCGCTCGGGCAGCTCGCCGGCGTCATGACAGCTTTTCCGCCGAAATCTCGCACTACCTTGGCAATTCTTTCATCGTCCGTCGCAACAAGTAGTTCATCCAGTGTTCGCGCTTTGCTGGCAGCCTCCCACACCCATTGCACGAGCGGCTTGCCTGCAATCAGCACGAGCGGCTTGGCCGGCAAACGCACCGACGCATAACGAGAAGGTATGACACCGATGACTTTCATGATCGTGCATCCAGCCACAACGCTTTGCGAAGTAAAGTGAAGAATTCTGTTGCCTTGTAAAGCAGTGCGAACTCGACGCGATGGCAAAGAAGCCCTCATGCCCTGTGTAGCTAGACATGGTACCGCGCTCCACATGATGCCCGATGTCACAGACAATCACGGCCAACGTGCCCGCTGCAATTTCCGGCTCGAGGGAACAGTGCAAGGAGTCGGTTTCCGACCGTTTGTCTATCGGCTTGCACACGAGCTCGCTCTCGGTGGTTGGGTGGCAAACACTCCCTCTGGTGCGGAAGTCGAAATCGAGGGGCCAACAGAGAAAATTGACGAATTTATCGACCGTCTTCTCAGTGAATTACCGCCGCTTGCCTCTGTGCAAAAAATCGAGCGCAAAACGGTGGAGCCGCGGGGCGAAACGCGATTTCTCATTCGTCGCAGCGAAACCGATGGCGCACCGGCAGCTCTTGTGCTGCCTGACGTGGCCACCTGCGCGCAGTGTCTAGACGAAATCTTCGATCCAGCTGACCGACGCTATCTTTACCCGTTCACCAACTGCACAAATTGTGGGCCGCGCTATTCCATCATTCGGCGTCTTCCGTACGATCGCAGCAACACCACAATGGTCTGCTTTGAGATGTGCCCCCAATGCCGCGCAGAATATGGGGATCCCACCAACCGACGATTCCATGCCCAGCCAAATGCTTGTCCCGTTTGCGGACCAAAACTCTCACTTCTTGATCCTCAGGGCGCCGAGATTGCCGCGGGCCACGAAGCTCTTCAGCACGCCGTTGCTGCACTGCGCCAGGGTGCGATCGTGGCGCTCAAGGGTATCGGCGGTTTCCAGCTTCTCGTGGATGCGCGCAACGACCAGGCCGTGCAACGGCTGCGGCAACGAAAGCGCCGCGAAGAGAAGCCGTTCGCACTCATGGCGCCATCAGTTGAGTACGCACGTTCGCTGTGCCGTGTGAGCCCCATCGAGGAGAAAGTTCTTGCTTCACCTGAAAGTCCGATAGTGCTGCTGGAACGCAATCCCGTCTCTACCGAGGACATATCTTCTTCGGTGGCTCCGCACAATCCCAACTTAGGGATCATGCTTCCCTACTCTCCCCTCCATCACCTTCTCATGCGCGAGTTTGGCGGGCCACTTGTGGCGACAAGCGGCAATGTAACTGATGAGCCAATTTGCACTTCCACACGCGAAGCGCTTGAGCGCCTTGCTGGCATTGCCGACGTGTTCCTCACGCACAATCGCCCCATTGCGCGCTATGTGGACGACAGTGTCGTGCGGGTCATGGCTGGGCGTCTGGTCGTACTACGCCGCGCCCGCGGCTATGCACCCCTGCCCGTTGTTACACTCGATGAGTCAGCCGGCGGCATTGTTGCGTTCGGTGCGCACCTTAAGAACACCGTGGCTGTAGGTGTGGGCAACAATATCATTGTCAGTCAGCACATTGGGGATCTCGATACTGAGCCTGCAGTGCGTGCGCACCGCAGCACGTTGGCAGCGCTCACGGATCTCTACAAAGTCGAGCTCCGCCGCCTGGCATGTGATCTCCACCCAGATTATGTTTCCACCCGTACTGCGGAAGAAATCTCTTGCCCCACGCACACCCTCCTGCGAGTCCCCCATCACATCGCTCATCTCTATGCTGCGTTAGCAGAACACAGACTGTTTGGCCAGGACGTGCTCGGCGTAGTGTGGGATGGTACGGGTCTTGGGCTCGATCACACCATTTGGGGAAGCGAATTTCTTCTTTTGAAAGAAGGCGTGATTCAACGTGTGGCGCATTTTCGCGCCTGGCGAGCTCTCGGTGGCGACCGCGCCATGCGCGAGCCGCGACGCTCCGCGCTGGCTGTTTTGGCCCAAATGCTTGGTCCCTCGGCGGCAACGGAGTGGTTCGCAGCGCATCTGCCTCACGCATTTCGCGATGTGGAGCTATCGGTGCTCCTGAAGATGCTGGAAACCGGCCTGAACGCGCCCTGGACAGTTGGCGCGGGCCGCCTTTTCGACGCTGTTGCGGCTCTTCTCGATATTCGCCAGGTATGTTCTTTCGAAGGGCAAGCCGCCATGGAGCTCGAATGTTGCGCCGAGTCGCTCCGAGGAGTGCCGACATATCCCCTTGCGTGGCAGAACCGCACGGCGCCGGTCCGAGATGTGCTTTGGCCATTGCCCCCTTCTCCTGACGACGCCGGTTTGTCCGTCGTGAATGTTTTTGACTGGAGCCCAATGATCCGCGCAATTATTGAAGATCGCGAACACGACGAACCGCGTGCCAAGATCGCAGCGCGCTTTCATGCCACGCTCGTCGAAGTCATTGTGAGCATGGCGCGGCGCATAAATAAGCCGACAATTGTTTTGACCGGCGGGTGTTTTCAAAATCGTCTGCTTACCGAGTACGCCTGCTTACGTCTTGAAGAAGAACGTTTTCATGTTTTTATCCATGAGAAGGTACCTCCGAACGATGGAGGCATCGCTGTCGGTCAGGCGGTCGCAGCAGCTTTTTTTCTGCGGAAGGAAAACAGCCATGTGTCTAGCAGTGCCGGGAAGGATTGAGAGCATCACTCATGAGGATCCTCTCACGCGCAGTGGCCGTGTGAACTTCGGCGGTGTGGTGCGTGAGGTAAACCTGGCCTACGTTCCAGAGGCCCAGGTCGGTGACTACGTCATTGTGCACGTCGGTTTTGCACTTCAACGGCTGGATGAAGAAGAGGCCGGACGCCTATTGGAGACCCTGCGCGCGATGGAGGACTTGGCCGACGAAAACCCAAGTGCGCCCCAAGGAGGCGAGGCGTGAAATACGTCGAGGAATTCCGTGACGAGCGGGCTGTGCGTTCCCTCGCAGATGCTCTGCGCCGCACCCTCACTCGACCTTGGACCATCATGGAGATCTGCGGCGGTCAGACGCACTCAATTGTTCGTTTCGGATTAGATGAACTCCTTCCGCCCAAATTGACACTTGTTCATGGCCCCGGCTGCCCGGTATGCGTCACACCCCTTGAACTCATAGACAAGGCACTGGCCATTGCGGCAAGGCCCAACGTAACCTTTTGCTCGTTTGGCGACATGCTTCGCGTGCCAGGATCGCACGGCGATCTCTTCAGTGCAAAAGCCCAAGGCGCCGACGTACGCATCGTCTACTCGCCTCTCGATGCCCTGGCCTTCGCCCGTAGTATGCCTGATCGGCAAGTGGTCTTTTTCGCTGTGGGATTCGAGACTACCGCGCCAGCAAATGCAATGGCGGTCTATCAAGCCAGACAGCAAAACGTGCGCAATTTCTCGCTGCTTGTCTCGCACGTCTTGGTTCCGCCCGCGATCGAGGCGATCTTATCCTCACCCACCAACCGCGTGCAAGGTTTCCTTGCTGCCGGCCATGTTTGCACGGTCATGGGCTATCACGAATATGAGCCTTTAGCAGCAAAGTACAAAGTGCCCATCGTTGTCACAGGCTTCGAACCAGTTGATATTCTGGAAGGGTTGTTGATGTGCGTGAAGCAGCTTGAAGAAGGGAGGGCCCAGGTCGAGAATCAGTATTCGCGAGTGGTGGCGCGTGAAGGAAATCGGCGAGCCCAAGAACTCATCAAAGAGGTCTTCGATGTCGTCCCTCGGAAATGGCGTGGTATTGGCGAAATCCCTGCAAGTGGATTCGGCCTGCGCGAAGAGTTCCGAGAGTTCGATGCCGAGCTGCGTTTCAATGTCGCAGCCACGAATGTGCAAGAATCGCCCGACTGCATCAGTGGCCTGATTTTGCAGGGACTCAAAAAGCCGCACGAATGTCCGGCCTTTGCCATACGCTGTACGCCTGAGCACCCGCTCGGCGCCACGATGGTTTCCAGCGAAGGCGCCTGTGCCGCTTATTATCGCTATCGCCGACAACGCGCCAATGCTGATTGTTCAGGAGCACAAGCATGAGCAATGCGTTTGAGCTCTCTTGCCCCATTCCGATACGCGACTATCCCTACGTCACCTTGGCACACGGCGGAGGTGGCCGGCTGATGCACGATCTGATCAGTAAGATGTTCCTTGCCGCGTTTGGCGGCAGCGAAAGGCAAAGTCACGACGGTGCCGTTCTTATCCCCCCAACCGGCGCCCGCTTGGCGTTTACGACGGATTCTTACGTGGTCAAGCCATTGTTCTTTCCGGGGGGAAACATCGGGGAGCTCGCTGTTTACGGCACGGCCAACGACCTCGCCATGTGTGGCGCTCGCGCATGCTGGCTGAGCCTGGGCCTTATTCTGGAAGAAGGCTTGCCGATGGCAACGCTGTGGGAGGTCGTGCAAGCCATTGCCGCAGCTGCTCACCGGTGCGGCGCGATCATTGTCACCGGCGATACCAAGGTTGTGGATCGGGGCAAAGGAGACGGAATTTATGTGAACACCGCGGGGGTTGGCGTGATCGAGCACGATCTGGAAATCGAGCCCCTTAGCCTTCGTGAAGGCGATGCGGTCGTGGTCAACGGCGACCTGGGCCGGCATGGCATCGCCATCATGGCGCAACGCGAAGGGCTTGCGCTCGAGACCCAGATCGAGAGTGACTGTTCCCCACTGTGGCCTCAGGTGGCCGTGCTGCTAGAAGCAGGCATCGAAGTGCACTGCTTGCGCGATCTGACCCGAGGTGGCCTTTCAAGCGCACTCAACGAGTTGGCCTCCGCCAGTGGCCATCGCATTTTCGTGGATGAGACGAAGATTCCCGTCATTCCTTCCGTGCGCGCTGTGTGCGAACTTTTGGGGTTTGATCCACTCTATGTGGCCTGTGAGGGGCGCTTTGTGGCTTTTGTCCGCGCGGATCAGGCGGAACGAGCTATCGAACTTCTGCGTACGGCAGGGGCTCCCAAACCCGAAATTATTGGCCATGTTCAGCAAAAAGGAACTGGAGAAGTTATTCTCAGGAGTTGCATTGGCACAAACCGCATTCTCGACATGCTCAGCGGAGAGCAGCTTCCTCGCATCTGCTAGGCGTGGTTTGGCGCCTATCCAACTCATCTTCCACCACTCGTAGCGACAACAGAGTGATGTTCCCAGGCCAGCAAGTTGGAAACCACCGCAGCGGCGCGCTAGAGTCCAGGGTTTTCAGCATCCGCGATGGCCAAATTCACTTTCGCGACGAGATCGTGCAGCTGGAATGGCTTGACGATATAGTAATCGATGCCAGCCGACAGCGCATCGCGAATCTTTTCTCTCTCGGAAACGCCTGTCAGCATAATCACGGGGATGCGCTCCGTGGTCACGCTTTCGCGCAGCGCCTGAAGCACTTCGAAGCCATTCATCTCGGGCATCATCACATCAAGGATGATCAGATCTGGCTTCTCGTCCTCAGCCATGGCCAACGCGTCAGGACCATTCGTCGCTGTCATGACCTCGAACCCCTCGCTCGAAAGTGCAGTTTTGATAATCAACAAAAGATCCAATTCGTCGTCCACTGCCAGAATCTTGCGCTTTTTTCCCATACCCGTGACTTGACCTCTTCTCTCAACCGCCCGTGTCGAAAGCTGCTAATTTTGACCGCGAAAACAACGTGTCTGTTCGCTTTGTCGGCATGGCACCCTTGTCAATGGACTGCTTGAGTTTGAAGCTCAGGCGAATCTGGTAATCCTTCTTTGTTCCAGATTCTGAGTCGCCTGACAAACCTTTGTCCTCGACTCTCAGCTCAATGCCGCCGATGATATCATGAAAATCGCGCGACAGTCGGAAGTACTGCTCCGACGCGCCTTTGTCGCGGGAGCGATGCCGGATCGCATACTCAGCCAGGTACTTCGATCCGATCTTATGCCCGTGAGAAAAGTCTATAACGGTCTCATCGCGAGTGTCAAGAATGTCGCGTCCCGAAACTCCTAGCGGGTCGTTCTGCTGCGGCTTTGTTTCGTAAACGGTCAGACGCGTATAGTAGCGATTGTGCACCGGCCGATGGGTCGCGCCGATATACGTCGCCACAGAGCGCTGCTGGAACTCGTTCGGGTCGGTGGGATCGCGCATCTGACGTTCTTGCACGCTCACGCCGCCGCCCACCACCAGCGTATTGCGCGTGTTGGTCCAATTAACGCCAAGGTTCGCGTAGCGCAGCAACTCGTTTGGCGTGATGTCGCTGCGCCCCTGAAGGTTATTGCCAAGCGAGAACGAGGCATTGAGATTGGGATAAAGCAACTTGTAGTCGAGTCCTGCTTCGATCCAGTGCTCGCGCAGCCGAAAATCAAAGAGATCGTCGCGGGTTTTGCGGCTTCCAATACTCTCATAAAATTCGCCTAAGCTATCCTTTGTCCCTTCACGGTAGCGGTAACGGATCCAGGCCGTCAAAGCGTCGGTGAGGCGAGCATTGAAGCGGCTGTCAATGTCGCCATAAACGAATGCCGGCTGCACGTTGTTAAGGCTAAATTTACGCTTACCGACAAGGAAGGTCTCACGGTCCAGGAACGTCACGCCTGTGATAGTGTCGCCAATGCGTTGGCCGTCATACACGAAGGGGAAGGTGGCACCAGCAGGGAAGTCGAGGTTGAACGAATCATCCTGTCGCTGCGCCACACCAAAGCCAAACCCCACCTTCGTGAGCAGTGTGTAGCGTTCACAGAACTTCAGAAGATGGCTCAACGACTGATAAAGATCGAACCCGGTGACGTAGCTGTCGTCTTTTGTGCTAACGGTGTTGAGCCCTTTGTCGAGGTTATTGAACACGCGCAAGTCCACATGATACCATAAGGGCAACGTCCACAGGCGCATGCGGTTCGAGCTCACGCGCATCTCCGGAAGTCGTTCGGTCACTCGCCCGTAACGTTTCGGGTCAAGGCCATCGTCAAGCTTCTCGTCCTTGATGGAGGTCGGGTCAGTGTAAATGCCGTCGAAAGGCACGGGCACGCTGCCAATCGAGGCTGGTGGACTTAGGCGCACAAACCGCTCATCGTTGTAACCGCGATCGTAATCGAAGTCATTGTCGAGCGGCTCAGCAAAATTGGTCAACCTGTCACGTCCAATGCGATCCTTGATCTCCACACGCAGTCCGGCGAAGAAATCGTCGGTCGTCCATTCGAGCGCTGTTCCAATGCGCCGCTCCGGCAATCGGTCACGGCGTTGCTCCGTGCGGCTGCGCATGCGGTCCAGCACATCGTAGAAAATCTCAGGATCGCTTTGATAATCCACGTCGAGGAGCCACGAGAAGCCTTCTGCCAGGCGAGTGCGGTGATACCAATCAATACTGTAGCGGCTCGACGGCGCAACATTGCGATCTGAGTCGCTCAGGCCGTAACCTTTGAATTCACCCTGGTGACGCCCTTTGTCAAAAGAGTAGGTCAGCTTTAAACCCAGGCCTTCCCCACGTTTTGAAAACCAGTCTGTATAGAGGCGGGCTCGCATCTTCGAGGTCGCCTCCATCGTTTCGTCATCAACCGCACTTGGCGTGTAATGCGCGCTATAGTAATCGTACCAAACGCGCACGAAAGCCCCGAGTTTAGTGTCGCTGCCCAGCGTAAATCCCCAGGGATTGGACTCGCGCAAAGCATAGGTAAAATAAGGCAACCAGAGAACCGGCTTTTCATGAATGTAGAGCACAACGTTGCGGCCGAAGACGCGGTCGTTGGCCATGATCGTGAACTCTTTGGCACGCAGCCGATAATGAGGCACGGGGAAATCGCATGTTGTAAAGGAAGCGTCCTTTAGATAACTTTCCTCCCTACTGAGCTGCCGAAAGGTGGTCTTCCCTTCCGACTTGAATGGGTCGCCAAGGAAGTAAAAAGGACCAGAGCGTCCTCGCGCGTTGTAGGCCACACCCTGACCGCTTTCCGTGCTCATCCAGAGGGACTCAGCCTCAACATGGTCCTGCGGAGTCGTGAGGATCACGTTGCCGTAAGCCTGTACCTCTTTCAAAAGCGTATCCACCAGCATGCGGTCCGCCTCAAGCTTGTACGATCCGTAACGGGCGGTCACGCGGCCATGTCCGTAAATCTGGTGGTGCTCCTCGTCGAAATCAAGGTAATCGGTGGACTCCATGAGGATCTGGCCTGGCGGCAGAACTTGCTCTTTGGCCGACTGAGCCACCTTCTGGCGCGGTTCGTCCACTGTGCCCTTCGGCAGCAGATAGGTCACGTTTTCCTCAGGACGACTCGCCGCCAAGAGTTCCTCAAGCGAAAGAGGCTTCGCGGGCGGGGTCACAAAACCTGGAGGCAAAACGCTCAGTACGTCACTTGTTGCGAGTGCATCGGTCCTTAACAGTTCGTACTCATTCGGATCCCAGGAAACCTCCGTGGTGGCTGGTGGGACCAGTTTAGCAAAATTGCCCTCCATCGCTGCCTCCGTCTGAGAGGCCAGATCGTCGGTGGGAACGCTCTGCAATCCTGGCGGCACCAAGTGACCTTCGCGCGGCAAAAGATCTGGTGCTTGGGCAACATCCTGCACACGCTCGGGCTCTTGAGAAGTTTCTTGCTCCGTCACGGGTGCCGGAAAAGCGCCGCTTCTTGCGACGTACTGCGGCTTGAGCTCCGTCTGCCGTGCGTGCACGACAGGCACGCACCGCTTTTCCTGTGGCAGGAGGAAACTCGCTCCTAGCCACATCACAGCTATCGCGGTCCCCGCTACGGCAGCCTGTATTGAATATCGCCAGCGCATTCTACGTTCGCAACAGTCCCAGAGCTACTTCATCACCGTCCGATACATCAACAAAGAACCAATAAGCGCCAACAAAATGTTCGGAAAAAACATCGCAAAGGCAGCCGCACTGCTTCCTGTCTTGCCCAGCGAAATCCCATAATTGAGCAATCCGTAATAAAGAAAGATAAGCAAGAACGAGATGCCGAATGCAATCGCTTTCGCTGTGGGGCGCACATAAACGGCTAAGGGCACCGCAATAAGCGCGAAGGCGATGCACGCCAGAGGAATCGAGAAGCGTTGAAGCAATTCCGTCGAGTAGCGGCCCGGTTTGATGCCCTCGCGCATTTTCTTGCGCAGCTCGGGGACCGACATTTCGCGAGGTGTCTTTTCGTAGGATCCCTCTTCCGTGCGCGACATGCGCGGGCGTATGCCTTTCGTGAGCTGATCGAACCGAATCATATAATAATTTGTCGGCTGGTTCGTGTCCACATAGTGAATAGAACCATTGATGAGCTCGAGTGTGATCAACCGCGCGCCAATGTCTGCCTTGATCTGGCCTCGGTTTGCAGCGATCAGCGATTCGCGCACGTGCCTCGCGCGACGAGCCTCATCCATTTGCTTGCGCAGCCGCTGAACCTCTCGTTTGAGACTCGGGTCCTTTGTCTGAGCCAGTTTGACAATTTTTTCCTTCAGCTCCTTCTCCCGCGCGAGTTCTTCTGGAGTAGGCTCCTCTTGCATAGTTGTTTTTATGTTAACATGTTCCATTTCCCCCGTTTTCGGATTTCGACGCTCGAAAAAGAACACGCTCGATTGACCTTCTGTGCTTGTGTCGAGTTCAAAAAAACGGTTGGGAGGGATGGACGAGAGCACGTTGAACTCGATCTGAGTTGCTAAGTCAGTGGCGCGTAAGTTGAGCAACGGCACAAAAGAATAATTCGCGGCTATCATGACGCCGGAGAGCAATGCCGCCACGGCCAGAATAGGCGTGAAAATATGCATGAGATTGATGCCGCTCATGCGCATCGCCAAAATCTCGCGATCCGCTGCGAGGCGCCCCACACTCATCAGAATTGCCACAAGCAAAGCCATGGGAGTGGTGAGCGACAGAATCCCCGGAAGCAGCGAAAGAATGAGTTCCCCAACAAGTTTAGGTGAAGCGCCGCTTGTCATGAGAAGGTCAATGAGGCGATAAAGCTGCCCTACGAGAAAGACAAAAGTGAAAACTCCCAGCCCCATGGCAAAAGGACCAAGGAGTTCCTTCAGCGTGTAACGTTGAAGAATTGTCAGGCGCAGCTCCAGCGTCCTCCGTTATGCATCGCTCACTCAAGATAACACACGCACACAATAGCGAACATTCGACGCACGAATTCATGAAAGCGAGAACCTTTCTCGCCCGCCCACTTAGGAGCTTTTGCCCCGTAGTAGGGCCCCAAACAAGAGGCACGCGCTTTATT
>JBMFRB010000005.1:5821-242951 GCA_049968255.1 Candidatus Sumerlaeaceae bacterium | reverse complement strand
TATTGACTCAAAACATACATGAGCTAGACTGAATTGTGGTCCTTGGCGCTCACTCAGAACATGCGCCAAAATTTCAGTCGGAGGGTAAGGCAATGAAAGGCAACTCGATACGACTCCTGACCGCGACAGGACTGTCGTTGTTTTGCACTGTCGCCGCTTTCGGCGACACGAGGGCGTTCACCATAACAGAGGATGCCTCGCTGAGTGCAGCAATTGCGGATGCCCGTGCGGAGTTCCTAGCTCAGCGCTCCCAGAATCAGCCTGCATTCAATCGGCTCGATGTCGTGCTATTGGTTCCAAACACTGATGGAACATGGCGTCGGGGTTCGTACAATCCCGAGGCGATCGCGTATCCAGCGAGCACGGTGAAGTTGGCCTATCTGGCTGCGGCAATGTATTGGTGCCGCACGAACGGCAAGCCTTACACGTACTTGGACGCTGATGTCCGGCCGATGATTACAGTGTCGGACAATTATGCAACCGGTCGAGTGGTGGACACCATCACGGGTGCTCCAAACATTTTAAGCATCAAAAAAGTAGACTCCAAATTTTTAGCCTGGTACGCGAAACGGCAGTATACAGAAAACTATCTCAACAACCGGGGGCTGTTGGAGAACCAGACGATTTTGCACAAGACGTATCCGACGAACTCTGGAAGCAGCCCTCGGGGTGCAGAGCAGGTAGCGATAGATTATCGGGGGGGCAACCGCATGCAGCCCAAATGCGCAGCGTCACTAATGCTTGAGATCATTGAGGGCGCAATCGAGCCCGGGGCAAACAGCTACATGCGCGAGCTTTTGACCCACGATCGTTGGCAAGGCGACAGCGTGTTTGGTTTTGGTCTACCCCCGGGTACAGTTTACGAGAACAAGCTGGGGGTGGCCTACGACACGCTCGAGGACATTGCCCACATTGTTTTGCCTAACGGTCGGCGGTTCATTTTGGCAGCATACTCGAATGCCTACAGTGGAAGCGAGCCTTCGCAGCCGTATCCCTATGATAGCTCCATCCTCGGTGTTTTTTGTGAGACGCTAATCGAGCGCTTGGGTTGGGACATTGGCTGTCCGCCGAAGATCAAGGTTGACGATGGTGGCGCGGGCTTTTCGCTGGTTGGGACGTGGACGACGGGCACCTCTCAGGCAGAGAAGTACGGCACGAGCTATCGTTACAAGGCCAAGGGAGATGGCTCGTCGAAAGCGATCTGGAATCTATCGGTTCCCCAGAGTGGTCGCTATGAGGTGTGTGTGTGGTATCCGGAGGGAACGAATCGTGCCACGGATGCCCCGTTCACGGTTCGTCATGCCTCGGGCACTACGACGATCCGCGTCAATCAACAGAAGACAGGTGGCCGCTGGGTGCGTCTAGGCGATTTTGACTTCGTGGCCGGTCAGGGAAGCGTTGAGCTTTCCGATGCAATAGCCGATTCGGGGCAGATTGTGGTCGGTGACGCTGTGAAAGCCACCAAATGGCCGTAAGCCACTTGCGGCGGAAACCGAGTGGCACTCCCACTGAAATTTGCTCTTTCTTGCGACGAATGATGGCGCCGCTGTCAAGTCAAGAGGCTCTGTGCGTCCGCTTGCCCAATCCGACCACAGAGCCTCCTTTCTTGTCGCAACATTGCGGCTCTTTCATCATCTGATACACGCCCGAGTTCTCTACGCAATTTGCTCGTTTATGACGCACGCGTGATTATCAGCTTGGCATTGACTCGCCTCTCCCACACGAAGAAAGAAAGACATAGAAATCTTCAGCGGTTTCATGAATTCGTGAGCTTATTGCCAAAGTGATCAAGGATCAGGTCCATGCCCTTCGAACGTGCGACGAATCGCGCATTAGGTGAGCTACTTGTCGAACGTGGATTTCTCACCGCCGAGCAATGTGAATTGGCGCTGGACTATGCACGTCGGCATGGCAAGCGCATCGGAGAGGCGCTGACTGAGCTGGGCTTGATTTCGCATGGCCTTCTTTCGGCCGCACTTGGCGAGCAGTTCGGCATGCGGCCGATGGTGATCGAGCCCTCCATGCTCGATTTCGAGTTGTTGCGCCGGTTCCCCTTAGATCTTTTGCGTCGCCATAAACTTTTGCCGCTCATTGATTTGGGCGACGAGCTGATTGTTGCCGTGGGTGACCCGAATGACCGCGAAGGGATAGAATCGCTCAGTGCTCTCGTGCCGGACCGGCGGTTGGTGTTTCAGCTTGCCGACGCCGTGGAAATTCTGCGTTGTCTGGCACATCCACAAGTGGGCGCGAATGGCCGCGAATTGCCAAGAGATGCAGGCTCATCAAGCGCCGCGCTTTGCCATGAATCGCAAAAGGCAAAGACGCTGCTGTTCGATCTTTTGCGGCACCAGGATGTGGCGGCCATCACTGTGCGCGTCGGACGCGACATCGGGTCGCGCTGCTGGATCGAAAGCCGCGATGGGAGCTCTTCTCCCTGCACCGAGCTCGCACAGAGCATGTCCGCCGATTGTGTTTACGAGTTCTTTCGCTCTGAGGTGCAGTGGTGTTCACATTTTGAAGGTAAGGCGGGTTTCTGGGAGCTACCACTTGAGAAGGGAATGCCCCAAAGAGTTGCCGTTGTGGCAGTGCGCGATCTCCATGGCCTTTCTGTGCGGTTTCGCCTACTCTGTCCGTTGCCCGGGGATGTTCCTCTGACCGATACCGAGACGTGTCGCGATTCCCTCGTCTTTCTCCTCTATGATTCGCCTATTGCGCTGGCTGCGGCAGTGCAGGGTTTTTTGCGGATGGCGCAGTTGCCCTTCCCAGTTCTCGTCGTCACAGAACATCTTCCTTGGCTTTTCAGCGGTTCTCTTCAATTTCCCGCCGTGGGCCCCGAACTGCTTTTTGCAGCTCGTGCCGCTCGAGCCTCGCAAGTCGTCTTCGATTCCCCGATTCCCGTTTCTCTCCTTCATGAATTTCTTGCGGCATCACCTTCCCTCTCGCGGATCGTCGTTGCCGTGGAGCCACAGCAGTGGAAGAAGTTTACGCAAACCATGTTCTTCGAGTTAGAAAAAGGAGTCGCGGTGGGCATCTACCGCCTCTCAGCCGATGGCGCTGCTCTCGAGGAACTGCCAAATCTCAATGATGAAGCGACAGAGTGGTAACGATGGACCTCGCAGATCTGCTTATAGACACGCGCGACAAAGGTGCATCGGATCTACACCTCACGGTGGGGAGCCCGCCAGCCCAGCGCATTCACGGCAAAATCAAGCCCATGCCGTTGCCCACCCTCGACCGCGATACGCTGCATACTATGCTCTACGATATCCTCACGGATGACCAGAAACGCAAGTTAGAGCGCGACCTCGAATTGGATTTCGCCCTTGAATTTGGCGACGAAGTGCGCTTTCGCGCGAACGTCTATTTCAACCGGCGCGGCGAAGGTGCCGTGTTCCGCGTCATTCCTACCCGCATCAAAACTCTCGATGAGCTCGGCATGCCGCCGGTGCTCAAAGAACTCTGTATGCGCCCGCGTGGGCTTGTGCTTGTCACAGGTCCCACAGGCAGCGGAAAATCCACAACCCTTGCCGCCATGGTGGACTATATCAACGAGACGCGCGAAGATCACATCATCACGATCGAGGATCCCATCGAGTTTGTCCACCAGCACAAGAAATGCCTCGTCAACCAACGTGAGGTTGGCTCGCACACTCACAGCTTTGCCAACGCGCTGCGCAGTGCCTTGCGTGAAGATCCGGACATCATTCTCGTGGGCGAAATGCGCGACCTTGAAACAATCTCGCTCGCAATCACCGCTGCGGAAACCGGCCATCTTGTGTTCGGCACCCTGCACACCAGCAGCGCCCCCAAAACTGTGGACCGCCTTGTCGACGTGTTTCCGCCCGAACAACAGGAGCAAATCCGGATCATGCTCGCAGAGAGTATCCAGGGGGTCATCTGCCAGACGCTTATCCCACGCATTGATCGGCCTGGCCGCATCTGCGCTATGGAAATCATGGTGGCAACTTCCGCCGTTCGGGCACTCATCCGGGAGGGAAAGACTTATCAACTTCCCTCAATTATTCAGGTCAGCACCAAGCTTGGGATGCAAAATCTCGATCAAATCCTCAAACAGCTAGTTTACGAGGGGATCATTTCAATTGAGGATGCCATCACGCATGCCAACAATAAATTCCTTTTCGAGCAGGGACAAGAAGGCGAGGTGGGGAGTCCCAGTGCTAGCAAACCCACATCGGCCTCTGCAACAGTGACGCCGAGGCCGCCTCTTCGCTCAGGTATGGCTGCGCCGGGAACCGGCGCTACGCCCCAGCAGCAACGGCCTGCGGCTCCGCAGGCGCTTCAGGAGGGTGAAGAAGAGTGGATGAAAATCTTCGGCAAAAAGAAATGACGACTCCAGCTAAAAATGTCCGAAACAGGAACGCAGGAAGACGGCAGCTAACGATAACGAGCTAAAATGTATTCCGAAGAGAGCCGATCCAAACCATGGCGTACACGATAGACCAACTGTTGGCAAAAATGATCGAGCACGATGCGTCGGATCTCTATATCGCTGCCGATGCTCGGCCAATGCTCGGGATACGCGGGACGCTTCAGCCGGCTGGCGAGGAGGTGCTGACCTCCGGCGACACGGAAATGCTCGCGCGTGAGGTCCTGCCGCAGGAGCGATGGATCGAGTTTCGCGAAAAGCTCGAGCTCAACTTCGGCTGCAAGCGCTTGGGCCACCGCTTTCGTTTCAATGTCTATTTTCAGCGCGGTACCGTGGCGATGGTGGCTAGGCTTATTCAGCAAGAGCTTCGTTCATTCGAAGAGCTTGGATTGCCGCCCGTGTTAGGGCAACTGGCCATGCTGCCACGTGGGATCATTCTCGTGACAGGAGCCACGGGCACAGGAAAATCCACGACTTTGGCCAGCATGATTGATTTTCGCAACCGCAACGGATCGGGACACATCGTCACCATCGAGGACCCTATCGAGTTCGCGCATGAACACAAGGGTTGCATCATCAGCCAGCGCGAGGTTGGCATCGATACAGCCTCTTTTCATGAGGCCCTACGCAGTGCTCTGCGCCAGGCACCCCAGGTCATTCTCATTGGTGAAATCCGCGACACCGAGACGGCGATGTTCTCCATCCACGCCAGCGAAACCGGGCATCTTGTACTTTCCACGCTTCACACAAACAATGCGAACCAAACCCTGGAGCGTATGCTGAACCTTTTCCCCCCGGAGCTCGAGCGCCAGCTTCTTACGCAGCTCGCTTTGAATCTTCGTGCCATTATTTCGCAACGCCTTGTGCCCAACACCAGCGGCGGCCGTACAGTGGTCGTTGAGCTCCTCCTCAACACGCCACGCGTGCAAGAACTTATCATGCAAGGCAACGTGGCCGAACTCAAATCAGTGATGGCCAAATCCCAGCGCGAAGGGATGCAAACGTTCGATATGCACCTTTACGATCTCGTCAGAGCCGGCACTATCACAGAAGACATCGCGCTACACTATGCTGACAGTGCCAATGATCTAAAGCTGCGTCTTCGCGGAATAGGAGGGAAATTGTAATTGAAGAGGGGGAAATCCTTTTCATGCAGAAATAAAAAACTCCGGCCAGGTAGCCCCAGCCGGAGTGCACTTTAGTCGCAGCTACGGCCAGAAGAATGTACCGGTCCCGGGGTTGACCGGTGTGCCGTCCACATTCTTCTGGCACCGAACGATGTTACCCGGGCTTACAGTCCCATTTGTCGGGTCGTAAGGCAGAAGAGTCGCCTTGGATCCCTGGAATGGAGTGCGGTCTGGGCCATAGCCATACATAGCCCATTTGCCCAGCCACGGAACCAGCGTGCCACTCCAGAAATCCCCCAGGTTCGTGACCATCCCTTCAGTTTCGTAGTAGACATAGCGCATGCCTACTCGTGTCGCCGCGGGATATGTCGCGCTGGAATATGTGCTTGTCTGGACCACAAACGGATCCTCATATAAGCTTGTGACATACCCGATAGGGGTCGTCAGATAATTTGGGATACGCGAATGGAAGTACGATCCCCAAGCCTGACCATTGTTCGCAGGCGTCACAAGCGCACAGTCTGCCGGCGGTGGGTATTTGTTATTGTCCACGGCGTACGACTCCAAGGCTGTCACCAGTGACCGCATATCAGCTTTGCATCGCGATACCTTCGACCGCGTTTGCGCTTCCAGGAAATTGGGGACTGCGATAGCTGCCAGGATAGCAATAATAGCAACAACGATCAGCAACTCAATCAGTGTGAAACCCTTACGCATCACATTTCACCTCCTTTCTTCGATTTTTCTGGCATGCAAAAAAAAGAAGCAACGAAGGTCCACATCCTGTCAAGTACCATTTTCTGTAGTGACGACACGGCTAGCGGACGAAAAACTGATTAGCGACACTCGGTACAATGTCCAGGTCCCGTCGTGCGCTATGCGCTGCAGCTTTGGCGCAAGCCGAGCAATTTGGGGATGCTTGGCAAGCCATTGCTCAGGGGTGTCGCGTGTCACAACCCATCGGACCTTGAGGCGAACAAAGAGCTGTCCTTCATCCTCGTTCGTCCGATGAAAAAAGAAAGGCTCGTTATGGTCGAAATAGGTCTGTCCTTTGTAGAAATAGGCAAACTCAGGTCCAATCTCAATCCATGCAGCTCCGCTCGCGTTAGAATTTGCTAACTCGGCCATTTCACGTGGTCGCCCCGTGTTCTCTCGAAGGGCGTTGCTATGATTGGTGAAAACGCTCGGCGTGTAAGACCACATCAGCATGCTCCAACTCAGTATGCAAGCAGCAAAGCTGAGCCGTGTCAGTTGTTCTGCCGAATCTGCGTCACGCTGCTTATCGCTCAGCCACTCAAACAGTCTCGCGAGTAGAAGCACACCCGCCGGCAACACGAGCATGATGAAACGTTCCGACGTATAGCTCCACAAGCTGTGTGCTCCCAGATACACAAGAACAGCCGTGCCCGCAGCTCGCGCGAGTGGGCCAAGGTAGCCACGTAGCGAAAGCAGGATGGCCATGAAAAAAAGAAAGTTGCCAATGGTCAGCCCCCAGTCGATGGCGGAATTGGCTCCTTGAACCTTGCGCAGCGCGATAAACGACAGCAGTGCGTCGAGGAAACGGCTGCCGGGCGATGTGTCGGATGGCCGAGCAAGAAACTCGTGCCAGTAGGGGAGAGGCGGTTCCCCACGTCCCAATCGCCAAAGAACGTAAAGGAGAGGCAGAGCCGCTGCTCCAATGAGGAAACTCCCCAGCGCCTGCACTTTAGGGCGTCGGCGGCTTAGGACCAGAGAAGCCACGGCAAGCGCCACGTAGAAAGCTGCTGTGGGACGCGTGATCATCGCATAGCCGCCACAAAGGCCAGCGGCCAGGTACGTTCCACTTCGCGGGGTGGATCTGGCGCGATATGTCAGTAGCAAGAGAGCAAGGCCCAGCGTCAGCGCAAGTAACTCGGAGTATGGTAATGTTGCCCATTTCAAAAACACAGGGTGCGTCAGGACAAGGGTGACGGTAGACCACGCGACGCTTCGACTAAATCCAAGGGCCCTAGTGGCCACGATCGAAAGCACAAATAGCGCAACAATCAACAGGGCATGAAGAGCATACCATGCAGCGTGCGGCGCAGCAGCGAGTGAGAAAACACCCAACACGAGCGGATAGCCGGGGAAAAACTTAAGTGGCACGCCTTGCTCAAAACGTACGACAGGGCCTTTGCCTTGAGCCACGTTGCGGGCCATTTCGAGGTAATAGTACGCGTCAATTGGATATTTCGGATAGTGTGGGGGGACAGTGAAAAGCGCGGCGAGCGCAATGGCAAGAGCCACAGCCGCGTAAGCCACAAGCAGACCGCCAGGCAAATCCAACGGCGGAAAAAAACGGCGCAAACCAAGTTGCTCGTCCTGTCGTGCTCCCGCGCACTCCAAGGTTCTCTCAGGTTCTTTGGTCATTGTTGCGCTGCCTTGTTCTCTGTTGGCTCCGCGCGAAACTATAAAGGGCTTGCAAGAAATCGCCGCAAGTGAGTTTTCCATCTCAACCTGAAGGACGTTATTTTTTCTTGACCATTTACGCTCTACGGCCCGAACGCGCGGCCTGTGCAAATGGCGAGGCCAAAGAACGTCCCAGGGTTGGAGTTCCAGCGCCGCAAGCGCCGCGCAGCGCGCGATGTCAATTCACCTGAGTTGCAACGGCCAAGATCTCGCTGTAGTCTTGGCGAGGAGGGCAGCGAAGGCAAGAGCTCCGAAACAAAGATCCCACGGCTCCGGCGCCTGTTGAGAAATCAAGTCTCGAGAAACAGTCTGTGCAAGGCGTGCAAATTCTGCGCACAACACTCTGCGTGGCTGGCTGCCACAACTCCCGCTGAAGATATTGCGTCAGAAAAATAGAAGTGGTAGCGACGAGTGGACTCGAACCACTGACCTAGGGATTATGAGACCCTCGCTCTAACCACCTGAGCTACGTCGCCACCAGGCACTCTGCTCGCGGGAATCGCATTGGCACGCCACTCGGCAGGGTAGATGCTCCAAGGTTGGTAGCGGGGGGCGGATTCGAACCGCCGACCTTTGGGTTATGAGCCCAACGAGCTACCAGCTGCTCCACCCCGCGATACCTTTGCCTTGGCATCCGCAAGCCTTTCGGCTCGCTTATCCTGCTGCGGCGTTGCCTTTGCATACCGCTCGCAGCGCATTTGTATTACTTGCGACTGAACGTTTTCTTCACTCGCGTGCTTGTCGTGACTCTATTGCGTGCAGCACGCTGGCCGTCGCGTTGCTCAGTAGCCTGCGCAGGTTGTAATTCATCCCCACGCAAATCAAGCGCAGACGTGGTAAGCATGCTGCTCGCCGTCGTTGTCACGGTTTCGGGTTTGAGAAAGATCACCTTTTCATAAGGCTTAGCCATTCCCGCCTGGCGTAACTGAATTTCGAAATCCGTACCCAATGCTTTTGTGCTCCGTAATTGCCTTTCAAGGAGCTGCACTTGCTGCTCCAGCAGCGCCACCTGCTCGCGTTCGTGGGAAACTCGCTCGTAGCTCTCAACAAGCTTCGCGATCGGCTCGCGGCTAAAATACACCCATCCTGTCACCATCGCCACCAAAATAGCGAGTAACCGGAAAATCCCAGTCTGCCTACTGCTCTCACCCATGAACGCTGCTTGAGGCCTCTTAACGGATTTGCATGATGAACCATGAGGGGCGCTACACGGCAGTTGGCGCGCGCATTCTGTGCCAGCTGCCGCCTAGCCCCCAAACGTTTTTGTTGTGTGCCGTGCTTAGGCTCCTCGCTGACCAGCTTCAGCCGTAAATGCTCCCCATTTCTCGCGCCCGCACGCCAGAAGCAATTCCTTCCACCATAAGCCGGAATTCGTCCGGGCTCGTTGCGAATAGCAATGCGTCCTCAAGCCGTATCTTTTTCATCCGGTAAAGTTGCAGCAGCGACTGATTGAAGGTCTGCATGCCGACGTGAGCTCCGGCCTCGATATGCCCAGGCAATTCAAGAATCTTGCCCTCGTGGAGCAATTTGCGGATCGTGGGCGTGGACACCATGACCTCTACGGCGGGGATGCGCCCGCGTCCTGTGGCCAGCGGCAACAGGCGCTGACAGATCACCCCTTGGAGACACAACGCCAACTCCATGCGGATTTGCGGGTGCAGATAAGCAGGAAAATAGTTGATAATGCGCTCCACTGTCTGGACGGCGTCAATCGTGTGGAGGGTCGAAAGCACCAAGTGCCCCGTTTGCGCGGCGGCAATTGCCGTGCTGATCGTTTCCAGGTCGCGCATTTCTCCGATGAGGATGACGTCAGGAGCTTGACGCATAACGTGCTTGAGCGCGTCACTGAAACTCTTCGTGTCGAAACCTACCTCACGCTGATTGATGATCGACATTTCGTCCTGATGGAGGAACTCGATCGGATCTTCGATGGTCACGATGTGGCAGCGGCGTGTTTGGTTGATGTGGTTGATCATAGCAGCAAGCGTTGTCGATTTGCCGCTGCCCGTTGTTCCCGTCACCAGGATGAGTCCGCGACGTTTCTCGGCTAGGGTGCGCACCACTGGCGGGAGATTCAACTCATCGAACGAGAAGGTGGGGTTCGAGATATAGCGAAAGACAAGACCTACAGATCCGCGTTGTCGGAAAATATTGACCCGGAAACGTCCCACGCCGCGCACGCCGACGGCCAAGTCCATCTCCGGAATGCGCGCAAAATACTCGGCCTGCTCGGGCGTCATAAGCTGCAGCGCAAAGTTTTGCGTCTCGTCCATTGTCAATTCGGCGTAGTCCGTCAGCACGATCTCGCCGTCAATGCGCATCGCCGGACGCGTTCCCGCCTTGAGGAAAAGGTCCGAGGCACCGCGGTCCACCATTTCCTGGAGAAGATCTTCGAGCTTTTCCACCCGCTGCATTGTTGTCAACCTCGCTGCTGGTCATCGCCTGAAATTTTGCAGTCTATTCTGCAGTCAAAAGTCGCAAGTGCATCAAGAGAATAATGGCGACGCTGAGCCCTGGGTGGTACCGATCTTGCAAGAAACACTTGCATCGCAGCCTGGCTGGTGCGGACACTCATTGTGCGTCTCGAACACAACGATTTATGGACTCTTTCACCATAAGCTTAGGAAAGCTAGCTCTCATTGGAGGGCTGATGCTCGCCAATGCGTTCTTTGTTGTCGCGGAGTTTGCGCTCGTTCGGGTGCGGCCCAGCACCTTGCAGCATCTGGCACAGCGCGGCTCAAAGCGCGCCCGGCTGGCGGAACATATCATCGAGCATCTTGATCCTTACCTGAGTGCGTGCCAGGTCGGCATCACATTAGCATCTGTGCTGATTGGTTGGTTGGGCGAACCAACTGTTCGTGACGTTGTGGTTGCACCGCTATTCCAGCTGCTCGGCCTACAAAATGTGGCCCTCCTGCGAATCGTATCCTTCCTGCTGGGCACGACGGTGGTGGCAGGCATTCTTATCGTGCTGGGCGAGCAGACGCCAAAATATCTTGCCTTGCGACGTGCCGAAGCCGCCACGCTTTTCGTGGCCTACCCCTTGCATTGGTTCTATGTCGTGATGAAGCCTGCCATTCATCTGTTGGATCAAGCGTCGAATTTCTTTTGCACGCTCATGGGCGTCCCGCGGATGGATGCAATGGACGAGTCGCATTCGGAGGAGGAGCTGCGCTTTATTCTCGCGGCCTCGGTGCGGCGGGGCAAGCTTCCCGCGGATAAACTCGATCTGCTCGAAAATATTCTCGAGATGTCCTCGCGCACCGTTCGCCAAGTCATGGTGCCGCGTACGGGGATCGCCTATTTTAACCTTCAGAAACCCTTAGCGCAGAACCTCATGATTGCCGAAAAGACCGCCCACAGCCGCTATCCGCTTGTGGATGGAGACCTCGATCACGTGGTCGGAATCATCCACATGAAGGATCTGTTCTGGCAGCTCAAGGATCTCGAATCAATCGCCGCCGGCCATGGGGAACCCGAATACCGTAATCCGATGATCATGGGGGGCGACCTGCAGGACAATCCGCCGGCTTCGGGAGCAGAATTCCTCAAGAAAATTGCACGCAAAACATTATTTGTGCCCGAGACCATGCGCCTCGACGCACTGCTACGCGAATTCCAGAAGGCGCGCATCCATATGGCCATCGTGGTCGATGAGTATGGGGGCGTGGCTGGCCTTGTGACGTTAGAAAACGTCATCGAGACAATTGTAGGGCAAATTCAGGACGAATTTGATGCAGAGCAGCCACGCATTCAGAAGCTCGCAGAACGCGAATATGCTGTGGATGGTGTGACGCCGCTGGCCGAGGTCAATCACGCCCTGGGCACCGCGTTTGCCGACGAAGAAGTGGACACCATCGGCGGGCTTATTCTTAAACAATTCGGACGTTTGCCAAAATCCGGCGAAAGTTTGGTCATCGAGGGTGTCGAGCTGACTGTGATGGCGATGGACAACCAACGTATCGCCCGTGTCCGTTTGAGAATGCCCGAACCTCCACCCGAAGAGGGGAATGGGACGGAGGCTGAAGAGCTTAGTCCAAGCTCAGACGATCATCTGCGCGGGAAGTGATCGCATGAGGTCTCCCCTTTCTTGCAACCCATCACAGTGCCTGCTTTTGCCGATGAGGAGCGGCCTCAAATGCGCCTAGCGAAGCTTGAGACTATCCCGCCGGCGGGAGGCCACTTCGACGAGCTAGCTGCAGAAGGTGCTGCGTGGGAGGGACTTGGGTGGATTTTCCGCCGCCCATTTTGCATCACCCGGGCTGAACTCTTCGCCGATGGAGAGCCTGTCGGCCCCTGCGAAGAAATGAAGCGACCTGATGTTATCGAAGCCTGCGCGTGGGCTGGCGAGAGCCGCCCCTTTGGGTTTCGTTTCCGCTACAATATGAGCCAAAGAGCAACGCCAGTTCAGCGGTTCGATGTCATTGGCTTCGAAGGTAGGCGTGCTATTGCTCGCGTGAGTTGCTTTTGTCCGCCGCCAACCACGGAGCAAACGTTCCCCATCCCGCCACCCGAGCTCGCCATACGCGTTTCTGGAAGCACTGGCGAAAAGTTTCGTCTACAGGGGCTCAAAATGTATACGGACCTTCTCGATGCCATGCGCCGTTTCGCCGTTCCGCTTCGTGGGCGTCTGTTGGACTGGGGGTGCGGCTGTGGCCGGGTGTTGCGTTGGTTCTTGAGCCGTAACGATTTTGACCTGCTCAATTGCCCTAGCGCGATTGACGCAAGAGGCCTCCCGCTCGGCTGCGACGTAGATCCCGAAGCCATCGAATGGTGCCGCGAGAATCTTGGAGCTGCATTTGAGCTTGTTTCCTTTGACCCGCCGACGGCACTACCGGCCAGTTCATATGATGTGGTTCTCGCCTGCTCTGTTCTCACGCATCTGGATCGTGAGCGCCAGATAGCCTGGCTCAAAGAGGTGCACCGCTGGCTTGTGCCGGGGGGACATTTTTTCGCGTCCACGAACGCTGAGTTCGCGTTTCGTTCGAAGCATCCTCACGTCCAGCCACAAGGCTGGCGCGGTTGGATCGAGAAAAAAGCCCCAACGCTCTGGCGGGCCACAATTGTTCAGGGCATCTACGATGAAATGCGCGATCCGAACATGCGATGGGTCGTTGACGAGGAAACCTACCGCATGGTGTTTCAGTCGCGCCGCTATACGGAGGAACTTTGCTCAAGGTTCTTTGACGTACTTGGCTATATCGAGTGCGGCCTGGACGGATTTCAGGACCTCATTGTCTGCCGCAAACGCACGGTCTAGGCCCATCCCTATTGGCTCTGCTTGCACCCGTCGACTAAAGCAGCTTCACTCCTCTTGCGACATGTGAGCAAATCTTATTGAAATGTTGACACAGGGCGCCATGTGGTGTCGGAAAATCATAGCACACAAGCGGTCTCTCTCATGAACAATCTGCGATCATGGCTCGTGACCATCACGATGATTCTGTGGCAAGCCCTCCCGGCCTGGGGCACCACTCATGTGACGCCGATTTCTCCCACACAAGCTGAGGCTTTTTCCACAAGTGCCCTCGTTTGGTACGACGCTCGCCTCCTTACCGTCGAAGGGAGAGGGTTTCCGGATACCGAGCATTTCTGGGAACGCCTGCCAGCTTCCGCCAAGGATAAAGTGCCGTCGACAGTCTGGAGTTTGAGCAAACACACGGCTGGCCTTTGCGTGCGATTCGTGACCGATGCGACAACAATCGCTGCGGCGTGGGACGGCGCCGTCAAGCTTCGGATGAATCATATGGCTCTGACGGGAAGCGCCGGTCTTGATCTCTACTATCGCGCCGGTAAAGTGTGGAAGTACGCAGCCACAGGCCGGCCCCGCGAAGAGGCAACGACGCAGGTGCTCGTCGGCGAGTGGCCCGGTCGCCAAATTCCCCCGGCAGCCCAGCGCGAATACTTGCTTTACCTACCGCTTTATCATCCCGTGACGGAGCTCAAGATCGGCCTACCTCCCGGCGCCCGTCTAGCACCGGTGGCAGCCCGAAAACCGCAACAAGCCAAGCCAATCGTCTTTTACGGCACAAGTATCACGCAAGGTGGATGTGCCTCACGCGCCGGCATGGGCCACGTAGCCATCCTGGGTCGGTGGCTCGATCGTCCTGTGATCAATCTCGGTTTTTCCGGCGCGGGCAAAGGCGAGCTCGAAATGGCCCACCTCGTTGCCTCGCTCGATGCCGCGGTTTTCGTGCTTGAGCCACTTCCGAACATGACAACAGACCTTGTGCTCACCCGTCTGCCGCAGTGGCTGGAGATTATCCGTGCCCGACATCCTCGCACGCCGATTCTGCTAGTGATGAATCCCCTCAAATCCGAGCGCGACGAACAAAACCGAGCCTTGGCCAAGGTCTTCGCTGATGCGCGAAAAAAAGGTCTGCGTGGGCTCTCTCTGCTGCCAGCTCGTCAGCAGCTTGCCGGTTCCGAAAACGGGACTGTGGATGGAGTGCACCCCACCGATCTCGGATTTTTGCGCATGGCTGAGTGCTACTATCCTGTCCTCAAGCACTTGCTCGAAGTGCAAGACTAGGAACGCGAGCTCACGCACCGACCACCTAGCTGTTGCGGCCGAACCGAAGGAGCCAGGGCCGAATCATGGCTTCGAGGATGACTCCTTTGCTCATTTTCGACTGCCCCTCGCGTCGCTCAGAGTAAACAATTGGAACTTCCACGATGCGCATTCCCTTGCAAAAGGCGCGATAGAGAATTTCGACCAAAAAACTGTAGCCCTGCGACTCAATCCGGCTTGCCAGAATTGCCTCGATGGCTGCGCGGCGATAGGCGCGGTAGCCGCTCGTGGCGTCGGCCACAGGCATGCCCAAAATTGTGCGCACGTACCGGTTCGCAAATAAACTCAAAAGCAAACGCGAAACGTGCCAGTTCAACACGCGCACACCTTGATAGTAGCGCGAGCCTAGCGCGATGTCAGCATGAGCGAGTGCCTGGAGGAGATCAGAAATCGCGGCCGGATCATGAGAGAAATCAGCATCCAAAGTCACAACACAATCAGCGCCCAATTCGAGCGCTTTTTTGAATCCCGTGAGCACTGCACTTCCATAGCCGAGTTTGCCAGGCCTGACGACAGGTAGCACATGGCTATCGTGTTGCGCAAACTCGCGCAGAAGTTCAGGTGTGCCATCTGGGGAGTTGTCATCGACCACGATGATCGTGCCTTGGGGCAAAATCTCGCGGAGTCGCGGAATGAGCGATTTCAAATTCGCCGCTTCATTGTAAGTTGCGAGCACAATGAATGAGTTTTTGCATATCTCCATTCCAGCGACCTACTCATGGGAAAATTTTGTCGGACTCAAGGCAAGATTCGCCACGCAACGCCAACGTGCCCAGGCTTTTTACTCGAGAGTGGACCCGAAATCGGGCGGTGTCGGCATAACTACAGAAATCTCACGTTCAAACGAAGCAATGTCCTCGCTGTTAGCGAGGACGCCGAGCTCCAGATGAAAATCAATCTCCTGTTCCGGTTCGATATAATGGACCATCCCTAGGGCCTTTTGCCGTTCAAGCGAAAGACCGAATGAATTGGTCGGTTCGATGCCCATGACGTACGTGCCTTGGCCAAACATCTTCCACTGCATGAGGATCGGAAGATGCGTGGGGTCGTACTTGACGTACAACCCAAAGCCGCCATCGAGATTGGGATTAATAAGCCCAGCCCACACCTTCCCATCGCTGCAGGCCAACGCATCGTGATAGTAAATAAGTTCCTGAAAATCGGGCGTGGGATCGTTGCACAGGCGCCAGTGTTCTTTTACCTCATCAGCGACCTTATTCAGCGGAGTGATCATGCGCGAAGTCGTCGTGAAATACGAGTGGCGCGTCAGGATAGGGAATCCAGCATTGACGTGATAAATAATCTGATAAGAAACGCTTCTTGGCCCTTCGTTCACGAGCGTGTCGTGAATGCGCAAGCTCGTGTCTCCGGCTCGAACTTGAATCCGGCGCTTGAGGACAAGGTTATAGCGGTCCATCCGATAATCACGCATTTCGCCGCGCGCAAGGAGGTAGAGATCGTCTCCTGCCCAAACCATGTCGTACGACACGTTTGTTGCGGGCGTATAGGAAATGCGCCCATGCGCGCCGTGCGCGTCTCCATCAATGACGTCGGGCCTGCCCACATTCATGAGACCACAAGTCACAAGGAGCCCCCCATAAAAACCGCGGACCCAGTTCCAGCCTTCCGGCTCATAGTATTGCGGAGCAACAATCGACGATGGCGAAACCCACGCCAAGCTTTTGCCCAAGAAGTCGGCATAAGCGATGTCCATGCCGCGGTCGGGCACGACAGTAAAGTTCAGTCCGCCCCCCGTTTGAAAAATGAGGGCTCGCACACCACGTTCTTTTCCGTCGTTGAGCTCGCAGGAAATAATGCGGGCCAATTGCCGAGCCGAACCGCAGTGGGCAAGAAGTTGCTCCCTACTGTATTCGCGATCAAAAAACATGAATCACTCGCTCTATGTTGGGCAACTCTTGCAAAGTGCGAATATCGTGCAAGGGAAAAGCTTGGAATGTCTTCGGCACGACCACTCCTTCTAACGCGCTGATGGCTGGCGTCGAGTCAGCTCGAAGAAAAATTGGCGCAAGGTTTTGCGTTGCGGAATCACCGCACGCGGAGTGAGCTTTCGTTCCACGAGCTCCGCTAAGAGTGTCGGCATCAGACCGTGCTTCGTCCGAATCCACACAGTATCTTCACCCAGCAGCGACGCCGCCTGTGTGTCCTGCGGTGGTGCTGCGAAAATCTCGATGCCCTCGCGCGAACGCAGATAAATTTCTGCCTGAGCCCGCACGCTGGGGTCTTCAAACATGAGCAAAAAATCTTCCTTGGAAAAGAAGAGCAGCTTGCGCACTTCGTCGCAGGCCACAAGCACACCCTGGTTGATGACAGCGATCCGGTTGCAGTTCTCTTCCACCTCGTGCAAAAGATGGCTCGAGACAAACACGGTGATTTTTTCCTCAGCGACCAAGCTGCGCAGAAGCTTCCAGATCGAAACGCTCCCTTCAGGGTCGAGCCCGCTTGTGGGCTCGTCCAACAGCAGGAGCCGCGGTCTGTGCAGCAAAGTCTGGGCAAGGCCTAAGCGCTGTTTCATGCCGTGGGAGAATTCGCGCACCAAATCATCGGCACGATCAAGCAATCCGACGCGCTCAAGGACCTCGTCAAACCGAGTTGGAGGAAGACCGACGTGGAGCCGCCCCAAAACTTCGAGATTCTTCCGGGCGCTCAGATGCTCATAAAACGCAGGCACCTCGATGAGCATCCCCACCCGGGACCGCACATGCCGATAATTCGTGTGCGGCTGGCCTAGCACCTCAATCGTGCCGCTTGTTGGATGCACGAGCCCAGCAATCATGTAAAGCGTCGTGGATTTCCCTGCACCGTTGGGCCCAAGAAAGCCAAAAATGTCGCCCTCGTAAACTTCAAACGACAGCCTGTTGACGGCTAAAATCTGCCCGAAACGCTTTGTCAGATTATTCAGCTTCAGAACCGGGCTTGCCGTCATTTTGTGCCAATTTCTCCCTGGTCGGCAAAACTGTAATACGATTGCGCACCAATAATCACATGGTCAAGCACGCGAATCCCCAACAGTTGTCCCGCTTCCACTAACCGTTGAGTGAGAGTTCTGTCCTCTCGGCTCGGCGTCGGATCGCCGCTGGGGTGATTGTGAATGAAGATCACAGCACCGGCCGTGTGTTCAATGGCTAGGCGAAAGACGTCACGAGGATGGACGATGCTCGCGTCGAGCGTCCCACGCGACACCACGGCATCACGTACCACACGATGCTTGGTGTCGAGGATGAGCATGCGAAATTCTTCCTGAGCACGCCCGGCGTAAAGTGCGCGATAGCGCTCGAAGACATTTCGGCTGCGTGTGAGCGGTTCGCCAAGTTTTGTGCGCTCGTCCCTTTCGCTGCTCAGCGCCCGCGCTCCAAGTTCCAGAGCGGCCTTTATCTCGGCTGCTTTGGCCGTGCCCACGCCTTTCACGCCAATGGCGCGCAATCGCTCAATGAGTTGGTATGGCGACAGGCGCAGGAGTTGGTAAAGACTTCCGTTCGTTACTTCGAGGATCCGTTTTGCAAGTTCAACAGCGGAGAGCTCACCACTTCCCGTCCGCAACACAATTGCTAGCAGCTCGCCATCGCTCAGCTCCTTGCCGTGGAGAAGCCGCTCCCGGGGTCGCTCGCTTGTCACCCAGTCGCGGACCGGTCGGCGCTGCGCCACCTTTTTTCCAGCATCCGTAGATGCAAAGTGGCACTCTCCCCGAAAGACGCACGCGCAGCATCGCGGCTTTGTTGACGAGCATATGGGCCTCATGTCCTCGACGCGCCAAGCTCCGCTGTAGGCTGCGATGAGAAAGTCTACAGCCCCTACCGGATACTCGTGACAATGAGCAAGTTGGCAGACCGAATCTCGGTATGCCAGGGTTACGTTCTCGCAACGCGCAAGATCCCCCCACCGTCCTAATCTTGTTAGAAATGTAACTGATTTACTCCATGCGTGGGCCAGGGGGTATCCCACCGCGCGCAAAAAGAGCGCAGCGCGGTGTGGCGTAAGCCAGACAAACGTTTTGTGCACAGTAGCCAGCGCGTCGTCCATAGTTTTTGCCGTTGCCAATGAATCCCGAAATCTTGAGACCTCGTCAGCCGACAGGCAGAATTCACGCAGCTGAGCAAGTCGTTTTTGCCTAGGGGACGAACCTTTCGAATCAGCCAGACAATCGCGACGCAGCGAGGTTGTTGGGCTGCCACTTGGTTTAGCCGCCAAATCCGCGTATGTGTTTTCCTCCTCCTGAGCGCGTAGCTTAGCCACGTGATGCTCCCGCATCCACTGAGCGACGATCTGCGCCGCTCGACGCCGCCTTGTCGGAATCAGGGCTGGCCATTGATCACACACCACCGCCACAAGTTCTTCCCGAATCAGATCAATGCCGATTTCTGGCCAAGCTGCTCCGCGGGCTGCTAACACGGGCAAGGTCTCGCGAACCTCGGCACTCAAATCCCATAGCGCCGATTTTAGCTTCTCTACGAAAGCAGCATCCGAAAGTGATAGTGAGGCTGACGACGTCACGCCCTCATTCCTTCAACGCCGATGTTTGGTCCGGCAAGCGAAAGTGGAGTCCTCCCTGGTAAACGACAGCTATCTTTGCGTTCTTCTGCTTCTTAGTGCAAACTCAGTGGTAGCTGTGCCACTGCGCCCGCTCTCACACTTACACTTTGCGCTTTTTCTGCTCCGTCAGCTTTCACCTCGACTGTGCCCGGCCGCACCCCACAGAAAGCAAAAAATCCAGAACCGTCGGTGTAAGTTTCCTCCCCCGTCGAGAGGCGAACGACCACGCCGTCAGCCGGACGGCCAGCTTTGGTCACAGTCCCGGACACGATGCCGCTGCGCGGATTGACAAGCCAAGTCGCTTGAGGGGGAAGTGTCCATTTGCTATAGAGTTGTGAACGGATGGCAGAAAAAAACTCAACATCCGGCGGGGGCGGCGAGCCCTTGCGCGTTTCAGCATAACAGTAGTTGGCCAGCCCCGCCAGACCTCTCATCGAGCGTGTCGCCTTCATTTGTGCCAGCACATCGTTGAGCGTGTTGAGAGTTTCCCCATCTACGCCATTTACGCCAAAGCGGCCTGCGGCGCTTGCTGTCCGGGCGAGAAAGGTGGCCCACGCACGGTGAGCGGCTGCCTGAGCCGCTACACTCTCACGTTTATAATTCATCGGAATGGCGATATCGAGCATGCCTGTTTCAAGCATGGCTGGCCAATCCTGGAAAATCCGCGCATAGGCATCGGTACGTGAAAAATCGCTGCCGATGCTTCCCCAGGCAATGGTGGCTGCCGAGACTTTGATGGCCGGCCGGATGGCGTGTGCCTCCACGTAGGCGCGCCGCACCATGTGAAAAACCTGGCGTCGGCGGAAGTCGCCCCACGCAGGATCATTCGGTGCCGGCTTTCCCGATCGGCCATAGAGCCGATTAAACCGCGCCACGGCCAGAGGGTTATACCCCCAAACGTTTCCGCTTCCTTCGCTTTCTGGGTAGCGGATATAATCAAAATGGATGCCGTCCACAGGATAGCGCGAGACGAGGTCGCGAATAACAGCGATATTATAGTCGATTACCGCGGGCACCCCAGGGTCGAGATAATAGCGTCCCGGATTTTCTCCGCGGTCTTCCTTTGCACCATCGTAGGTCTGGCTTAGCCATTCGGGATGGCGCTGAAACACGTGGTGCGGATTTTTCCACGTGTTGTCGCCAGGGATGCGGCAGCGATAGGCCACAATCCAAGCGTGCACCTCGATCGGTTTTTTGCCGCCCGAGGTGTCGTGGGCTTGATTCAAAAGATAGGCCAGCGGGTCAAAATCTGCGCGAAGGGCTTCGTTCTTGGGCTCAATTTGCGAGTCGTAAAATGCGTCGCACGCTTTGCGCATCTGCACAAGGACCGCATTGAAATTCGCCTGGCGCGCCATCGCGAGCATCGTGTCAATCTCTTGCGGCGTGCGCAGGCCAGGATGAAAGACGTCCACCCACAGCATCCGATACTCGGCGGCGCTTGCCCGCAACGCCACGAGTGCAAGGACGGCTAGCAAGGACATTCGCAAAAGTCGGTGTAAGCGCGATGCAAAATTAGAACAACATTTGGGCAATGTTTTCATCATGATCTTCATCTCCTGGAGCCTCTCATGCGAAGAGGATGTCCCCGTGAACTTCTTCCTCGATCTTGGGCGCGAAGGCATGCGAGCAAGACCGCAAACGAAGTCCCGTACTTTTGACATGAGAGTCACTGCGCAATTTCCTACTGCGACTGCTGAGTGTCGGACTGCTGGTTGGGTTCTGTCTCCAGCCACTTCACCACCCAGCTCTCGGGCACCGTGTATTGTTGTCCCTCTTTGTCTTTCACTTCAAAAACTTTGCCGCCATCGGGATGATGCCACACATCAATCACGCGGCCGCGCACAAGGCACTTGCCTTTGAACACAACTTCGCGCCCAACTTCCTTCTTCATGATATACTCAAGGCACGCCTCGGCGGTCTCGCGGTCATATTTGGCGGTGTAGTACGTTTTCATCGCTTTCAGGCTCGCCTCTTCGTCCAGATTGAGGCAAAAGTACTGTTTACCTTGAATCGCGCACATCCGCTCAAGAATGTCCACGATTTCAATAGGTCCGTCGGACGGTCCCATCTCCTCGGTGAGCTGGCGGATGGCTTCCTGGGCCAGCATCTGAGCGCGCGATTTCTTGATCACGTAGTACTTGTCGTAAAACAGCGATTCGGTTATATCGGGACGCTTTTTTGGCATCGGGAATCACCTTTTTGTGCGGGATAAGAACGCTTTGGCAACTACGCAACTCGCGGAGAGCTTTCCAGCAGAAAATGTCACCCGCCGTGCGGACCTCCACCCGCTAGAACACGATGAAAAAGAAGAGCATTCGGAGATTGGGAGTTGATTGCTCAGGTGGGAAAGGGTTTTCCTCTTTGCTCGCAAAATGCGAAACGCATGGGCCAAGGGAGGAGTTAGGAAAGTGTCGCCGTGGCTCCCGCCACCTCGCCCTCCACCACACGCACAATGCGATTGTGTTCGTCCACCAGCACGACCCGCGGCGCGTATTGGCGCGCTATCTCATCGCTCATCAGGGCGTAAGAAATGATGATCAGCACATCACCAGGTTGGGCCAACCGTGCCGCCGCTCCATTCATGCAAATCGTGCCAGAGCCACGCGGCCCTTCGATCACGTAGGTTTCCAGCCGTGCGCCGTTGTTGTTATTCACCACTTGCACGCGCTCGTTGGGAAGAAGATCTGCCGCGTCCATCAAATCACGGTCAATCGTGATCGAACCCACATAATTGAGGTTTGCCTGTGTAACCGTGGCGCGATGAATTTTCGATTTCATCATTGTGCGGAACATGCGGCCCACTCCTTCGCACCTTAGCCTACAATGACCACTGCAAAATCATGCGCTGAGCTTCACCACTCGCTAGGGCAAAAAAACGACTGTAATGCAAAAAAAGATGAATGAAAAATCAGAACAAAACTAGTACATTTTGCAACATGACCTTGGCTCGTGCATTACGGGCCGACCAGCACGCTGAAAAAATTGTGCTGATGAGGAGAAGAACATGGCACACGTAGTTCCACCTCTACCTTACGCGTACGACGCACTCGAGCCGTACATTGATACCCAAACAATGATCCTTCACCACGATAAGCACCATGCCGCTTACGTCCAGAACCTTAATGCGGCGCTCGAGGGTTATCCTGAACTTCAGCAGAAGAGCATCGAGGATCTTATCCGCAATCTTGCTGCTGTTCCCGAAGCAATTCGCACCGCTGTTCGCAATCATGGCGGCGGGCATCTCAACCACACGATTTTCTGGGAGCTCATGATCCCTGGTGGCCCCAAGGAACCGGTGGGGGAGTTGGCCGAGGCCATCAAATCCACTTTCGGGAGTGTGGATGCCTTTAAGAAAGCGTTCAACGACGCTGGACTCAAGAGGTTCGGCTCGGGATGGGCCTGGCTCATTCTCACAAACACAGGTAAGCTGGAAATCGTTTCCACCCCGAATCAGGACAGTCCTCTTAGCGAAGGCCACCACGTTATTCTGGGCAACGACGTGTGGGAACATGCCTACTACCTAAAGTACCAGAACCGCCGCGGGGAATACCTCGAGGCTTGGTGGAATGTTCTCAATTGGGAAAAAGCGCTAGAGCGCTATCAGGCGATAAAAAAATGAACTGATTCTCCTCCTGGGTGACGGATGCCCTCCCCTCCATCCGTCACTCACCTCCCCGCACCCCTACACGAGGAAGTCCCTCCCACCGCAAGGTGGGGGGGACTTCTTTTTCCGGGATTTCCCATTGGGGATTTCCCTGGTCAGGGAACGAAGTCGCTGTGCGCAAATTTCCGATTGCATTCGAACCGATCCACCAGCACTCTGCTTCCACAGAGATGAGGTAGCACGCAAAAGCCCTAGCCTCATGGGCTCAATGCAAGGAGTCGTCGCATGAATCGTCATTTGAGTAGACTTGGATTCGTCTCTCTTTTTCTCGTTCTAGCTGCGCTAGGCATGGCCGATACGCGAGCCGAGATTGCTGGCAAAATCGCAAAGCTTTCCGAACCTGTGATCTTGACGTTTTGGCAGACCCACAACGCTGAGGAGACAGCGACGCTCAAAGATATCGTCGCCGATTTTGAAAAGGCGCACCCAAAGGTGAAAATCAAAATGGATACTGTCGCCTTTGCAGAGGCGCAAACTAAGTTCAAAACGGCCTCGAAAGCTGGACAGGCACCCGACTGCTTCCGTTGTGAAGTTGCTTGGACCGCAGAAATGGCAGAGCTCGGTTACCTCACCCCCCTCGACGATTACCTTAGGCCCGAAGATAAAGCTGCCTACCTTGAGATGCCCATGCGTGTGGCACAGTACAAGGAGGAAACGTGGGGGCTTCCCCAAGTCACGGACTGCCTCGCGCTTCTCTATAACAAGCGCATCCTAAAGCAAGCCGGTGTCGAGCCACCAAGAACCATGGATGAACTCGTAGAAGTTGGCAAGAAAATCACAAAACCTGAAAAAAAACTCTACTCCTTTGCCTATCCCGCCAACGATAGTTACTTCATGCTACCATTTATCTGGGCGTTCGGCGGCGGATTGATTGACGAAAAAACGAATGAGATTCTCATCGCGAATGAGGGGGCTGTGAAGGGACTCCAGTTTATGCTGGACCTGCGCGCAAAGCACAACATCGTTCCGCCGACATTTGACATCGCCAACGACTACAACAATCAGCTCGAGGATTTCAAGGGCGGACGCATTGCCATGCTCTTCATGGGTCCTTGGGCCACGGCCAACATACTCACTGGCAGCGAATTCAAGGATAACCCCACGAACCTTGGTGTCGCCATGTTGCCTAGCGGACCGGCTGGCTCGGGCTCTCCCATTGGCGGCCACTGCTATGTCGTTTCAGCCAGTTCAAAAAATCCCGAAATTGCGTTCTATTTCTTGGACTGGATCAATAGCGCAAAAAATCAAGTCCGTTTCACCGTGCGCAACAACCTACTGCCCACCCATAAGGCAGCTTACGATATGCCGGAGGTGAAAAACAACGAGCTTGTGCAGGCGTTCCGCAAACAACTCGATGTGGCCCGCGCTCGGCCACTGATCCCTGCTGGCGCCGGCCTCTTCCCCCCGCTTACCCAGGCATATCAGGACGCCTTGAGGGGTGCAAAATCCCCAAAAGAAGCTCTTGAATTTGCTGCAAAAGAATGGCGAAAACTTCTGGCGAATCAGTAAGCGCCCTCTTCTGACAGCTTCGACAGCCTGGCTCTTCTCCTGTGCACCGCGGGGGCGCTTGCGTGGTTTCCTACAGTTATCTTCAGGGAGAGCTTCGAACATGATGTCTAAACCTTTGGCTTTCGTAGTGCCGCTGCTGGCATGCTCGGTGTCTGTCGTCGGCCAGAATTTGCCGCAGACAACCCCACGACCGTTCTCATTGCTGCGCTGTAGCAGTCTACCCTCTCCCCGGCAAATGCATGGAGCTGCTGTCGTGGGGGCGCGCCTTTACGTGATGGGAGGAATTGCGAATATTGGCGGGTGGACCAATTCGGTTCTCTCCGCTCCCATCATGCAAGGGGGCGCCCTCGGCACCTGGCGCCAAGAACGCCCCATGCCCGAAATGCGCAACTATATCTCACAATCCGTCGAGGTGGTCAATGACCGCATTTACGTTATTGGCGGCGGTGTAGCTCCTACCACGAGTACTCAGGAAAATGATCTGCAGCGCGCAAATGATGTGCTCTGGACGCGCGTGAATGCCGACGGCACGCTTCAAGACTGGAAACGTTCTCAGCCGTTTACCCAGGTTCCTACCTCGTGCATCGCTACCTCATCGAACGACAAGCATCTCTTTGTTCTGGGAGGTTCGACAGAAAGCGGCATTACCGATCAAACGTTTGTGTGTGATCTCGACGCAACGGGTGCACCCGCCAACTGGCGCGCCGCTTTGCCCTTGCCCACCCCTTTGTGGTTCCACGGAGCCGCAATTTTAGATGATCGGCTCTACATTTGGGGCGGGCTGGTGGAGAAATCCAAAGATGCGATCAATTCGAAGGTTTTCTCAGCCGCAGTGCATGACGACGGAACCATCGGGCCCTGGCTCGAAGAAACTCCGATGCCTGCCGCGACCTATTCGTCTGCGTTCTGCGGCTTTAATGATTACCTTGTCGGTGTCGCGGGTCGCTACAAAGGCGCTGTGTTTACCAACGCGATTTGGTTTGCACGCGTCCAAGAGAACAAGGTCGGACCTTGGCAGGTTCTCAACACGGATCTCGAGGCGCGGGTTTACCATGCTCTCGGTTTAGATAAGGTTCACGGCTACGTTTACATTGTCGGCGGACAATATAAAGACGTCAACACGCAGGGATTTAGACGCATGCTCGCGACCGTGCAGGCCTTCCAGATTTCGCAGCCATGCCAGCAACGGCTTGATTTGCCGCCGCCCCCTGCTTCGACAGCCGCTGCCGCCTCGGTGCAGGGTGCGTTGGTGAGCTACACCACAGCACTTTCCGCGGCCAAGCAATCCGGCAAAAAAGTCCTCGTGCTCTTCTACTCGCCCGAGGTTCCAGCCTGCAAACGCTTCTGGGATGAAATCGTCCAGTCGCCCATGTTCGCCTCGCTTACGCGCGACTATATCGTCGCTGTCTACGACACGACGAAAGAGCCAAGCACCGTCCCGGCCCAGTACGGAATCTTCAAAGTTCCGTCGGGAGCCGTCTTGGATCGTCATGGGCAGCTTGTCCGCACGGAGCTTCGCCTACGCTCCATGGATGATCTCAAGCGACTACTTGGTAGTTAGTGTGTAGCGCCCACAGCGCTCACTGTTCGTGAGGGGCTGCTTCAGCTCGGGAAAGTGTGGTGGGTTTTCTACTGCCTGCGTAGTTCGCCACAAGGCAACGCACGAGCTCAGCAAATTGGTACTCGGCGATAACAGCCCCAATGGCGCGTTGGTTGGCGAGATCTGCGACTCGAATTTCGATCAGTTCTGGCTGGATATTGGGTCCCAGCGAGATGCCCGCTTTCCCGCAAGCTTTCGTTACGCGGGGGGCCAAGCGCGTCAATCGTTCCAAGGCCGCCGACGGAGCTTGAGTGGCGCCGTGCTCAGCTAGAAGTTTTGCCGCTGCGGTGAGCACTTCCTCCTCCAATGTTGCGGAAGATCCTGCGGCCAACCGACTATCTCGCAGTCGTCGCAAACTCTCAAGGCGTAGGGCATAGGCGCGATCGCTTCGTTTTAGGATTTCATGGATTCGCCGAAAAGGATCATGTTCCGCAACGGGCGCTGGCGGATACGGGGAAGGGAGCAATCGCACGAGCAGGTCAAACAGAATAAACCCAGCCACAGCGCCTCCCCCAACTAGCAAAGCCATTCGCCTGATCCGCCGGCGTGCGAAGCTCAAGGGGAGCCTCCCAAATGTTCCCGCGCGTTGAAGCTTCGCCCGTTCAGGGCTTTGTCCGGTAGCCGCAGGATGTTCAAAAAGGCCTGGGCTACTTGTTCTGGAGTAGGCAAGGTGGTGGGATCTTCCTGGGGATAAGCGAGCCGACGCATCGCCGTCGATACCCCGCCCGGATTGATCGAACAAGCCACCACCCCCGTCTGCTCGCTTTCCAGGGCAATGAGTTGCATGAGGGCTTCGGCGGCATATTTACTCACGGCATAGGCGCCCCAGCCAGCCCGGATTGTGCGGCCGACCGAGGAGCTCACAAAGACAATCCTTCCGCCAGGCTGCTGGCGCTTCATTTGACAAAGTGCATAATGCGACACGTAAAAAGCCCCGTGAAGGTTTGTCGCGATAGTCGAATTCCATGGCTCGGGTAGATATTCATGAATCGGCGCCATGAGTCCCAGCACGGCTGCATTGTTGATCACCATATCGAGTCGTCCAAAACGCTGCACACAGTCAGCCACCAATTGTTCCACGCGCCGAGCGTCGCGGACGTCGCACGCCCGAGGCATCACATCCGTAGCGTAATGGCGGCGCAGCTCCAATCCAATGTTGCGCAGCGCCTCAGCATCTCGTGCAACCAGACACAGGTTCGCTCCTTCGGCTGCAATAGCTTTTGCTAATGCAGCGCCAATCCCCCGGCTTGCTCCCGTGATGATCACCACTTTGTCCGAAAAGCTGTACATCCTCTTCCCTTTCCTCGACCAGCCTATGCCGGCCCATGGCATAATGCATCGGCTAACGAATCAGATCCAGCACTGACGGGGTAATGATTGTCGCCGAATCCATGAGGAGGCTCTCTTTGCGTCGCAGCGCATCTTTGACGTCCTGCATGGTCACCACCTTGCGTGGCTGTTCTTCATGCGCGCGTTTGTGACGTTTGGCCAGGGCTTCGACCTTGGCCACCCGCGCGGCGTATTTTCCTCCGAGAAATTTTGCATCGAGCCATGTCGTGACGATATCTGCTGCTACCCCTGCCCCGATGACCTTTCCCCCGAGACACAAGATGTTCGTGTTCGAGTGCTCGCGGCTCAAGCGCGCCGAGAAGACGTCATTTGCTACGGCCGCATAGACGTTCGGAAGCATGTTTGCAACGATTCCGGAAGGATAACCCGCCCCATCCACAAGAATGGCTCGCTCGCATTCGCCACGGCTGACGGCCAGTGCTGCCGGATACACAAAGTCCACAAAATCCACCGACTCGCGTGATGTGGTGCCGTAATCTACCACTTCGTGCCCTCGGGCCCGCAGCAAGGCCAAAATTTCTGTCTTGAGATCGAAGCCTGCATGGTCGCTTGCCACTGCAATGCGCATGTGTAAAGTCCTCTGACCGTTTCCTCGAAAATTTGCTCTCTTGGTTATCCGCAAAGTTCCGGCGGGTCAATGTGTTTTCCCTCTGGGCTCTTCACAAAAAGGTTGCTCTTACACTTCTCAAGTAGTGCTACATAGACGCGAGAACAGGAGGAAATGACCCGATGAGCGAGATGGTGAAGCGGATTGGTTGTTTAGCTGCGGCAGTGACAGTCCTTGTCGGTTGTTCCGGTGTGCGCGAGCATGTGCGCCAATATGATTTTCGATCAATGCGTCGGGCGGCTTCGCGGGAAAAAGCCGTGGCTTCGCCGGTGGCGGATGTGCTCGACATGAGTGGGTGGACCTCAGATTTTGACGGCGCCACAGCCTTTGCGCGGGTCAATGGTCAGCGAACGGTGGTGCTGTTCTACGGCTCGGGGACAAGTTCAGCGAAGGCCAAGCAGGCTGCCGAGAGTGTAGCGCGCCGCGCAACAAATCTTCAGAAGGTTGCGCTCGACATCCAAAAGAAGAAGGGAATTGCGGCGCGCCTTGGGGTGGAAAAGGCGCCGGCAATTGTCGTGCTCGATCCTTCCGGCCGCGTCGTGGCGAAGGAGGAAGGCAACCTCTCCAAGGATCGTCTCGGAGAGTTAATCGGTCTGTAAAAAAGACTTAGCCGCAGCGGAAAGGCGGACCTAGCGGCACAGAGCGTTTTTCACTTGCTGCGCATTGTAGCGCATCAACTCAATATAGGTGCTGCGCTCGGCAGTGCCCTCCGGATCGAGCATACCGACCGTACCACCAACCTCGGCTGCAATGATCCGCGCCAGGCGAGTGTCCATTTGTGGCTCGGAAAAAATGGTTTTGATGCCCGCAGCCCGGAGCTCCTCGACAAGCTTTTTGATTTCCCGCTCGGAGGGCGGCTTGCCGGGGTACGCCTGGATCACGCCTGCCACCACAAGACCATAACGCCGAGCAAAGTAAGAAAAAGCGTTGTGAAAAGATACGAGTCGCTTGTCTTTGCAGTTAGCGAGCAACTGCTGAATTTCGCGATCGAGTTCAGCGAGTTTTTGCCGATAACCTTCGGCATTGGCCTGCCACTTTTGCCCCTGTTCCGGGGCAATCTCCTTCAGCGCGATTTCAATCTCTGTCACCGCATGCTGCCCGAGCACGGGGTCGAGCCAGAAATGCGGATCAGCCCCATCGTGATGATGTGCGTGTTCGTCGTGCTTATGTCCCTCCGCCGTGGAGGTGCCAGCGCTCGGTTTTTCGCCCACCGCAAAGCTCTCAGGGGTGGGCAAATCTGCCGGGAGCAGCCCCTTTTCTTTGAGTCGGTCGCCAAGGCGGATTTGCCGGATTTTCGCGTTGGAGCCAGCAAGGCGTATGGCCCAGTCATCCAGGCCAAGGCCAGCTGCGACAATAAGCTGACTGCGCGCAATCGTGCGCAAATCTGATGGGCTTGGCTCGAACGTGTGGGGACTCGTCCCCGGCGGCACGAGAGTGAAGACCTCAACCTCATCGCCTCCAACGTTGCGAACCCAATCAGCAATCGGAGCTATCGTCGCAACAATAGTCACTTTCGACAGGCTCGATGTTGTGAGAGCCAGTGCCCACGGCAAAGGCACCACAAGGGTTAGAATAAAGCAGAGAACCATCCGAATTCGGTACCGGGTATTCAATGTCTGCTGCTCCCGATTTTTTTCTTGCTTGGCTATCTTGCCCCAATTACAACTCACGGATGTAAATTACTGGAAATGTGAAAAAAGGCCTAAGCATGATGAAACGACTAATCACAGGGGCGACGGTGATCGCCTTCGTGTTGAGTATGGCAAGTGCCTTTGGGCGTGGGCCGTTTTATGACGAGTCCGTGCCGGCCCGCTCAGGGCGAAAATTCCTACGCGGTTTGACCAACACGGTGTTTTGTTGGGTGGAAGTGCCCAAAGAAATTAATCGCGACTGGCAAAACGTGGATCCGCTGAGTGGCGTTGTCACTGGCACCGGCCGCGGGGTATTCAAGGGAGTGCAGCGTCTAGGTGCCGGCCTTTTTGAGATGGTGACATTCCCCATTGACGTGCCTGCGAAATACCAGCCTGTGGTCTACCCCGAGACACCCATGGAAGACGCTGTGGATTGGGGGGCTGAAGACTATTATCGTTCCCGCTACTCGAACAAACTGACTCATTAAGAGCAACCGTAAAGCGCAAGCATACGCGTCACGAAAAACAAAAAAGTTTCGGAGGATTTCGGAAATGAAAGCGATGTTCACGAAAGTGCTGGTCTCGCTGGCCGTTTTGGGCTTAGTGGGTGCGACTCTCCCAGCAGTGGCCCAGCGTTATGGCGAGGAGTACCGTGAGGGCAGCGCCTTCAACAAAATGCAGCACAAACTGGGGCGTGGGCTGGCCAACATTTTCACCGGTGTCATTGAAGTTCCGAAAAACATCTCGCGCGAATGGCGGAAAAGTGATCCCGTGACCGGCGTGATTGTCGGTGGTGTTAAAGGCGTGGGCTGGGCTGCGACGCGTATGGTCGTGGGTGCCTACGAAACCGTAACCTTCCCCATCCCCGTGCCGGCCAACTATGAACCGCTGATGGAGCCCGAGACACCGCTGCCCAGCGTGTGGGGCGAGCAACTGCCCTACTTTGACCAAGAAGGCGATCCGAAAATCACCCGCTGAGCTGAAGAGCAAAATTTTCGAGTTCCCCATAGCGCGGAGGACGCTCCCCGAAGTCCTCCGCGTTTGTTTTGTAGCACATGTCATGGCTAGGTGCATCAAGAGGAAGGAGAGCGACGATGGCATTGCACTCACGAATGCAACGCGTCAACGAGGAGATTCGCGCAGCGATTGCCGAAATTGTCATGACCGAAGTTAAGGACCCGCGCGTCGCAGAACGTATCATCTCCGTGAACCGCGTCGTGGTCTCAAAAGATTTGCACTATGCGCGGGTGTGGGTCAGCGTCCTTGGCAGCGATGCAGAGTGTAGGGAGACGGTGGCCGGCCTCAACCATTCGCGCGGTTATATCAAACGGATGCTTGGCGAACGTGTTGTGCTCAAATACCTGCCTGACCTGCACTTCGATTTCGACCCCTCCGTCAAAGAGGTGTCTCGCCTGCTCGAGCTTTTCCGGCAAATCGAAGGACAAGGCGCGCCAAGGGTTGAGTCTAGCTCCCCCGCGAAGCAAGAAGAATAAAACCTCGTGTCTTTGCATCGCAGCGTGTCGCGATACTCGGAAAGACCAGCTGCGGCGGACGAAGGGGAGGCCTGGCGCCAAAGAATTCATACGTGTGAGGTGATAAAGAGCAGTGCCCGAATCGCTACGTGTTGCATGCATCGGCCACGCACTGAAAGAATCGCTCACGGCGCGGCAGTGTTTGCATGCCCTCGTCGCAGGAGTACGCGTGGCGGGGTTCCAACCACTGGCCGAACTATGCATCAGCGACGGGGGCGACGGTTTTCTCGAAGCAGCCGTCAGCGCGCGCTCTAGCCTCCAAATGCGAAAAGCGATTGTCCGTGCACCCCATGGTGTGACCATCACAGCAAGCTACGCTATTGACCCAGCCGAGCACCAGGCCGTAATTGAATCCGCGGAGGCCGTCGGCATGCGCCGAGTGCCACCAGCGGCACGTCAGATTCTCGAACTTGGCACAGGCGGACTGGGTGAACTCCTTGTCCAAGCGTGGCAAGCCGGTGCACGAGAAATCCTTGTCGGCCTTGGCGGAAGTGCCACATGCGACGGCGGGCTCGGCATGCTGGGTGTCCTGCACGACGTGTTTGTCGCGGACCGGCCTCTCTCGGATGTCCGTTGGTTAGTGGCTCGCGATCTTGCTGATCCGCCTGATTTTGCTTGGTCTGCTTTAACCGGGGCATTGCGCAAGGCCGGAGTGAACTTTCGCCTAGCCTCGGACGTGGAAAGTCCTCTGCTAGGACCCACCGGCGCAGCCAAGCATTTTGCGCCCCAAAAAGGGGCAACCCCGGTTGATGTCGAATGGCTCGAAAAACATTTGTCTGGGTGGGCCGACCGCCTCGCGGCGGCTTTAGGCAGAGATCTTCGTGACTGCGCAGGCGCCGGTGCGGCTGGCGGCTTGGGTTTGGCCTTTCTCTCGCTCGGAGCAGAACTCTCAGCAGGTGCGCTGCTGTTTTTACGAATGCCCATCTTCCGGAGAGTTTTCGAAACTGCCGATCTTATTGTGACGGCTGAGGGACGCTTCGACGCGACAAGTTTCGGCGGCAAAGCGCCATGGCGCGTGGCGCAACTGGCTCGCTCCCACGGCAAGGCAGCCGCAATCATTTGCGCCACAGCTGACAAATACGCGCGAGAGCGAGCTTATCGTGAAGGCGTCGCAATCGTAGAATTCGCTGTCGGTGTCACTTTCCAGGAATCCTGTCGCTCCGCCGCGGAGCTGATCACGCATGCTCTTGCAAATTATCTTCGTTTGCGGCCCTGAGGCATCCGGAAAAAACGTCCGTCACTCTCGTTACAATCTTTCAGAGCCACGTCGGGCAAGCCCCTCTTGTCATATTCGTGTCACAATCTTGTCGCACAACTGTCACGTGCGCTTGGCTGCACCATTTTCTAAAAAGTAACTGCACCGTTTATGATCCTATCGCAATCATCAACCGACAATGGAGAATAACATGATAAATTGTTGGCATAAAAGGATAACCGCGGCCTGCTTGGCCCTGGGCCTACCCGCCTTGGCGTTTGCGCAAAAACCAACCATCAGCATTGACGGTTCCAGCACTGTTTATCCGCTTACCGAGGCAGTAGCCGAAGAGTTCCAAAAAGCCAAGCAAGGGGCCGTGAACGTCACCGTTGGGATCAGCGGCACGGGGGGCGGCTTCAAGAAATTCCTACGCAAAGAAACCGACATCAGCAATGCCTCGCGTCCCATACTTCAGCAGGAATTTGAGCAAGCACGTCGTGATGGAATCAAATTCCTCGAGCTTGCCATTGCCTTCGATGCTCTTTCTGTTGTGGTCCATCCCGATAACTCGTGGGTGGATCATCTCACAACGGACGAATTGCGGCGCATCTGGGCGCCCGAGGCTCAAGGCAAAATCACCAACTGGAAACAGATCCGCGCCTCCTTCCCTGACACACCTCTTTCGCTGTTCGGCCCCGGAACTGATAGCGGCACCTTCGACTACTTCACCGAAGTGATCGTGGGCAAATCCAAGGCCAGCCGCGGCGACTACATGGCCAGCGAGGACGACAATGTCCTGGTGCAGGGAGTCTCCAAGCAAAAAGGAGCCCTCGGCTACTTTGGCTACGCGTATTACGTGGAAAATCGAAATCGGCTAAAGGTTGTGCCCATTGATGCGGGCAAGGGGCCCGTTGAGCCGTCGGACGAAACGGTGCACAACGGCAAATACTTCCCGTTATCGCGCCCGCTTTTCCTCTACGTAAACGCCGAAAGCCTCAAACGTCCGGAAGTGGAGGAGTTCGTCCAGTTTTACCTGGATCATATCGGCGACCTCGCCAAGGAGGTTGGATACGTCCCGCTTCCAAAGGATGCTTACGAAAAAGCTAAGCAGCGCCTGAAAAAACGAGAGACGGGAACAATCTTCCACATGCACTCGCAGGCAGGAGTGACGTTCGAGCAACTCTTTGATGGCCAGCTTCACAACTAATGTCGTCAAGAGCCGCGAGACGATGAACATGGGCGATACAGTCATGGAGTTCCATGCCGCACAAGATCCGCTAAGATTTGTCCCCGACTCCAACGGGTTGCAGCAAGAGCTTCGGCGGGTGAAGGCGGCACGTCGCGCCGACAGAGTGGTCGCGCTGCTGCTTGGCGCTGCAGCTCTGCTCAGTGTGTGCGTTACAACGGCGATCGTGGGGATCCTTGCCACAGAAACATTCCGCTTTTTTCAGCACGTCAGTGTGCGCGAGTTCCTGACCGCCAAGGAGTGGACGCCGCTCTTCGCTAACGCGCGGTTCGGAATTGCGCCTCTTGTTCTGGCGACCGCAGTGACCACGGGAATTGCTCTGTTTCTCGCAATCCCACTTGGCACCATCATCGCCATCTACCTCAGCGAATATGCCTCGGTCCGTGTCCGGGAGTTATTAAAGCCCACGCTCGAACTGCTCAGTGCCGTGCCCACGGTTGTCTTTGGTTACTTTGCGCTGCTGTTTGTCACACCCTTGCTTCAACGTCTCTATCCCGGGCTCAGCGAATTCAATATGCTCAGTGCTGGCATCGTGATGGGAATTATGATTATCCCCTACGTGAGCTCGCTCTCCGAGGACGCGATGCACAGTGTGCCGATGCTTCTGCGCGAGGGCGCTTACGCGCTAGGAGCAAACAAGTTGACCACCGCCGTGCGCGTGGTGATCCCTGCAGCCTTATCAGGGATCGGTGCCGCCTACGTGCTGGCTGTTTCGCGTGCCATTGGCGAGACCATGATCGTGGCCGTCGCTGCAGGAATGCAGCCGCGTTTCACAGCGAATCCTGCCGAGGGTGCTGCTACTCTCACAGCCTACATTGTGCAAGTCTGCCTGGGCGATACTCCGCACGGAAGCGTGGCGTATCGCTCAATTTTCGCCGCGGGTGCCACGCTTTTCGTTCTAAACCTTTGTTTTAACATGATTGCACATTATCTCCGTCGGCGTTTTCGGGAGGAGTACTAATGAACGAGATGCGCAGAGCCATCGCTCGGCGCCGCAGAGTCGATAGGATGTTTCACCTGCTGGGTGCGGCGTGCACAAGCCTTGGCCTTGTGACCATCGCTCTTCTGCTCGTGTTCCTTCTCGCGAAAGGTTGGCAAAGAATTTCGTGGGAGTTCTTTACATCCTTTCCGTCGCGTTTTCCTCACAAAGCGGGGATCTTGTCTGCCCTCGTGGGCTCCGGTCTTGTTATGCTGGTCACTGCCGCTCTGGCGATACCCATTGGCGTCGCCGCAGCCGTTTTTCTCGACGAGTTTTCGCCGCGAAACTGGTTCAGCAGCCTTATCGAACTCAACATCACAAATCTCGCAGGAGTGCCGTCAATTATCTATGGCCTGATGGCATTAGGTGTGATTGTCCACGGTTTGGGAGTTGGCCGCAGCATTGCTGCAGCAGGCATAACGCTGGCCTTATTGATTCTTCCCATCATCATCACGGCCACCCGCGAAGTACTGCGCTCAATTCCGCGTGAGATCCGCGAGGCGGCAGTGGCGCAGGGCTGCACACGCTGGCAGGTTGTCCGCCATCATCTTTTGCCGTATTCTCTGGGGGGCATTGCCACAGGCGTCATTATTGCGCTCTCACGCGCTGTTGGCGAAACAGCGCCCCTAATCACAATCGGCGCGCTGAGCTTTATTGCGTTCCTTCCGCCTGCCCCTATCATAAGCAAGCCACCCTTCATCACTTTTGAATGGCTCAATTCGCCGTTTACGGTTTTGCCGATTCAGGTCTTCAACTGGGTCTCACGGCCGCAGCCTGCGTTTCACGTGGTAGCTGCCGCTGCATCCATCGCACTCATTGTCTTTACCCTCTTGCTCAATAGCACAGCCATGATTCTGCGCAAACGGGCTCGTGCCCGAATCTCTTGGTAAAGGAGATGGCCCCAAATGAACACCATGCTTCTCGCTCCTCAGGAAATTCTCGGACGAGCAAAATGCAAAAACAATGAGAGTGGGCCCACGGTGGTAGATCCATCGCTGACAAATCCACTAGCCTGCCCAAGCAAAGCCGAAGTGCGCCACTTGAACTTCTGGTATGGGGCAAATCAGATCCTTCACGATGTCAGCATCGAAATCAAAGAGCACTGTGTGACAGCCCTCATCGGCCCTTCCGGCTGCGGCAAAACCACTTTGTTGCGATGCTTCAACCGCATGCACGATCTTTATCCGGGCAATCGTTACGCGGGAGAAATTACGCTCTACCCAGACGGCGTGAATATTGTGGGGCCTTCCACTGATCCCATCGAAATGCGGATGCGCATTGGGATGGTTTTTCAAAAACCCAACCCTTATCCGAAGTCCATTTTTGAAAACGTGGCGTTTGGCTTGCGATTGCGTGGCATCCGCGGCAGTGAGCTGCGCGATCGAGTTGAGTGGGCACTCAAGAGCGCCGCACTCTGGGAAGAGACAAGAAACCGCTTGAACGAAAATGCTCTGTCGCTTTCCGGTGGGCAGCAGCAGCGCCTGTGCCTTGCCCGAGCTCTCGCCACCATGCCGGAAATCCTCCTGCTCGATGAGCCGACTTCCGCGTTAGATCCCATCGCCACGGCGCGCATCGAAGAACTCATTGACGAGTTGCGCGGCCGCCTTACCATTATTATCGTCACTCACAACATGGCTCAGGCGCAGCGCGTGGCTGACGTCACCGCTTTTATGTATCTCGGCCGTCTCGTCGAGGTTGCCCTAACGAAAAAACTTTTCGAACACGCTGAGCATGAACTGACGCGTGAATACGTCCTCGGCCGCTTCGGCTGAGTGACACGCAGGGCAATAGTGCGTGCGTGCCTATGCTTGACAGCAGGCACCCACCGTACGTTAGCGTAGGCCTTGCGATGCAGCGACAGCTTGCCATTCATCTTGTCGTCGGCACGCCACCTCGTCCCATCTTGGAGCGCTTCGCCTCCTCTTGTTCACGGTTTTGCAACAATCTCGAGGAAATCCAAGAGCACGCAGCTCCCGTCGCGGGTGTTTTAGCGGAGGCGAGTTTCGACTATTTCGATTACCTACGTTTTGGCCAGGAGATGGTGAAGCTTCGCGATCAGGTCGTGGTAGGCGGCGACCTGATTCTTGCACGCTGGGCTGGCACGAAGGACAGCTACTTTGTCTATCGCGATGACGATTGTTTCCGTTCGGAGCTGCCTGCAGCATTCGAGGCAGATTTTGAACATGTGGCGGTGGGAGAAGAAGCAGGAGCCCTTTTTATTCACGCTCAGAATCGACGTCCACCGCTCGCGGCTGACGAGTATCGCGCCCGTCTGCCGTGGCAGCACATTGCTCACCTTTTTACCTTCGCGAGCACGGCGCTGCCGCTTCCCAAATATGCGTGGGTGCCAGCAACTTTTCGCTGCAATCTTCGCTGTCGCACGTGTTCGGTAAGAAATAGTCCCCCTGGCCAAGACATCACCGATGAGCTCATAGACCAGATTTTTAGCGCAGTAGGCGACTCTCTCGAAGTGGTGAATGTGACTGGTGTCGGCGAGCCGTTATTTGCGCGCACCTGGCCTCACCTGCGGCAACGGATTCGCGAGCGCCCCTATCGGCGCATGGAAATTGTTACAAATGGCATGTTGCTCACCGAGGAAGAGGTCCGCGACATGATGCAAGCGGATCATCCAACCATTCTTGTCGTCTCCATAGATGGGGCAACAAAAGAGACGTTCGAGTTCATCCGCGACCGCGCCAAATGGGAGCGGCTCGTTGCCACTATGGAAATGATCGCCCGCTTGCGCCGCGAGCTTCAGCCTGGCCCCCTTTTTTCCCTCGGCGTGGATTTTGTTGCCGTGAAAGACAATATCGCCGAGCTGCCCCATCTCATTCCCAAGCTTGCCGAGTGGGGAGTGGATCTCGTTATAGTGATCGAAATGGGCGATTGGGAAGTGAACCACGATTTTTACTATGCTCAGGCCTTGCGCTTTTATCCCCGACTCGCGAACGAGTTCTACGACAAAGCGCGAGCAGTGGCTGCCCGCTACCCGTTCCGACTAGTTTCAATACCGCCAAACTACACTGAGGAAGCTATCGCAAAAATCGAGCGTCAGAATTGTTGCATGCCCCAGCCGGCTTGGCGACGCGCTGCCCGCCGAATCTATCATTCCTTACGTTCCCATAGCTGGGGCAAAACTCTTTGCCAGTCTATCCTTCGAGCCATTGAATGCTATTGCGAACATCCCTGGGGCAGTTCGCGAAACCTAGCTCAGTGGCTACGCCAGCAGGTGGCGATCTCGCGCATCGATGGTTTTGGCGAGTTCCGCCGCGTACAGGGCTTCTGCGAGGTGATAGCCGAACGTGCGTACTTCCACATTGATGGCCAGCTCGCGATCTGCTGTGGGCTCATGCAACCCAAATTGGGGGACCTAAGGAAAACCGATTTCCGTGACATTTGGAACAGCGCCGAATGGCGGGAATTTCGTTTGCGTAACCTGTTCGGTTTTCCGCACAGTGCCTGCTACTTCTGCACTTTGCCGTATGGATTGCCGGAGAAAAACCCAGAAAACTTCATGGCGAGCCATCGGCTAGGAGAACGCGAAAATTGGTTGGCTCATGCTTTGCGGAGATGGCGGTGCGATTTAGGGTAGCAAATTCTTAAAAATTGCCAGAAACATCTTTCTTCTTGCGTAAAGCTTTTCTCGATAAAGAAACCTTATGCGATTTATTTGGTATTGTACTAAAAAGGCTTGCTACACGCGAACGGAAAGAAACCATGACCAACAAAACTGATAACTTGATAAAAAGAACGTTGCTTATTGCTTTCACGCTTATAGCTTGTTCTGTCCAGGCAGAAGACTGGAAATATGTAAAGTCCATACAGATCCCACGCCCCTACACGCCAATTTTTGCGGCTATCACCCCCACGGGCGATTGCGTTGTCGCCACATTCAACAACACGCGCTCCGAGAAGCCTGTGAATCTGCCTGTGATCTACATCCACAAGCCGCTTAGCGAGTCGCCCGGATTCTACGTGGTGTGCACGAATGCCTTTCCCTCGCTGCGCGGCTATTCCGGAGTGGCTGTCGATTCAGCCGGGAATTATTACGTGGCTGGCGACACCGGCGGCGACGACTCCTGGATTCGCAAATTCAAACCCGACGGCAAGCCTGATATCTCTTTTGGCATTAACGGCGAAGTGAGGCCGAATCGGCGTGTGCTAGGATTGGATCTCGCCGGCAACAAGCTTTTCACCACCTACGGTTTTGCTGAACTGGTTTGCCTAGATGCGCGCACAGGCCGAGTCCTCGGACAGATCTTGCCGCCACCGGGAGAAAAACCGCCCATACGCGACGTTGCCGTGGATGCCACGCGCGAAGTTATCTACGGTGTTGCAAACGGCGCAGCATGGGTGTGGCGCGGCGGCAAGTTCAACAATCTCTCGGGCTACAAGCTTGAACGGCTCACCCAAGAGATGTTGAAAAATCCGAAAGCCGGTGAGGGCGTGTACTTCGATGCTTTCGGGGATCGGCTGCTCATGCCCGTGAGTGACCTCGCAACACTCTTCGCCGTAGATGCGAGGGGCAATGCGACGAAATCAGAAATCGCTGGCGCCGACGGCCTTGTGCAGTCGCCCAGCGATGCCGTACTGCTCGCGGACGGGGAAACGCTTTTCATCCCTGACATGAAAACCGGTCCCTCGGGTGAATGTCTCATTCATGTCATGAAGCGAGTGTCGGCGGTCACAAAAACAGCTGGCAGTGGTGAGGTCACCCTTCCCTCGCTCGCCGATGCCGGGCTACTCAAGGCCAGTGCAGGTGACGCGACAGGTGCGTCTTCAGCTATGGGGACGGAGCTGGCTTGGAAAACCTCCTTTACAGCCGCATTCGACGAAGCAAAACGCATCAACAAGCCGGTGCTGCTCTATGCCCGCAATTCAGCGGCGAAGCGTTGCCAGGAACTCGAATCGGGATTCCTCAAAAGCTCAGAATTTGTGCAGCTTGCGAACAAGACAGTCCCCTTCTATTTTGACGTAAGCTCAGATCCGAAGCTTGCTCAGCAGCTGGGAATTTTCCGCGTGCCGTTCATTGCGATCTACAAGCCCGATGGAGAACGTGTTGACATGTGGCTTGGGCGCTTCAATACCGCCGATGTTCTGACAAAACTGGAGCAAGTGACTAAATAAATGCTTCGGTTCTCTCGGGAACGAGGCGCAGGTGAACTCCTAAAGACTGCTCACCCAGAAGGGGCACTCGCTATTCGCGAATGAAAAATTGCTCGCGAGAGTATTTTTACTGCGCCACAGAAATTGTGGCATGGCGTGCCGGAGTGGCGGAATTGGCAGACGCGCTAGATTCAGGGTCTAGTACGGGCAACCGTGTGCAGGTTCAAATCCTGTCTCCGGCACCAAATTCTTTTTGCCCTCCTGCAATCCGAAGAGCTTGCGCAACACCTTGCCGCTCTTCTCACACGAGACGTTTCGAATAATAGTACTCTTTGAGTCCTATTTTTAGAGCAGTGAAAAATCGCTGCGCAATGGCTTTCTTGATGCTGGCCTCAGTGCTAAGTGGGTGGCTTTTGGGTTATGCTCTACTTTTGCCCACCCCACTCTTGGCTGGGACCTCTACCACGGAGACAAACACGATGAGACCTCGTTACTCGAAATCTTTCTACGACATCACTCCGCTGCCAAAAGAAGAAGTTGAGCGTCTGGCTTCTAAGCTCACGCCCGAGGCTTACCGCGTGACTCAGCGAGCGGGCACAGAACCCCCCTTTTGCGGCGGACTGCTCAAAGAAAAGGGGGATGGCATTTATGCCTGTGTGGTCTGTGGTCTTCCGCTTTTCCGCAGCGAACACAAATTTGAATCCGGCACGGGTTGGCCAAGTTTCTTTGATGTCTTCGATCCGGACCATGTGTCGAAGGTCCCCGATAACTCTCACGGCATGATTCGAACAGAAATCCGATGCGCACGCTGCGGGGCCCATTTAGGACACGTCTTTGACGATGGTCCGCGCCCCACAGGGTCACGCTATTGCTTGAACTCTGCAGCCCTGCGTTTTCTGCCGGCTAGAGGTGAACTTCCACCGGAAAGCCGCCCCGTGGAACCAAAAGTTGCATATTTTGCAGGGGGGTGCTTTTGGGGCATTGAGCACTGGTTCCAGCTGGGGCCTGGGGTGCTTGATGCAGTCAGCGGCTACATGCAAGGCCATGTTCCAAATCCCACGTATGAGCAGGTGTGCACCGGCACGACTGGTCATGCCGAGACAGTCAAAGTGGTGTACGATCCGCGGCGCATCTCATACCGGCGGCTGCTCGAAGCTTTCTTCGAGATACACGACCCCACGCAGGTGGGCGGCCAGGGGCCCGACATCGGCGAACAGTATCGCTCGGGGATCTGGTATGTTGACGACGAACAGCGGCGCGAGGCTGAGCTGTTTCTTGCCGAAAAGCGTATCGACCCGAAGTACAACGGACGCCCAATTGTGACCCAGTTGGAGAAGGCCAAGACCTTCTATCCCGCTGAAGATTATCATCAGAACTACATCGAGCGAACAGGACGTCGCTGTCACGGCCGCAACCCGTGGATGTAAGTTGCACCGGCGCCAGAGCCTATTCTCCGCGAAGTCGTAAAAGGTTGTCCCGCTTGTCCACAAAACAAAAGCCGTTCGGAAGGCGCGAGTCCACCGCGCCTGACTTTTATGGGCATTGTGCCTGCGACACCGCAACACATGGGGCTAGCGTTTTCCCCCGACTCAACTGTGGCTATTTCCTATGGGGCGAAGAGGGAACCAGAAGTTTGTTGGCAACTGGTGCGTGTGGTGCAGAGCCGTGGCAAGTGGCTTTTCCCGCTTTGTGAAAAATCGGTGTCCCGACTCTCCTCACTGAGCACAATACTGGTTGCCTGCAGATTTTTTGCTCACGTCCGTCGAGCCCCTTTTCTCGTTCTCCATTTAGCTTGACGTGAGTCGCTCTCCTCGTTGCGCCGGTTTGGATGCACCTCTGCTGGCCATGCGGTTTTCAACCCTCTGTCTCATTCGCAAACAAATTTCTTTTTCTCATGTAACACGCGAAGAACCACATGACCGCAGACGTTGTGGAGGTAGCGTTTTGTGCTTACAACGACCCAGGCAATTGTGCTCGGCGCCTTGCAGGGAGCTACAGAGTTTCTTCCGATTAGCAGTTCTGCTCACCTTATCATCACCCCCTGGCTTTTGGGTTGGGAGCCGATGCACAATCAATTAGCCTTTGATGTGGCGCTCCACTTTGGAACTCTCCTCGCTGTGCTACTTTATTTCTGCTTCGACTGGCTTTTTATCGTGGGCAGCTACGTCGGCGATTTGCGCCAGAGGCGTTGGCTCGGCAGCAGCCGTGGATCGCTCCTGCCAAAAATTGTGCTCGGGACAATTCCCGGCGCTCTGGTGGGGAAGCTTCTCGAGGATCCCATTGAAAATTTCTTCTATACCCACACCGACAACATGTGGATGCTGGCGCTCACACTTTCGCTGTTTGGCCTTTTGCTCCTCATTGCTGAACGAGTAGGAAAGCAGGCACGTGGGGAAGAGCAAATCACTTACCTCGACGCACTCATGATTGGCTCAGCCCAAGCGTTGGCTGTCATTCCAGGTGTCTCGCGCAGTGGCATTACGATTTTGGTAGGACTATTGCTGGGACTTCGTCGTCCTGCGGCGGCACGGTTCTCTTTTCTATTAGCCACACCTATTATTTTCGGCGCGGTCCTTCTGAAAGTGAAAGACCTTCAAGCGTCGGATCTTGGCCTGCCACTCTTCGCCGGTGTGGTCAGCGCAGCGGTTGTCGGATTGATTGCGATACGGTTCCTGCTGCGCTATGTGGAGAACCGGCGCTACGATCTGTTTGCTTACTATCGGTGGGTCTTGTCCGCGATTGTGGTGGGCGTCTGGTACTGGAAGTTGTCTCACCCCGCGTGAGAATTGTGCCCGCGATGATAACGGTGAGCGTTGCTGCAATTTCCTTTTTGTCGTCGCGCTTGCCGTCTTAAGTGCGGTCTCCGTGATCACAGGCACACTTACTTACGAGCGTTCTCTTTTTTTGCTAAGTTTGTTCAAAAGAGATTTCCCCGCAGTGCTTGTCTTCCTGCGCGGGAAGTATTGCTAGTCTCTTTACGAGTTCGCGAGGGATTACAGCGGCCGAATCCCCTGTCGAGCCAGCTGACGCAGCCGTTCCACCCGTTTAGCCGTTGGCGGGTGGGTTGAGAAGAGAGCAGCAACGTCCTCGCCGCGCAGTGGGCTTACGATCCACATGTTTTCTGTCGCGGCAAGCTGCGGCATAGGCTGGCGCATGGCCACCGCTTCCAGCGTCAGCAATGCGCTGGCGAGTCCTTCTGGGTTACGCGTCAGCTGTGCTGCATACTCGTCGGCCGCGTATTCCCGCGTGCGCGAAATAGCAAGCTGGACAAGCATGGCGATGAGTGGCGCGATGAGCGAGAGCACAATGGCCATGATGAGTGCCCCGGGATGCGACGATTCTCCATCGTCACGGCGTCCCCCACCAAACATCGCCCCAAAGCGCAGGCCATAACCGGCGGCGCTGATAAGGGCTGTGATCGTAGCTGCCACCGTCGCAAGTAGCGTATCGCGGTGTTTGATGTGAGCGAGTTCGTGGGCCAACACCCCTTCGATTTGTTCCCAGTTCAGATGGCGAAGCAGTCCTTGGGTCACCGCGACCGCTGAATGACTCGGGCTGCGGCCGGTGGCAAACGCGTTTGGCACGTCTACGGGAATCAAATAAATCGGCGGCTTGGGAATCCCGGCCCGCTGAGCTAGCCGAGCCACCATTTCGTGAAGCTCTGGCGCTTCAGCCTCCGACAGCGGTTTTGCGCCGTACATGGCAAGGACGATTTTATCCGAAAAGAAGTAGACCACCCAGTTAGCGATGATGCCAACTGCGAAGAAGCTCCACATAAAGATGCCGGCCCCGCCAGTGAACTGATCCACGGCCCAACCGAGCGCTGTCAACAGGCCGGTAAGAAGAAGCAGGAGGAAATACGTCTTGATGCTGTTCATCGTTCTTTCGCCCCCAACTTGTGTAGTCGCAGCCGAACCAAAAGCATCATTCTTTTCATACCGAATCACACTAGAGCGTCTTCTGTGAAATCGGTCGTCACACGCATCAGCGCCTCTCCTACTCGCGAAACGCAGAGGCGACAGTCTCGGCCTGCATGCACCGTATTGCTTTCGTAGAGCTTTTTTTGATTCCGCTTGCGAAGCCGCGGATCCATAGATACCTTTTCATAAGACTAGTATATGGATTTTCCCCACCCTTAAGGGTTAGGTGCGCGCATGCCTAAAACAGGAGCATTGATAGCAGGGCTTTGTTTCACGGCTGCGGTTGCGATGTCAGCACCGCTGGATGTAGCAGGACGCAAGGTCCTTTTGGTGGTCGGAGATGCGCTAACAACAGCTAGCGCAAAAGTGACGCTTCCTTCTAGCGGTGTCGCGCGGTCCGCCACCTTTTCTGTCCCTATGAATCGAGAAGAAAAAGAACAATGCTATGGCCTGCGCGTCCCTTCCCACGTGGCCGCCCTCGTCAGAATTAACGGACGGCCGTTGGATGTTGAACCACTTCACCGACCTGATGGCGATCTTTATCGGATCCCTGAGTTTTATTGGCGAGAGGGAGAGAACGTCCTCGAAATCGAGCCCAAGTCAGTTGTTCCTAAGGGCGCCACGTGGGATGGCACAATGCTGTTCTCGCTCGACGGTTCCTTTGAAGAGATTCATTTTGCGCAAGCTTTTGCCGAAAATGTCCCAAAAGCGCCACCGCCCGCCGATCCTCTCCAATCGAAAATAGATGTTCTCCACTACGATTGCGCCTGGGTTCCAAGCATGACAGCCTCGTCACTCACTTCGGCTTCTGTCACTGTCACAGCGCGGAGTCTGCAGGCGAATCTGACTCAGTGCGTTCTGGATTTTGATTCAAATGGTGGGGCGCTAGCGATCGCGACCGTGGATCAGGGGCCAGGGACCCCGTCTTTGGCTTACACGATCGACACGACGAACAACAAGTTGCGCATCACGCTGCCCTCCCCCGTTGGATTGGGCGAGGAATTTAAGGTGCGGATAAATTACGCAGGGACGCCCCGTCCCACTGGCCCTTTTGGTCCCCCCTATGTGCGTTCGACTCACGGCACGCCAGCTGTCGCTGTTGTTTACACGTTCAGCGAACCGTACGGCGCTCGCCAATGGTGGCCATGCAAAGACTTGCCAGACGACAAGGCTACGTCGTCCGTTCAGCGAATTGTTGTGCCCAAAGGCCAAGGCTGGCAGGTTGTGTCCAACGGCAGACTTGAACAAATTGTGGATCACGGTGCCACGGAGACATGGGTGTGGGTAAATCACTATCCAATTTCTACCTATCTTGTTTCTTTCTGTGTATCAAACTACGTATATAGCACAAGCGTCTACACAAGCCGTGATGCCTCGACCACGATGAGTATTGCTCATGCCATCTATCCAGAAAACTTTTCCATCGAAGGCAACGGCGCGGCGGGAACGCTGCAGGTTATGAATTTCTTTGCCGATCGCTTTGGGGAATATCCTTTTCTCGACGAGAAATACTTCACCGCTTCACACAATTCGGGCTCCGGCATGGAGCATCAGACGTGCACGAGTATGCCGGGGGGAGATGTTCAGGATGGCATGCAGCGGCGCAACGTCCATGAACTCGCACACCAGTGGTTTGGTGACAAGATCACACCTCTGACTTTCGAGCACCTTTGGCTCAATGAGGGTTTTGCCACTTATTGCGAAGCTCTGTGGGACGAGTACAAATTTGGCCCCTATGCGTTTTGGGCGCGTGTCAACGGTTGGACTGTCTCGACCTCGCAGACTGTTGCGGGTCCCGACTCTGACAACTTTTCCCTAGCGGCCGTTTATCGTAAGGGCGCCTGGGTGCTTCACATGCTGCGCCACGTTGTTGGCGACGGGAAGTTTTGGGAGACTATGCGCATGTGGGCCCAGCATCCAGCGGTCAGTTACGCCAATGCTATCTCCGATGATTTCGAGAGCGTCGCGGAGAGCGTCGCGGGCATGGATCTTTCGGCCTTTTTTGCGCAATGGCTGTGGCGCTCGGACACTGTGAATCCCCCTGCGCAACCGACTTACCGTTTCCGTACCACCACCGCGCGCAGCGGAATGGATTGGCATGCTACTTTTTTCACGACCCAAGCCATCAGCGGCACACCCTACGCCATGCCGCTCGATTATGAAATCGTTTGCCAGGACAACACGACCACACTCGTGCGAGTTTGGAATTCCGCGCTCAACGCCACCGACTCGGTGAATTTGGGGACATCGGTCCCATTAGAAGTGGATCTCGATCCGGATAATTGGGTGCTCAAGACGATGGCTCTGAGCATCAACACATGCAGCCTGGGGCGACTCGCCGTAGGACAACCTTTTCAATATCGGCTTCAGGCAGGTTACGGAGCATCTCCCTATACGTGGAGTGGCAGTGGCTTGCCCCCCGGCCTCACCCTCTCCTCTTCCGGCCTAGTTTCTGGAACGCCGACGACGTCCGGTATTTATAACGCTACGGTCACTGTGACTGATGCCAACGCAAACTCGCTTTCGACCACGCTTCTCGCCGACGTGATCCCGGATCCGCTTCTCCCTGAGATGATCGTCGAGAGTCGGACGAGTTCCGGAGCTAAAACATCAGCCCCTGTTTATCAGGAGACAGGAACTTTCTCGAACACGACAAGCAAATCATCCGCACCAGGAACCGTTGGAAGCGGAGCCCGCTTTTCGACACAAGTCGGGGCAAAAGCATCGTTCAACCCCCCGATTCCGCTGGACGGCTATTACGATGTGTATGTGACGCTCGATGATCGCTACACGGGCCCGAATAATGACGCACACGCAAGTTTTGTGGTTCAAAACGATGGGCCTGACGTGACCGGCACCGTCTATCTTCATCCCTACACGCCTGGCTTGCGCAATAAATGGCTCAAGCTTGCATCCCACGTGCCCTTTAGAGCGGGAAGTGCAGGAACGGTCGGCGGAATCACTCTGACAAATCTTGATGGCGACGGCACGGGGGCCAATCCACAGAATCGCTTTTGCGTCGATGCGGTCAAATTCGTGTACGTCGCTCCACTGCCGACACGTGTCGAGAGTTGGGATAAGTTCTGATTGCCCTGCCGTGTTAGCTCACCGTGATGGCAGCACAGCAGCCTTGCGGCCTAAAAGAGTAAGCGGCATGGCGGAAGTCGCTACGCTACCCGGCCCCAAAAACTCGCAGCAGCAACGCGGCCGCTTTCTCTGCTTAGCAATTGCACGCAAATGTGGTCCAGAGCAAGGCCGCTCCCACCACTAAAGCAAGTACTCCGGCAGCCGTCGAAAACACTGAGGGTGTCACAAGGAAAAACAGCACTTGCGCCAGCAGCAGCAAGGCGATGGAAATGGCTCCCCAAAGGTACCACGGACCCACCCCACGCATACGTCGACAGACGCCTTCGTAATAATGATCCCACACTTCTTGGCTTGGCTCGGGGAATTTCACAGTGGAGAGGAGGCTTGCTAAACGCTGGAACTCTCGGTACTCGGCTTGACAGTCGGGACACTCTTGAAGGTGAAGCTCGACATCTTTGCGTTCTGCTTTGGGGAGCTCGTTATCTAGCAACCCCATCAGCGCTTCACGATATCTTTCGCACATAAGGCCAAAGCCTCCCTTATGCTGGGTGCGGCGTGCGCCTGCACAAATCTAAAACCTTGCTACTAATGAAATTCACCGCAAATGCCCCTTTTTCCATCATGGAGAAAACGGTTTTCTTGTGCGTAAGAGGGATGTTACGGAAGTTCGAGATTTTTCACTTGAAGCAACCTTTTGCTTGCTCCGGCGTTGGCAAGCTTCGAAAGATTCACTAACCCTATGCAATGCCCATACTGCCAAACGGAGAATCGCGACGATCGCGAGAGGTGTTATCACTGTGATCACGACCTCTCGATGCTGCGCCTCATCGTGAATAAGGCGCGCTACCATTATAATGCGGCGCTCGAACACGCCGAACGAGGCCGTTACGACGAGGCTATTGACGAACTTCACAACGCCATCGATCTGGATCGTTCCTTCGTGCCGGCGCATGTGGTGCTCGGCACGATTTACGCCAAAAAAGGCGAATTTGAACGAGCACGCGAAGCCTGGGAAATGGCCCTTAGCCTGCAGCCGGAACTGAGCAAGGCACATCGCTACCTCTGTCGGCTCGGTCAGGTCCAAGAATCGTTGCCTCTCCTTCGTTCTCTGCGCCTCGTGACGATGGGCCTAGTGGGCATGGTGGCTGTGCTCCTTGTTGCTCTCGTGTGGACGATGCGCCCCGACGCTGCCGGCGAACTTATCAAGCGTGCCGAGGTCGCTTATCAGCAAGGGCGCTATGGGGAAGCTTTGAACAAGCTCAACGAAGTGCTCAAGCGCAGCGGGCCTGACTCCGCCACTGGCTTTGCGGCACGGGCTCTTCGCGACGCGGTTCAGTTGAACTTCAAACAAAAGCTTCAAATGGCGCAGGAGCTAAAGCATCGCGAGGACTATCCAAGGGCACTTGCCCTCATCGGCGAAATCGAAGTGGCAGGGCCTGACCCAGAAACGAGCGCTTCGCTGGCCATGCTAAAGCAGGACATCAACCACTACTATCGCGAGCGCATCCTCTCGCTCTACAACCAATTTCTCACGGGCGAGGTCTCCTATCCTGAGCTTACTGAAAAAGTAGGCGAGTTCCTCAAACTCTATCCCGATATTCCAGAGAAAGAAGAGCTGCGAAAATTTCTCGAAGACGCACGCGAGTATGAAGTGACACAGCAAATGGAAGCCGTGCGAAACAAGTTCCGAAAAGATCGCGACACGACGGCTGCCATCGAAGCAATGCAAAAAATCGCCGCTACTTACCCTGGCACCGACGCGATGAAAAAGCTTCGCGCACAACTCGTGGACGAAATCCTCAGCTGGATGTTCGATTATTTCCAGTCCTTGCTGGATCGGCGAGATTTCGCCGCGGCACGTGAGCTGCTGAATCAGATCCGCGGCCGAGCTAACGAGTTTAAGGACATCGTCGATGTCAAAGGACCGGTTGAGCTAGCCGAGCGCGTTCTTGCGGATAACGAGCGGCTCGATCAGCTAAAGAAACTCGAGAAACTCATCGATGCTGGCAATCTCGACGAAGCTGAAGGTTTGGTTTATGAACTCATGTTCGACGACCGGCTGACAACGGGAGAAGTTGCCGTTGTCATGGCCGCGAGCGATCGCCTCGACAAGGCGCGCGCCCGTGCCAGCATCGAAAAAGTGCGAGCCCGTAAACCAGCTTATCTTGCGCTGAAAATTTCTACTGACGAAGCAACGCAAACACTGGCGCTGGCAGAAGGTGCGCTGAAGAATTCCGTCTCGCTCGATCCAGCAGCGCGCGCTGACCTGCTCGCGTGTGCTGTGGCTGCAGCAAAGAAAACCGGCAACGACGCGCTTGCCCAGCGCTACCTTGATCTGCTTGCCCGTGAGAAAGGGACCGAGCGCACTGTGGCCCAACTGCGCAAACTTTTGAGTACAACAAAGGCACCCCCACCTCCGCGCAGGAAATAATTTGGCTATCGCGGGATTTGCTCGGTTCCGCGTGCCATTGCCTCACGCGCTGCAGTCGCGCTGGTGTCTCACTTCGCCCTGTGCGGGGAAGGCCCACTAAGCCCAACAAGTGAGGCCCCGCGCCTGTAATCTAAACCTGTAGTCTACCTGTAGTCTAAAACAGAAGTAGAGATCAGCGCGCAGTCCGGCCTATGGTAGAAATTCTTGCACAGCCCGAGCATCTTAGCCAGTTGCCGGCGCAACCGGGTGTCTATATTTTCAAGGATGCCGAAGGACGCGCCCTTTACGTTGGCAAGGCGGTGAATCTTCGTAACCGTGTTCGCAGTTACTTCACGCGCTCGGCTGACAATCGTTTCTCGGTTCAGTTCTTACGCCGGCTCGCTCACAGCATCGAATTTGTCATCACAGCCAACGAGAAAGAGGCTTTTCTTCTTGAGAACGAGTTCATTAAGCGCCATCGCCCCCGCTTCAACATTCGCCTGCGCGACGACAAAACCTACGTTTCGATTCGCATGAGGATGAATCATCCTTATCCCCGGCTTGAGATTGTGCGCGTGCGCCGCTATGCGGGCGAGCGCCTCGAACGTGGCGACCTGTACTTTGGCCCCTACGTGTCGACCTCTGCGGTGCGAGCTACGCTTCGCTTTCTCTTGAAAGTGTTTCCCATTCGCACATGCCGCGACAGTGTCTTTGCTAACCGAACGCGCCCCTGCTTGCTCTATGACGTGGGCAAGTGCTGCGGACCTTGCGTTGTACCGGTGAGCCAAGAGTCGTATCGAGAACTCGTGGACAACGTCGCGCGCTTTCTCCGTGGCCGGCGCGACGAGGTACGCGAGCTGCTCGAGCGTCAGATGCACGCGCTTTCGGACAGAATGGAATTCGAACGCGCCGCACTCGTGCGCGACTATCTCCGCGCCATGGACGAAACGCTCGAGCGTCAGACTGTCGTGTCGCACGCCGTTGCGGACCGCGACATTATCGCCATCGTGTCCCAAGGTGGACACTCGCTCATCCTTCTCATGGAAATGCGTGAAGGCGCTATTGCCTTCACGCGAGATTTTTTTGTTCGAAATTACGAGCAATCCGACGAGGAAGTTCTCAGCCAGTTCCTCTCGCGTCATTACGAGGCTGCCACAACAATTCCTCCCGAAATTGTCACCAATATCGAGGTAGCCGACCATGAGCTAATCGAGGCGTGCCTCCGCGAGCTACGTGGCGGAAGTATCGAAATCCGGACGCCTAAGCGCGGCGCAGCAGCCGCGCTTGTGGAAATGGCGCAACAGAATGCTCGTTTGCGTCTCGAAATGCGTGCGCGTGGCGAGAAAAGCGTCGAGGAGGCACTTGCCGATCTCGCGTCAGCTCTAGGGCTCGAAAGAATTCCGCGCGTGATTGAATGTGTGGATATCTCCAACCTCATGGGCACACTTGCTGTTGGCTCTATCGTGCGGTTTGAAAATGGACGTCCTGCGAAAGAAGGTTATCGCCGCTACCGTATCCGCACAGTGCAAGGGGCGAACGATTTTGCCATGATGCGCGAAGTGCTCATACGCCGTTTTCGTTCAGACAGCACACGCGCCATGCCATGGCCGGATTTGCTCATTGTGGATGGGGGCAAGGCCCAACTTGGCGTGGCACGCAAAGTTGCTGCGGAGCTCGGATGCGCTTCTCTCATGCTCGCGGCACTTGCCAAGGAGCGAACACGCGGCGAAATTCGTCTGCGGCAAAGTGCAGGGTGCCGAGACGCAACCCAAACGGCAGGTGAAACAGCTGCTAAAGCCAAACCCGAGCGCCTCTTTGTGCCAAATCGTCGGAATCCGATTGTGTTGCCCGAGGGCTCGGCGGCCCTTCTGCTCGTTCAACGAATACGCGACGAAGCGCACCGCTTCGCCATCACCTATCATCAGAAGCTTCGCGCGGCGGCAAACCGTCGTTCCATTCTTGAAGAAGTCCCCGGCATCGGGAGCAAACGGGCGAAACTTCTTCTCCGCCACTTCGGGTCGCTAGCGAAAGTCAAGGCCGCCAACGTACAAGAGTTGGCCGCAGCACCCTCCATGACTCGTCCTTTGGCCGAGGCTGTTTGGGCGTTCTTTAGGCAACTTGAAACTCCGCACCCCATGGGTGCTAAACAAACCGCAGCATCAGTGAATGCCGAGAACGCCTTCGGAGCGCTGGAGCCCAACTCGGCTACTGACAAAGCAATTCCAGCCGAAGCCAATTCAGAGCCGTCAGGGCAGCAAACGTCCGATTGAATTCGCGATCGCCGCCGAACACGTGTCGCTGGACTGCAGTTTCATTGCGACTGGCTAAAGCAATGAATGTTAGTCCCACAGGCTTTTCTTCGCTGCCGCCCGTGGGGCCCGCGATGCCTGTGAGGGCCAGGGCGTAATCCGCATCGGCTTGCTGGCGGGCGCCTTCGGCCATTTCGCGAGCAGTCGCTTCACTCACTGCACCATGGCGCTCTAAAGTCTCCGCCCTCACTCCTAACGTGTGAATTTTTGCTTCATTGGCATAAGTGATGAGGCCCTCGATAAAGAAGGCCGAGCTTCCGGCAATATCCGTCAGCAATTTTGAAAGCAAACCGCCGGTACATGATTCCGCGACCGCCAAGCGTGCTCTTCTCCTTATTAGCATTTTAGCAACAACTTGGGGCAGTGTTTCGTCGTCGCTACCGTAAATAAGTTCACCGGGAATGCGGCGTCGGGTTTCCTGCTCGAGCGTGTCGAGCCGCTCTTCGGCCTCGCGACGAGTGCTCGCCCGCACGACCATGCGTATGTCAATCCCATGAGGTTTGGCCAGCATCGTGTAAGCATAATCGGATGAGGTAGCAAAAAGATCATGAACGTATTGTCCGACCTCTGACTCGGGCGCACCGAACGTATGAAGCACACGCACGAGCACATAGCGGCGCCCCGTCAAGCGATGACGAATCAGTGGAAGGGCAAGCTCGCGAAACATGGAATAAAGTTCGCGGGGAGGACCCGGCAGAGCGAGCAATGCACAGCGCGGCGCCTCCGCTGTTGTGCTACTCCGCTCCTCCACAGGGGGGATGAAAAAACCGGGTGCAGTTCCCCATTCATTGTAGAGCACAATGGCTCCTTCTGGGATAAGGGCCTGAACCAAGTTGCTTTCAGGCATCACCCGATTGCGGCGCGCGAAGCGCTCTCGCATCATTTCGACTGCGCGTTCGTCGCGCACAAGCTGCATGCCAAACAGCCGTGCAAACACTTCCCGATTGACATCATCGGCAGTAGGACCAAGTCCACCAGAGCAGACCACGAGATCCGCGTGCTCGGCTGCATAGCGAACCAACGCCTCGATTTCCATCTTATCGTCAGGAGCCGCCGCAATGAGCCTGACCTCCAGCCCCTCCGCACTCAGTTGCTCGGCCAGCCACCGGGCATTCGTGTCGGCATAAAGCCCCTGCAAGATTTCAGTTCCAGTGGAGATAATCGCAGCCGTTGTTAGTCCCATTCTCCGAGTGACCCAAAGGCGAGTGTTTACTGCAGCTGTCGAGAAGATTCAGCCGCCTTCATCGTGAGCGTGCAGATGCGTGACAGAAAGTGCACAATAACAAGATGCTCGCGGCGAAACGCGTTGGGGCGTCCCTGCGTGTCCACATACAGCAGCCCTACGGTATGACCGTTCATGACCAGCGGGAATCCGATAAGGCTCGTGATGTTTTCGCGTTGGACCGTGTCCGTTTGCTGAAACCGCGGATCGTTCTTTGCATCGTTGCACAAGACGACGCGCTTTTCGCGCAGCACAGCCCGCAGCACCACACGCGTCACACTCACGTCGCGGTCGCGCGGAAAAATTGCACCCAAACGCAAAGCATCACCTTGCCCCTCGCGCAAGACGAGAACTCCTCGGTCTGCGTGAGTAGCTGCTATGGCCGCTTCGAGCACGCGTTGGTAAGGCTCGCCCTCCTCGGCGCCATTCTCGCGCCGTGCAGTAAGTGTTCTCAGGGCACGAATGAGTTCCGCGGTGAACGTGCCTGACGGAGAGAGCGCGTCAGTTTGGCTTAGCTCTTCAATTTCAGCCAGCTCGTAAAACACCTGCGTGAGAGGCTGAGGGACAAAATGAATGGACGTCTCAAACCGTTCGTCTGTTTCATCTTCCCGCGCCACCACAGCGATAGCAGCCGCCGACGACTTCTTCGCCTCCTTTTTTTCGGCCTTTTCCAACTTCTTCTCGACAGCTTTTTCAGCGGAATCGCCTTTGAGCGAGCGCTGGCTGAGAAAGGCAGAGAGATCAAAATCCGCAGGAGGATCGAACAAAAGAATGTAGTTGCCGATCTGGATTTCATCACCCGGAACGACCAAACTCGATGTCACCCGCTGGCCGTTCAGGTAGACCCCATTTTTGCTGTCCAGGTCTCTGATCAGGTACTCCTCGTCCCTCTTATAAAGGATCGCGTGCACACGCGAAACTTCCTCCCCTTCCAACCGAAGAAGATTCGTGTAGGCGCGCCCGATGGTCATTTCTTGCCCCAGCTCTACCTCCCGAACTCCTCCCTGAGAAATAACGAGGAGTTTTTTCATTTTGCGTCCTGCCTTCACCATCGCACTTTTGCTTCATACCCTTTCCCGCATCGTCAGTTCAATTGCAAATCTTGCACTTGTTGTCACGACGCAAGCGTGATTTGCTCCACATTCGAGGTGCGGTGGCTGGAAGTCTATTGCGTATAATTGTTTGATTTCCCTGAGTGCAAGTGTTCGACAACAGCCAAAAAGGGAAGGTAGGTGAAACCATGCGCAATAGCTGCTTTTCAAAGGTTTTTCTGGTCGCTTTTGTGGGGTGTTGCCTAAATTGGGGACTTTCTGCTGCACCGAGTGCAATGAGTGGGCCCTTGGACCGAACAGAACTTCGTGCGGTGTGGGCCTCCACGCTCTCACCCTGCATGAATTCGCCGGAGGAAATCGCCGATCTGGTCGGCGCGGCGCGGCGTGCCCATCTCAACTGTGTGATTGTCCAGGTGCGGCACCGCGGCATGACCTTTTATCAATCATCCACTGAGCCGCCGGCGCCCACATGGGCAAGGACGCCCAGTTTCGATCCGCTACAAACTTTGCTCTTCCAGGCCCACGACACGACGAGTGGCACCCAGCGGCTCGACGTCTACGCATGGTTCAATGTTTTCAATTTCGGCAAGGTCGAAACAACCTCCCTGTCGCTCGAACAGCAGAGGAAAATAAAGGAATGGATGAGCTACACGACCTCGGGGACAAAAACAACTTTCCTAGACCCCGCAATCCCGGAGGTTCAGGAATACTTGCTTTCACTTATCCGTGAGTGCGTGAAGAAGTATCCGGTAGATGGGGTGAACCTTGATTTCATTCGCTATCCTGAAGAGGAAGCCGGTTACCACCCCGTTGCGATTCGACGTTTTCAAAATCTCTATGGCCGCACGGATCGTCCTACACCCAACGATCCTCAGTGGAACGAGTTCCGTCGCGAACAGGTTTGCGCGTTCGTGCGCCGCTGTGCCGCCGAAGTATGGGAGTTGCGCCCCGAGGCCATGCTCAGTGTCTGTGCTGTAGGATTCGGCGCGGTTCCTTCCGAAAACGATTTCACGAAATCCAGTCCCTATCGACAAGTTCATCAAGATTGGGCCGGCTGGGCTCGCGAAGGGGCGGTAGACATCGTCACGCGCATGGGCTACAAGCGTGAACACGTCCCCGCGCATGCGAAACAGTTTCGCGACTGGGCGGACTTCTCCCTGCGATTGGCGGAGCAATGCCCGGGCAATCTTATCACTATTGGCATCGGAGGGTACTTCAACGAGCCGGACCATGTCATTGTTCAGTACCGCGAGGCAAAGCGCCGCGGGCTTGGAACCAGCATATTTAGTTATTGGCGCCCGGACAAAACTTCTGACACGACGAAACGCTATGGTGCCGCAAGCTCTTTGTGGGAGCGAATTGCAAACGAGGTTTATCCCGACCTAGCCCAACCACCGCGTCCGCAGTGGCGTAAGGACTGCGCAACGCTGGTGGTGCAATGCCAACGCACAGAAAACAAGGAACCTGCAGATGGCGCGGTTCTCGAATTACGCGGACCCATCACGCGTTCGCTTCGGGCGGATGGAAACGGCTACGCTGTCTTTACAGCCATGCCAACAGGACGTTACGAGCTGCGCGTTGCAGGCCAAGAGTGGCGGGGACTTGATCTTCTCGCAACTCCGGGAGTCAAACATTTGCGCGTCGAGATGCGCGCGAGCAAGGCTCAGTGAACGCCAGCTGGCACAAGAGCTCCCTGCGAACCAACTTTTTTTGCGGAGACTTTTTCAACCGGCGCGGCATGCGCCCTTTTGCTACCAAGGCCCAATGCGTCGGTGGTCGGGCGATAATCGGGATCGAGTAGGCTGTTGAGGACGTGAGCCAAACGCAAGCCAGCCAGCGCAAGGCGCTTCTCAATAATCGCCTCGCTTGCCCTCATGTAGTCTCCATCAATCTCTGGCGGCTTTCCTTCTGCAGCAGGAGGTGGGAGACGGTAGACGTGATCCCTCGCGATTTCAAAGGACTCGCGTGCCCAGTCCTCAATGGTTCCCGAAGTAAAGTCAGCTTTCTTGGCTGCATAGTTCGAGTGCAGAATGGCAGCCACTTCCGGCAAGGATTTTCCCGGATAACGTTCTGCTATCATCCGCTCCACGACCGGGCCATCCCACACGCGATGCAGTCGTATCTCTTCGCCGCGAAGAGAGACGAATGTCTTATTGCCCCCAGCGTCATTGTTGTCCGCACAATGCAAAGGCTGATGAAGATCCGCCATAAAATGGACCAGAAACTTCAGAGCGCGCTGGCGCGTTTCTGTGGATTCTGCCGACCGAAGCGCCACGGAGTTCGACGAAATGGCATCGAGAATTGTCGGATCGTTCGCGTGTTGGGCCTCGACCTTGCCCGTCTTGATGTTGTAATCGATATAATGCCATCCTGACGTTGAAGGATCATGCTGGCGTTCTAAATCGGCCCAGGGGCTGATCTCCGGCAGGTTTTCCGTCGGCAGGATGGTTCCAATTGCTGCGCGCGTTTTCGATGTGAGTTCGTGTTCGCAGATGAGTGCCACCAGTTGATGTCCTGTTGCGGCGAAACTAAAGCCCAGCGCCGAGATGCTCCACAACGCACTCGTTAGCATCAGTACAGATTTTGTTTTGGTCACAGTTTGTCACACTTCTCATGTTTGATTTTGAACCGATTTTGGCCTTATTGTCTTTTTATTCTTTGCGGCACCCAGCTAATCAAGACGAATGATGAGACGTGTGTGAGAATGCGGCCAACCTCGCGGCAAAGATCAGAGCATACGCCTCGACCTCATGAAAGTCTTGCGCTTCCAGGTTTGATTCTGTGCCTTGAGATTCAGCGTGTGTTCGAAACTTTATAGCACGAAACGGCCTCACCCCGCGAGGCCAGGTCCGCGAAGCGAGGGGATGTGCGCCACGATCCTTGCTGGGATCTTTTTGGTTTTGCTCGTCGCCACGTGGAGAAAATTCGGCGACCCTTTTCTCGATTATGGGATTACCCTTTACGGTCCTTTCCAAGTTTCGAAAGGTCTTCACGTCGCACGCGATTTTGAATGGTTGTACGGCCCTCTCTCAGTCTATTTCAATGGAGGGCTATTTGCTTGGTTTGGGCCCCACAACACCGTCTTGCTCGTAGCGAATCTATTTCTTCTTATTGGCGGCTCACTTCTCGTTTTCCGCCTCTTCTCGCAGTGGTACGGGTGCATTGTCGCCACAGCAATCACGGTGATCTTCTGGCTCGTTTTTGCTTTCTCTCACAGCACAAAGGTTGGGATGTACAACTATTTCGCGCCTTACAGTTCGGAAACGGTTCACGGCCTTTACCTCGGACTTTGCACAGTCGCGCTCGCGCAACAATGGATTCGAGTGCCCACCTGGCTAGAAACGATTGGGTTGGCCCTTCTCGCAGCTCTGGCGTTTCTTACAAAGGCAGAAATGGCTGTGGGAGCGCTTGCTGTGTGGGGCGGGGCCTATCTGATTGCTGCTTTTTTCTGGACCGAGAGAAAGCGCTGGGTGAAAGCAGCGCTACTGGGTGCAGCCACAGTCGTCGGCACCCTCTGTACTATCTTTCTCGTTGCCTGTCTTGTCATGCCCCCTTCGCGCGCGATCGAACTCGTGCTTGGCGCATGGTGGATGTCCTTTACTCCTGCGGCTCGCGTTCGCTGGAGCGTGGAGACGATGGGGTTCGAGTCGCCATGGTCGAACGCCGCACGCCTTCTGCTAAGCGCCAGCGCAGTTGTTTCTCTCGGAATTGTTTTCGTGCTGCTCGCAAGAGCTTGGCGACAGTGGAGGCTCTCAAAAACTGCCCGCATTCTAGGACTCGGTATTGTCACTGTCTTATGCGTCGTTTGCTTTCGCCGTTTTGAATGGTGGCAGTTTTTCGCGCGCTCTCTCCCGCTCTGGTGCCTGGCGATATGGGGAGCAAAGTCATTATCAGTTTTACAGCGTCAGGAGTCCAACAACCGAGCGCGCGATATTGGCATTTGGCTCTGGAGTCTATGGGCTCTTGGCACTATTCTTCGCATGCTTTTGAATGCGCGCGTCGAGCAATATGGCTTCACACAGGCGATGCCCGCGGTGCTCGTGTGCGCGGCCTGGCTTCTTGGGGACGCTCCCCGCATCGCAGTTAGAGCGAACATGGATCGTTTCCTAACGATTCTCGTTGTGACCGCTCTAGTTTTCTCCTTCACCTATGCGCACGCGAAGCGCTCGTGGAACTACTTGCAACAAAAAAGGGAGCGCTGGTCCACCTCCACAGTGGATATGTTTGTGTTCGATACGGGAATTGATCCCCGCGTTCCTGTGCTGCGGAGCGCCATGCACTACATGCAAAATGTTGTGCCTTCCACCGACAAGTTTATCGCGATTCCCGAAGGGGCTTTTTTCGCATTTTCCTTAGGAAAGCTCATGGCAACGCGCTATCCACAGCTCACGCCAACAGAAGTGGCTGGCTTCGGAGAAGGTGCAATCGTTGCAGATTATAATCGTCAGAGGCCAGACGTCATTGTGGTCATCCACAAGCATACCCGTCCTTGGCTTTTTGGCCAGTCGCGCGAGTACGGTCAAGAAATCATGCAATGGGTGCATTCACACTCTCAAAGAGAAATTCTTTTTGGCGACGAACCTCATCGTTCAGAAAAAACTTTTGGAATTGAAATCCGGCGCTGCCACTAACAGACCACTTGAGTTTCGACCATGGATGAGTCTGAACTCAAATTGCTAAAAGCGCAGCGGCGCGACCCCCAAAGCAGCGACGTCCGTGGCGTGCTCCGATTTCTTTCAGAGCGGGGAATTTCAGCATGGGTTCATGGTGGCTGGGCCGTCGAGGGTCTTGTCGGGAAGCCGCTGAGTCATCAGGACGTAGATCTGTTTGTTCCCCTTGAGCAACGCCAACGGTTGGAAGAAACGCTAGGGGACAGGCTCGTCGTCCGCGATAAATCACATGTCGTCTGGAACCACAACTTTGTGCAGATCGATATTGTATTCTTCTTAACTTATAAAAAAAATAGTGTTATTGCAACCTATCGTGATATCTTATGGGTGTTTCCTGATCCTCGGGTCACTAACGCTAGCGTGTTACTCGATGGAGACAAAATTCCCATTGTCCATCCCGCTTTGATTCTCGCCGAGCAAGAGCATACTGTAAGAAAAAAGAAGCGAAGCATACCAAAAATGCTTGAGCGCGCGGCGCTCTTGCGCGCGGTACTCTCTCCAGATGAAATTGCGATTAGCAGGAAGCTGTGGCCACGGGTCAATTCACGTTGGAATAGGCTTCTTCGGCGCGTGGGGCTTTTGTAGAACGATCTATATGTCCAGCTTGTGTAACGGCTGCGAACCTTGGTGAAAAAACCATCGAGTTTCGCATTGAGTTTTCGCCGCGTGATGCTGTTTTCGTCCTCACAAAAGAGTAAGCTGCGGTGCGTGCCCCAAATCCGATGCTGATTTATCCGGCTCGTGGCACAGTGCCGCGCCGGTCGCACATCCCGTGGCGAAGGAGACAAACGTGAGCGAGCTGACAGTGCAAAAGCCCCGACGAGTCGAGTCCATTGATGCCTTTCGCGGTTTCACCATCCTCGCAATGATCTTTGTCATTCAGGTGGCGGGATACAAAAACCTGCCGCTTACGTTTCCCCATTTTGGAAGTGCACCTGTTTCCACTTTCAAACACGCGAGCGAGGATGGCGATCCCGAAGAGTGGGCGTTCTGGGAGGGACGAGAACCGTCGAAAGAGTACATTGAGGGACGCGTTGTGGCAGTGAACGATGGGCTCTACAGCGTGGAGGTGGTCGGCGATGACCAAGAGGCCACTCGTACTTATTCGGGCGTGACAATCCGCCACGCCAAGCCGTTGCGGGTGGGCGAGAAGGTCATTGCTCATTACCCAGGCGCCAAGGCTGCGGGCGTCACTCACCCTCGCGAGAAGATTACTCCCAGATTTCAAGGCGTGGGCAATGGTTGCACGTTCACGGATCTTGTCGCACCATTTTTTGTTTTTATCGTGGGAATGTGCATCCCCCTCAGTCGTCAGCGGCGCGGTGGCGAATGGTGGCGCCACGTTGGCATGCGAACACTTGGTCTCATCCTTGCGGGTGTGATTTACATTTCCCTCATCCTGAAGCTTTCTTATTGGTGGGGTATTCTTCAGGCTATCGGGGTATCCTATTTTATGGGAGCCGCGGCCATGTTCATGCCGCCACTCGGGCGATGGCTTGTGGTAGGTATGATCGCTCTGGTGCATGGCTGGCTGACAATCCACGTGCCGTGGTGGGTCGAGCTCGGCGACAAAACTCGTCCCTTCCTTACGATCGCACGGCTCGATGGTGATCCCCTGCGCCCGCTCACAGTTCATTGCACTCCGTGGGCCAGCATCTCCTATGGGATGATCACGATCATTGGTACACTGCTCGGTGATGCAATCGTTTCCCGCGATCAGCGGACCATCGTCAGGCGCAGTCTTATCGTCGGAGTTGTCTTCACAGCTCTAGGCTATGCACTCCACGCGCTCGGGTATCCCATGAACAAAGATTTTGTCACCTCTTCTTACTCGCTCTTCACTGCGGGAATTGCCTCGCTGTTTTTCCTGCTTTTTTATTATCCGGTGGACGTGTGGGGCTGGCGTCGCTGGACAGTGCCGCTCAATGTCTTTGGAGCAAATGCACTCCTCGCCTACTTTATGCAGCCTGTCGTCCGCATCTTTGTGCAAGCACTTGGACTGTATCCGTTCTTCCTAGGAAAAGTGGGATGGGAGGGAATGTTCTGGGGCGGCCTCTGGACGTTGCTACTGTGGCTTATTGTCCGGTTTTGCAACAAGCGCGGCTTTTACTGGAAATTATAAACGGGTTTGCCAGACTGCTAATGCAGCGCGTGAACATGAGCAGCCAAGGCAGAGGAGCGAAGCGCGATGGCGCAAGATGATACGCAGCAGCAGAGGCAGCCGAGTTTTGATATTCTCAGGCAGCTCTATGAGGCGATGAGCGATGGCGTCGCCGCTTTCGACAGCAACGGCCGCATCGTCTTCTGTAACCCTGCGATGGGGCTTCTCGTAGGAGCAAAGTGCAAAGAGCTTATCGGCTTGACAGCCTCCGAAGCTTGGGGCGGCGAGCGCATCGAGTTGCCGGACGAAACCGCAAGCACCGGTGGCCAATTCATTCTACATTGCCGTGATGGCAGCCAACGGATCGTCACGGTGAAGAGTTTCTTTCTTCGCACGGAGCCCCCTCTTCAGGTTGCAATTTATCGCGATATCACGCGATGGCGGACAACCGAACACATGTTGCGCGCTTTGATAGGCACATCGCTTCAGCAAGGGCGTGAGATGTTTCTACGCCAAGTCGTCATCCAGCTTGCACGCGTCTTGGCGGTGCCATATGCATTTTTGGGGACACTGGACGAGGAAGACCCAAAACTCTTGCATGTCGAAGCGTGTTGGGTGCGCGACGAGCTCGGGAGTCCCTTCGCATGCCGGCTTGAAGGTGGGCCTTGCGAAAATCTTAAACCCGGAAGTCTTTGCTATTACTCACGGCACGTTTGGCAACTCTTTCCAGGGGATGAGTTCATCCGCACGCACCGCATCGAAACCTTTCTCGGCGCACCTCTGGTGGATGCGGAGGGGCGCGTACGTGGTGTCATTGCAGCGCTGGACACTCGCCCACTCGCTGCCGTTTACGATTCGCGCACGCTGATCTCTATCTTTGCCGCTTATTCGGCGCTGGGGTTGACTCAATTCGAGGCCACACGCGAGCTTCGCGAAACCCAAGAGCGTTACGATGCATTGGTCGAACAAGCGCGCGAGGGGTTTTATCTGCGGGATCTTGTCCCCGTCCGCATTCTGGTTGCAAACCGCACTCTTCAAAAAATGTTTGGCTACACCGAGGAAGAACTAAAGTCTCTCCATCCGCTGGAAGCAGTTGCCCCTGAGGTTCGCGAACGCGTGGGGCGCCTAGTGGCCAAAATGATCGAAACGCGCCGTCCCCACATCCTACGCTTCATTGCCTTGCGAAAAGACGGCTCGCGCTTCACGGCAGAGCTCCTACCTACCTTTGTCACGTACCGTGGGCGACCTTGTCTTCAGGCCACCGTGCGCGACGTCACGGAAAAGGTGCGCGTGGAACAGGAACGTCGCCTGCTCGGCCGCCTTGCCCTTCGGCTTGCTGGCGACGACACTATTGAGCGGATTTCAGCAACTGTGCAGGAAATCACGCAGGAACTCTTCGATTGGGATGCCTATTGCTTTGTGGTTCGCCAACCCGGCAATAGGCGTCGCGTCATCGAATATGTAGATACCGTCGAGGGGGTACGGCAGGTTTTTCCGGGCACAATAGACCCGCCCGAGTCGCTTAGCGGACCGATGCGCCGTGCTCTCGCCGGCGAATCTGTGCTCATTGACGTCGCAGAACACGGCGCGGAACCGACGTTGCGTCCGTTTGGCGATGTCGAGCATCGCTCGCAGACACTTCTTTACGTACCGATTCGGCTCCCGGATGGTGTCATCGGTGTCATTTCGATTCAATCCTACCACACTCGCCGCTACACGCAGGAGGATCTAGGTATCCTGCAACGCGTGGCGGATGTGGTGGCGCCTGCCCTGCAACGCGCTCGCGCCGAACACCAAGTCCGTGAGAGTGAGGAGCGCTATCGTAAGCTCGTCGAGCAAGCTCCTGTAGCCATCCTCGTTTTGCAAAATGGGCTGATTAAATATGTGAACCCAGCTGGGGTGCAGTTGCTGGGAGCCTCGTCTAACGAGGACCTTCTGGATGTCCGTTTTCTCGATTTTGTCAGTGATTCGCTCAAACCCCTCATAGAAGAACGCTTGGCCCGAGCTATTTCTCAGGTGGCAGCCTTGCCCTCCATCGAGTTCGAAATTCGTCGCTTCGATGGTCGCGCTCTGACCATTGAGGCACGCGAGATCCCCACCAGCTACAAAGACAGCCCGGCGTTGCAGGTCGTTCTTCAGGATGTCACCCAGCAAAAGGAAGCGCTGAGGCGCATTCAGCGCTCCGAACAACAACTCAAGCTTCTTTTCGAGCAAACCCCTCTCGGCATCATCCGCTGGTCGAAGGATTTTTGTGTCGAAGAATGGAATCCGGGCGCAGAGCGCATTTTTGGGTACTCGCGGAATGAGGCTTTGGGACGTCACGCCTTTGATCTTATCGTTCCTCCACCGGTTCGGGATTTCGTCCAGCAGGTTTGGGACAACCTTTTGACTCAAAAGGGTGGGACACATGCGAAGAATGTCAATCTGAGGAAAGATGGACACCCTGTGGTTTGTTGCTGGTACAACACTCCCTTGGTGAGCCCAGACGGCACAGTCATTGGCGTGGCCTCAATCGTTGAAGACGTGACGGAGCGCGAGCGGATGGCTGATGCTCTTCGCGAGAGCGAGGAGCGCTTCTCCCTCGCAGTTCTTGGCTCCAACGATGCGATTTGGGACTGGGACATTCGCGGCGAAAAACTTTACCTTTCACCACGCTGGAACGAGCTGCTCGGGCTTGCTGGCGAAGAACAGTACACGACCATCGAGGAATGGTTGAAATGCATTGACACACAAGATCGCGAGGCATTTCGTAAGGCTCTTGCAGCGCACCTGAGCGGCGCCACGCCTCAGCTGGCGGCAGAATTCCGTGCCCTGTGCAGCAACGGCCAACAGAGATGGATCCTTTGCCGTGGGCTTGCCGTGCGCGACTCCACCGGGACCCCTGTCCGTATGGCCGGCTCACTTTCCGACCTAACGCCACGCAAAAAAGCCGAAGAGCAATTGCTGTTCGATGCCCTCCACGACGGCCTGACCAAGCTTGCCAACCGCACCCTCATGCTCGAGCACGTCGAGCACTCGATCGGTATTACGCGCCGCGAATTCAGCTACGCTTTCGCCATCCTGCTGCTCGACATAGACCGCTTTAAGCTTATCAACGACAGTCACGGGCATCGCGTTGGGGACGAGCTCCTTTGTGCTGTAGCGACTGCTTTCGAAAAAGCTCTTCGCCCAGGCGACGTCCTTGGGCGCCTGAGCGGCGACGAATTCTTTGTTCTGTTTGATGATATCCGCGACCGCCAGCAAGCGGAGCAGCTAGCAGAAGAACTCCTAAGCGTCTTCGATCGCCCGTTCCGTCTCAGCGTGGGAGATATCTACGTCACGGCGAGTGGCGGCCTCGTCATGTCGGATTCCAGCTACGCCAGCGCAGAAGAGATGTTGCGCGACGCCGACACCGCCATGTTTCGTGCAAAAGCCTTGGGCGGACACCGTGTTGAAGTCTTTACGCCGGAGATGCGGTTGCGCGCTCAAAGTCGCCTCCAGCTCGAGACAGATCTGCGTCGTGCCGTACAGGAGCAACAATTCGACCTGCTGTTTCAGCCAATTGTATGCCTTATGGACTCAACCGTGTGGGGATTCGAGTCCATTGTTCGCTGGCGTCATCCGCTACGTGGTATGCTTTTGCCACTCGAATTCCTGGCGGTTGCAGAGGAGACTGGGCTGATCCTCGACGTCGGGGATTACGTCCTGCGACGGGGATGCGCGCAGCTTGCCGACTGGCTAAAAGCTGATCCAGCAAGTAATCTTGCGCTCACGATCAACATGTCTGCTCGCCAGCTCCAAGAACCAATTGTTTTCGAGCAGCTCGAAAACGTTCTGCGCGAGACGGGAGTGCCACCGCGTTTGCTGGTCATCGAGGTCACGGAAAGCATTTTCCTTGACGAGCATGAACAGGTTTCCTCGGCCTTGAATTCGTTGCGCGAGCGCGGTCTGAGGTTAGCGGTGGACGACTTTGGCAGTGGCTACTCCTCCTTTGGCTATTTGCAACGACTTCCGGTGGATCTTATCAAAATTGACCATATGTTTGTGTCATCGCTTGGCACGCCACGCGAGCGCCCGGAGATTCTCCAGACCATTGTCAATCTTGGGCGAACACTCGGTGTCCAACTGGTCGCCGAAGGGGTCGAGAATGAAATGCAGGCAGCGCATCTGCGGGAACTTGGCGTACCTTTTGTTCAAGGATTCCTCTTTGGTCCGCCGATGCCTGCCGCGGCTGCGTGGGAATTTGCTCGATCCCGCAGGCAATGACCCTGGCAAAAAGGATCGCGCTCCGCAACGCTGCGATTAGAATGACGCAGCGTCGTTGAGCGTCCAGTCGAGAGGAATAAACACCACCGTAGGACACTTGGCGCGGATGTAATCCTTCTTCTCGGGTGGCAAGCGCCGCAGCAAGGTATCTATGAGGGCGCGTTGCGACAAAGGGTATTTTTCGGCGCCAGGAAAAAAACTGCGAACCGGCTCATTGAGACTTGCCAACTTGTCCTCAAGGTAATCACTCACCTCGAGCTCGTTGGCTGCCGAGTTGATTCGCACGTGGCGCGGATCGTTTACCCACCCTCCACAGGCCGACTCAAGCTCCTGTTCGATATTTGTCGGAGTAAGCGCATAGGGGCGAAGGTTCGGCCCACCCATGGCAGCCGGACACGTGAGGAACCACACGCGGCCGTCACCAAGTTTGCCAAGTATGTCTTCGACGTCACTCAGGGAGTATTTTTGTCCCGCGACCTCATGCGGAACATCCCAAGCGCCTTTGATAGAACGAATGCTAGGATTGGGATAAGCCACGGTTGCTCTGATGGGATAGTGCTGGATCACCGTGTCAATGATGAGGGCATTATAAGTATTGATCCAGAATGCTATTCGGTCCTCTCGATCGGCCGTGCGCAGATACGCACTGTCGACTTTGGCAAGCGACTCTACAAACGATGTCCAGCGATCATCGCGTTTCAGCGCGCCATAGCGCACGCGCGAACTCTCGAATTCCTTCCCTTCCTTGTACGTGAGCTCAGTGACTACATACGTGCGCAGAAAATCGTTAAAGGCTCTATGGGAACGCTCGAGGAACGTGGGTTGGCCACTGACTTGGCTGCCGCTCAGCACGAAAAGACTTGCAACGAGAACGAATCCTCTCATCGCGCCCGCGCTTATCCTAGGCATGTCCGAAGTCTTTCAACCTCTCGTCACACCATGGACTTCGCGATAGGCTAGCCTGACCGCCTCAACGATCTTGTTGTAGCCCGTGCACCGACAGATGTTGCCTTCCAGCGCAGAAATCACATCGTCCTCGCTGGCGTCGGGCATGGAATCAATGAAATACTTTGCTGCAAGGATCAGGCCGGGCGTGCAGTAGCCGCATTGAGCTGCCCCCGTCTCGATGAACTTCTCCTGCACAACGTCCAATGTGCCGTTTTTCGCCAGGCCCTCAATTGTCGTGACCTCACGTCCTTGGACCTGGCCAGCCATGACGAGGCACGAGTTCACAGCCTTACCGTCGAGCAGCACCGTACAGCTGCCGCATTCGCCTTCCAGACAGGCTCCCTTCGTACCCATGAGCCCAATTTCCATGCGCAAGATTTCAAGAAGCGGTTTTTCGGGATCCACAAGCGCAACGCAGGGCTTGCCGTTGAGAGTGAACGTGAGTTCTAACTTTTCGGATTCAAGTTTTGCCGTGCTCATCGGGCACCTCTCGTGTGGTGGAAATACATTTCCCGTGCTAGGCTAATCTAATAAGCCAGCTATAACCGATGACGGCAGATTTCAAGAATCCTTTTCGCTGCGTGGGTGTTTTGGCTTGCTCATAAACTCCGGCCAGCGGTAAGCGTCGCAATGCTTCCAAGTTGCGAGTCGAGAAAGGTTGCTCAACATGCGGTGGGCGCGGTGGTTTAGTGTTGCCTTGATCATACTGGCTTTCGGCCTCTTGAGCGAGGTCGCTTTTGCCATCCCATCCTCTTCTAAATTTCAGCAGCGTGCCGCTGCGTTTGGAATGGGGGCCATTGGCGGCACTGCTACGCCTCTGCGTGGAGTGCTTCAGCCCACGGGCACTGGTATTTCCGACCATCCTTTGTTCGAATCGCTTTACATTGGGGAGCCTGAGCGCGTTGTGGCTACCACGAAGTGGGGTAAAGTGACGGCACGCGACCTCTATCTCTTCCTCATCATGACGCGGGGACCACAGCCTGCCTACATTTTGGAGAAGTACGACAAAGAAAGGTTCCCTGAAGAAAAAGAGAAGCTCGCGAAGCAAATCCGTAAAGCCATTGAGAATTACGTGTTCGTCAATCAGATCGTGCCGCGATTTGTTAGAGATGCCGAATGGAACGACATTGATGAAGCGCGGGCTCAAGTTTCGGCACTTGAGGCCTACCGTTTTGTTTACGTTGCCAACGTCGTGCGATCGAAAATTCGCATCACCGATGCGGACCGCGTAAAATACCTTCAGGAGCACCGCAGTGAACTGGCAGCCCCCGAGCGTTGGCGTGTTCGCTACATTTTCATGCGCTCAGAGGAAACAGATCCCCTCGATACACAGGACGCTGTTCAGAAACGGCTCGAGGATTTGCGTCAGGACATTCTGCGTGGAAAAATCGATTTCCCTGAGGCTGCTCGCCGTTTTTCCCAGGCGCCCAGCGCGCAAAACGGAGGCCAGGTGCCGCCCTTCAAACGCGGTGAAGTGTTTTTCTACCTTGAAGATGCTGTGTCGCATATGCAGCCGGGCGAAGTGAGCGAAGTGATTCGCGGGCCCCATGGCTTTTACCTTGTGCAGCTCATCGAAAACCTGCCGCCCGAAGAGCTCTCCCTCGACAATCCCCAACAAGCGGCCAAAGTGGAAGAAGGACTGACGCGCCAGGTTCTCCGTGCGCAGTACTTGTGGGACATCAAGGTCTTGCTCGAAGAAAAACGGCGTCCAGTGCTCGATATGAAGCCTTGGGATGAAAAGCCATCGGATCACGTAGTGGGCTCAGTCCACGGTTTCCGTATCACAAAGGGGCAACTCCTGAACATCTTTCCGTCGCTGGTGAGCGAAGACCTCGCGTCACGCGAGGATGCCGTCGAGTACACCCTACGGCGCATTCTTGAAGGTGAGGCGATTGCCCAGGAAGTCGCAGAAGGGGGAGCTCAGCATAGCGTTTTCCTTCCCCCAATGTTGGAAATGGCTCGCAACCTGGCGCGGCTTGAAAAATTGAAAGAAACCCTTTCCTGCCAGCTTAAGCCGTCACGCGAAGTCGTCAGGCGATTCTGGAGAGCACACCCAGAACTTTTTACGCCCATGCCAATGAAGCGCATTGTCGAAGTAACCCTCACCCCTCTCAATACTTCGGCCCGGCCTGAGCAGACAATCGCCGAACTTGAACGCGCGCTCGAAGAGGGCGGTGGAGAATCACGATCTCCTCTTGTTCCCAGCGAACCCGAGGCGGTAATTCCTGAATTAGGCGATCTCCCAACGACGCTCTCGGCCGAGGAAGGCCTATCCACATCATCAGCGGCTGTTGGGGGAATCTCTTCCGATGCGACCGCAGAAACATCGGCCACAGTTGCCACGGACAAGACAACGACCGAGGCGCTCGGGCGGGTCGATGCCACGACCACATCGGCGGGTGGCGCTGGTGCAGAGTCGCCTGCCAAAGGTGGGATTCGTCCGGCCGACACAACAAAATCGCCAGCGGGACATGTTCCGATTCCGGCTGACTCGGGCAAAAATTCAGGAACATGGGTAGGACCGCTTGGCTTCTCCACACCCGAAGCCATCGCACCCTCTGGTGCCGCCCCCCCTACGACGAGACAACTTGCGGGGATGCCGAAGCCACCAGTTCACAATCGCACCATCACACCCTCGCATTTGCGCGAGGTTGTCAAAAATTATCGCAGTGCCGACTGGCAACTTGCGTACCGCGATCTGGGTTTCGTCTACATGTCCGACCATCCCGAGCTGCCGGCAGAATTAGAGAAAGTGCCGAAAGGAAGCTACCTCCCGCCCAAAATTGAAAACGGGCGTGCTGTCACTTATGTGGTGGAAGATGAACAGCGGGCACGAAAGCCCTCCTTTGGCGAAATTGAAGCCTATGCCTACCGTGCTTGGCGCGAAGTGGAATTGGACCGTAGACTCAAAGCCTTGAAGCAACGCGAGCTCGACAATGCAAAGCTCGAGTACAAATTCTAAGGGCCTACGTTTGGCAGAAGGCCCACGGCCAAAGAGCCTCGCGGCTTAGAGTGAGAGCGCAGAGCTGGATTTGTCGCTGAGCAAACGAGGAGTCTTCGTGAGAGAGCCTCGCTTAGGGACGTTTGAAGCATGCGAGGGTATGCTTACATCCGCGCTGACTTTGGCATTTCTTTGCCCTCTCGAGAATTTGTCCCCATGCTTACACGCAGGAAGAACATAGTGGAGATGCTAGACTTCTTTCTCTTTGCTATTTGCCAATAAAAAAGCAGACCACGCACTCGCGTGCATCTGCTATAAAACCTTCGCTCGACTTTTTCTAGCTGGCTCGGTTACAGCGCCATGGTGGTCATATCACCACCTGGTCCAGCCGGTGCGGCCGGTGTTGAAAAGTACGGTTTCAGCTTCGGCCAAGCATAAAGTCCCACCAGCGCCGCAGCGACAATAATGAGAATAATCCCTACCACATTTCTATTCATTTTACCATAACCCCGTACAGCGATATTTTTCTAACCTTCTAACTCAACACTTTACCAAATACCTGCCTTGCTATTTCAAGAAAAATCGACTCAAAAATCTTGTCCTAATGCGCCTGCGTGCAACACTTCTCACCATGCCCCCCCCTAATGCTGGCCACGGTTTCCAATCGAATCTGGGATTGACAAGAAAGCTCTGTGCCAAAACACTGCTGCACATTCATGACTTCTGGATCGTCATCGAGATTGTGAGAGGAATATTTATCCCATGAGCGTTCTGGTTGATCGCGACACCCGCTTGATTATTCAGGGAATCACCGGCAACGAGGGCCGGTTTCATGGTCAGCAAATGATCGCCTATGGCACTCGCGTGGTGGCCGGTGTGGTTCCCGGGCGCGGCGGCGAAAATGTCCTGGAGGTGCCCGTGTATAACACGATGAAGGAAGCCGTCGCAGCCACCGACGCCAATGCCAGCGTCATTTACGTGCCCGCAGCTTTTGCCGCGGACGCCGCTCTTGAGGCGATCGCTAGCGGTGTGAAGTTGGTCGTGATTATCACCGAAGGCATTCCGGTTCGCGACATGATTCCAGTTTACTGGTATGCCAAGCAGCAAGGCGTGCGCGTGGTCGGCCCCAATTGCCCGGGTGTAATTTCGCCGGGCAAGGCAAAAGTCGGCATCATGCCAGGCCACATTCACAAGGAAGGCCGGATCGGCGTCGTGTCGCGCAGTGGCACGCTCACCTATGAAATTGTCAAAGAACTCACTCTGCACGGATTGGGTCAATCCACGTGCATCGGGATTGGTGGTGACCCCATCATCGGCACCACCTTCGTCGATGCGCTCGAACTTTTCGAAAACGACCCTGAAACCGATGCCGTTGTCATGATCGGTGAGATTGGCGGCACGGACGAAGAACAGGCAGCGGAGTTCATCAAAACGCGTATGAGCAAGCCTGTCGTGGGATTCATTGCGGGGCTTACCGCACCGCCAGGCAAGCGCATGGGACACGCTGGTGCGATCATTTCCGGTGGCAAAGGGACAGCCAAAGAGAAAATCGCTGCACTCACTGCCGCTGGCGTGCCTGTGGCGGAGCGCCCTGATCAGGTCGGCCCGCTCGTCAAAGAGCGACTCGCTGCTACAAAGCCCGCGTAAAAGCCTGATTCGCTACAAGCGGATGGTCCGTATCCACGGTGCCCCGCAGCGTGGGGACCTTCTCGCCCTCGATGAGAAGCTGCACACCATCCACCGCCTCGATATTGAATAACAAACTGTTGACCAGCGAGTAAACAGCCAGCAGCTCAAGGTTACTATCGGCGGCGAGGTTGTTCACGAATTCCTTCGAAAGATTGACGACAAGCAGGCCGTTTGTCACGAACACCGAGTGCAATGTTGTCCCCTCAGGAATGGCCGAGCGGAGCCCAAGTGAGGCACGCCCCTCGAGGAGCATGTTCACGATGGTGCGCGCGCGATCGGTCGGTGTAACCACGCCCGCATCTAGCTCCGCAACTACTCCCGACAGCGTTTTGCCGTCGCGGGTATAGTAAAGCATGACCTGGTTGGGCCCCAACACGGTGCGGCTCGCCAGCATTTTCTGCGGATTCGGCACGTTGGGGATGGGGAGTGTCCCGTAATTAAAATAATACCAAATCGCCCCCAGTCCAAGCAAGGTCACCACTAGCCCTGTCACCGTGACCACGTAAAGGAACCGCCCAAAATCATCGTCCCGCCGCTCGCTCATGGGAGCCCTCTTCTCTGAACTTTTGCTGATTCCTGGCTCGTAGCCTTTGCGCCGGAGGCAAACTCAATGATGGCCTGCGCCAGGGCGTTCGCTAGCCGATCCTGCTCAACCTCATCGAGCAGCCGTGCCCGATCCGACGGATTCGAAAGGTATCCCACCACAAGATGGACGGAAGGCATGGGGGCTCGCCGTCCGAGAAAAAGCGGGGCCGGCAACATCGTCGCCGCATCTCCTGTGCCACCCACAGTTTTCAGTGCCGCCAGACACACCGAGGCAACCTGCTTGCTTTTCTCGGCGAAGGGGAGATAAGTTTGCTCAACCGGTACCGTGTCGCTGCCCGACGCCAGCTCTGGTTTGCCCACCGCGTAGTCAGTGGTCGGACTTGGATAAAATATCCGTGCACCGCTCACACTCGCCGACGCATGAGTTCCGCTTCTTAGAGACACCAACAGATCTCCCTGAGAGCCGCGGATTCGTTGGAGTTTTTGAGCAAGCGACACGTATTGCGGATCCTCGCGTGTGAGTTCGACTCTGTAGCCGGCGCCAGTAAGGCGCATTTTGATTTTCATCGCGAGCTGCAGCGTCAGATGACTCTGTCGACGGATCTCTGATGAAGCATCAGCGGTGATTCCTTCGTCAGGATCCAGAATAATTTTTTCGACGTGTGAACTGCGGGCGCGTTGTTCCAACTCAGCCCGAGACAGCGGAGTGATCGCGGCGTGCGCAATTTGGTCGCGCTCATGAAGGAGTCGCGCAAAGGCGTCGCCCGAGGGTGCCTGGGAAACTTTTGCGAGAGGCGGTGTGGCCTTCGCCGCGCTCGGCTTAATCTCGATGGCGACGTGTGAGGTAGGCCGTGGCGTCGGGGAAGGCGTCGGCTGAGGAAGGGTTTCCGCCATCGTCGGTGTTTTCGTTGGCGTGGGTTGCGCCGTTGATTGAGGCGTGGGTGATGCCGTTGGCGTTGGAGTAGGTGACGCGCTCGGGCTCGGTGTGAGTACCGACGCTGGAGTGGGTGTGGGCGACGGTGTTGGCGGCGTAGGGGTTCCGGTCGGCGCCGCCTCTGGGGCACTTTTAGCCAATTCCGTGGCGAGAAGGTCCACGGCGTCTTGAGGCACATAGAGTTCGCCACGATAAACTCGCAGGGGGGAGGACACTTTCTGCGGCGTACCGTTGATGACGACGTCTGAGCTGCTCAGGAAAAGCGTGAATTTTTGGTTCTTTGCCGCGATGCGTAAGCGGCGACCGTCCCATTCCACCACAGCGTTTGGATCTATCTTCTTGAGCTGTGCTGCAAGATCAGGAACTGCAACAAATTCGCTCGCGGATGTCGGCTGCGCTGTTTCGGGTGCACCGCTCTCCCCCGTATTTTCAGGCGCCGGGGCTTGAGTCCACGCACTGAGCGCGGAGAGCAAGTAGGCCGCAACCAACAAAAGCCATTGCCTCCGCACCGCGGGAACAAGTCCAATGTGCCTCGGTTGCTTTTGCCTTTCCACAGCCACCACGCTTTTCATCGTTGCGTACATTTTAGGAAAACTCCGGTGCTTCGTCGAAATTCAAATACGATAATCCGGTACACTGGCGTCGATGACTCAAAGGCCGCACACAGCTGCTCATGAGCTCACTCTTATTGAAGCACGTCTGCCTGCAAGCAAACTTCTCGCGCAAGCATGTGGGGGCGCTTTCCATGCGCAAGGGGAGTTTCTGTTCCGTTCTGCGACGGATGTGTATATTGCCTGGTCAGCCTCTGAGGTGATTCCCATCCTCGAAGCTGTCGAATCGCGCGTCGAAGCCGGAGCAATCGCGGTTGGCTTTCTTGCCTACGAAGCAGCGTGTGCTTTTGATTCGGCCCATGCAGTGCATCCGTTGCCCCTAGGATGGCCTTACGCTGTTTGGGGAATTTTTCACACGCCTCCGGAATACTCGACAATTTGCGAATACGCGGAAGTTGCTATTCCTCGCCCTGCGCGCTGGCGTCCGCTTCTCTCTCGTGTCGACTACAGCAGGGTTCTTGCTATCTTAAAGGCTTATATCGAGCGTGGTCACACGTATCAGGTGAATTACGCATTTCCGCTCGAGGGCTCTTTCGAAGAAGTCCCCCTTCGGATCTTCAGAGCGCTACAGCGCAACCAGCCATGTGATACGGCAGCTTATTTTGATCTAGGATCGCTTGTGATCGCCAGCGCCTCGCCCGAACTCTTCTTCGAACTTGACGGTGACCGCCTCTCTACACGGCCGATGAAAGGCACTGTGCCCCGCGCTCTCTGGCCCAAAGCCGACGAGGCCGCCATGTGCCTCCTTCGCTCTTCGGCTAAACAGCAGGCGGAGAATCTCATGATCGTGGATCTTCTCCGAAACGACATGGGGCGCGTGAGCGATGTGGGAAGCGTGGAAGTTCTGCGTTTGTTCGACGTCGAGCGATATCCTACCGTTTGGCAGATGACTTCCACCATCACCTCTCGCACGCGAGCGCCTCTCTCGGAGATCTTTCGGGCGCTGTTTCCCTGCGGGTCAGTGACCGGCGCGCCGAAAATCCGAACCATGCAGATTATTCGCGACCTGGAACCCTGGCCGCGCTGGATCTATTGCGGGGCGATTGGATGGATTGCGCCAGGACGCAAAGCGCGATTCTCTGTTCCAATTCGCACCCTTGTGCTCGACAAAAAGAGCGCGACAGCACGTTACCACGTGGGAAGCGGAGTCACAGCCGATTCCGACTGTGAAGGCGAACACGACGAATGTCTTGCCAAAGCGCAAGTGCTTTTTACCCCGCCACTTCCCCCTTTCGAGCTCCTAGAAACTCTGCGCTACGCAAACGACAACTTCGATTTTCTTGCCGAACACATGGCTCGGCTTGAAGCATCCGCGCGCTATTTCGACTTCGTCTGGAATCCTGGGGCAGTTGAACGCGCGTTGAACAAATTCGCCCAAGAAAATCGCGGAGCGACTAAGCCTCTTCGCGTGCGCCTCCTTTATGGGCCCACTGGCCAAGTGCGGCTCGAAGCCAAAGAGCTCCACGAGCTAACTTATCCCTTGCGCCTGGCGCTGGCCAACGAACCTGTGGATGAAACACAAGTTCTTCTCTATCATAAGACAACACAGCGTCAGATCTATCAGCAAGCGATTGAATGCGCTCGCCACGCTTTTCCAGAGGTGGATGATGTTCTGCTGTTCAACAGAGCTGGCTACCTCACGGAAGCCACGATCGCCAATGTTGTTGTGGAGCTCGATGGCCAACTCTTTACGCCACCCATCGAGTGCGGCTTGCTGCCAGGCGTGTTCAGGAGCGTCCTAATTGCCTCAGGGAAAATCCGCGAGCGTCGCCTCAGCCGAATGGAGCTAAGACGCGCAGATCGACTCTGGCTCATCAATTCTGTGCGCGGATGGATGTCAGCCGTTGTCATCGGCAACGGGGTGGGCAGTGCCTAAATGGTGAAGCCTTCAGTTCTCACCGTGAAAAGCGGTTCAGTCGAATAGAGCTCGTAACGGCGCAACGAATGATCTTTGAGAAATGGCGCATTGTCGAAGAAGTCAATAATGTGAGCCTTTTCCTTGCCCGGTGCCGGACGCAGCACACGACCGATACGCTGGAGCGTTCGTGTCTCGCTTTTGCCACCACTCGCAAGGATGACCGCATCAAGCGTAGGCACATCGAGCCCCTCATCTGCCAGTGAGGTCGCGATAACTAGAGGCTGTTCCTTGGTTTCAAGCTTGCGGAAGACTCGCCGCCGTTTCGTCGCCGAATCATTTCCTTGCACGAACGCGGCCTCAGGCATAAGCGCAGCGAGTCGTTCGCCATGGACCACCTGCGAGACGAGAATCAGCACGCTTTTATTCTGGGCGGCGAGTTTGCGTGCTGTTTTCACGATCAATTCGTTTCGTTCGGGGTTTGCCACTACATACTCGTAAAATACAGTGGCGTAGTCCAAATGGCGCGATGACGCAAAGCGATAGGCAGAGGGGGCAAGAAACGTGATCTCGGGAGGCACAAGATAGCCGTTCTCGATCAAACTACTGGCATTTGCGCGAAATACCTTCGGGCCGATAGCCGCTTCGAGCAGCAGATCGAGCTTGTCAGCGCGGTAGGGCGTGGCACTCAACCCGTAGCGAAACACCGCACCGCCTGTGCGCATCGCTAAGGAGTAGAAACTTTCGGCTGGAATGTGGTGGCATTCATCAAAAAACACCACTGGGCATTCTTGCACAAAGCTGATGAGGCGTTTTTTCACGCGCGAAACGTCTGTTGCATCCTCTTCGCTTTGACCCTCCTCGTCAGTGGGAGCCGGAATAGAGATATCGAATGCTTTGCCGACGGTCTGAAGAGTGGCCACCGTAAGGGGCGCCAGATGCACGTGCCCGTCACCGACCAGGCCTACTTTGCTGTGCAAGTGGGCCTGAAAAAACTCGTGCGTTTGATGAAGCAGGTCCCGCGTGTGCACAAAGAAAATGGTGGGCAACCCCAGCTCGCTGATAATTTGCGCGGCGATCACCGTCTTTCCTGCTCCCGTCGCAAGCTCGAGTACCCCCCGTTTGGAATCAAGCGCTGCGGCCACGCATTTTTCTTGGTAGTCTCGGAGCTCGAATCGCAGTTTTCGGTACCTGATCGAAGGAGACGGAGGAGTGACCTCCTCACAAACATCGAATGGAATTTTGTGAGCACGCAGGACTTCGCACACGCGATCCTTTAGGCCCGCAGGGAACGTCAACTGCCGCCGATCAAACAGGCTTTTTTTTCCATCCCAGCGCCCACCAATGAACAGCGGATTGTATTGATGTCCAGGAACTAGATAGGAGGTCTTTTGCACGATCTCCTCAATGGGGATGTTTGTTCCTTCGAGCCGTGCCACCGTGGGCCCAACGCTCACGCGCAGACGCGTCGTGCGAATGCGATAGATCATGTAAGCACGCCACAGCTTTGCGGGCAGCTCTTCCTTGCGGAACTGGAAAAGGTCCATCACATCGCGTAAATGAGCGATGTGGATGTGCCAGCACTTGTCCTCGGGGTCCCACTCGCGGCGAGCGAGATTGCGCACAAAACGCAAGAAATGACGATGATAAGGGAAGCGCAACGTGAAATAATCTCCCCCGCGGTATTCGATCGTCGTACTCATGCGCAGCGTTCCTTTCCCACCGCAGATATGCACTAACTAAGTGCCACACCCGCATGTGGGGTGTTCGCCCCCCGCCCCGCACGACAGGCACCGTCTTCGGCGCCGAATTTACTTCAACCCCAGTTGCTTTAGAAGATCGCCCAGCTTGGTTGTGGCATCCACCGGACCTTGCTCGCGGTACTCCTCGATTTCCTTGCGCTCGAGATCCTGAAGGTACCTCTTACGGCTCAAGGAAATCTTTCGTTCGTCGGGATCGATCTTTATGATTTTTGCTGTGACTTCGTCGCCTTTGTTGAGCACAGTCTCCAAGTTCTCCACCCGCTCCTTGCCCCACTCGGAAACGTGGAGCAGCCCCTGGATCTTGGGGGCTAGCTCGATGAAGGCACCGAAGGACGTAATGGATTTCACGGGGCCCGTCACCACACTGCCTACGGGGTGATTGTTCACGAACACTGCGAACGGGTCGTCTTCAAGCTGCTTGATCCCAAGATTAATTCGGCGTCGCTCGTGCTCAATGGCCAGCACAACGGCTTCGATTTCCTCGCCAGGCTTTACGAGTTTTTTCGGGTCACGGAAATTCTTATCGTAGCTCATGTCCGAAACGTGAATGAGCCCTTTTGTTGTCTCGTCGAGCTGGACAAATGCACCGTAGGCCACAACGTCCGTGACTTTCACCTTTACGCGGCTGCCAACGGGATATTTCTTCTCAATATCTTTCCAAGGATCTTCACTCACTTGCTTGAGGCTCAGATCCAGCAGCCGGCGCTCTTTATCGTAGCCGATGACCACCGCTTTGACCTCGTCGCCCACCTTGAGAAGGTCCGATGGCCGCCGCACCGTGAGCGCCCAGCTCAGATGCTCGCGGCGGATACGGCCTTCAATCCCAGAGTCGAGCACCACGAACGCGGTTTGCGGAGTTATGGCGGTCACCTTGCCGCGCACCACCAGCTCAAGCGGATAATCATCTTCAATTTTTAACCATGGATCCGGCTTAAGCTGACGGCGGCTAAGCGTCACCCGCTCGCGCTCGCGATCAACCTTGATCACCTTGAACTTGTAATTGTAACCAAGCCGCAAAGTTTCAGCAGGGTCCACACGCTTTTCCCACGCCAGTTCCTCGCGCGGGACAAGCGCGTCCAGCCCTCCAAGATCCACAAACACGCCGAATTCGGTGTGGCTTTTGACTTTGCCAGTAATCGTGGCGCCTTCTTCGAGCGAGGCGAGAATTTCCGCTCGCTTCTTTGCAGCCTCTTCTTCCAGAAGCTTGCGCCGTGAGATCGTGATGCGTCCACGAACCTTGTCCACAGAAAGGACGTACGCATCAATTTCCTGTCCGAGCAGGGAGTTCAGGTTTTCAACAGGACGGAGATCAATTTGCGAGGCTGGCATGAAGGCGGGGACGCCGATGTCCACGAGCAAGCCTTTGCCCTGAATGACTTTTGTGACGAAGCCGTGGACGGGATAGTTCTTCTCCTGCGCCTCAGCCACTTTCTGCCACGAGGCCTGCCGCCTTGCTTGCTCGCGTGAGACAAGCACCTGGCCCGTTTCCGGGTCACGGCCGCGGATAACAACATCGACTATGTCCCCCTCTTTCACGCTCACCTGCCCGTGGTAATCCGTGAATTCACTAATGGGGACGATGCCCTCGGCTTTATCGCCCACATCCACCAGCACGTACTCTTTCGAAATTGAAATGACACGCGCTTGCGTCAACTTTCCGATTTCGACGTGCGGCGTTTCGGCTAGGTAAGACTCGAGCAATTGCTCGAAATCTTCTTCGTCGCCACCTCCTTCGCCGGATGCGGCAACATTTGGGGTTGCTCTGGGCATGGCCTCGTCGTTTAGGGGCATAGCTTGTTTACTCCTACGGCTTGTGGCTCTCGTGCCTCGTACTTTTGAAGGGAAATCCCCGCGCATTCAACATACGAGTGTGTGGGAATGCTCCTCCCTGACACCCAGTCGCTCACTGGTAACAATCGTAGCCTTCGGACCCAATACCAACTAACGCTTGGGCTTTGAACGGCTTGCCGAAGGGGTTTTCCAGATGTCCTTCGCGACCTTCTGATAGGGTGCGGCATTCTCCAACACTGCCTGTACATAATCGCGATACACTTTATTTATGGCCGCACCGGTTACGAGCACACTTGCTTCGTTGCCCGATTCCAGTGCAGGCGGAGTCCAGTTCGTTGATCCCACGGACACCCAGCGATCGTCGATGACCACAAGCTTTGCGTGGGTCTGCGTTTGCAGGTCGTCGCGTAGCACGCGCACACCATGAGATTTCAGGTAGTCCGCAGTTTCGTCATTCGTCGAGTCCTGAAAATCTTCTGTCTGGTCCAGCACCACCGTCACATCCACTCCTCGTTTGTGTGCCGCAATGAGGTCATCGAGCAGCACATTGACTTCGCTCGCCGGCCGGCCTGGCAAAAGCTTTTCACCCGGCATGGGGTGTGGGCGGTCGGCCATGGTAATGCTTCGCTGCACAACCGTGATCGAACGCGTTGCGGACAGCAGAGCTTCGTGCATTGTGGGGAAAAACACACGGTTTGTCATCGGTGTCACGTCGTCCACAGGATACATGCGCAGCCCCAGCTCCTCAACTGACAGCCGAGAGCCTGGCGTGCGAGTTGGCCACTGCGGTGCTCCCTTGGCATTGCGCAGCGGCTTCCCCTCGTTGCACCGCAGCGTAAAGTAGTGGCGGAAAAACTCATTGACCGGCTGCGATTCAATCACCACGGCCACCTCGTTGTTCTTTGCAATCGAGTAGTAGGTCCAGTTGTGCGATGACACGACCGTGAAATCATCATCCACGCAGATCACCTTCTCGTGGCTCACGTCTTCAGGCGAATCCTCCCAGATCTCGATTCCGGAAGTCGTCAGCCGATCCACGAAATCCAAGTTATATTCGTTTTTGCTGCTCGGGTTCCACGAACCGGTGTCTATGAGGATTTTCACGTCCACCCCGCGCAGTTTCGCTTCGATGAGATCACGCAGCAGATGGTTCGTCTGCGTGTCGGGGTACTCTTCGTAAAAGCGCGTCTGATAGAGCATAATCGCGATGCTGGAATGCGCATGCTGCACGAGCTTGCGCACGGCCGCAATATACTCGCGGTTATTGATCGGGCAAACTCCTTTGGCGGGTAGCGCGTAGAGCGCCGTAGCTGAAATGAGTAAGATCGCAGCCGCGAAAAATGCCAGCAAACACGTACGATGCACCAGATTTGTCGTGCACCGCAAGCCCTGCGCCACGCCATTCTCATCCTGCGGTGAACCCAAGGAAGTGCCACGAATCTCTTCTACTATGCCCATCATTTTTATATCCTTTTTATCATTTTGCCAGGTTGTTGTAATTGCTCGACACTCACAACGCAAATCTTGCCCGCCACTCTTCGTAAAACCTTTATTGGTGCAGTAGAGCCTGGCATGATTTCAAATCAAAAAGGAACCTGACGCCGACCCAGAGGGGGTCCTATCTGTTTGGCCTCGATGCCTGCTTAGCGGCGAGAAAAACTGCGCAGCAGCTCCCAACTGAATTCCGGCGTGGCACCGACTTGGGTTGCCAGGTACGCCCCTGCGGTGTTTGCCCAGTAAAGCGCATTGGCGAGCGAGCTGCCACGCGCAATCTCCATGGCAAAGGTGGCCACGAAGGCATCTCCGCTACCCACGGTATCGCGTACTCGCACCACGAGTCCGGCCTGTTCCGCGTAATCGTTTTCCGACCAAGCTTTCGCGCCATGCGGGCCAAGCGTGAGTACGAGAGCGGTGAGGTCGAATGTCTCCACCAAGTGTCTAGCCGCCTGGTCGTCGCTAGGCCCGATTTTCAACACATTTTTCACGATCCCAAGTTCCACTTCGTTGAGTTTCACTATATCAGACTGAATGAAGCTCTCGGTCAGGAACTCGGGCGAGTAGTACTGCTGCCGAAGGTTTACGTCGCAGACGCGCAAACACTCGGGTTTTGCTTGTGCTAGTAAACGATGAATTGTTTTCCACGACGGGTCTTTTCGTTGTGCCAAAGTGCCGAAACCAAGAATGTCCGCTGTTTTGGCGGCTTCCATGGCCTCGGCAGTTGCCTCGATATAATCCCATGCAGTATCTTCCGGGCACTCGAATTCCGGGATCCCGTTCGGGCCAACCGTCACACGCACCATTCCCGTCGGTTTTTCCTGGTCCACCTGAATGAGTGACGTTTCTACGCCGAGCTGCGCGATGGCTTCGATGAGCGCTCGTCCCTCCTCATCTTTGCCCACCCTGCTAATCACCGCACTTCGTGCTCCTAACCGGCCGCAGAAGTAGGCAAAATTTAGCGGCGCCCCTCCCACGCGGCGATTATCCGGAAATAAATCCCAAAGAACTTCGCCGATTCCGATGACGTAAGGGTGAAACTCGTGGGGGAAATTGGGCTTGCTCATATGATCACTCCTTTAGCTTTCGACTATGCCCCTCGTCCGAAAATCTGCACAATGTCCGAACTTTCTAGCAAGCCACCGCTTCTTGTGTTTCGCTGCAACGCGAGCTTTCGATTATCGGCCGCAGGTCTGCTTACAAATAAAGCACCATGTCCTGGTGCAGCACGTGCGTGTCAAGATAGTGGGGTCCTGTGGGTGTAAATCCTTGGCGTTGATAGAACCCTATGGCATGTTCCTGGGCACTAAGCACGATGCGTCGAAAACCGCGTTTCTTCGCCTCAGCGATAAGGTGCCGGACAATGGCTCGGCCACAACCAGTTCTGCGCGCCTGGCTCAGCACAGCCATTCGCCCAATCCGAGCAGAACCTGGATGCAAGAGATCGCGATAGAGCCTTCCCGTCCCGCACGGCTTGCCCTGGGGATCAAGAGCAAGCACGTGGTAGGCTTCTTCATCAAACTGGTCGAACTCTTCCTCCTGTGAAAAACCCTGCTCCTCCACAAACACCTGCAAGCGAATTGCTTTCAGGTATTCGGCTGTTGGCGAGTTCCAATTCACCGGCTCAATCTGCCACCGCGTCGCCACATCCGATTCTTTCGCACTTTGCATTCCCCGAGTCCCTCGCACGAATAACGCAAAATTTTCCACAGACCGTGTGGCAGTCTAGAAAAAGAGCTACGTCAAGTCCGATTCGCATCGCCGTTCGTTTTTCCATCCCCCTTAGGCCCACCCTAACTTGCCCACGGCCCCTTTCTGCGCTCCACCCCACAGTCCTTTGCGAGGTTGGGCTAAAAAGATTTTGAACGTTCTATTAGGTTAGCTGATATTTAGAAACTAAAAGATTTTTCGACGGAGGCAAAGCAACGATGGCAGCCAAGGTGTTCTACGGGTCTCCTAAGCAATCGCGGCTCGATGCCACTGAAACCCTTCCCATGAAACTCGACAAAATTCTCGACGCGCTCCATCTGCGTGACCGCGTCAAGGGGGAAACAGTCGCGATCAAAATGCACCTCGGCGGCAACGTTGGTTATTCAACGATTCACCCCGTTTTCGTGCGCCGGGTGGTAAAAGCTGTGCTCGATGGCGGGGGAAAGCCTTTCGTGACCGATTTGGCGGGAGCGGTTGCCACCGCCGCCCAGCGCGGCTACACACCCGAGACTTTGGGCTGTTCGATCTATCCCGTGGGCGGCCCGGACGAAAAGTATTATTATGTCCACAAGTACCTCTACAAGAACATCGAAGAGTGGCGACTCGGAGGCATGATTGCTGACGCAACTTTCCTTATTGACCTGGCCCATGTGAAAGGCCATCCCTCTTGCGGGTTTGGAGCTGCCATCAAGAATCTTGCCCTCGGGTGCATGATGACCCCCACACGAAGCGCCATTCACGACACAAACCACTTCGACCCCTACTGGTTTCCCGAAAAGTGCACAGACACTGACAAACGCAAAGCGATCATGGACGCGTGTCCGTTCGAGGCGTTAGTAGAGGACAAGGATCGCCCGGGGCATCTTCACCTACATTACGAAATGTGCAACCAATGCGGGCGCTGCCTCAAGGTGGCCCCAGAGGGGTCTTTGTTTATTCGACCTGAGAACTTCTGGGCATTCCAGGAGGCATGCGCCATATCTGCGAAAATCGTCCTTTCAACTTTTGAACCGGGCAAGGCGGTGTTCATTAACCTCGCTACCCAAATCCACACCGTGTGTGATTGTTTTGGGTTCACCGGTCAGCCGATCCTCCCAGATCTCGGCGTCTTTGGCTCCGACGACATCGTGGCTGTTGACACGGCCGTGCTTGACATGGCGGCTAAATATCGAATTGACCAAGAGGCTCTGCCACTCTCGATGGAATTCCAGCCCCATGCTGGCCATCCTTTCCAGCAGGTGCACGGCCCTTACAAAGATCCGTACAAGGCGCCGGCCTATCTCGAAAGCCTAGGCGTCGGTACGCGCGAGTACGAGCTGGTCGATGTGCTCCCCGCCCAGCGTCCGGCGCGCGTGGCCGCTGTTTACGTCTCCGCCGCGCAGCATTGAGCGCGAATCAGATCGGGATGGGAGTTCACTCGTCAGGTAATGCCAAGCGAGTTCTTGCGCCACTCTTAAGCGAATGGGGCGATCCCATTGCTTCGCCCCTCGCCTTAGCGCTTGAGCAGCGAAGACGGCGCGGCGAACCTGTCTTCGATTTCATCCAGGCCAACCCGCAAGAGCATGGCTTCGAATATCCTCCCGAGCGACTCGCGCAAGCGATTGCCGACGCATGTGTCACCGCGCACTTCTATAAGCCAGATCCGCGAGGCCAGATTGCCGCGCGCGAAGCTGTCGCCGCTTATCATGGCTCTATCTCGCCCGAACAAGTCGTTCTGACCCCGGGAACCAGTATGGCCTACTGGTATACATTCCGGCTACTCGCACGGCCAGGCGGAAATGTCCTGTGCCCAGCTCCAACTTACCCGCTTTTTGACGACTTGGCCCGTTTGGCAGGCTTGCAGGTTCGCTCGTACCATCTCGAACATAAGGCGACGGGTGCCTGGCGCCTCAATCCCGAAGAGATCGAGTTTCAAATCACGCCACACACGTGCGCACTTGTCCTTGTGTCACCGCACAATCCCACGGGAATGGTGGCCAACATCGAAGAGCTTTGTGAAATTGCCACGATTGCCATGCGTCATCGGCTTCCCATTGTTTTCGACGAAGTCTTTTGCGAGTTTCTTCACGATGCGCCATACGTCCCGCGGCCTAGCGAATTTACGGCCCCCCTTTGCGTCACTCTCAATGGACTCTCTAAAATGCTTTCTTTGCCTGGACTGAAAGCGGGCTGGATGGTGGTGGAAGGCAGTGATCGCGAGCTTACTCGTGCGTTTGTATCCGCACTCGAGTACGCATCCGACACTTTTCTCCCCGTCAGCGAAATTGTCCAGGCCGCACTGCCCGCCTTATTGTCCAGCCAGTCGCTAGCGATTTGCCAGCAGTTCGCACAGAAATATCGCCACCGCATGAGCGCTCTCGTTGCGCAATGGCAAGGCCAGGGATTTGCAGTATCACGCCCCGAAGGTGGCGTCTATCTCCCCGTTCCACTTCCTGCGGCCATCGCCTCTGATGAAAGTGTGGCCCTGGCGCTGCTCGAGGAGCTCGGCATCTATTGCCACGCCGGCAGCTCCTATGCCATGCCCACGCCCCATCTTATCACAACGTGCGTGCCGCGCCCCCCGTGGCCAATCCAGGAAATTGCGGATTTCTTTCGCTCTGGCTAAGATTCGCCAAGCACATCCTGGGCAGCTTGGCGCACAGCTTCCAGCATAGCCTCCAGTGTGGCTTTTTTTTCTGGTGTGATAAGTTCACCGAAAATAATGGCCACGCATTCGCGCGGGATCCGGGCGATTGCCTCTAGGTCTGCGCCCGTGAGAGTGCGCGAGAGAATGACCGCAAAGGCCTTGGCGGAAACGCCCTCTGCGCAGTCCACCGCAAAATAGAAATCAAGACGACGGTCCTCACGCATAAGAGCCCAAAAATAGACGTCGCAGTCGCAGCCTGGGAGTTTGCATTCTGCCGGAAAGGGCCGCGATGCCACAGCCGGCGGCGGATCCACGTAACAGCTTGCAAACTCGATGAGCATCATCAGCCGCTCCGCTTCGTCCTTAAGCGCACGGAAGGATTCTACCAGCTTGGCGAAGCCCAGATCGTAGCGTTCTAGAAGACTCATGCCCATAACTCCCAGTTTGGCGACGCCTTGGGGTCACGGCCTTTATGATTACCGATACCCCCTGTCTCGCGAATTCCCCCGAGAAAGCCAGACCGATGGCAAAACGCTCCTTCCCGGAGAAACAGTGAGTTTCGCGCACACAGCCCCTAGCAAAGACGCAGTCGCAAGAGAAAAATGCACAAACTTGCACCTTTGTGATTACTAAATTGTAAAAAGGCAACTTACATCGTATTTTTCTGGTAGCACCTGGCTGAATAGAAGAATCGAGGTCGGCGTAATTTTTTACACGTAACAGCTCATCCGGATATAGTGATGATTAAACCGCTCGCGATAAGTACCTTCTTCAAAGCCTTAGCTGACCCGACGCGTCTGAGAATTCTGCATGTTCTCAATTGCGAGGAGCTCACGGTCAGTGAGCTCGTCCGTATTTTCGACATGCCCCAATCCAGTGTCAGCCGGCATCTCAAAGTGCTTCGCGAAGCAGGACTCGTCAGCGACCGCGCTGCCGGTCCGGCCACCTTCTATCGCGCAACTCTTGCCCCAGAGCCTGATGCGTTCGATGCCCCGCTGCGGCGGGATCTCCTGGCACTCCTGGCAGCTGAACATCTTTCCCCTGGGCTACGCCAATCGCTCGAACGAGTGCTGGCCCTGCGGGCAGGCGACAATGCCTCTTTTTTCGACCGCATGGCTGCCCATTGGGACGCGTTACGTGAAGATTGTTTCGGCCCAACATTCCATCTCGAAACGCTATTGCATTTGCTCCCCAAGGAGTGGACCGTCGCGGACTTGGGCACTGGGACAGGTTATCTTTTGCCTGTTCTGGCTCGCCATTTCCGAAGAATTGTCGCTGTTGATTCGAGCCGGGGAATGCTGGAGCTGGCACGCCGCCGCGTCGCTGAGCTCAAGCTCGACAACGTCGCTCTGCGCGAAGGGGATCTGGCGGAGCTGCCACTGGAAGCGGGCGAAGTAGATCTTGCCCTCTTAGTTTTGATTCTCCACCACCTTGCTGATATCCGTCCCGCTGTGTTCGAGCTCGGCCGATCGCTCGCCCCCACCGGGCAAGCCCTTGTGCTCGAATATTATCCTTATGAAAACGAGACATTTCGTCGTCAGATGGGTGACCGTCGCGCGGGCATCGCCCCTGATCTGTTGCGTGCATGGCTAGCCGAAGCTGGGTTCGAAGAGTTCGAGCTCTGGGATGTGTCCACACCGCCGCGTCCCGATCATGATCTGGCGCCCCTGCCGCGCCTTTATTGCCTGATCGCGCGAAAAAGAAAAGTTTGTTCAGCTTCTGCAGGCTGGACAGAAAAGGAACCGTAAGGCTAAAACAGTTGCGCCATGTGTGAGCCGCCGTGCGATGGCACGCCACGCCCGGCGCCTGTTCTCTTTAGCGGTTCCCTACACACACAAAGGAAGGACGATTGCAATGACGGTGACCACTGCAATTCCGCCCTACATGGTGAAAGACATTTCTCTCGCCAAGTGGGGACGCGAAGAAATTCGCATGGCGGAGCACGAGATGCCCGGCTTGATGGCTGTGCGCAAGGAGTTCGGACCGAAGAAGCCCCTTGCAGGTGCCCGCATCTCTGGTTCGCTGCACATGACAATTCAAACCGCTGTGCTTATCGAGACCCTCGTTGCCTTGGGTGCCTCAGTGCGATGGGCCAGCTGCAACATTTTCTCCACGCAGGACCATGCTGCAGCAGCCATTGCTGCCGCAGGAATCCCCGTGTTCGCCTACAAGGGGGAAACGCTCGAGGAATACTGGCAGTTCACCAAGTGGGCATTGATGCATGAGGGCGGCCCCACTTTGCTCGTGGATGACGGCGGTGATGCCACGCTGCTCATCCATCGCGGCTGCGAGCGCGAAGAAGAGTTCGAGCGCACTGGCCAGAAGCCTCCCATCAGTGAAGAGTGCGAAGAGCTAGCGATCGTGGATCGTCTGCTCAACGACACGCTCGACGAAGACCCGCGTTTCTGGCGCAATATGGCCAAAGGCATCGTTGGTGTGAGCGAGGAAACAACCACCGGCGTGCATCGGCTTTACGAGATGGAAAAACAAGGGCGGTTGCGTTTTCCAGCCATCAACGTCAATGATTCTGTGACAAAAAGTAAATTTGATAACTTGTACGGCTGCCGCGAGTCGCTCATTGATGGCATCAAACGTGCGACCGACGTGATGATCGCCGGCAAGAAATGCGTCGTTTGCGGCTACGGCGATGTTGGCAAGGGATGTGCTCAGGCTCTGCGTGGCATGGGCGCGCGCGTTTACATCACCGAGATTGATCCAATCTGTGCCCTCCAAGCGTGCATGGAAGGCTACGAAGTCGTCACAATGGATGAAGCTTGCGAGTGGGGCGACATCTTTATCACCGCCACCGGCAACGTGGACGTCATCACGCGCGAACACATGGATCGGATGAAGAACGAGGCGATTGTCTGTAACATTGGTCACTTCGATTCTGAAATCCAGGTCAACTCTCTCTATAATGATCCGAATCTCAAAGTGCACGAGATAAAACCTCAGGTGGATCAGATCGAATGGCCTAACGGTAAGCGCCTCACTGTGCTAGCGCGCGGACGGCTCGTGAATCTTGGCTGCGCCACAGGCCATCCGAGCTTTGTGATGAGCAACAGTTTCACTAATCAGACCCTGGCGCAGATCGAGCTGTGGACAAATCGCAACACGGGCAAGTACCAGAAAAAGGTCTACGTCTTGCCAAAAGAGCTTGACGAGATGGTGGCGCGCCTCCACCTCGACAGGCTGGGAGCGAAGCTCACTAAGCTAACGCCGAAGCAGGCTGCTTATATTGGTGTTCCGATCGACGGGCCGTTCAAGCCCGAGCACTACCGCTACTGAGAGTGCTTAGACCCTGTAGCTTCTGCGGGGAAAGGAACTCACGTTCCCTTCCCCGCATTTAATTTTGTTTCTGGCTAAACGGGGGCATTCCCCTTGCTTTGTGTGGGGCACGGTGATCTATTGTCATCTTGCGCTACTCAACAGCTGCTTGCCGAAGCAAAATAATTTGGTGCAGAAAACAGCGGGGAAGTGAGCAAACTGGACACTGCAGAGAAAAGCCCAGTTGCCAGGTCATACGGGAAAGTCCTGCGCGACTATGAGTGGCGCCTGACTAGCGTTGTTTTTGCTATTCTACTGACAATCGCGCTTATCATACTGGGCGTCTTTACGATTTTCGATGCGGTGCGTGTTCGCCAAGAGTACGAGAAACTTCGATCACTGCTTTGTGACGCACATCAGCGGTTGCTCGTAGCCGACGAGAACATTGGCACCACGACTTTGGCGTATGTGCAGGCTCAGGGGGACCATTATCTTACGCAACGCGCGAATTACGTCGCTGAGTTCGACGCCTTGGTCGAATCGCTTGTTAAACTCGGCAATGAAAAGCTCTGCCGCCTCGCTGAGCAGGTTTCCTCGGCTTCTCTTGTCGTGAGTCGCTACGAAGTGGCGGCTATCCAGCTAGCATCGGAAGGCAAGACAACCTCGGCAATAGAGATCCTCCAGACATCAGCTTACATGCTCGAAAGATCCCACTTGCGCTCGCTGCTTTCACTCCTGAGCGACGAAAACGCCCCACACCTGCATTCCCTCAGGATCAGATTGAGCTCAGCTTACGGGACCGCGCTGTTGTCCTGGTTTGGTGTATTGCTGATCTCTTCAATGACGTGGGTAGGCTTGGTGTTGCGGCTCAAGCGTTGGCGCCGCGCGCTTACGGAACTGCTCGAGGATCGGACCAAGATGGCTGAAGCTCTCCGCGAGAGCGAGGAGCGCTTCAGCCTAGCGCTCACCGGGGCCAACGACGGCATCTGGGATTGGGATTTGAGGCAAAACAGGATCTTCTATTCTCCGCGGTGGAAATGGCTGCTCGGCTACGAGGACCACGAAGTTGGTCCAACGCCAGCCGAATGGTTGACCCGAATTCACAGCGAAGATCGGGAAGCCTTTCAGCAGGCTATCCGCGACCATCTCGAAGGGAGAAGTCGTCTGCTCGATGTCGAAATTCGCATGGTCACTCGCCGTGGCGAGTGGCGCTGGATGCACATCCGCGGAGTCGCCATTGTCGATGACCGTCGCCAGCCTATTCGCATGGCCGGCAGCATGACCGATATCACGCGGCGCAAAGTCGCCGAGGAGCAATTGCGCCATGGCGCTTACCACGATCCACTTACCCAGTTGCCCAACAGAGCCCATTTTCTCGAGCTGTTCCAACGGGCCGTGGCGCGTGTGCGCCGCCACCCCGAGCAGCAGTTTGCTATTTTGTTTCTCGACCTCGATAATTTCAAACACGTCAACGATCACTATGGTCACACCACAGGCGACGACTGCCTTGCGCAAATGGCTGCGCGCCTTGCGGCATCTGTCCGGCCCAGCGATGTTGTCGCGCGTATCGGGGGCGACGAATTTATAGTCTTGGTGGAAGACGTAGAAAGCCCCCAACACGTCTACGACCTTGCGCACCGGCTTGAGGAGGTTGTGCGCCAGCCACTTCGCATTGGTGACGTCGAGGTCTCTGTGGGCGTAAGCATTGGCATCGCGTTCAGCAATGAACCCTTTGCCGAGCCCATGGACCTCATCGCCCTAGCCGACGAAAAAATGTACCGCATCAAAGCTGCACGAAAATCAAATCAGCCCCCACGCGCCTCATAGAGCAATGGGCCCTCGCAGCAACTTAGCGCTGCTCCGTGTTCGCCTGAACCCCTCCATGAAAGAAGGCTCGCAGCGCTGCTGTGGCTGTGGCAGATAAGGTCCTGCTCTCAGCTGCCAGAAATGCACTCTTCAATAATGCTGGGCACAGCTGCGTGGTCCGACAAATCGGACCAAATGGTCCACTTTTGTTGTTTTTTTTTGCAGAAGTCTCTTGACAACCATAACTAAAGCTTGGCAAAAAAACATGGTGAGTGGAGGAGAAGAACCACGAAAACCTTCACTTCCCACAAAATCAGAGACACAAGGAGGGTTTACTCATGAGACACCGAATACTGCCATGCTTAGTGGCATGGCTCACACTCGCGGGTACGCTGAGCGCTTTTGGCGCGCTAACGCAGAACTGGCGCATTGACGCTCCCAACGCGCCCATACAAAATGACAACGAGACGCGTGGGTTGGCCTACAACCCCAGTACTGGCCACTTGCTTGTCGTGCGTTCATCAACCAGCGCGCCAGGGATTGTGGTCCTCAAGGCCGCGGACGGCGCCACAGTGGGTAATATGAATATCACGGGTGTTACAGGTGGCACACGGCCTCTAGTGAAAGTTCGGGTTGTGGACTTTGGAGCAGCAGGCTACGCTGTTTATGCGTGCAATCTCTCCATCAACAGCAAGACCGAAACTTTCAAGATTTATCGGTGGTTTGGTGCCGCCGGCGCGAGCGAAGATACCCTCGGGGCTCCGGAGGTTATCTATGCAAACCGCGCTGCGGACGCAGCTACTGCGGAGGCAACGCCAGTGGGCCCAACGCTCCCTCAAGCCTTCGTTGCTTACTCGCAGCGTGTGGGTGACACATTCTGGGCGCGGCTTGTCAGCGGATCTAATGTCGAGTTCTATGTTGGTGTGGCGCGAGCCAACATCCTCAACTCCGTCTACAAGTTCGCCTACACAGACCCCCAAGTTCCACCGACGAGCAACACGAATGTGGCTTCCGTCTCAGAGATCACGTTGACGGGGCTGCCTTCGGACTATGGTTTCGGAAACGCGTTGCGCGGCGAATATGTGGATCCCGTGACGGGTGCGATTTGGCATCAAACGAATGGGGCTCTCGCGGTTTACACGAATTCTGGGGCGTTCCAGTCCATGATCACAGGAGTGCACTCGAGTGCTCTGCACGGTGTGCCACTGGCGATCGGCGGCAAAACATACTATTGCGCCATTCACCATGGCCTGCCCAAAGCATCAACGAACGCATACGCGCGTTTCTCGGTGACCGATGTCACGAGCGGACCTGCTCAGGGTCAGTTGGTGGATTTTGGTCCCGCACTCGCAACCCCTAATGCTAACGCAAATGGGACAGGCGACTTTGCTACTGATGGCACGAACATCTTTGCCTTGGTCACCAACAACTATATTGGTTCGTGGGCCATCACCCCGCCAGCGACCGGGACGGTGAAGCAGTGGTTGGGCGCTGGCCTAAATGCCAGCGACTGGTTCGATCCGGGGAACTGGTCACCCGCCGGTGTGCCGACGCCACTCGATGATGTCGTGCTGGACCACACCAATGTCACAAGTGCCTACACGGTTAAGATTAGCTCTTCCACTGCCGAAGCAAATTGCCGCACCCTGACGATCGGTGATCCTCTAAGCGCAAGCAACGTGATCACTCTTCGCATCGAGACGACGACCATCAATGAAATTCTCAACATTGGTGGCGACTTGAACCCCGCCACGCCGGACGTAAATGTGCGCAACGGTGGCCGTTTCGAATTTGCGCCTGGCACGCTGGGCGGCTCAACTAGCATCTACTACTTCGATCCCACCGCGACGGGCAAAGTCGAAAATGGTGGATATCTCCAGTTCAACACGAGCCGCAGTGTCGCCACGCCTTTCCCAGGGGCCTTGCCAAGCGGATACATTCCGGTGAGCTATGGTGCATGGTCTTTTGATCCGGGATCGACCGTGGAATTTTTGGCAACATCTACAGCGATCCCATTCTCGGGCCGTAGCTTCGGTAATCTTATTCTCAACGGCGCGAATTATACCGCGTCGGGCGGTCTACCCGCTACCATCGCGAATACCCTGACAATAGGGGCAACAGCCACCTTTAAGCCGTCGATGACAGGACCAGTCATCCTCGCGGGCAGTGTGGTCAATAACAACACGACCGCTAGTGACTTCAACGCTACACCACTCATCATCTCAAACTCGATGACTTGGCCCGCGAATATCACGATCTCGGGCGACCTCGTGGTGCCTTCCGGCGTCACTCTTACCTGCAACGATCCGGTCACGCTTGGCGGAGATGCTACGGGTAAAATCGCCCACATTTTCGGGACACTGACCTGCAACAACACACTCACGATCAAGGGAACTCTCGCACCACGCAGCGGCGGAGTGGTCAATGGTCTCGGCAGTGTGACGTGGGGTGCAAACGGTGGATTTGCCACCGATAGCCCCTCTGGCTTTGCCAACATGCCGCCGCAGTCCAGCGACTTCCCTGGCGTGACCCTCAGTGGTGCCTTTAGTAATGTACCGCTCCAGGGTGTTGGCGTCTGGGGATTCTGTGGCGATGTCAGTGGACAGGCGGCGGGTGCTCTCGTGCCGGGTGATGTTGGCGGAATTGTCTGCGCGACAAACGGAAGTGTGAATCTGCCAGGCGATTACCGCTGCACCAAGGTGCTGAGCCTGAAGAGAGGGCGTCTCGTGATGAATGGCGGAGCTGGAACTCTCACTCTTGGAATGGACACTTCAAACGTGGGAACTCTCTCCTACCCAAGCGGTGAAATCGCCCTCGTTCAAGGCACCTTCAAGCGTTGGCGCGGGACGGCGGCTCTTGCCAGCGTGGACTTCCCGCTGGTGGACCCCGCGTCGGGGCTGCGTAGAATGTTGACGGTGAGCACTTCCGCAGCACTCGGTGCTGGTGGGACGATTGCGGTGAGCTTCGCCCCCGGAGATCCGGGCGGATGGCCATTCAACCTTGCCGCGAATGGAAACACAAACTCGATGGACAACGTGAACAAGGTTGATCCGGCTGGAGCGTATCACCTGGCTCTCGGCGATGGTATCGATGTGGGTCCGAGCGGCGACTGGACTCTTGTGGCCGACGTGGGCGGATTCGCTGGTGTTGACCCACTTGGCCAGAAATCAGTGCTCGTGGCGCGTGATCCAACGAACCCCACGTCGTGGGTGACGCTAGCCACACCAAACGCGCCGACATATAACCTGCACCAGCTGGTGCAGTCCATCAGCAATCCGGAGCACCCGAGCTTCGGTGTGCTGCGTCTGAGCTCAAAGGGCGCTGTTGCCACCGTCATTTACAGTGGGGCTTCGGACATTGCGGTTGCCGAGCCTTTCCCAGCGGGTGTGACCGAATGGGCTGCTTACTAAACGCCTGCGTTTCTAGGTTTGGCGATGAGGCGAGCGCCGATGGCTAACCTCTTGCCAAACTGAGGCGAGAAAGGGGAGGAGATCCGAGTGGGTCTCCTCCCTGATTTTTTTGCCAGTTGACGAGAAGTTAGGCTACAAAACAATACGGCGTTGCGCAGGATGACGACACATTGTGTTTGCCTAGCTGAGTTCCACATGTATGAAGAAAAAAGCAGCCCTACCATTCTTCTCGCGTCTGTGGTATTCGCGGCCACAAACTTTCCCGAGGTGGCGAAAGCTAGGCGATATCCTAAGCTTAGGACAAACGGAGTCGTAGTCTTGGATAAGCCCCTGCAAGGCCCGCAGCCAGACCAAGCCTTGCGTTGCTGGTAAAGTTGTTTCTGAGCTTTGCCAAGTAGGCCACAGTCGGGCAATGCAATTCAGTGTCTGCAAAACGGCGGTTTCTCGTGGCGCACCCCAGAAGCCGCAAAGCCCACTCGACGCAAAAGGCCAGGCATCCGGGCAATACAGCGATGACAATTTATCGCACGGATGCACTCGGAGTTTGCGACCTCGATTACGGAAAAAATGTGAAGAGATGTGGGCATCGAGCCTTGTCCACAAAGGGGCGGCATTAAGATCGATGTATCATTGAGCAAAAACGATAACCTGAGAGGCTTGAAACGAATAACATAATAGTTTGCACGGCTTAACATTATAATAGAAAGATAAGAAATTATCGATATTGTGTCGCTGAAGACCGTCCAATGGGAGGACTCGAACATGCAGCAGATCATTAATTCGTTCATTGTGCTGAGTGTGGTGGGCGCACTAACGTTCTTCGCTCCCCATGCTGCGGCTCTGACGACAAGCACTCTGCAGCGCGCCGTCTATGTTGATGCGGCCACAGCGGTGACATCGCCAGCCGCTAAGCGAGTGGAGCCGCCATCCACTTCAGCCTCGCTTTACACTCAGAGCGCTCCGACCATGACCACGACAGCCGCCCTCGCTTCGGGTACCGTGGCGCGGCAGCCCGCGAGATCGCGATGGCTCCCGGAACTCACCAGCTCTCCGCAGGATATTATTTCTACGTTCGAGAAGAGTGCTCTCCCTCCGGCCTCCGCGTCTTCTCCCAGTTTATGCGTCTTCGTGTTCGATCGCGTCAATTTGCAGCCCGTGAGCGACTTTGCCATCTACGGCTATGGTGGCAGCACAGTTGGCGGTCCCTTTGTGACCAATGGCGGAGGGTTCACGCGCATTTTGCTCGCTCCAGCCAAGGGAAAACTTGACGAAGTCGAGCTTGAGATTTTCGCCAACTACCAGCCCCTATCTGGCGAGGAGGTGCGCTTATGGCCAAGCAATCCCCCGGAGCGGCGGTTTCGCCTGCGTGTGGGCGACGCGAAAACCACCAGCGCACTTTTTCTTCCCGTCGTCCCTGTCGTGCGTGCGGAAGTGTCCGTGTATGAATTGCCCTTTCGCCGGATGATCAATGTGCCAGTGACACTCACGCCGCTTGAGGCAGTCGTAAGGGAGTCGCTAACGTTGCCCTCCGGCGCGGAGGACGAGCCCGTCGCCGCACGCTTTGCCATTCCAGCCCACGAGGGTGATACGTACCGGGTGAGTATTGGCGAAAATATCAACACTGGCCCGAAGGACATCGGGATCTTTACGGTTCGGCGCTATCGCGACCCCATCGAGCTGCGCGTGAATCTCTATGTGGGCCCACCGCCGCTCGAAGTCATCACCACAGAACACTGATCTGCCAGCAGTACAATCAAAGCCTCTCTGGGACCACAGAAGAATTCTACTTTCTGGTGCGCGTGATCATTTTGGCGTCACTTGGCGGTCGTTAGGATTTCTACGCGAGTGAGTTAGCGGAGTGCGCAAGTGAGCCGGCGACGACGGGGAGCTTGCATGAACCGCCGGCGGCCGTGGAGGGGACAGTTGCCAGTTGGGTGAGCTCATCAACAAAGCTTCCGACAGTCGTGCGCTGCAGCATCGCTGCATATCCGAACGGGGGCCTTGCTAATCATAGGGAGGACTTCCGATCCCACACTTTGGCGCGGGCTACGATCGGCCCGAGCCATTGATGTAATGGGTCGCTTTGCGGTGGGCTACCATGGCGGCTGTGCGGCACCGATAAGTTCGTGCACATGGCGCACGCCGTGGCGCGTACAGTAGTCCTGAAGCTCGCGCAGGATATCGCACCCCGCAGGGTTGCGTTTGGCCAGGGACACAAACGTTTCTTCTCCTTCGGCCTGGAGCACACACCAACATCGCCAGGCGGTAAGTGCAAAAACTTTATTCGCAGCCGAATCGACACGTGCCGGAATGCTCTGCCTCGCTTCATACTCCATCGCCAGAACAAGCTGTCCACCGCCAGTTAGCGGAATGGCCACTATTTCCTCGCGTTTTGGCCCAGAGTAAAAACTGAGGCCCCAGACAGAACCTACGCCCCCTAAATGACGAAGCATCCCCCACTCATCACGGGAGTCAGCCAGCGCAGTCCGGATTGGAACCACAGCTGAGGTCGTCGTTTCCAGAATTTTGGCAAAAGCATTCGCAACCTGCGAGATAGTGGCGGTGGTTGCGTAGGTGCGTAGACCACGACCAACGAATTCCCGTTGTCGCGGGATTTCGTACAGAGCGCACGTCGGACAAAAATTCTCAGCAGCCACCGCATGAAACGGTTCGCACCTAAAATCTCGTCGAGCCACCTCTCTCAAAAGGTCTGCTGGCAAAAGATCAACTAATCGTTGGGCAGCGAGCGGGTCAGAGGCGTACAACAGATAGGCCGCGGCCTCCGGCGCTTTCAGGATTATGGGAACGTTTCGCTCCATGGCTGGTACAGGGCGGAAATCGACCAGGTCTATCATCGTTTCCGGCTTCGCAACGGAGGCTTCGGACAAGAGCAGCATAGAGGCTATAACACTTGGAAACTCTCTCTCCTCCTTCGAGCGCCAAACAGTTCCGACATCAGAGATATACACAGAGGCGGTCGTCTTGCCGACAAGTGATGAACAAAGCCGGTTCAATTCAGCGTTTAGTCGGTCGCACGCGTTTTTGGGCTCAACCACGAAATTCATGAGCCACAGTCCGGAACATGCACAGGTAAATAATAAACTTCTTGTTCTGTCGCTATCACATTTATTACTCCGAGCGTTGGCTCCTCGCGTGTATATGACGACGACGGCAGCTATCCATATCCATGCTATGTCTACTGCAAACGTGACTCGGGAAGCGTTTTCTGCAATCGAGGGCACTATTGCTCCGACGAAACTCAGCCGAACCCACAAAGGAACCCGCTTGACATTTTTAAAAGGTGACAGCCCCAGAAGTAGTATCACTTCGAGGCAAATACCCGCAAAACCAATGTCGAGAAAACGTGAAAAGAATGCACTGTGAACATCGTGGAAAGCATAATTCACCCCAGGGATGCGATAGAACACATTGTATAAATGCGCAAACGAGCCCGGGCCCCAGCCGCAAAATGGGCGCTCCCATAAAAGTCGTAACGCCACGGAATAAACTTCCAAACGATTAAGAATCGATGCATCAGTCCCTCCGCTAAACGCAGAAATCACCCGCTGACGAACAGAATTCACTAAAACAGCTATAACGCAAGCAAGGCCTAGGGCGAGGAACGCATGATCTGCAGCTCGTTTTGACGAGCCTTGGCTTTGGGCAAAAACTATCGGCGCGAGAAAACAGAATTGCACAATCAAGCCCAAATACGCAGCGCGAGAATATGTGAAAAACACCATAACATAGATAAGGGCCAATGAAATGATTCGTAACAGCGAAGCATAGAACCGGCACCACTCTGCACGGATCGGTGACAAAAACGCCGGCCACGTAACTATGGCAAGTAGAGCCAACGCATTCGGCGAGTTTAGGGTTCCGCTGAAGCGCGAAGCATTTTCATTTATGCCTGAGCTGTCCATCACATAGGGAGCGTAGGGGGCAAGAGTTATTCCTACACTAGACTTTGACAACCATAAAACGAATGTTAAATAATTGATTACGCCAAGAGGAATAAAGCTTATGCGGATTAAGTGTCGCACACGAGGTGTATTTGCGTAAGCCCAAACAATGCAAGGCAGCAAAAGCCACATAGCCGTATGCGCGACAAAAAAGATAACTCCTTCCTCACGTTTGGGCCACGGAAAGTCTAGCACAGATGCTTGTGCGACGCTGAAAGCACTTAGCAGCAGAAATCCCACCCATACAATCCTTCGAGACAAGGAGAAAGCCAGTATTCCTACGATTGTACCAAATACCAGCAGAATCCACGGGCGAACACCAAGCTCAGAGGCGATAGGTGCACCCCCATGTACCATATAGAAAAAGAACCTACCAAAAAAACCACTGAGTGAAAGTGAGGGTAACGCCCAAACCAAGAGAGAACACAAGGTGACAAATAAAGGGGCAATGGGAAAGCGCGTTTCGCCGAAATGATGTATGCTAGGCCTGCTCATAGCAAATCACTCTTGTCAGATCCGACGTTTACTTAAATATAGACTCCGAATAGCGAAACAACCCTATGAGCGGTTCTTTCCCTTTCGGAGGAAGAAAATCCCACTTAAGACCAGAATGATGAGAATGAAAGTTGCTTGTGCTAGCAATGTGCGAGAGCGGAAAAGCCTACTGATAGGTACGGGGTGGGGACGGGCACAAATACGGTGCGGGAGACTTTTAGTAAGAGCAGAAAGGAGCGGCTTCAGACTGACGTCTATTGGTCCTGCTTCAAGAATTTGGTGAACAAACTTGTAGTACTTGGGATTGCTTGGCTGATCTTGAAAAATTACCCGAGTGGGAAATGAGAATGGATGGGAAGTTTGGTAGTCGTCGAAGGTTTCGTAAAAGGTATAGGAAGGAGGGCCCGCAGTGCGATTAAGACGACCGTTCTTATCATATCGCGCAGCCATTTCTCCTATTTTGAATCTTGCTACAACAAGGTTGTCTCGGAAGACATGATATATTGTACTTGTGGCTAGGAGGTCTGAGCTGTACACTGAAAGTGTTACAGTCGTAAGATTCAATTCCGATTGCACGCTGAGGTGTTCGAATCCACAGCCATAGAAAATGCAGCGTGCGCTCTCAAATATATTGAAATATGGATCAAGTGAACCGAAACGGAGTTCGAAACCGCTTTTAGGGAAGAAAACGATATAGGGGTCGCATCCCCTCATCCAGTAGTCGGCGGTACTAAGTGCAAAATTCCAATATCCAACGATTTCGGCATGGTTGCTTTTTGCATGAATAATGAGGTCATGAGTGCCAAAGTGGTATGATGTGACAGTGTAATGATGCTGGGTTTTGGCTTGGATATCATCAACAACGCACCGGCTTCGGCAATAAACATTGTGATTTTTCCAGAGCGACAGTTGCTCGGGGACAAGGTGAACAGGGCCTTTCGGCAAGGTGGACTGGGCGCCGATGCCCTCGGCGCCCAACCATAGAAACACTAGACCCCATGTAAAAACGAAGAGGTGATGCCTTGTTTCCATGCTCAACTCTCTACTCGTGGCAGTGACATATTGCGTCGCCCGCCCATGGGCCACTCTGCCAGAAACCCTGCCCTCCGCAGCTCGCCAGAGGAGGCTCGCATGTTGCAAGCTCTACGAGGCACTGCCTTCTGTCGGCTGACCATGAGCACTGCGGAGTGTCTGACCAGCCGAGCACCGGAGCAAGAGAAATGAGAGCCACGAGTGGCAAAAGCGTGAAGCGATTCATCGTTCTTCTCCTTTTGCAGAAAAATATGTTGGCATGTGCCATTGTGGAATATTGAAAAAAAAAAACACTTATTCGCGGTGTAATGTTTTTTTGAAAGTTTTTTGTGTGCAGCGGCTCAAGGATTGGCCTTCAGCCGCCGCTGTCTGTTTTTGGACTTGGCTCGGGCAGCGGGAGGGTAGCAGCGCGATGCCTGGAGCATTCCTGCGGCGTGGATTTGTGGCTTGTGAGGACAAATTCCTCTCGGTCGCAGCGCTCACGCTTCTGAGCGCCGTATCATGGCGGGAGGTTAGCGCTGAGTACGAATGACTGACCTTCCATGCACTTTGTGAGGCAGAGTTCGCGTCGGCTGCGCCCATTGCCCTTGTTAGTCTTTGGAACGAACGGCCACTAGGGAACGACATGTCGCGAAAGTGGGGCGGTTTAGCGTTGCGGCGCGGCCGGAAGAGGGTTGCAGGAGAACGTCGCTTCTCTGGCGGGTCTTTCCCGAACAAGTCGTGGCCACACCTGCCGTTGAGTGCACGAGAAGGCCTCTTCTCTGGCGCGTCTTTCCTGCTTCAGGCGTGAGCAGCGCCGACAAGCTCGCGCACACGGCGGACGCCGTGGCGTTCGCAATAGTCCTCAAGCTCGCGCAAAATATCGCGTCCCGCTGTCGGATTGACAAAGTTGGCCGTACCCACGCTCACAGCGCTTGCACCGGCTAGCAGGAATTCAACGGCGTCGGTGCCGCTCATGATGCCCCCCATGCCGATGATGGGGCAGCGCAGCTCGCGCCACACCTGCCACACCATCCGCAGCGCGATGGGCTTGATCGCGGGGCCGCTCAACCCGCCGAAGATATTGCGTAGTACTGGGCGGCGCGTTTGCGCATCAATGGCCATCGCTAAAAAGGTGTTGACGAGGCTCACGGCGGTCGCCCCCGACTCCATGGCTGCCGCCGCGAGCGGCACGAGGTCGGTCACGTTGGGCGAAAGCTTGACAATAACCGGCACGCGGCTGGCCTCCACGCAGGCACGCGTGATCGTGCGAATATGCTCGGCGGAGCGGCCGAATTCCACGCCGCCTTCTTTGACATTTGGGCACGAGACGTTTACTTCGATAGCTCCGACGATGGGCACCTGCGAGGCGCGCTCCGTAAGCTCGGCATATTCCTCTGGCGAGCGCCCGCTGATGTTCACTCCGATGAGTGTGTTAATGCCTTCCAGCTCTCTCCACTTGTGGGTGCAGAATTCCTCGATGCCAATGTTCTGCAGTCCAATCGAGTTGATAAGGCCGCTGGGCGTTTCGACGAGGCGGGGTAGTTCGTTACCGGCACGTGGTTCGCGCGTCAGCCCCTTGAGAAAGATGCCACCCAGCAGCACCGGATCATAAAACTCGGCGAATTCAAGTCCGTAACCAAAAGTGCCGGATGCGACGGTCACCGGATTTTTGAGCGTCAAAGGACCGACGCTTGTAGTGAGGTCGCACGTCACGAGGGACCGAGCTAGCTCCTTATCTTAATATCTTGGCGGTTAATAAACTTGTTTATGCTGACGTGTCATTGCTTGGCTTATCGGATTCGCCGGCCTTTGGCTCATCCTGCGGCGGTTCCACCTTCTCGGGGGCTTGCGCGGCTTCGCTCTGGCCCATCTGATCGGCAGGCGGCGGCTTGATAATGGTGTAAGAGTCGCCGCTATCGCCCGCGCTGGAGTCTTCTTCGGAGCGCGATTTCTTTTGATAGAGCTTGTAGCCAATCGTCACAAGGAATGCTGCAAAGGCCAGGAGCAGAAGTGTTTCCAGCGCCCGATTCTCTTTTCTTTTCTTGTTTGTTTCAGGTGCCCGCGGCTCCTCCATGTACTTTAGCCGAGGCACTTCGATGGCGGCGCTTCCGGTGGCCGATGTTTCCAAATAAGCGCGCTCGCTGCGCGCCAGCTCGCCAAGGCTCTTGCGCAAAGCGGCCAGATTTTCTTGCGCCGCGCGAATTTTCATCTGCTGGATTTCTGTCTCTTGGTAGAGCTGCACCAGCGAATGCTGGAGGTCGTCTAGGCGTTTGCGTACTTCCTCTGCGCGCACGGCCACGCGAGCCGATCGTTCTTTTTCGGAGCGCTTTTTATCCTTATCGCTGCCACAGCCTACGAGCATTGCGGCACAAATTGCCAGAATGATGAGATGAGAAAATCGCGTTTTCATATTTCTACCGTCGCGAGCTTCTCACAGCCGTGTCAAGCCAGCTTTCACGCGGCGCGAGGGCTGCGGACCACGTATTTGTAAAAAAAACGCAAAAGCCAGCATTTCCCTTTGACATGCAACTTTGAGCCCCAAAGCGTGCTTGACCGGCGCAAAAGTTGAATAGCGCTTGTTTGCGAACGTTTAGTTCTGTGCAACCACGAAAAAATGCTGTGCGCTTGGGTGAACGATCGTGAGTCGGGATCGGCGAGCGGTGTGGGGAAAGCACCCGGGCCACAGCCAACCTAAAAGGAGGTTGTAAATGGCAAAGAAGTACGTCTACTCATTCGGCGGCGGTCGCGCCGACGGCAATGAGTCAATGAAAGAGCTTCTCGGCGGCAAAGGTGCCAACCTTGCCGAGATGGCTGGGCATCCCGACCTGCGGCTGCCAGTGCCGCCGGGTTTTACAATCACCACAGAAGTCTGTACCTACTATTATCAGCATGGGCGCAAATACCCGCCCGAGCTGAAAGGGCAGGTCGAGGCCGCGCTTGCCAAGGTCGAAAAACTGACCAAAAAGAAGTTTGGCGATCCGTCGAATCCACTGCTCGTGTCGGTGCGCTCGGGCGCGCGCAAGTCCATGCCCGGCATGATGGAGACCGTGCTCAACGTCGGTCTCAACGATAAGACCATTCAGGGGCTCATCGAGAAAACAAATAACCCCCGTTTTGCCTACGACGCGTATCGGCGCCTGATCATGATGTATGCCGACGTCGTTATGGAGAAGGCCGCAGGCATAGAGCCTAAGGATGGCAAGGGAATCCGCAAAATCCTCGATGAGATGCTCGAGGAAGTGAAAAAGGAGAAGGACTATAGCTCCGATACGGATCTGACGGCGGAGGATCTTCAAGAGCTTGTCAAAGCCTTCAAGGCGAAGGTCAAAGAAGTGCTAGGCAAAGCTTTCCCCCAGGATCCATGGGATCAGCTTTGGGGCGCGATCGGCGCCGTGTTTGCGAGCTGGAACGGCAAACGTGCCGTTGAGTACCGCCGCATCGAACGCATCCCCGATGAATGGGGCACCGCCGTCAATGTGCAGTCCATGGTTTTCGGCAACATGGGCGACGACAGCGCCACCGGCGTAGCCTTCACGCGGCATCCCGGCACGGGTGAAAAAATTTTCTACGGCGAGTACCTCATCAATGCGCAGGGTGAGGACGTGGTGGCCGGCATTCGCACCCCTGCTCCGATCAACGACGAATCCAAAAACGAGCAGAGTAGGCACCTGCCCACGCTCAAAGAGCTGATGCCCGAAGTTTACGCCGAGCTCTACGACATTCAGGATCGGCTCGAGAAGCATTATCGCGACATGCAGGACATCGAGTTCACAATTGAGAAAGGCAAGCTCTATATCCTGCAGTGCCGCGTCGGTAAGCGCAATGGCGTGGCGGCAGTCCGCATGGCCACGGAAATGTACAAAGAGGGACTGATCGACGATGCGACCGCTGTGCAGCGTGTGGCGCCGAATCAGTTGTTCGAGCTTCTCCTGCCCATGCTTGATCCGAAGGTGGAACTCAAAACGACGCCGATCGCAAAAGGCTTGCCCGCCGGTCCTGGTGGTGCGCGCGGCCGTGTCGTGTTCACCGCCGAGGATGCAGTGCAATGGGCCGCGAAAGGCGAAAAGGTCATCCTGGTGCGCGAAGAGACGTCGCCCGAGGACGTCGACGGCATGCACAAGGCCCAGGCGATCCTCACCAGCAAAGGCGGCATGACCTCCCACGCCGCGCTTGTGGCGCGTGGTTGGGGCAAGTGCTGCATCGTCGGCTGCAGCGATATTGAGATCGCTCACGATCTTAAGTCGTTCAAGACCAAGAGCGGCGTTGTGGTCAAAGAGGGCGATTGGATTTCGCTCAACGGCACGAAAGGGTTAGTTTACCTTGGTGAACTACCTCTTGTCGACGTGGACCTCGAACACAACAAGCCCTTCCAGGAGCTCATGAAGCTTGCGGATAGGTTCCGCCAGCTCCGCGTGCGGACGAATGCCGACACTCCCAAGGATGCTGAACAAGCCATCAAATTCGGCGCCGAAGGTATCGGTCTTTTCCGCACGGAGCACATGTTCTATGGCGAGGGGAGCGATAAGCCCCTGTTCCTGCTGCGCAAGATGATCATGAGCAAAACCGGCGACGAACGGCGCAAGGCCCTCGACGAGCTCTTCCCATTCGTCAAAAATGACGTGAAGGCGACTCTCGAAGTCATGAATGGCCGGCCGGTCACAATCCGTCTGCTCGATCCCCCACTGCATGAATTCGTGCCACATTCCGAAGAAAAGCTCCAGACACTGGCCAAAGAGTTGGGGATCGATATGGCCGAATTGCAGAAGCGGGCCGAAGCATTGCGCGAGAACAACCCCATGCTCGGCCATCGTGGCGTGCGTCTTGGCATCACTTATCCCGAAGTGACCGAGATGCAGGTACGCGCGATTCTCGAAGCAGCTGCAGAGCTTATAAAGGCCGGAAAGAAAGCGTTGCCAGAAATTATGATCCCGGTCACGTGCATCGAGACGGAGCTCATGCACCAGAAGGAGATCGTGGATCGCGTGGCCAAAGAGGTCATGCAGAAATTCGGTCTGCGCAAGCTGCCGTTCCTCTACGGCACGATGATCGAAATTCCGCGCGCAGCGCTGCAAGCGGGCAAACTCGCCCAAGTCGCTGAATTCTTCTCGTTTGGCACGAACGATCTGACGCAGATGGGCTTTGGCTTCAGCCGCGACGACATTGGCTCGTTCCTGCCTGATTACCTTGAGAAGAAGATCCTCAAGGATGATCCTTTCCAGACCATTGATCAGGACGGCATCGGCGAGCTCATTAGAGTGGGGATCGAGCGCGGACGTGAAACGCGACCCGACCTCAAGGTTGGTATCTGCGGCGAACATGGTGGTGATCCGGCATCGGTGAAGTTCTGCCATCGCGTGGGGATGAATTACGTGAGCTGCTCGCCGTTCCGCGTGCCGATAGCACGGCTTGCTGCCGCTCAGGCCGCGATCGAAAGCGCACCGCCGAAGCCTGCGTCGTCTTTTTCGAAGAAAGCGTCGGCGAAGAAGTCGGCTGCCAACAAAGTGGCGAAAACAGCGCCTGCGAAAAAAGCTGCAACGAAAAAAGCGTCGAAAAAGCGCTAAATTGCAGCGAAGGCGGGAGCGTTTGTGGTGACAACTGAGCACGGCTCCGTCGGCCGAACAAACCGGCGGAGCCGCTTCTTTTCCGCACACGCAGCCGCGTGCCGAATGCACTTCGCAAGTTTTCGTGCTTGATCTTGGCCATAAGCAGCAGCCAGTTCGATAAAAGAATGCACGGGAAAAGTCCTGTCCCGAAGAGAAAGCAAGAGGAGTTATGGTGTTGAAAGCCATCGTCCCCGTCGCTGGTATAGGAACGCGTCTTCGCCCACACACCCATACCGCGCCGAAGGTGCTCTTGCCAGTCGCCGGCAAGCCCATTCTTGGCCACATTCTCGACGAGCTTACTCGCCTTGGCATCGAAGAAACAACATTCATCATTGGTTACAAGGGCGACATGATTCGGGAGTATGTGCAACGCACGGTGAAGTTCCGCGCTAACTTCGTCGAGCAGACGGAGATGTTGGGACTTGGCCACGCCGTGTCGCTCGCGAAGCCTTTTCATTACGACGACGAGCGGGTTCTCATCGTGCTTGGCGACACCATTTTTAAAGCCGACCTGAAATCTGTTTTCGAGCGCGACGAAAGTGCCTTGGGTGTCAAAAAGGTTGACGATCCACGGCGGTTCGGCGTCGTCGAGCTCGACAAAATGGGAAACGTCAAACGCCTTGTGGAGAAACCCGAGATACCTCCGTCAAACTTAGCCCTAGTCGGAATCTATTATCTCAAAAACCCGCGCCAGCTCTTTGATTGCTTGGACGAAAATATCCAGGCTGGCAGACGCACCAAAGGGGAGTTTCAGCTCACGGATGCCCTCCAGCTCATTCTGGAACGTGGTCATCAAATGCGCGTGTTCATGGTGGAGGGATGGTATGACTGCGGCAAACCTGAGACCATGTTGCTTACTAACCGCGATCTCCTGGACATGAAGATCCAGGATCTCGAGGAGTATGCGCGGCTAGCGGACCGCTATCCGGGCTCTGTCATCAACATGCCTGTCGCCATTGATGAATCTGCGCGCCTAGAAAACTCGATAGTCGGCCCCTACGTCAGCATTTCGGCAGGAACCATACTTCGCTCATGTATCGTAAAAAACTCGATCATTGGCGAAAACGCCGAGGTCAGCGAAATTATCCTCGAGGGCTCGATCATCAGCGATAATGCGAAGGTTGTGGGCACGCACACGCGGCTCAATGTTGGTGATTCGTCCGAAATCATCCTTGGCGATTGAGTGGGTCGGGCGGCATCGTCACGAAACGCTCGCGATGTTCGACGATGGCAAGGTTCGTCGTCCCCTCGCGTTCAAAAGCGTATTCGCAAAATAAAAAGCTAACCGTTCTGACGTGGCGACGATTCCCATACGAGGGGAAGCTAAGCAGTGTGGGGATTGTTGCCACCTTTATTTTGCTTTGAGCGCCTGTGCATAGTTGGCCGCTGCAACATCCCAGTTGACGACCTTCCACCACGCTTTTAGATACTCGCCGCGGCGATTCTGGTACTTGAGATAGTAGGCGTGCTCCCACACGTCGTTGCCTAACACTGGTCGAGCTCCGACAGCTAGCGGTGTGTCCTGATTGGGAGTCGTGAGGATCTCTAGCTTTTTCTCCTTATTCACGACGAGCCACACCCATCCTGAGCCAAAAAGCTTGAGACCGGCTTCTTCAAAGCGTGCCTGAAAATTCTCGAAAGACATGAACGTCGCCCGAATGGCATCGGCCAGCTCGCCGCTTGCCTTGTTCGCCCCTGACGGTTTCATTAGCTCCCAGAAGAAAGTGTGGTTCCAGTGCCCCCCACCGTGATTTCGTACCGCCGTGCGGATATTCTCCGGCACCTGAGCAAGGTCACCCAACAACTGCTCCAATCCTCTACTCGCGAGTTCAGGATGCTGCGCGATTGCTTTATTCAGATTTTCTACGTAAGCTGCATGATGTTTATCATGGTGCAGATGCATTGTTTGCACGTCGATGACCGGCTCGAGTGCAGCGTAAGAATAGGGGAGCGGTGGGAGCGAGAACGGTCCCCCTTGCGCGGACGTAGCCGCCGTGGGAGTCGTGAGCGTGTCGAGGGCCTTTCCTAAAGCGACAACGGCAGGGAAACCACCCAGCAACGCCAGAAACTGCCGACGTGATGAATAAAAATTTTTCATCGCCAAGCCTCTCCTAAAGAGTGGTACTTAACCGGTTCTATATTCGCGCACCCTGGAAATTCGCATGCATCTCACCGGCCTCCATGGTGCGTGGAACTGCTCCTGTTGGAAAAAACGTCGCGAAAAAGGAGGATTAGGAGACTGGGAAAAACTGGCGCCCGATTAGTCGTGACAAAAAGTGCGTGCGACAACCATAGGCAGAACTAGAGAGGTTCAGTCTTCGCGATGAGTCGTTTCGGGTTTCCCCGAATAGTCGGGCGCTGGGTGAGGCACGCTGTTCGCGGGACGTCGTCGAGTCTGGCCCTCTCCTACGGGGACGCTTCGCAAATCCACCGGCGTCTGGACATAGTCTGCCGGTCGCGCGAAAACCATACGCCCGGCCGATGTTTGGTGGATCGAGGTCACAACCAGCTCCACCTCGGTTCCGATGCGGCTGCGACCGTCCTCGACCACCACCATCGTCCCGTCTTCAAGATAGCCCACGCCTTGGTGGGGCTCTTTGCCTTCGCGGGCGATGAAAAGGTTGATCGTCTCGCCAACGAAGACGGTCGGCTTGAGCAGGTTCGCCAGTTCGTTGATGTTGATCACACGCACGCGATGGAATTCGGCGATCTTCTGCAGGTTGTAGTCATTCGTCACCACTTCGCCGCCAATTTCTTTGGCCAGGGCGATGAGCTTGTGGTCCACCCCGCGATGGTCTGGATAATCCTTCTCGCAAATCGCCAGACGATTTGTCACGTCCTTGATTTCGTCGAGCATCTCCAGTCCTCGGCGGCCGCGCGCCCGCTTTTTCGGATCCGAAGAATCCGCCAGCTTATGCAGTTCCTCCAACACAAACTCCGGTACGAGGAAATTCCCCTGCATAAAGCTGCTAGCAATGAGATCCTTGATGCGGCCGTCCACGATTACGCTCGTGTCGAGAATTTTGGCCGTGTCGCTTGGCGAAGCCATGATGAAATTCAAACGCGAGAAACTCAAACGATTTGCGTGTTTGATGGCAAGAATGATGCCGAGATAACCAAACACAAGGTTGCAGATGATGCGCGCTTGAAGCTGCCCCATCTCGATGTCTGAGCCGAACACGCTCGGCGGGATCGTGGGATAAACAAACCAGGCGATCACAAGGCCGACTAACAAACCTGCAGCTGCCAGGAGTATCTTTTTCGACGAGATAATGTTCGTCGAGACTTCAACGAGAACAAGGATGTTCGCGAGGCAGAACGCAATAATCGAGTAGTCGAGTCCGCGCGAAGGCACTTGGACGCGACCCACCCAGTAGCCGACCAGCGTAGTGATCAGCACAAAGAATAGTCGCGTCAGAATTATCGGATTTCGCAAAAATGACATCGAAAAAACTTTCTCGGGGCACACCTCATCATAATTCTAAACGCGCAGGCCCAACTTTTTATTTATCACGGATGACACTTGCGGGTAAAAAGTTTCAACTGGAATCAGGAAACGCGTGGGTTCGGATCGTGCTAATGATGAAAAAGGTCAGCCTCAAACCGCACTGCCTGCGCCAACCATCGCCTCGGTGCTCGCCTGCCCGATGGGTGGCGTTCCATGTTCTCTCAGCCGTTCTTGGCGGGCAAGAACTAGATGCCCCGGAGGCGGTCCGCCGGTCCGCTGCGGCCCTGGGTCTCAGCGCCCCTGATCGTCGCCTTGCTTTTGCGATTGTTCTCACCGTCCTTCGTCACCTGCTCACACTTGATTACCAAATTCAGCAGCGTCTGCACGCGAAGAAATCGTCCACGGACCCATCGATCCTGAATCTCTTTCGGATGATCAGTGCTCAGCGTCACTTTTTAGATCGCGTGCCGTCATATGCAGCGGTGAGTGATGCGGTGGAAATCGGCAAAGCATTGCACTTGTCCGCCGGAGCTATCCGTTTTCTCAACGCCGTTGGCCGCGCCCTTGCTTCGCAGGAAAACCTAAACTATCCGTCCACCGGCGATCCTGCCTACGACCTTTCCGTCCGGTGGTCGCAGCCGCGATGGCTCGTGCAAGCATTCCTCGATACTTATGGCCAGCCCAGCACTTTGAAGCTACTTTCATGGCTCAATGAAGAACCGCGTGCGACGGTTCGTGTGAACATCCTGCGCACCACGCCTAGCGAATTAGCTAGCTGTTGGGCAGCGGACGGCATCTTCTCCCATCCGAGCGACATCGTTCCCACTGCCCTCATCTTGAACTCACCACAGGATTTTGCCAACGCTTTGGCACACTGGACTTTTCAACAAGGGTCCTTCTACGTTCAGGATGAGGCAAGCCAGCTCGTCTCCCTTGCTCTTGATCCTCGGCCTGGCGAGCAAGTGCTCGATCTCTGTGCTGCACCAGGCGGCAAGACGACCCACCTTGCTGAGCTTGCTTGTGGGCGGGCCACAATTCATGCCACAGATCGCGACACGAAACGTCTGGAGCTTTTGCAAGAAAATCTTGCACGACTGCAAACGCCGGGCGTTGAGATTCGGCCCTACGAGGAGATATGTCTTCTAGCGCACAATAAGGCACAGTGTTACGACGCCGTGCTCGTAGACGCTCCCTGTTCAGCCCTTGGGACTGTGCGGCGCCATCCCGAAGTTCGTTGGCGTGCGACGCTGGCGAGCCTTGCCAGCTTTGCCGAGACCCAGCGCGATCTGCTCATGCTTGCCGCGCAGTTGGTTCGGCCGGGCGGCCGGATTGTTTACGCGACCTGCTCGCCCCTGCGCAGCGAAAATCACGAGGTAGTAGCACATTTTCTCGCCAGCCATGAAGATTTTATGTTGGCCATGCCCGAGCGCCTCGGCAACTTGTTTCCATCTGTCGCCGGCCAAGTTTTTTCGACATGGCCTGAGTGGCCCGAGCTCGACGGCTTTTGTCTCACTGTCCTGAGGCGAAGAGCAGATTCAAAATGACCGGTACTTGGATATTTCCAGGGCAGAAGGAGTTCAGTTCGTAGCCAAGAGATGCCGTCTATAATCTGTGAGGCTACGCGGAGGATGACAGCGTTATGGGGCAACGAGTATCCGAGAAATTTGTCAAAAAGATAACCAAAGCTGACGAGCAACAGGCTGAAGCGATATTCTCAAGTCTGCTGCGCGACCGCGATTTCCTCCGGAAAATCATCGATGCGCTGGCGGATGGTCTTCTGGTTGTGCGTTCGAATCTGGAGATTCTTTTGGCCAATGAGGCAGTCTGGCGCCTGCTTGGGCTTGCCACGCCATCGAAACCCATCGGGCGTCGGCTCACCGAATTTCCCATTCCCTCCGAGATCGCCAAGAAGATCACTCGTTTCCTGCTTGGAGAAAGCGAAGAAAGGCAATTTGAGGTCGAGCTGCCCGGCCATGAGCAACGGTGGCTACAAATTTCGCTTAGTCCTTTCAAGTTTCAATCCGACCATGAGTTCTCCGAGCTTCTCACGATTGTCGTTCGAGATGTGACCGCTTGGTATCGAGCCGAGGAACAGCGGCGTCGCGCCGAGTACTGGAAACAGATGGCCACCCTTGCAGCTGGGCTCGCCCATGAGATTAAAAACCCTCTGAACTCACTGCAGATCCACGCGCAGCTTTTGCAGCGTGCGTTGCGGCAAAAGGTCAAGCGCGCGCGTTCCCTAGAGATGCAGCGTCAGCTTCAGTCCTCCGACATCATTGTTGAGGAAATCAAGCGACTCGGTTGCGTGGTGAACGAATTTCTCGCCGCCGTGCGTCCCTCTCGGCCTATGTTGCAAAGGGCGAACGTGAACTACCACATCGAGCGTGTGTTGCAAACAATTCGTCCCGAGGCCGAAGCGCGGGGTGTAAGGCTGGTGACGTCGCTCGACTATGAAATCCCGCCCGTGGATTTCGATCCCAATCAAATGACGCAGGTGTTGCTCAACTTACTCAAAAACGCTCTCGAGGCGCTCTCTGGTGTCGAGGGAGCAATGATTGAGATCGCGACGGAGCTTCACAGGGACCATTATGTCATTCGAGTGCGCGACAATGGCCATGGCATCTCCGCTCAGGATCTCGACCGAATCCAGGAGCCCTTCTTCACCACGAAGGCCACAGGCACGGGGCTCGGTCTTGCCATCGTGTCGCGTATAGTTGAAGAGCATGGCGGGAAAATTCAGATCCAAAGCCACGTCGGCAAGGGAACAACTGTCGTGCTTCGGTTCCCCCTCAGTCAGCGCGCCGTCCGTATGATCGAAGAAGCACAACCCGCGCCCGTGCCGTCGGCGCCTGTTGCCGAATCCTCACGTACAAATAGCCATGGCGAGGAAAGCGGCAACTGAGAAGGCAAACGATAGATCTTGCTGCGACGTGATGTCTTACGTTTTTGCCAGAAACGCCCGCTCGACTTCACCGTGCCGCTGCGCGTTCTATCTCATTGACGCCTGTTGGCCCGACAGCGCTCTTTACCCGTGACAAAATGAACAGCGCCTAGCGCAGCATCGCTGTAACTTTCTCTCGCAGCCCTAAACATTCGAGAATGATAGCCTTCTGGATGTGCAGGCGATTCTCTGCCTGGTCAAAAATGATAGAATGAGGACCATCCATGACTTCATCGGTGATTTCCTCACCGCGATGAGCAGGCAGATCGTGCATCACGAACGCGCCAGGCGCTGCGTAAGCCATCAGCGCCGCATTAACCTGATAAGGCTGGAAAATCGCCTTGCGTTGTTCAGCTTCGTGCTCCTCCCCCATACTGGCCCACACGTCTGTGTAAACAGCGTTGGCATTGTGCACAGCCTCGCGCGGATCATGCGTGAGGATGAGTTTCCCACCGCTGAGTCCATTGCGCCGTTGTGCCTCCGTAACGACTTCCGCGAGCGGCTCGTAGCCATTAGGCGAAGCCACGCGCATTTCCACACCGAGATTTGCTGCGGTGATCATCAGGGAGTGGCAAACGTTGTTGCCATCGCCAATGTAGGCGAAACGGAAATTCTTCCACTCCACACCTTTTTCGTAAAGGGTGAAAAAATCTGCCATGGCCTGACACGGATGCTCATCGTCGCTGAGCGCATTGATCACCGGCGGCTGAGTTGCGGCAGCAAGGTCCTCCACATCCTTTTGGGCGAAAACACGGGCGATGACAATGTCCACCCAGCGCTCGAGATTTTTCCCCACGTCGTAAATGCTCTCGCGTTTTCCCATACCCACCTCAGCGGGTGAAAGATACATAGCATAGCCGCCAAGCTGCTGGATCGCTAACTCGAAGGTGACGCGCGTGCGCAGCGACGGCTTCTGGAAAAGCAAAACACCCGACATCCCCCTTAGAACGTCCAAAAACTCTCGTCGCTTGGCTCGCGCCTTCATTGCAGCTGCGAGCTGAAAAAGCTCGAGCGTGATCTGAGTGTCGAAATCGGTCGCTCGCAAATAATCGCGCATCTTGGTCACCCTCGCTTAGAAATTTGATCCTTGAAGAAGAGGTCGCTCAACTGGGGTTGGCCGCTTCTTTGACCTCGTCGAGTTGCAGAACTTCGCTAATTATCGCGGCAGCTCTCTCGCATTCAGATTGCGTCACTATGAGCGGCGGCAGAAGCCGTAGAACGTTGCCCATCGTGCAGTTGATGATGAGTCCCCGCTTCAGGCACTCTTTCACGACCCTTGCGCCGGCATGTGTGAGCTCGATGCCCACCATAAGGCCAAGGCCGCGAATTTCTTTAACATTCGGCAGCAGGCCAATGCGCTGCCGTAGCATTTCTATGAACGCGGCTCCGATCTTTTGCGCGTGAGCTGGCCAGTTGTGCGTTGCCATCTCACGCAGCACGGCCAGAGCGGCGGCACATGCGGGCGGATTTCCGCCAAACGTCGAGCCATGCGTGCCAGGCGTCAGCAGCGTTGCGACTTCCTCGCGTGCCAACATCGCGCCAATCGGATATCCGTTGCCCAAGGCTTTTGCTAGTGTCATGATGTCGGGATCTACGCCATACACCTGGTGGGCGAATAACCGCCCGCAGCGCCCCATGCCGCACTGCACTTCGTCGAAAATCAGCAGCAGACCATGCTCGTCGCAAAGGCGCCGCAGCCCCCGCAAGAATTCGCTCGTGGCGGGCACGACTCCGCCCTCGCCCTGAACAGGTTCCACCATAATAGCACATGTGCGTTTACCAATAGCACGCTCGACGCTCTCAAGGTCATTAAAATTGGCGTACACGAAGCCGGGCACGAGCGGCTCAAAGCCTTTCTGCACTTTCTCCTGGCCCGTGGCCGAGATTGTGGCGAGCGTGCGGCCGTGGAATGAATTGCGCATGGTCACAATCTCGTATCGGTCCGGGCCATATGTCTTTTTAGCCCTTAGACGGGCTAACTTGATAGCAGCCTCATTGGCTTCTGCCCCACTGTTGCAAAAAAAACAGCGATCAGCGAAGGAAAGCTCACACAGAAGGGCCGCCAGCTCCGTTTGGGACGGAATGATATAAAAATTCGAACAGTGCATGAACTGGCGGATTTGTTGTTCGAGAGCTTGTACTACGGCAGGTGGGCAGTGACCAAGGTTGTTGACACTAATACCTGCAAGAAAATCGAGATACTCGTTGCCATCAATATCCCACACTTGGCATCCTGCACCGCGAACCAGAATGAGCTCGCGTTCGCCATAATTGGGCGTCAAGAACTTGCCCGCCGCGTTCAGATAATCTTCTTTGGTTCTCACTTCGCCTCTGGTCCTTGAATCTTAGCCACGTTTTGTTTGTCCGCCGTTCGCCCGCGAGTGACGAACAAAAGGAATTTTGATGAACACCCCAGCCGAAAGTGGGTTCAAGGCAAAATTGCTACCTTGAGCGACAAAGCCACCCTACTGCCGACTGCAAACATCAAACTTTCCTTACAATTTTACTCTTGCAAAACTAGTGCATACTGTCGGTAATATAGAAGAAGAACCGCAAGGTTGTTAGATATTCTTGAGGAATGGAGGTTGATGCAATGAAGAAGCTTCTCACTGTAGCGACGATCGCAGCACTTGCTGCAGTTCCGCTCGTGGGTGAGGCAAAAGCTGCGCCGAAGAAGTCCCACGCTCCGAAGAAGGTTGTCGTTTGTGAGCCAGTGTATACAGCCCCGTGCTTCAACCCATTGGCACCGGTAGCGGCAGTGTTCCATGGCACTGCTATGTTTGTCGGCGCCGTGGGTGATGGCATCGCCAGCATCTTTGCGTGCCCCGCAAAGTAAGCAAGCAATCGCGCGGAAAAACACCGAAACCGTTCCGCTCTCTCGGATCATGTCGAGAGAGCGGATCTTTTTCGTTGGTGGACGAGACCTTGCCCTTGCTGGCCAATCTTGCGATTCTTTTTCTCTGTCCTCTGTTCGCGCCGCTACTGTGGCTACTGTCAAGGCGGCACGGAATCATGAAAAGCTCTTGTCACGGAAAGTCCTTTTGTGTATAGCACTCACCAACTGTCTGAGTCTCTGCGCCAGGAGGAATTGCGTGTGCACATTGTCCACGTTTTTGTCCACGTAAAGCCGGAGTGCGTCCAGTCGTTCATCGAGGCAACGCTTGATAATGCGCGCAACAGCGTGGCAGAACCAGGAGTGGCCCGCTTCGATGTGATCCAAGAGCTCGAAGACCTGACGCGCTTTGTGCTGGTGGAAGTTTACCGCGATGAAGCAGCCGCCGCTGCTCATAAACACACGGCCCACTACCTGCGTTGGCGCGATACGGTTGCTGCCATGATGGCCGATCCACGGACCAGCATCAAATTCCGAAACATCTTCCCGGGGGAGGACGGCTGGGACAGTGTTTGATTGGGTGTTTCCGCGATGTGTACGCTTCGGCCTCGGCGCGTTGAGTGGGCTTCCCGAACTTGTCCACGGCGCGGGGAGACGCGCACTCATAGTCACTGGGCGCAGTCCGCAGCGCGCTGCCCGCGTTGCTGAAATACTCGATACCTGTGGCGTCCAATTTATCGTTCACAACGTCGAAAGTGAGCCTTCGATTGAGGATGTCGAGCAAGCTTTGAGCCGTGCGCGCCAGGCTGAGGTACAGTTTGTCGTGGCGATTGGGGGCGGCAGCGTTCTCGATGTTGGCAAGGCGGTTGCAGGCTTGCTCACTAACGGCGGCGTGCTTCTCGATTATCTCGAAGTCGTGGGGGAAGGAAAACCGCTCGTGCGGCCTGCAGCGCCGTTTATTGCCATTCCCACAACAGCAGGCACAGGATCCGAAGCAACGCGCAATGCTGTGCTAGACGTCCCTACAAAACGCATTAAGGTGAGTATGCGCAGCGTGCATCTTGTTCCAGCGGCGGTGATTCTTGATCCCGAACTCACACTCACGTTGCCGCACCAGCAGACGCTTGCCAGTGGGCTTGATGCTCTCACGCAACTGCTCGAAGCCTTTGTTTGCCGCCGAGCTAATCCTCTCACCGATGCAGTATGTCGCGAAGGGCTGCGCCGCGGATTTTGCGCCTTACCTCGCGTCGTCAGCACGCCACACGACCTCCATGCTCGCAGCGATATGCTTCTTGCTGCTTTTTTCAGCGGTATCGCCCTCGCAAATGCAGGGCTAGGCGCAGCTCATGGTTTCGCTGGTCCACTTGGCGGCCTCCTCAAAGCGCCGCATGGTGTCCTTTGTGCTGCACTCATTCCAGCAGTGGTAGCCACGAACATCGCCGCGCTGCGCCAGCGCAAGCCTACTTCGGAGGCTTTGCGACGGTATGCTGAAGCGGCTACGCTTTTGACAGGTAACCCCGACGCTGAACCCGAAATGTTAGCCCAGTGGTTAGCACAATTTGTTAGCAAATTACAAGTCCCGTCACTGTCTCAACTTGGACTCAGAGAGGAACTCATTCCTGACGCAATTGCCAAGGCGTGCCGCGCGAGCTCCATGAAGGCCAATCCCATCGAACTGACGAATAGCGAACTTGAACACATTCTCAAAGCCGCGATGAATGGCGGCGATGTGGAGGAGAAAGTATGACGATGAGCAATGGTCAAAGATCTGCGCCAGAAAAAGAAAAACCGCGTGGATGCCTGTTTAGCATTCTCTCAGCACTACTGGGGATAAAACCCCAGCAGAGACTGGAGCTTCCTTACTGCGTCACGGATTCTTTTCTTAGTGACGGCGAGCTCGAATTCATTTACCTGCTAGAAAAAGTTTTGCCGCAGGAGTTGGCGGTTGTGCCCAAGGTTCGACTAGCAGATATTTTCTTCGTAAAGACGCAGAGGGATCATTATAAGTATTTCAACAAAATAGCAATGAAACATGTTGATTTTCTCATAGTGCGCCGGCCGCGGTGGCACCCGGTCTTCGCCGTCGAACTCGACGATTCGAGTCATTCGCGCGAGTCACGCGAGCGGCGGGATCTTTTCGTGGACAACGTCTTTGGCAGTGCAGGTTTGCCGCTTTTGCGGATCAAGCTGAAAAAAGCTTACAATCAGGCACAACTGAGGGAGCTTCTTGCGCCATACCTAGGTTCATCCCCCGCCACGAGCGATACCTCGCAGAAATCACAGCTGTCGGATCAGGATCAGGTCCCGATATGCCCAAAGTGTAAAGTGCCGATGGTCTTGCGCTCGGCAAAGCATAGAAACCGCCCAGGGGAGTCGTTTTATGGCTGCGTGAACTTTCCACGTTGCCGAGAGATCGTCCCGGTTGCCACGCGCCCCAGCGACGCGGAGCAGTAAAAGGCGCAGTAGCCATTCCCCTTTTGCGAAGAAAAGCTGCAAGATCCGCACGAAAGGAAAAAGAAAGGTACGTGAGCACTCGCATGTAATGCCCCTGCAGCGGCACTGCGCCAGTGCAGTAGGAACTTACTCCGGCTTCTGAGGTCTCGAGCAATCTATGCTCACTCGAAACATTCTCTGCCGAGGATGGCAGTTTGCAGCCCTTGCTCAGGGGGAAATTCCGACGCCCTACATACTTCGGAAAGCATTTGAGCATAATAAGGCGAGGCTTGGGGCATTAACCACGTCAGAAGTCGAACCAGTTCTTTTTGCTTAGTTTTCAATTTCTTTGCAGTAACCGCTTGATACTGCGAACGCCGTGTCGTTTGTTTTCAGGCTTTCAGCCGCGCGCTCAGGGCAGCAGGGTGGCTCTAACATTGGTAAGCGCCGTGACAGAGGAGCTGATTTCACAGCCTAGCGGAATGAAAGAGGAACCGAGCGCCGCGGTTCTCTTTCGCTTCTAATCCATTTCCACTCTGCTAAGGGTGACCGGCAGATAGTATGTGTAAGGAGTGATGCCGCGCGTTGAAAGGTCTGGACGCCAGCCACGGTTTGTCCCAGGGTTCATCGGTGGCAGAAACTGATTCGACCAAAAGCCGCTTGCGCCCGTCAGCCCGACAAGTATCTGATAAGGGCCATTCCCGAGCAGCGAAAGTGGAATCCCGATTTCGAGGCCGGTTGCGGCGCCGGCGCCCGTCGGATTTGCAGCGGAACTGCCCGCGCTCACTGGGCCGGTGTGGCTGTTGTTCAGGGCTAGCTGAAAAGTGTAACTTGTGCCTCTGATCGTTCCCGTGATTGTGTCGGCTGTCGGAAAGCCCGGGGTCGCCTCCACCTGGCCGACGGTGTCTTCGCTTGCCAGTTTGCCCGTAGCGTCGAAACTATAGGCGTAAAGGCTTAATGTCTGGTTCGGCGAGTGCGCCTGCACTTCCAGGATAATATCGGGGGTGAAACCCGTTGGCATTTTCGTGCCGGCAGCACTATTAGGCACCGAGCCCAGCCACGTGGAGGTTGCGCCGGTGGCGTCCAAAACACTTGCCCCTCCAGCCAGGCCGTTCGTATCAAACATGAGAATGATGGCGTTGCCGTTTGGTTCCAAATTTCCCGCCACGGCAAGGTAAAGTGTGGTGGTTGTGGAGGTGACGAAAAGCTGGTCGAGCTCACTCCCGCCGCTGTTGCCATCAGGTGTGGGATCCGTGTTATCGCCAAAGCCAGTTTGCACAGTCTGAATGGCCACCGGCGTATGCCAGCGCGGATCGCCGATGATTGTGCCATCGATGGTGGGATCCGCAGTTCCGCCTCCCGTGCTCCCGCTTGAATAAACTGTTCGGAATTCCCGCTCAAACCCACCTCGCAGGGGCTGGCCTGTGGCGTCGAGCGCGCTTGCAGAGATGAACAGCCGCATGTTCGACAGGCTCGGCCATGTGCCTGACGGCGTAAAGGTGAGGACGCTCGAATTCGAATCCCAAGTCAGGGTTCCTGTCACGACTGGGTCAAACGCGAGCGCCGCCGTCACGCTTGCGCGATTCATTGGTTTACTAAAACTGACCGTAAGAGGATCCAACGGCGTGACGAGCGAATCCCCCTGGGCAACGCTCACTGACACAACTTCTGGCTCAAAATCCACGGCGTTTGTCACCGGCACGAAAACCGCATAACCGTTTCCGACGATGGGAGTGCCTGCAGGGACCTTTTGCGATGAGTTGACCGTTACTGTCTGCGAAGGATCGAAAAGATTCACGAGCACCGTCCCGGGCGCGAAGGTTGTCTGCCACGCTGCGCCGCTTTTTGCGCTGTCCGACGTGTTGACGACGACGAGCACCTCCTGACTCCCGTCAATGCGTGAATAGGCGAAGATGCCCGGCGAGCTACTTACTTCACGAATAACTAGCGACCCGCGACGCAACGCGCTGTAGCTGCGTCGCAACTGATTGAGCTCACGGATGAGGCGATATCCGAAACTCGTCTGATCAAAATTATTGCCTAGGGAAGGGCCAAACTCGAACTGTCCATCGAACATGTCTTCGCGGCAATATGGGTCGCCGCCACCATTGAAGTACTGCTCGGTTCCATAGTAAACACACGGGACCCCGTACGACGTTAGTAAGTAAACAAGGGCTGCATGAAGACGTGCAATCTTATTATTTGCATATGTCGACGAGAGGAAACGCGGATTGTCATGATTATCTAGAAAGGTAACCAGCCGATACTGCGCCGCAGGATCGTAGTAAATTGGCAGCGCACTGAAATGGTCTGCGAGGGACTGGGCTCCGTCGGATGCTGTGCCAAAGACGCTGTTTGTGCGATAGTACTGCGGATAATCAAGCACGCTGTCCAAAGCAAAAGCCCCACCGGCCATCGTGCCTGTGTATGAGCCACACTTTGATTCACTGCCCTCGAACACCTCGCCGAACATAAAAAAATTCGCTTTACCGAAGCTGGCTGCGTTGGCTCGAACAGCAGGTGCCCACGTTTGCCAAAAACCCATCTCGACGTGCTTCACCGTATCAATGCGAAAGCCGTCGACGTCCGTTGCAGTGATCCAATTCGACCAAATGTTCGTGAGCTGCGTGCGAACGTATGGGTCCTCAGTTTTGAGATCATCGAGCCCGAAAAGCTCCCCTAAAATTTGCTCAGGGTCCGTCCAATTGCCAATGGACCCCTGCGAGTGCCAGTACGCTGTCGAGCTGAAGGGAGCAGCATGTGTCCGCGATGGATCGCGATAGGCCAGCGTGTAGCTGGCGGGCGGCGCCAAATAGGGGTTATCGTTGAAGAGGTTGCCGCCATGGTTACACACAACATCGAGAATCACGCCAATTCCGCGCGCGTGACAAGCTGCTACCATCGCCTGCAGGTCGGCCAACGTGCCCCAATGTGGATCCACCTGCGTAAAGTTGCGCGCCGCATAGCCGTGATACTCCCCATAAGCGTTGAGTGGTATGGGGGAGATCCAGATGGCGTTTATGCCTAAGGCTTCAAGGTACGTTAGCCGACGCTGGATGCCTTTGAAGTCGCCACCGTGTGTTTTGTCCCCGGCACTTGGGTTGTACGTGGTGTTGAGCGTGTTGTTGGAGGGATCACCGTCGTCCCATCGGTCAGTGATAATTTGATAAATCGTTATGTCGCGCCAGTCATCTGGCGAGGGGAAAGCAGCGAAACCTCGCCCAACCAGGGCCACCACTGCGAGCAAAGTGAGAATTTCCCTCAAAGGCCACCAAGAGATCACTTTCGGTGACATGGAGTGGACGCTAGAACTTCCCACATCCAAGGTATCGCTGTGCGAGAAGAACGTGGCCGCGTTATGGCGCATGGTCTGCGTTTCCCGCCTTATTCGTGAAATGCACAATGCATATGATTAGATCGGTTTAAAACCCCTTTGCAACCCAAATAGCCACAAAAGTCTTCTCTGAGTTTCTTTTTTTCCCCAGATACGGGTGGCCTCTGTCCCGTCATTTTTCTTTCTCAGCGTGTTATGCAACTTTGCGTTCGGCGACGCACCCTGTGCCCACCCGCTTTTCGGTTGCAGGAATTGCGTTCCGTTCGGAAGAGCCTAGATCACGCATGACGTTCGCGAAGATCAAATTCGGCCGCTTTTGGCCAAAGATCATGAGACGAGCTCTTTTTGTGGCCTTAGCATCCGTGGCAGGGGCTTTCCATTGCTTGTGTCCCGCGTGCGCGGCTTCCACGGAGTGTGGTGCAGCGGATGTGCAGTTTCGTGGTGTGGATCTGTCCCGTGTAAAGTGGTTCGTTTCGTCCGAACTCTCGCCGTCGGCTTCAGCCGACCAAGTCACCTCTCGTGCCAAACCCATCCCACCCATCAAGTTGCTGTCGTTGGGCAATGCTGAGTCTCTTACGCTTTTCACTCTTGTCGAAGTACCCGGCCAGTCGAGTTTCGGTGCCTTACTCACGATTGGCGATCTCGACGGCGACGATGAAACTTATTTCAACGGCCAGATTGTCGGCAAAACCAGTGGGAGAGGAATTTCCGATCTCGGCGTGCCGCGCACCTATTATATCCCGCCGACCGCTTTTGTCGAGGGACGTAACGTTTTAGCCATTAAGCTGCGCGGTTGCTTCGGGCGTTCGCAAGTGGGCATCCGTCGCGAACCGCTCACGCTTGCCTTTGTGCCTCGCCCGCCGCAAGCTCTCGAACTGCCAATCCGGCCAGCCGTGGCTTCTGCGATCGCCACCCATGAGGCACTCGCCGCCGTTGTCGCTGCCGATCCCGAGGCTTCGGGCTCACTTATCCTCAACAAGCGCCCAGGGTTTGGGCGCTTCGGCCTGTTCTTTTCCGACGGATTGCCTGCCGTGACCGAAGTGGGCCCCACAGGTGTGCAGAATCGTTTCCCACCCGAGTTTCGTGTGCGCCTCGATGCAGTAACCAACGTCGAGATCGCGCGCGACAAGACCGACGCCGGCATTGATGCGTGGCACAAAGCATTGCGGGTGCAGGGAAACTATCAAGGCGCCCAAATTCGCTATAGCGTTCGCTCCCACGTCTTCTATCCAGGCGCAGTTTTCCAGCTCGAAGAGGGAGATGCTCTGGTTTTGCGTGCCAGCGGCGAGCAACCTGTTTCCGCGCTGAGAATACCTCCAGCCACGCTGGCGAGTGTTCTTGGCGTTCCCGCCATTGCTGAGGGAGAGGCTTACCTTTTTGTCTCGCGAAAAGGCAAAACATGCCCAGCTTTGACCCTAATAACCGATGGCGCAGGCAACCTCACAGAAAAGGATGGGGCCGTGGACCTCGCCGTGGGGCGCGTGGGCAAAAGCAAAAAGCCACCGCGCCTTCATGTAGTTTACCCATTCGGTATTCGTGTCCGGGAGGTGCTTGGCGCGGAACAGTCCTGGCAGAGCATTGTGGCTGCCCTTGCCGACGTGCCACCAACCGAGGCTTCCCAAACCCTTCAATCATGGCTCAGACTTGGGTTGTGGTTTCCCACCGCCACCGACGAGTACTTTCGGGTTTCTCCCGATTTGAACTTTGTGAGGATCTATCAGCTGACACGATTCGAAAGCCCAATTCCACTTCCGGCTGATTTCTCGCCCTACCTCGTTCTTCCGCCTCAAGTGAATTTCGTGCAAAAGGCGCTCGGCTATCCCGCTCGCACGCCGGAAACAACAGCGACCGGTGTGGTGACGTTTACCGGTCCCCTTTTTGCCCAGGCGAGAGGGGTTTCGGCGATCCTCGCGGCGGGCGGCAAAAAGAAGATCGCCCCCACATTACGCACTAGCAGCCCCCTCCATGTTTGGCACTACGATCTGCCCGTGCCACCGCTCGATGAGCGAGGCCTTTTGGCTGTGCCTGGGCAACCAGAGCTCAAAGCCCTGCTCAACGAATCGTGTTCTGAGTTGGCAACAACAATAACGGCGCCTGGTGTGGACGTGCTTTATAAGGGGCGCACACAAGCGTTCCAGGCCTATAGCTTTCTTACCCCAGATCTTCGCGAAAAACTTGTGGCCAATACCCGGGCCATTCTGCCCGCCTATCTTCAGCGTGACTTGTGGTACGACTCAGTCGAGCCGTTTTCTGGCCTGCGCTTCTGGTGGAGCTATTTCATCGAGGGCCCCTACTTCGATCGCTACGATCAGGACTGGGGCAATGGCCTCTCGCTGTACGGCCTTTATACATCCGTCAAATACCTTGGCGAATGGGAATGGGTTGCCAAAAACTGGCAGGCGGTTGAAAGAATGTTTTCCTGGTTTGCTGTGACCGACGATTGGGAATGGCTCAGGGCGTCTAACGGCGTGCATGGCCATGGCACCGGTGCTGGCGACTGCACGAATGCCACCTACGCCGGGATGCTCGCCTATGCAAAGCTTGCGCGTGAAACAGGCCGCACCGAGGAATTTCTTTACGGTTTGTATGCTGCTGCGCGGGCTGCTGTGCCTGCTGTCAGTCGCTTTGCTTACAACGAATATGCCCAAGAGCTCGGTTTGCTCCAAGCGAGCTCGCGCCTTGTCGTCGGATTTCACGAAGGCGAAGGATTCCTCGCAGGAGAGCTCGATCGCTATCCTTGGAACGTGACCTCTCTCATCTCTGGCAACGGCGTTCAGCCCGAACTGTTCGATCTGTTGCGCAAATATGCAGAAGCTGCAGTCACACGCTATGTCCGAATTTTTGATGCTGCCTATCCCAACTGGGATGAGGGTGCGTATCGCTACCCCTTCCGCACGATCTACCGCAACAACTCAGGCTATATCACGCTGCCGCAAATTTATCTGCGCGTGCGAATGAATCTCGACGGCCCCGAGCAGGCGCATGAGCGCGTTGAGCGAGCGCGTGTCAATCGCGAGTTCTGGTGGTTGGCGCCGCCAGTCCTGGCCGAAGTCATGCAGCCCTTGCGAGCCAAGGTCTATCTTGCGAATTGGGGCAAATGTGCCTTTCTGGGCGGCAGTATCTTGCCCTTGGAAAAGGGCCGAATGAAAATCGAAGCGCAATTCGACAACCGCTACCCGCCGGACACAGTGGAATTTGTGCTACCGCGCCCCATGCGCAGCCTCGAGATCAACGATGCTCCAGTGCCAATTCCCGACATCCAGCGCGACGGACTCCGACTGCGCGTGAGGCTGCGGAAGCCCGGCATCAACCTTTTGACCGTTTTGCTCTAAGCACATGTACAGTTACTGGCGTCTTCGACATAGCCACTGAAGTCTGGGAAGGGAAAAACGATGGTGAGTTTCAACCAGCGCCTTGTTCAAGCGTGTCAGCGCCAACGATCTCATCTGTGCGTTGGGCTGGACCCTGAGCACGAGAGCGTGCTTCGGTCGATGCGCAAGGAACTTTTGGCCATACTCGAAGCGCAGCCTCTGACTTTAAATTTTCTCACGAGTGGCGAGGGGATTGCTGCGTCGAAACCGGTGCGCGTTCCCCCAGAACAGCTCGTCGAAGAACCCGAAGTCGCCAAACAGTTAGCTTGTGAACTTGTAGTGCGCGCAACCGCTCCCTATGCTGCAGCCTTCAAACCAAACGCGGCTTTTTTCGAGCTGGAGATGGGTGGAGGCGTCGGCATACCGGAACTCGTACGCGAATTGGGTGGGGAGCAGCTTGTCATTTTCGACGGCAAGCGCGGAGACATTGGAAATACTTCCCGCCAATATGCTCGCGCAATTTTTGAGCAGGCGCATTTCGACGCGGCGACAGTGAATCCTCTCATGGGCAAGGATGCCATCGAGCCCTTTTTGCAGTGGCCTGAGCGTGGAGTCTTCCTCCTGTGCTTGACCTCGAACCCCGGCGCGGAAGATTTCTTGCTAAAAAACGATCTTTATCTTAAAATAGCGGAAAAAGCGGTCGCGTGGAATGAATACGACAATGTCGGATTAGTCGTGGGAGCCACCCGCCCTGAATATGCTGCCCGTGTGCGCGAAGTTGCCCCAACGTTGCCTTTTCTTGTGCCAGGTGTCGGCGCGCAGGGGGGCAGCCTTGAGGACATCCTTGATGCGATCGGAGCTCGTGAAAATCCGCGATTTCTCATCAATGCGTCGCGTTCGATCATGTTTCCAGCAGCAAGCGGCGGCGATGTGACGAAAATGATCGCAGAAGCAGCGCGATCGTTGCGTGATGCAATCCAGAAACTGGTGTGCTTTTGACGAAATCATGCATGAGATCGCTCCAAAAGCGTCCGTATTGTCGTTGAATCTTCCGTTTGGGCTGCGGAGTTTGTTTTATGATTAGGTCGGCACGCGTTGCAGCCAACGGCGTGCTGCAAAGGAGAGGGTAAGGATGATTTTGTTTCGCGCTACGGCATTGCTCGTGGTCGTTTTCTCGACCGTAAGCTTTTTCCCGCTTGGAGCCGAACCAGCATCGCATGATAAGCTCAGCGACCTGGGTTTAGATGCCGAAGGTCGGCCATGGCCCAGCCAACGGGCCAAGTCGAGCGTACCCGTTGTGCTTTTGCCCACGTCCGATGGGTATGTGACGATCAAGCGGCCCGAACTCTTGCAGGCGGATACTCAAGATCTTGCCACAAGGGCACGTGCCATCCTTCAGGCCGTTCTCGAAGGCTATAAGACTCTGCAGCGCGACGATGCTGCAACGGTGGCATTTCCCTTAGCGACGTCGCTAAGCGATGTCGTTGTGCGTGGCGACGAGATCGCGGTCTATTTCACTTTCCCCGACGATTTTGTGAGTTCACCTGCCGCAGTGCAAGCGCGTTTCGATCGCATCTCAGAGGCGGTCATCCGCAATCTTCAGCAATTGCCCGTCCGGTCTTTTGCGATCTATGCACGAGCCCAGAAATCGACGGAATTTGTGCCGCTCGACACGCTGCTCCCCCATGAGTCGCCCCCACCCGTTGATACGACGCCGGATACTGCAAAAGCACCTGCTGTTGGCGATCAGGCAACCAGCCCGTCCAGCCCGCCTGCTCCAGAGAGCGAACCTCGCCTCAATCAATATCCCCGGCCGGCTGGCCTTCGACCCACCGGCGCATTGACTGGCAAGGCGGTCTATCTCAATCCTGGCCACGGCTGGACGTGGCGTGACACATCGGATTACTGGGGACTTCAGCGCGGCTTCAGCCAAGAAAATATCGAGGATTTCTCTAACGTTGAGCTTGTGAATCAGTGGGTGTGGGCCTACTGCTATAACGCTGGGGCGGATGTCTTCAGTGTGCGCGAATCCGACTTCAATCCCAACATGGTTGTGGTGGACAACGACGATGGCTGGGATGGCACAAAAGGGTACTACGAAACAGGGAGTGGCTGGTTCAATAGTTCCCTTGCCGGCTACAAGAATGGTTTTGCCCCTTATCCCTCAGGGGTAGACCCGTTCACCTCTGGCACGAATCGGCTGGTGCAATGTGTCACGGGCACCCCGACCGCAACGGCGCGGTGGGTTCCCCAAATTCCTGCTGACGGCTGGTATAATGTCTACGTCACGCATGGGGCCTACACAAATCGCTCACCGCAGGCTCACTATCGAATTTATCACGCCGGCGGCTCCACCGACGCTTACGTTGACCAACGGATGCGCCGTTTCACGTGGATTTACCTTGGCACCTTCTACTTTGAAAGCGGAGTAAATCAGACACGGGCCAGCGTCGAGCTGCTAAACGATTCGAGCTCAACTACACATTACGTCAGCGCCGACGCTGTGCGATTTGGCGGCGGCATGGGGCTCATCACCCGCGGCAACGCGGGGACAAGCGGCAAGCCGCGCTTTGAGGAAGAAGCACGCTATCACATCCAATATAGCGGTGCTCCAAGTTCGCTTTACGACGGTTCAGGAAACGACGAGCAAGATGGCTGGCCAGCACGGCCGCGTTTTGGCCGGTGGCTTCGCGATGCCGCCGTGGCCTATGGCGCACCCGCGCAGGACAGCGTCTTTATTAGTTCACACACGAACGCCTTCGACGGAACAGCGCGCGGTATGGACACTTACGTCTACACCGGCTACGAGGGCACGTGGCACGATACCTTCCGCAACTTCGTCCACGATGAGGTGCTCAATGACTGTCAGAAAGGTTACAGTAGCCAATTCATCAATCATGGCATAGGCAAGCGTTACGGTACTTATAGCGAAAACAGCCCCTCGAACGTAGGCGACCTCATGCCCATTTTCCTCGGCGAATGGCTATTTCACGACAACGCAACGGACATGGCGCTTTACCATGATCCGAAGTTCCGGCAAGTCATGGGTCGGGCGATTTATCAAGGCATTGTGAAGTTCTGGGCCAATCGCAACGGTACACCCGTTTACTTGCTGCCGGAGCCGCCCCGCAACTTCCGGGTTGTGCAGACGGGCCCCACGTCGGTGCGCCTGCAGTGGGATCAGCCGTTGACCGATTCGCAAGGTGTGCGCGGCGACGCCGCAACCGGTTATCGGCTCTACGTCAGCAGTCATGGCCGTGCATTTCCTGCCCCTATCGAAATTAGTGGCGGTGCAACAACCACTTACGTTCTGAGCGGATTGACACCCGACACCAACTACTTCTTCTACGTCACCGCCACGAACCAAGGTGGGGAAAGCTTTCCCACAGAAGTCATGGCAGTGCGCACATCGTCCGATCCCCAAGCGCCGAAGGTCCTTATTGTGAATGGCTTTGACAAACTCGACATCGCGACACGTCAGGCTGTGCCCTGGAGCGGCAGCACGCTCTACCGCCAGCGGCTTGCAAAGATGAACACCTTCGATTACATCACCGAGCATGCTAACGCTGTAGCTGCTTGGGGACGCAGCATTGCGTTCGATTCGTGCGAGGACGAGGCGATCGAACTCAACTACGTGGATCTGGCGAATTATGCTGCCGTTATCTGGATTGGTGGTATCCAGGCGGAAGTCAGCACGACCGACCCGACCACCGACATCTCGATCACCCCCGTGCAGCAAACAAAGATAACAAATTATCTTAATGCTGGCGGTAAACTTTTCATAAGCGGCGCAGAGATTGCGTGGGATCTTGATCGGGGCGGTTCAACCACGTTTGTGGACACGGTGTTACGCGCCAACTATGTGGCCGATAGCTCCGGCGTGAATACCGTCTTGCCGGCGACCGGCAACATTTTTGCCGGCTTGGGAAGCTTTGCTTTCGATGATGGGACGGGCCCCCGATACGCTGTACGCTACCCTGACGTCATCACCACCAGCGGTGGCTCTCTAGCGGCCCTTTATTATGGTGGCGGTAGTTCTCAGCTCGATGATTTCGAAACCATCGGAGGTTGGAAGGATCCGAACTACAGCTCCCAAACGAACGCAGACGCTGCGTCAGCTTTCAGCATTGCTACAACACCTGTCCTGCGCGCAGCGGGATCGGGTGACCTTTACTACGTCTGGGGCACTGGCAATTTTATCCGCCTTTACAACAGCGCATTGCCAGAGCTACCCGCTACCAGCACCTTCTCGATCTGGATCTACGGCGACGGCTCGGGGCATAGCGTGCGAATTGCGCTGCGCGATTCAGACAACGAGATCTACGTAAACAACTGGCTCATGATCAATTTCACCGGTTGGCGCGAGATCCGCTGGAACTTGCAGAGCGATCCCGCGACGGTCTGGGCTAATGCATCGAACAATGTCATCGATGGTCCCAACGTTCGCTTCGATTCAATTCAGGTCTCGAAGACCGGCAGTGCGAACGAGGGGCACCTCTATTTCGACGATGCGCGCTACACGATGGCGGCCAGCACAACTGGCGCGGTCGCGGGCGTTCAATATGCGGGGTCGTATAAGCTGGTGTACCTCGCCTTCCCCTTCGAGACTATCGTGGACGAGGACGCGCGCGATTCCGTCATGAAACGGACGCTGGATTTCTTCTTCCCACCGCCATTTACGCCGGCCTATCAGGATGCCTTGACCACGGCTGCTGGCTGGAACACGTTCGTGCGCACACCAAACAATGCCACATCGGTGGATTACGTTCAGGCGCACACGGCCCTGCGCGCCAGCGTCGTCTCCGATCCTTCGCGCTATCGAGTGGCCGGCTGGATGACCGACAGCACAAAATGGCTACCCTATAGCGCCGTCGGCACGGACAAATACGTGCGCGGAAAGTTCTACGTCTACGGCTCGGGCTCAAGTTTCAATGCCATTCCTAATCTGCGGCTCCGCTTGGCCGTGCGCTACGCACAGAACGCGATGCTCGAAGTGTTCAATCACACAAATATGTCTGCTTCGGATGAGTTGCTTGAGCAGGAGCTGCGGCCTTCCACCGATCCCACAAAACCTTCGCTCTATCGCGTGGATTTCGATCCCGTGGACGTTCCTTACCTTTTGGCAAACGGCGGCACCGAAGGCATCGCTGCCGGCTTCGAGGCCTATGCCACATTCCCTCAGGACAGCGGCTATATCGCCCTCACAGAACTCGTGCTCGGCACCTATCCGGCGAGCACGATTCCGAATTCTGTCGCACCGGTGAAGACGTTCGCGCCCACCAGCAGCGATGCGGGCGAGCTTGCATCCTCGCGGCCGGGTGCTGTGAAGGATCTTTTCAGCATGGTCTTCACGTCAGGGACAGAGGGCGATTACGGCGTGCGCGACAACAATTACGCGCCAGCCTACGCAGAGGGCCCCTTCGGCGTCACTGTGAGCTCGGAGGGATTCAATAATCAGCTCGGCGGAACGCGTTTGGGAGTTGCCGCTATCGATTTCGGGACGGATGCCAATTATGCCGCCCGTCTGCGTGTCGAGCCTGGCAAGCAATATAAGATCCGTTTCCACGCAAGCTCCACCTCGAGCTCGAACCGCAATCCACAGCTCCGGTTCCGGGCGCGCTCGATTCGCTTCTCGTGGTCGCAGAAACTCGAGATCGGTGGAGCGCTTTCCGCTGGGACAATCAACAACACGATTGCCGCGCAAGCTTTGCCCGGTATCGGTTCGAGCAATCCCGACAAACTGGGAAGTGAGACCACCGGCGGTTGGTACACGATGATTTTCCACACGCCGATGAGTCTCGACATTCGCCCAGACATCTCAGGCGATTTGTCAGCAAGAATGCCGAATATCACCGCCGAGCCGGGGCCCGGCCTCAATTCGCCGTCACGGCGAGATTTGCGCGTTGGCTTCGATCTCTTGGATACACTGAGTCCTCCGCCCAACGGTCTGCTCGAAGAAGGGAACTTCACCATAGACCGCATCGAAATCCGTGCTTATCCGCTCGTCACGGAATAAGAGATGTTACCTTCGCAACCGGGGTGGACAACCCGTGCCTGCCCCCACGGAGCTGCTGCCGTTGCAGCACCCAAGCGCTAACAAAGCACCACCCGTCTGGTGCAATCGAAGCATAACCCGCGGGGATTCGCTCGGCATCGTGCATAAATTCAGCTCCAGCGCGTTGGCCCAGTACTTGCTGGAACGTTCGTTCCATACGTGGAAACGACTCAACACGACTGGAATAGAGAAGCTATGCGCAATCTTACGAGGACACGATATGGTTTTCCCGCGAGCATTCTGAAGTTTTCCGCCCTGGGCTTCCTTGTTTTGATCCTTGCGGGCCGTGTCGCCGTTCCTTCCGCGCACGGATCCGAAAGCAGTATTGATAAGGCCGACACTGCCTTTCTCATCATGAGCGCCGCGCTGGTCATGCTCATGACTCCAGCATTGGCCTTTTTTTATGGCGGTTTGGTCAGAGCCAAGAATGTGCTGTCTGTTGCCATGCATTGCTTTGTGGCGCTCGGCGTCGTCACTGTGCAGTGGTACCTTTTTGGTTACTCCCTCGCCTTTGGCCCCTCATCGCTCCGCGTCGGAGACTTTGGATTTCTTGGTTCACTCAATTGGTTCGGCGGTCGTGCCGTTGGACTCACTCCATACGCCGTCTACAGCGCGACCGTTCCGCACCGCGTGTTTATGATTTATCAGTGCATGTTTGCAATTATCACACCCGCGCTCATAGCTGGTGCCTTCGCCGAGCGAATGAAGTTTAAAGCTTATCTTGTTTTCGTGGTCCTTTGGACTACCCTTGTCTATGATCCAGTCGCCCATTGGGTGTGGAGTGAAAAAGGCTGGCTCAAGCAAATCGGCTCCCTTGATTTCGCGGGGGGCACTGTTGTCCACATGACCAGCGGCATCACTGCGCTCCTGGCGGCCCTCATGATTGGGCCTCGCCGCGGATTCCCGCGCACTCCTTTCTTGCCGCACTCCTTGCCTTTCACGCTTTTGGGTGCCGGCTTGCTCTGGTTCGGATGGTTTGGTTTCAATGCAGGGAGTGCGTTGAGCAGTGGCTCGGTGGCTGTCGCTGCGTTCGTTGCCACGCACTGCGGAGCATGTGGCGGCGCAGTCGCCTGGCTGCTTTACGATTGGTTCGAGAAAGAGAAGCCGACGGCGCTTGGCATTGCCTCAGGCGCCGTTGCTGGTTTGGTTGCGATTACTCCCGCTTCGGGTTATGTGGGCCCAATCGCAGCTTTGGTCATTGGCGGCATAGCAGGTGTTGTATGTGCGTGGGCTGTGACCTGGCGTGCCCGCCGAGGTATTGATGATGCCCTCGATGCCTTCGGCGTTCACGGAGTCGGTGGCACCCTGGGGGCGCTGCTCACGGGCGTCTTCGCGAGCAACTGGATCAACCCATCGATCGGTGCGAATCAGGGCCTCATCCATGGTGGGCTGCGCCTGCTCGCGGTGCAAGCGGTTGCGGTGGTTGCCACGCTTGCTTACACGGCGCTCGTATCGTTCTTGATCCTCAAGCTCGTGGACAAGACAATCGGCCTGCGTGTGAGTGAAGACGACGAGCGTATGGGTCTCGACCTCACGCAGCACGGCGAGAGTGCCTATGCGGCCTAAGTTCACAAAGCGAGAAGAGTTCATATCAGTCGAGAGTGTATAGCGATGAAACTCATCAAATGCATCATTCAGCCCCATCGTCTCGATCAGGTGCGCGACGCTCTCAACGAGCTCGGCATCAAAGGCATGACCGTTACGGAGGTAAAAGGCTACGGCCGACAGCGCGGTCACAAAGAGATCTATCGCGGTGTTGAGTACAACATTTACTTCCTACCCAAGGTCATGATCGAAGTCGTGCTAGAGGACGAGATGCTCGACAAGGCATTGCAGTGCGTGATGGAAAATGCGCGCACGGGACACATCGGTGACGGGAAGATCTTTGTAATGGACGTCCTCGATGCCTACCGCATCCGCACAGGAGAACGGGGAGAGGATGCGCTATAAATTTCAACCCCCGTACCACGGGGGCCGTGCCCCATCTTCTTGCTCTTTTTCGCGCTCTTCAAGGGCTGGCTTTTGTCGTTCATCTTCATCGAACACACCATAGATGCGCTCTTCTTCCTCCCATTGGCGGCGCTGAGCTATACTGCGCTGCTTTCGGAGATACCACGCAAGCACTGTCAAGAGCGCAACAAGCACCCAGAAGGAGCCAGAGCGCGATAGCGCAATAACCCAGCTCTGCCACGAAATGACAGAGTGCTTCCAGCGCAGCTCCAGTGGTTCGAGGTAGAGTGGGTTCCACAGTTCTGCAATGCGTCGCTCACCATCGGGACCAAGAAAGGGCTCAAGGAGCGACGAGAGTGTGCCCCCTTGTTCGTTCATGAGAAACCGCACGACAGAAGCCGATTGACGATATGCCAGCCGCTGCCGCTCCGCTTGGGAGGGAAAATGCCAAGCAAGCTCGCGGAGGGGAATAGTCCTGTGCAATAAGGCAGCAATCGCGACCTCAGCAGCGTCATCGAAGTTCACTTCATCGGCTGCGATCACAGCCACCCCTTCTTCGAACCAACGCGGCAGAGAAGTTTTGAGGCGCAGACCAAGATAGCAGTGCACAAGCTCGTGCAACAGCGTGCGCGAGAATTCCACGGGGGGCACAGTTCGCAACGCATCGGCGTTGATCACGATCGTTGGAATCGGGCGAGTGCGCAAAGCCACAGCAGCGGAGTGCTCTGCCCATCCACCCACAAGAGCCAAAAATGTTTCTTTCGTCGGAGCGATCACCACGCGTACGTTCGCGAGCAAAGCATCAGGCATCAACTTATTCAGGATACGCCGCGCACTATCGGTGCGCGCCACAACGTCGTCGACCCACCGAGCATCTGCCGGCGTGTAATCCACTTCGAGATTGAGCTGGGGGAATGCTCGCCGCTCGAAGAGCAATTCGCTGCTACGTGTAGTCTCCGCTGCGGCAAAAGTGCTCGAAAATTGATAACAAAACATCAGTGCGAGAATAAGAAGCCCTTTTGTTGCGATAGCAGTTCTGGATGATACCCAACATGTTTGGCTGTGACATTGCATTGCCCCCCGAGCATCATTCATAAGGACGTCATCAGTGGAGCAAAAAACGACAGACTATGACGAAGTTATCGCGCTGAACAATATCACGCTTGAACGTGAGAATCGCCGGATTCTCGATGGCGTTTCGTGGACAGTGCGCAGCGGCGAGCATTGGGTTCTCTACGGTCCCAACGGTGCAGGCAAGACGACCTTATTGAACATTCTGTGCGGGTATCTGTGGCCGACCGAGGGCGAGGTTTGTGTCCTGCGTCATCGCTTCGGCGCAGTGGACCTCACGCAGTTGCGCCGCCGCATTGCTTTTGTCAGCGAACCTCTGATGCGAATGATTCGGCCTGACCTCGTCGGGGCCGAAGTTCTTATCACGGGGGCGCGCGCACATCTCAACCTTTTCGACCCCCCCACATCAGCGGAACTTCGCCACGTCGTGCAAACCGCAGTCGAAACGCACACACAAGACTTGCTCGAAAAGCCCTTTGGAGCAATGAGCACCGGCGAGCGCCAGCGCCTGCTCATTGCTCGGGCACTCATGCGGAAACCCGAGATTGTGATTCTCGACGAGCCTTGCGCAGGCCTCGATTTGGCTGGTCGCGAATTCGTTTTGCACACACTCGAGCTTGTTTCGCAGAGGCCGAGTGCCCCCACCCTTGTGCTAACCACACATCACGTCGAGGAAATAACAGAAATATTTACCCATGCCCTGCTCTTGCGTGCAGGACGTGTGCTCGCTGCTGGCCCTATCCGCACGACGCTTTGCTCACGGCGGCTCAGCGAGCTTTTCGACCTTCCCATTCGCGTGATGTATCGCCATGGCCGGTGGACGGCCATTCTTGACCGCGACGGGGTGAGCTAAACCTCCGGCGAGAACTAATCAGCTCTCCGGATGATAATCCAATGAGCAATGTTCTGAGGGGACAGGTTCAACCTCCAGTGTCGCATGCTCGATGTGCCATTCCCGTCGCAAATACTCGCGAATTTCTGGCACGCGTTGTAGGAGCGGCACGACGCCGTCAGGCCCGGTAACCAAGTGAGCTGTCAGCACGTGATAGCCGGTACCTAGTTCCCACACATGGATGTGGCGCATGTCGGCGAGACCGAAGTGCGCGACGATGTCAGCCCGCAACTCCTCGATGGCGACGCCAGGCGGCGTGCCTTGCATCAAAATGTGTAGCGCCCGCCGAACCAGCCGGTAGGTTCCCAAACAAATGAGCGAAATCACCAAGATCGATGCCAAAGGATCCAAATAGCGACCCCACGCCTTTTGCGCAAACAATGCTGCGATGACAACCACAACCGACGAAAGCGTATCCTGCAACAGATGCAGGAAGGCAGCTCGAATGTTGATGTCTTCACTGTCATGGCGATGGAGCAAGACGACTGAGAAGAGATTGGCCCCAAGACCGACAAGTGCGACGACAAGCATGATCTGTTGGTTCACGGCCACAGGAGAAAAAAGCCGGACCAACGCTTCGTGCACGACAAGCGTTGCCACGATGAGAAGCGTGGCCCCGTTTACAAATGCAGCGATAATCTCGAGCCGATGAAATCCGAAAGTGTGGCGCAAGCTCGGCCGGCGACGAGCGACAATTCGCGCCGCCAGAGCAAGGGCCAGCGCCGCCACATCTGTGAAATTATGCAGCGCGTCGCTGAGCAGCGCCAAGCTCCCGGACATCAGTCCGCCGATGATCTCCGTTGCCACGGTCAAAGCATTCAGCCCAATCGCAGCGACCAGCCGCCGGTCCATCGCTCGGCCGTGATTGAGAGAGTGTTGGCCAACTGTGCTCATTGAATGAATGCGCTCGGAAATGTGCTTCCTAGAGCGGCACCAGCAGCAAGCAGAAGTGCTGGATGCCAGTTGCGCCTCATCAGTAAATATGAGCCAGCGCACAGAATGATTCCCAGGGGATGTTCGAGCGATAAGCTGCTGTGGGGGGCAAGTTGCACCGCACTGGCAAAGATCATTCCCACAATGACGGGACCAAGTCCTCCCAAAAGATGCTTGACCATCGAGAGGTGGCGCAGGCGTGTGTATGCGCGTGAAAGCCCCGCCATGAGCACAGTAGCGGGGATATAGAGGGCGACGGTGGCCAGTATTGCCCCTAACGCCCCGCCGAAGCGGTAGCCCACAAACGTCGCCAGCACAGCGATCGGCCCGGGAGTAAGCTGGCTGATTGCCACACCGTCGACAAATTCCCGGACCGTAAGGAGTCCTCGCTGCAAGACAAGCTCATGTTGAAGTAGCGGCACCAGGACATAACCGCCGCCGAAAAAACCGCAGCCGACTTTCAAAAAAAGAAACAGGAGCGCACCCAGTCCAAACGACGCTGCTGCCGCCGACGTTACTGCTGTTCCTTTGCCGGAGAGTGTGCCAGTGGTCACCAGTCCCACGCTGCTTCCAAGAGGGAGTGCCGCGCCAGCCGGTGTCGGCGACGGGCCGCGCTTACCTCTGTGCCCTGGGCCCACACTCTCTTTTTCTGCATCCCTATGGTTCCCAAGCTTGGCGACTATGCCAACTAGCGCTCCAAGAGGGAGTAGTTCGAGCAACGGGACATGATAAAGAGTCCCAGCCAATCCAACGAAGGCCAGCAGGTCGTGAATGATTCCCCGTAACATATTCTTGCCGAGCGAGGTGCCGGCACTTGCGATCAAAGCAATGACAACCGGTGTGGCACCGAGCATCGCCTGCTGGATGGAAGGAATCTTCTTCGTCGCAAAATAGAGCCATGACAACCCAATGACCAGCGTCACGGAGGGAGCCAGGAATGCCACCATGGCCACCAATCCCCCGATGAGTCCACGCAAACGGTATCCCACGAAAAACGACGTGTTTACTGCAAACGAGCCCAAGATTTGCCCAAGGCTCACCCCATGAACAAATTCATCTGCCGTGAGCCAACGTTTATGTTGCACACATTCGCGCTCAAGGAGAGCAATGACAGCGACCCCACCGCCAAACCCAGTTGCACCAATTTTGAGAAACTGCCACGCAATTTCACGGAGGCGAGGAGGGCGCACAGCCTCTCCGTCTTGGCTGCCGCCCTCCAAATTTTGCGCCCAATTTTTCTCCATCACAGATCGGTGTCCCTATTCTCGAGTTCTCACGCCCTACCGGCCACTTTCTGTCGGCACGGGATACATACTCGTTTTTCGCCGAACAACCGCCCGTAAGGCTCGACGGTCATTTCGCCACATTCCTCGCACACGAAGCTCTCAAATGAGTGTGGTGGATCTTGCCACGCATAGTCAAACACTGGACTCACGATGAGGAGAGCTTCTTGAGGAGCACTGAGAACTCGCTCAATGAGCGGGTCAACCACTTCCGAGGGAACCTTCGAAGCGGGGATGCCTTTCTCTCGATATTCGGAAAAGAAGGCCGTCTGTTTGTTTGCTTTCATTGCTTCAGCCTTTGGCGTCACGCGAACCGCACGCCTTGTGTTCTTTTCAATTAGGGTCACTCCCCACTTGCCGTAGCCAAGCTTCTGGATATTGCCTTTGCCGAATGTGCAGCCCGTTATAACTTGGATGCCATCCGCAAAACAAGTCGCACAATGATCGTCGCCAATCTCAACGAGAGCGACGAGCTGGCCATCTTTTGCGCGTTCGACTCCCAGAGCGTTCATCGCCGCTGCCCCGACCCGCAAACCCATTGGCATGGCCGGGCATTTGTGTCCGTGAAAAGCGAGACCCATCTCGAAAAACGACTTCGGATCAACCATTTTGTTTTCTCCTAATTGGATAAATTGCCAAATAAAGATACCATGTTCCCTCTCACCCATTCATGCTTTTTCGTACTGTCAGTGTGGGCTAAACCAAGATCGCATGCATGAAGGCGCAAAAACCCTAAAAACCTAGCCCGCGCATCTATAGTCACACCATCTAGCATCTGCGTAAATTAGCAAGATGTTATAAAATCAGCAAGTAATTAAGATTTTTTACATCCATGCACAATGAAAAAGCTGCACGTCCTTGCGCTCAAAAATGGAGCCGCGCCGGCATGGACCGGCGCAGCTTGCGAGAGCAGTGTTGATAGTCGCGCGAGGAGACCGCCATCCGTCACTCGCCCTTCTGTGTTGCTGAAGCGCTCGTGTGGAACTCGCGCGCAAATGGGCTGCGCGCCGGTTTCGCATAAGGACCAGAGAGAAGACCTTCCAAATCATCATCCACCTGTCCGGAGTACCAAGTAATTTGCCCGAGTGGAGCATAGCGGCGGGCCTTTTCAATGTTCTCTAGGTATGCAGACGACGGCACCTCGCAGGAGATGGCTGCGAGGAGAACATCTTTGTCATTGCCGAGGATCTTCACGGCTCTTTCTGCGTCGGCGACAATGCTGCGCCCGTACATGCTCACGGCAATAGCATCGAGCAGTCGCTCTTTTGCCCACAAATCCCACGGCTGCGCTTTATTGTCTTTCTCAGCGGGTGGGACCACATAGGACGTAAGGACCGCCTCAGGACGCGCGCTCTTCACCCGCTTGCGAATGGTTTCCAACGCTTTCACGAGCTGTTGCCGTTTCCATTCGAGGAATTTCTTCTCGCCTTGGGAACCTTTCTTGAACTCAACGAGTTCAATCCCCGTGTCTTCTTTGAAGTGCTTTTTGCAGTAGTCGCAGTAGCAAAAGCTCTCGCCGGCATACCGAATGCGGTCAAGATTAATCCCCTCCACGGGATAGCGTTCCAGAATTTCGGCCGCGATGTTAGCAATGAGCTCATGGCACCGTGGATTCGATGGGCACATCGAGTAAAAGTCACCCCACGCGGGATTATGCACATAGAGGTCGCCTTTTGCGCTCACGGACTGAAGTTCAGGATGAGCGTCGAGCCACGGGCCCTTCGATGGATCTTTTGTGGCATCCGGTGTGTGATAAGCATAGAAGCCATATTCAAGCCACACATGGACTTCAAGCCCCCGCTTGTGCGCCTTTTCGATGAACGAGCGCAGTGGATCGCCACCACGTGCCGCTGGCAGCTGCGGTAGATAGTTTGAGTTGGGATAAATCACGTAGCCCTGAAAATAGGCGTCAGGAAGCACCGCGTTAAAATTGGCCCGTGCGATAGCATCCAGTTTCCGCGCGATCGCTTCCGTTGTCGCAAGTAATTCTTTACCTGGCAACCAAATGCCGCGAAATTCTGTGTCCGGATGGGTCCAGTGGACCGATTTTTCCTCTGTTACCGAGGGAGTGGTCTCTCCGATATGAGAGTCGGCTTGCCCCGGCTCCAGTGCCACGTGCGCTGTTGCTTTTTTTCCGGCAGCTGTTTGCTTTTGGCCCTCAGTGTTCGCAGCTCCCCATCCTGTCGTAGCCAGCAAAACAAGCATCACCGACGCCCCAACCGTGAGCGCTTTCATGTGTGCACCTTTCCATCGCCATTTTTAGTGACTTCTAGGAGCCGTGGAGCCGATTGTCAATTGATTTGAGATTATAAAATCCAGGACAAGTGCAGAGACTCTATGACTTTACTCAACGTGCAAGCAGCGAGAGATGGTTTTCGCTAAGAATCCTGTGGCATGTGCCCGCCTCATGCACTTCCTCGCCCGTGCAAGGCGCACTCGCACCATTGCCCCTGAGTGAAAACAATCCTATTGAGCAAGCAGCGGAATCGAATCGTAAAAATTCGGCTGCTGCTCGAGCTGGCAGCTCACAATTATTTTGACTGTGTGGTCAGCGCTTCGCTGTCAGGGGCCGCTACGCCCTTGAAGAGTTCTGCTTCGATTTTTTGATAATACTCGCGCACAGCCTTTTCGTAGGCAGGGTCACGCGCTACGAATTTGAAATAGTCAATGGCCTTCAAGTATTTGCCCTTTTTGAACTCGATCTCGCCCAGCTTCATGTGCGCTAGCTTGTCCAAACGGTTTGCTTCCAGGGCCTTTTTGAAATATTCTTCGGCTTTGTCGAGATCGCCTTTGCGGAAATAGCACAAACCGATCATGGCGTTGAAGTCAGGGTATTCATGCGGCGAGTCGTCGTCGAGGTCTGCAACGACGTTCATCCGGTTCTCTTGCGCCCGCTGGTAGAATTCGATGCTTTTGTCGTAATCGCCAAGGTTATAATAGCAGTTACCCAACTCCGCGAGAAAGGTCGGGTTGTTCTCGCCTTTAGGAGTTTGCAGAAGCTTGTACAACTCTTGGGCTGCTGCTTTATAATCGCCTTTCATGGCATAGCGTTGCGATTTCCACCGAGTGAACTCTCGCGTAAACTGCGGGGCCATTAGCCAAATGATAAGCGCTTCCACCACAATGAAAATGGCAATGAGCACTTCCAGCGGAAGAAGATCTTTTAGCTCCTTCGCAGCCACTGACTGAGGAGGGCCAGACATAACATTCTGCTTGCTCATCGAGGGCTATCCTCACAACGCTTAGGATTTAGCCGGCACGCCAACACCGTTGAATAGCTACCGGGTGCTGAAAAGTTTACTCGAATTGTGACCAATCTTTAGCTGCCAAACTCTCGGCAGCCGGACGAACAAGGATCAGCCGCACAGCGTCGGCGAAGACCTTTGTGCCAGTTGCCGTAGCCGTGTCTATCGAAACACGTCCTCGCAATTTATCGCGTCCGTAAACAAACGAGAAGACACCGAGGCTTATCCAACGGTTGCTCGACGCACTCGACTGGTCCAGAAACATGTCTGCAATCCCATCTGCGTGAATGATCTCGACTTTTACATGAGCTGCGTCGGCCAATGCCCCGTGACTCAGAAACACTTCGTAGTCTCCGCTCATTGGGACAAACGGGATGAAGCTCGCCCGCGTTGCGGTCGTGCCGGCGACCGCGGAAAAGACGGCCGCTCCCACCAGTTTCGGCGCACTACTCTTGCCAGCGTCGGCAGACCATGGCCCTACGCGCTCAAACTCCGGCAAGCCGTTCTCCTCACCAAAAAAATCGTAGGATTCGACAATCACATCATCAGCGAAAGGCACGTCGCCCTTCGCTTCCTCCAGCGCGATATCGTCCAAATAAACGCCATCATCCACGTAAGCGTTGGCATCTGCCACCAGTCGGAATTGAATGAATAGCGCTGGTGCCGGCCCCAGATCGTCGAGAGGCAGGCAGAAGCGGCGAAGCGGGCTCACCGTGGCATGGAACCTGCGCAGCACCTTCCATGTCGCACCATGGTCCGTACTTACCCGAACTTCAAGGCGATCACCCTCGGCTAGCCGGGATGGGAAAAAGTGTTCAAGATAAAATGATAATCGGGGTCGCGCAAGTCCAGATATATCGAACGGACCTCCGGTTAGCGTGGCTATTGTCCCACTGGTATAGGTCGTGTCGGGACTGTCTTGCCACGCCAGACTTCCTGTGTGTGCATCGCCACCGGCAAGCGTGAATCCGTTAGCCTGCCACACAGGCGATGTTGTGTCGCATGAGTCATAAAAAATCATCTGGCTGGGGGAGGTTCTGAAAGTTGCCGTCGTCAAATCGCCAGCGATGCCTACGGCATCGTAGGTGCGCACGCCAATCCAGTAATCTGTCCCCGGCTCGAGCTCGTTCAGCAGAAAAAGCCTCCTCTCGCCCTCAGCCAGTCGCGCCAAGCGCCACTCGGGTAGCTCTGGAAAATTCTCGGTCGTGATTGGTCCCAAGGCTTTCTTGATCTGAACCAGTGCCGTCGTGGTCGCGGGCCAATCGTCCGGCGGGACAACCTCAACCAATGCCCCATGCGCACCGATACGACGAAACGTGATGTCGAGTTTTGGAAGTGGCACTGTGTTCGAAGGTGAAAGCGCCGCGAGCACGTCAAGCCGCCCACCGACGACGTTTCTCTGCGCAAGGGCGACCGGCCGGGCCGCATTCGCCACAAGACGCATCCGCAGATTCGCAGCCTGCGCATCCGGCGCAATCGCCAGCAAGAGCCCCGCCGCACCCGTGACGAGCGGCGCCGCGTAAGATGTCCCGCTGCCATAGCCATAAGTGCTCGGGTAACGCGCCATGTACACAAGGTTCGCGGGCGCAGCAATCTGCACTCGTGCCGCACCATAGTTGTAGATCCAGTCGTCGCGATTTGTAGTTCCGCCCACGCCCAGCAAGGCATCCGAACCAATGGCCGCTGGATAAAACGGATGTTCGTCCGCGTCAAAATTGTAATTCCCCGCGGCCGCACAGATCAGCACGCCTTTACTTCGCGCATACTCGACAGCGTCGGTGAGAAGCTGAGAGTAGCCCGGACTTCCCCAACTCGCATTGATGACTCGTGCGCCGTTGTCACACGCATAGACAATAGCGTCCGCTGCGTCGGCTTCGGTCGCGTAGCCCGCCGGGGAGAAAATGTTCACAATCATAAGTCGGGCCTGCCAATTGACTCCTGCCACGCCGATGCCGTTGTTCGACGCAGCGCCCGCTAGCCCTGCCACGTTCGTGCCGTGGCCGAGCGTGGGGCTGACGTCGGGCGAGCTGCTATAGAAATTCCACCCGTGGACATCATCCACGAAACCGTTGGCATCGTCGTCCAGTCCATTAGCAGGAATCTCGCCGGGGTTTGTCCACACTTGGCCAATGAGGTCGGGATGCGTGAGCTCGACCCCGCTATCCACAATCGCCAACACTGTGTGGGCGCTGCCCGTGGTGATATCCCAGGCTTGGGAAACATTGATGTCAGCGCCTGCCAAGCCGCCGTTCTGTCCTATGTTGCGCAGTTGCCACTGATTGGCAAATAGCGGGTCATTTGGCAGCGTCGCGCACAGCTCAAGCCGCCGCTGCGGCGTTGCATAAAGGATAACGGGATCTTCTCTCAGCCTCGGCAAAATGACGGAAGGCGGCTGTGACGACGAAACAAGATAAGCCCCAGGCAAGAGCAAGCGCCGCGCAATCGAAAGGCCATAACGACCGACCCACTGCCGTAGTTCCTCGGTCTTGGCTTTGCTTGGGTGAATGCGCACAATAAGATCTGTGGCCCTTGCGTTGGAAAACCACGCCATGACCAGCACTAGCAGCACAGCTGCCCGCAGCGGGCTAGCGCTCGGCGAGACTTTTGGTGTTCGTCGCGGCTCGGCGTCATAGTTGCGGCGATGCGCCGGGACGTGTTTATGATGCGTCTTTTTTGCTCCGCGCAGGACGCCGCATCTTTTCCGCCACATATTCATCCAGGCCATATTTTTTAATCCGATAACCGAGCGTGCGCCGTGTGATGCCTAAATGGGCCGCTGCACGTGTCATGTTATAGTTCGTTTTCTCGAGTGCGGCAAGCATGGCGCGTTTCTCGAGTTCATCCAAGGGCATCGACTCCGATAACGGCGCAGGATAGATCACCCGCTCCCAGTCCGCATTCTGAATCTGTAGCGGAAGGTCCTCAACTTTGATGATTTCCTCGTCGCTCAGGACCACCCCATGTTCCACGGCGTTCTCCAGCTCGCGCACATTGCCCGGATAATCATAGCGCATAAGCAGCGCGAAGGCTTCCGGACTAAACTGCTTGCGCCGGCCTGGTGGCGCGTACTTTGCAATGAAATGCTCAATCAGGGGGGGGATGTCCTCGCGCCGTTCTCGCAGCGGCGGCATATAGATCGGAATCACATTGAGCCGGTAATAAAGATCTTGCCGGAACTTGCCCTCGGCAACAAGACCCTCCAGGTCGCGATTCGTTGCAGCGATGACGCGCACGTCCACTTTGCGGGGCGTGCTTTCGCCGATCCGCTGGATTTCTCCCTCTTGAAGCACGCGCAGCAACTTCACTTGCAAATGAAGTGGCAGGTCGCCAATTTCATCGAGAAAAATCGTGCCGCCGTCGGCAATTTCAAACATTCCTTTGCGGGCGTCCACTGCTCCCGTAAACGCCCCACGTGTGTGACCGAAAAGCTCGCTCTCCAGCAGCGTTTCGGGAATAGCGCCGCAATTGACCACCACTAAAGGTTTTTGCGCGCGAGGGCTCATGCGGTGAATGGCCTTGGCAAGCACCTCTTTGCCGGTGCCACTTTCGCCCAACAACAGCACACTCGAGTTGGCAGCGGCCACCTTGCGAGCACGGGCAAGGACATCCTGCATCTGCTTCGACGCTGCCACGATGTTATCTAGGGAGATCCGTTCGTCCACCAGCTCGCGCAGGCGTGCGTTTTCCTCGCGCAAGTGCCGTGTCTCCTCAACGCGCAGAAGCAGCAGTTTCAGTTCATCTATGGCGAACGGCTTAATGAGATAATCCAGCGCACCTTGCTTCATGCATTCCACGGCCGAGCGAGCGTCGGCATAAGCGGTCATAATGACAAAATCCACACTCGGCAAAAGCCGCTTGGCGCGCTGCAGCACCTCTAACCCGCTCATCGAGGGCATACGCATGTCGCACAGCACGACGTCGAACTCCGCCGCTGCTAACGATTCCAACGCGGCTTCGGGGCTCGACATCGCCTGCACCCTATGCCCCTCGCGCTCGAGCATTCGCGCCAGCGCAGCCGCCATTTTCATTTCATCATCAATAATGAGAATTCGCAGCATACGTAAAAAACCTACACCAAGACAAAATTCCGATGCATCACGCCAGCTTGTCCAAGATCAGCGGCGATCCGCGCCAGAATCCTTTGTGCATTCATTTTCTTCTTGTGTCCGAAAAAAAATACTCGAATTTTCAAAATAGCCTAAAAGGCACATTCTTGCAAGTAAGGAGGGAAAAATGTTTAGCAAGCTGATTATTGCAGGACTTTTCGCCGGCGTTGCGGCGTTTGCGTCAGGCGCTGTTGTCCTGCAAGAAGATTTCACCGCGTCGCAAAATGGGACGCTTCCTGGTTCACTGTCGGCTTCATACGATGCCGGCGTAGACGTGATCGTCGTTCCCCTTGCCACCATGCAGCCGACACCGGCGACCGATCACACGGGCGGCGATGGCTATGTGTGCAGAGTGGGAGATATCGGCTCTAGTGGCGGCGGCTACAACTGGATTTACCTAGCGTCTCCCTCGCCGCAAGCGGATGCACGCGTTTCCGGATGGGTGTACGTGGATTGGACCACACTTGACGCCACTCCGCTGGAGCGCGACTATCTCATCCTCGGCCGGATGCAAAACACTAATCCCCAGGTTTCGCCTACCCGCCAGGCGTACTTCTTTGGTGTCACGGCGTACTCGAGCTGGACTGGAATTTCCCCCAATCCCACCAATTTCCGACCTGTGCTGTTTGTAAAATCGGGAACGTCGCACACTCTCATCCAGGAAGGATCGAGCGACGTGACGACAGGTTGGCACTTCTTTGAGCTCGAGATGTCGGGAAGCAGCATCGTGGGTAAAGTTGACGGCACCACGGTCGTCTCTGGCACAAATACCACTTATGGTAGCGGAAATGCCGCGTGGGGCTACTATGACGACAATGGCAGTGCATCGAGCTATCCGTTTGCCGCAGCATGGGATAACATAAAGTACGAAACGCTCGGTGCCAGCGCCGTCACCGATTGGACGCTCTACGAATAATTGAAGCTGAGGGAGAAAAGGCCAGGTTTTTCTCTTCGCGAAAGCAAATAACTGACTGCCTGTCTCGCCCCAGGCGAGGCAGGCCTTTTTCTTTTTAATCAGTGACCAAACCGCAGAACTCTAGGCCATAAAGAAAAAAACGGCACAAGCAGCTCTTGCTACTTGTGCCGCCTGTCGGTCTCCCGAGGCACTCTGGTCCCTGTGATGAAAAGCGAGCTTATTAGCTAATGCTTAGCTCTTCGCCCACAAGTGCCAAGAATTCGGACTCCAACTCGCGCATGCGACGCTCTTCTTTCTCGTGCGCGTGATCGTATCCAAGAAGATGAAGAAGGCCATGAATGAGAAGCAGAGAAAGCTCGCGCTCGAGCGAGTGGTCCTTTTGCTCAGCCTGTCGCTGTGCGGCCGGTACGCACACCACAATGTCGCCGAGCAAGTCCGGACTAATCGAAGCAAAACGTCCTTCGCACATTGGAAATGCGAGGACGTCCGTGGACTTATCTTTGCCTCGGTAATTTTTGTTCAGAGCCCGCATCTCGGGCTCGTCGACGAACACCACCGAAACTTCGGCCGATGTGCGTCCTTTCTCTTCGAGCACCAGCCGAATGACATTCGTTGCAATTTTCTTCAGCCGGTGCGTCGTCATGATGTTGGACTTGCACTTGTTGCGTACGTAGATCTCCACGGTTGTCGCACCTTTCCTGATGTCACACCACGTTGTGCTCTGCTCCCCTCAGCTTGCTAGCTTTCCCGCTTGCTGCGAGGCGGACTCAACGCGACCGGCTCGCTGATGAGCCCGCCTTCGCCAACTCGCAGGAAGCGCCTCACAATTGAGCGAGCAGTGCTTCGACGTCTGCTTTGAGTTTCTTCGTGGCTTCCCACGTTTCCTTCACGAAGCCGTCTTGTTCAGCAGGAGCGTGAGCATAGACGTAATCGGGGATGATACGCGCCCCGCGATTATCATCTTTCTCTTTCGAGACTTGGACGTCTTTGGCCACTTTCTCCTGATACTGAACAAGCAGTTGCAGAAGTTCCTTCACGTCCTTGCCCGCAAACTCCGCCGTAAGAACTTTGCGCTCGTGTTCCCAACGCGGGTCGTCACTTGCAGCCGTCAAGATATCTTTTACGGCCGCCGCGCCCTTCTCTGCAATGGTTTTTTCGACCTTTTTCTTGAGGCCGTTGAGCGCGTAAAACTGGATATAAAAGCTGTAGGCTTCGATGCCTTTTTTGCGGCTCGACTCGAGCATGTAGTTCTTGCCTAGCCCTTTGATATCCTTATCCGAGTAAACCGCCTTGACCTCCTTCACTTCCTGCAGGCGCCGGCGAGCTTCGATCATGAGGTCCACGATGTCCGGACGGAACACCTCGAACACAAACTGGCTGCGACGAGCCTTGTTGCGTTTGATGTACTTGCCTTCGTTGCGCTTCACAGTGTAGATATTGTCGCTGAGCACCCAGCCTGGCATGATTTCATTGTAGGCCGGCGAAATCCCCTCGTAGCGATCTGCAGGAGAGTTGATGAGTGAGAAGGGGAACTCCACCTTTTGGGGCAACGCATTTACCGCCGTAGCAATAATCGAGTAAGGAGCCTTCGTGAAATTGCTCGGGAATTTGATGTTTGTGCCGAGACCGAAGAACGTGCCTTCGCCCGGCCAAATTTCCTGATCCGGCGCTTTTGACGTATGGTTCGAGCCAACATTGGCACCGTAGCCCACGTTGCCTTTGCCCTCAGGCCAGAGCGCCGCAATGAGCAACGATTGATGGTGGAACCCAACGAATGGTCCCACAAGCGAGGCCGTAACCTCACCTTCAGCAATTCCGGTGTTCGGGCCCAGGATCGACTGCGTGACCTTCCCGTGGCGCTCGACGTGGCTGTGCTCCGTGCACACAGAGCTGTCCACAATGGCCATCGAGGCGGCTTCGCATCCCCATTGCAAAATGGATTTTACCACCCACGCGCCGTCAAGCACTTCGGTCTTTTCGTCCTTGTTCGACAGCAGCGTGGCCTCCGCAACCTTGGTGGCTCCATCAATCACAGCATAAGGGCCAACGTAGGTGTTGAGCACTTTGGCTGTGTTGGTGACCCTCGCGCCCTCTTCGATGATCCCTTTTGGGCTTTTCGCAGCATCCACATATTTGGCCACGAAATCCGCGTACTCAGCCAGCAGTTCTTTGTTATCGCGGCTCTTTGCCACTTTTTCCGCCACGGGGATCGAAAGCTCTGCATAGGACAGAACCTCGCGGCCGCCGGTCTCGATGGCGATCGACATCTCGACACCATTGCCAAACGCGGTGCCGGGAGTGGCACTGACCGTCTTGCAGTTCATGACGACCGCGCGCGGGCCGACAACGTAGTTCGACAGCACGCCAACGTTATGAATAAGGGCGTCGTCCTCGATCACGCTGTCGCACACCACACTGTGATAAACGCCCGCGGGAAGCTTGACGCCTTTGTCCGCCTCAATTTCGTTTTCCGTGAACTTCCCGAGATAGACTTCACCGAAAAACTTCACAGCCGCCACGCGGCGCGGACTAAAGCCATCGGCCACGCGCACCTTGCTCCAGTCGGCAGCCCAGCAGCCAGCTGCCTCGAGCTGTTTTTGAAGCTCGGGGTCTTCACTCACCGCCTTGCCCTTCGGGGCAAGCTTCTTCACGCGCTCGACAGCGGTGAGCACTTCGGACTTCTTCACAACTTCTTCCAGTTCTGGGAAATACTTTGCCATACGTGTCACCTCTTTGCGAAATGGCCATCTGTTTTCGGCCGACACTGAGAAAACGGCCGTCTGCTCACGCCAGCGGGAGCACCCAATCTCGGCGCTCCCGCTGCGGACCCCTTAGCTAAGCTGCAGCGAGGCCTCTCAGCTCTCGCACTGCAGTTGAGCAATTTGTTTACTGGGCCAACCGGTCGAGCACCTTCTGATACTCTTCCTTTTTCATCTTCTGGACCCACTTGTAGTAATCTTTGTACTCCAGCTCAGCTGCTGCTTCTTCATCGAGCACGACGATGGCCTTCGGATGAAGCTGCAGCGCGCTCGCCGTCACCATAGAGGTCACCGGCCCCTCGATGAACTTCTTGCAGATGGCAGCTTTCCGCTTGCCAAAGGCGATGAGCAAGAGCTTTCGGGCTTCAAGAATCGTGCCCACGCCCATCGTGATCGCAAAGCGCGGCACCAGGTGTTGCTTGTCTTTGCCGAAGAAGAGCTCGGCGTTATCTTTGATGGTCTGCTCGGTCAGCGCCTTCACCCGCGTGCGGCTCGCCAGCGAGCTGCCAGGCTCGTTGAACGCGATGTGACCGTCGCCGCCAATGCCCAGCAACTGCAGGTCAATGCCACCGTGGCGCTCGATCTCTTCCTCGTACCACTCACAAAAAGCTTCCGGATCGGGAGCCATGCCGTCAGGCACGTGAACGTTCGAGGGATTGATGTTCACGTGGTTGAACAGGCGGTCATGCATGAAGTACCAGTAGCTTTGATCGTGATCCTTCGGCAGCCCGAGGTACTCGTCCAGATTGAAGGTCACGACCTTCGAGAAATCCAGCCCCTCCTCCTTATGGTAGCGGATGAGGCGCTTGTAGGTGTCTTCCGGCGTGGAACCCGTGGCCAACCCCAGCACCGAGTTTGGCTTACGCCGGATCTGTTCGCGGATGATTCCCGCAGCAATTTCCGCCAATTCCTGGCGGTCCTTGGCGATAATAACTTCCATAACTTTACTCCTGTCGTAAATTTGTCTGACTCGACATTCGGGCAGTGTTGCACGCTGCCCGAATCTCGGATCAGGCCAAACCTCTCAGATCCAAGAGCCCGCCAATCATGCCACTTTCTGCCACTAGAGGCGCAGCAAAGTAGTGATAGAGGGCCAGCGTCACCGCCCCACGGATTGCCTCTTCTTTGCCAAAGCTGCTTTGGCGGATCTCCACGTCCTTCTCCATGCGATCGAGCGCCTTTGTGCTCAAGGTGGCGCACAATGCGGACATCAGCATGTCCCCTCCGGCCTCCGCCATGGTTCCCCCAATGATGATCTTCTGCGGGCCAAAGAGGTTCACCAAGTTGGCAATGCCAGTTCCGATGAGGCGCGCGGCTTTCTCCACCAGATTCAGGGCAAAGCGGTCGCCGTCGGCGGCGGCACGGAAGATTGCCCCCGTGGTGATTTTGCCCGGCTCCGGCGCATATTCCGGTATAGCCGTCTTTACCCCCTCGCGCAGCGCAGCCTCAGTCTGCTGCACCAGCGCATAATCACTGGCCAAACTTTCTAAGCATCCGTAGTTGCCGCAGTAACAAATCGGACCGTGCTCGGTGACCGTGGTGTGCCCAAACTCGCCAACATTGAGCTTCGAGCCGCGGTAAATGCGTTCATTGATGAGGATTCCCACCCCCAGACCCGGCCCAAGCTGGACGTAAAGAGCGTTCTCGAAATCGCGAAGCTGGCCTGCAATGCTTTCGGCGAGCGTCACGGCTACGATGTGATTGTCGACCACTACGGGCACGCCGAACTCGTTCTCGAAAATCGAACGCAGCGGGATGTCGACCCATTCGTCAAACCGCGGAAAACCCAGCGACACGCCCTCGCGCGCGTTCACCAACCCGGAAATGCCAATAGCAATCTGTTTGACCGGCCCGGCTTGAGGCGCAAGCCTCACGGCCTCGAGTTGGTCGACAATCGCCTCGCGCAAAGTCGCAAGAGCTTTTTCTTTTCCTTCGCTTGGAGAAAACGAGTAAATGTGGATATTTTGAAGAGTCCCTCGCAAGTCAGCCCATGCACTGCTTATGCCGCGGGTCGAGAAAGCGACTCCAATAACGCTCGCTTTTTGAGGGTTGACGTTGAGCAATTGAGGCTTTCGGCCGCCCGTGGATTCGGCAAAGCCCTCTTCTACGAGCTCCCCTTTTTTCAGAAGCTCGCCTACACAATTCGATACCGTGGGTAGGTTGAGCCCCAAGATTTTCCCAATGCGCGCCCGTGAAACGGGGCCTTCGCGCCACACGTGGAAACGGATCAAGGCCAAGCGGTGCGCGCGCCGCTCGGCTGGTCCTTCGCTTTGAGCAAATTCAGAAAATTTGGGGTTCTCGCTGCGCATATTGAAAAGATTCTGAAGAAGTCGCTCATAATCTACCCCAATGACCAGAAACTTATTTTGGAAAAATGACAGAATGAAGCAACAGAACAAATTTTTTACCGTGTCTTCGTCATAAAAGTGCAAATTCTATGGGATGCCCCTGAGAGACGCCGACCAAAAAGTTTTGCGCGTCAGGAGGAAAAAGTGAATGGCGGGGGAAACTCATGGGAAGCAAAGAGGTCATGAAGCGCTTACAGGAGGAGTCAAATCCAGCGACTGCCGCGAAATCTCAACTTGTCTAACCTAGCCAAGCCGCGCGCCAGTCACCCAAACGTCGCGGTATTGCCGGCCTTACGCCTGTTGCTCGACAGAGCTTTTTTTCTTTGAAAAATCGCCAGCGCGAAGCTGCCCCAGCCGCCTTATGGCAATCATCTGTGCCACAATGGAGATTGCAATCTCCTCGGGAGTTTCTGCGCCAATATCTAAACCTGCCGGACAGACGACCCGCGCGAGCTCATCGTCGCTGAAGCCCCTGTCGCGAAGGTTTTTCTTGAATAAGCCCACCTTCGTGCGGCTGCCGACCATCGCGATATAGCGCGCCGGAGTACCCAGCGCAATCTCCATGCACAGCTCGTCATAGCTGTGGCCACGCGTGGCAATAACCACATAAGTGTTCTGATCGACGGATACTAGCTCGGCCTGTTTTTCAAAAGGTTCGGCCACAATGTGCGCAGCCAGCGGGAAACGCTCAGCATTAGCAAATTCAGGGCGATCATCTGTCACTGTCACGCGGAACCCCACCTTCGCCGCGAATTCGTGCAATGCTCGCGAAATGTGTCCACCGCCAAAAATGACGAGATGTTCCTCGGGGACGATCGGTTCGATGAATGCTTTCATTTTCCCACCGCAAAGCATGTCGTTTTCGTCCGCATTCTTAGCTGTGAGGTCCACTTCAAACATCCCTGGCTGCCCTAGCCTTATGACCTGCTTGGCGTAGGCCACCAGGTCAGCCTCCACGCATCCGCCGCCCACTGTGCCGATGAGTTGGCCGTCCTCTGTCACCAGCATTTTCGCGCCAGCTTTACGCGGCGTGGAACCCACCGTTTCCACGACCGTAATAAGTGCGCCGCGTTTGCCTTCCTGCAGCAATTGGCTGATTGTTTGGTAAATTTCGCGAATCATGCTCATGGCGTCTTTCCCTTTGAGGCCGCTCTAGTCAATGGGGACAGTTGAGTCCACTCCCGATGCTTCTCCCATTTGCTGTTGTGCCATTTGTTCGAATTCTCGCATACATACGTAAAGGGCCCGCGGGATGTGATAGCAGCCTTTCCATTTGCCCCCCTTGGCAAAATTGACGTTTTGCCCCTCGCGATGCAGGTATCCAAACCATTCCCCAAATTCAGGGTCAGGGAAGTGGCTCCACGTGTAGTCATGGACGCGCTTATACCAGTCCCACGCTGCTCGGCGCAATTGGCTTGTGGAAGCCAATCGAACGGACTTTGCCAGCGCCACGAGTGCTTCGCAGTGCACCCACCAGAGCTTTTGATCCCATTCAAGTTGCAATGGGGGCTTATTTTGGGCGTCCATGAAGTAAAATAGCCCGTCGCATTCTTTGTCCCAGGCAAATTCCATTGTCTGCAGGGCTGTGCCGATGGCGCGCTCGATGAGTTTGGTGTCACCACGCCTTTCGCCAATGACCATCATAAACCACATAGCCTCGAGCGCGTGGCCAGGAATAAGCAAACGCCCTTCAAATGTGTCTGGGTGAGAATGATCAGGTGCAATGTGCTCGAACATGAGTCCGGTTTCGCTATCCACAAACCGTCCCATCACCGTCTCCACACAGTCCGTCAGGCACTGCTCGACTTCCTCCTGTGGCAGCAAATGTTCCATTTCGAGCACCAGATTGGACAGAATCATGGTCAGCGTGCATGACACAATTGGGCGCGTGCCGGGCACAACTTTCGACCAGCGGCCCTTCGGATTTTGCCGGCGGCATTGAATCACTTGCCAAGCCTGGCGTGCGATTTCGGCCGCTTCCTCGCGGCCCGTAGCCAACGCGTATTGCGCAAACCCCATCGCCCCGAAACACTCGGAGAAAATATTGTAAGGCCGGACGAGGGGACGTCCGTCCCGCGTCATTGAAAAATACCAATGCCCCTGCTCATCGCGAACATGCCGTGCAAGGAAATCCGCGCCGAGCCGCGCCATCTCCAACCATTCCTCGCGTCGCTCCAGGCGATTGTAGAGCATCGAAAACGTCCACAGTTGGCGCGCCTGAAGCCAAGTAAACTTATCAGTGTCATACACGTCCCCGCGACGGTCCAAGCACGTGAAGTAACCGCCCCACTCGCGGTCCGGCGAATGTCGACACCAGAACGCAATCACATCTTCCAAGAGCGCCCGACGATAAAACTCGGCCAGTCGCCGAGCTCTCTCGCGCAATGCCGAACTCAATGCGCTCCTCCTCGTTGCCTGGGAATCATCCCGTTAGTGTTGACCCATTTTGTCTCACACGAGAGACCATTTTTGTTTTCCTCGGGACATGATCAAGCGCGAAGGTCACACGCGTAGGGCGCGGCAGCACACCTGCCCAACCCGTTGCCGAAAGCGATCGTTCCACGTAGTGGCCTGTATTTGCAGCAAGACGTAAACTCATGATGAAATTGTAGTTCTGACCGGAACTCTCTCGCGAACGAACTCTCATCGCTAGTGGTATTCGCAAAAACGGATCCGAAGGAATTCATGTCAACACGGGCACCAGCACTTTCCCAAAGCCTTACATCCCAGCTAGCGACTCGCTTTGCGCGCACATCTGCCTTCGAAAGAGTCTCTCGCTCCCTTGCGCGCGCAGGTGTTGGCGAAGCTGTGTACGTAGCCGGTTTGCGCGGCTCAGCGCTTGCAACGTTTGCTGCAGCGCTTGCCCAAGGCGAGGGCCGTGTGCCTTGGCCGTTCATTCTGCTCGTTACGTCCAATGCGGAAAAAGCCTCCGATTTTTACGACGACCTAAGCTTTTTTGGCCAAATTGAAGCACTCCACTTCCCAAAATCCGAGCTCCTGCCCTACGAAGAGGAAGAGCCTTCGCTCGAAGAGCAGCTCAAGCGTCTCGAGGTGCTCCATGCCTTGTGCTCGCTCGAAAGTGCGCGACAGCCTTATGTGTGCGTTAGCTCGATTGAAGCGCTGCTGAGCCGAGTGCCACGGCTCGAATTGTTGCGTGAGCACCTTGTCACGCTCACGTGGGGTGCCACGCTCGACACAGCTGAGCTCGCACACAGGCTTGTGGCGCTGGGCTATGAGCGGGTGCCCACAGTCGAACGGCGCGGCGAATTCTCGATCCGCGGCGGAATCGTGGATGTTTTCCCCCTCGACACGGAGCATGGCATCCGCGTGGACCTCTTCGGCACGGAAATAGAAAGCCTTCGTTGGTTCGACGTTCACACGCAGCGTTCGCTGAAGCGCGAAGGTGAAATCGAGGCAGTCACAATTCTGCCCGCTCGCGAGCACACCCTTTTCGAGGTGGCCATTCGTCGCGAAGGCGACAGCGATCAGGCCCAGCTCACTTCGCTCATCGAACTATTGCCACCAAGCGCGCTCATTATCTTTGACACGCCGGAAACATATCCGCTCCTTGCTGAGCATTTTCATCAGATTGTCGAACGTCGTTTCCGCGAACGCGGGGGCACTGAGCGTGGCTTGCCTGCACCGCACGAACTTTATCTTTCCCTCGACGAGCTAAAGCGCGCCGCGAACGCCCACAAAGCCGTGTACCACACTGTCACCGAGGAAGACCGTGCTGTCGCGGTTTTCGACACCCATTCTTTCGACGGTGTCACCCCCTCACTCGAGTATTACCTTAGCCAGTTTCGCAAGCAACTTGCGCAAGGACGCACGGTGTGCGTGGTGTGCGACAATGCCGGCCAAGCCCAACGCATGGACGAGCTGCTTGCTGAGCAGGGGCTGCCCGGTTTTGTGGTGCCCAATCCCAACGTGGATGTCGATGCGGCCACGGATCGCGCTCAGCGAGAATTCCTTCGGCGTTTCGTGGCCACGTCGCTGGAGCAGCCTTTGCAAGAAATCGTCATCACCGTGGGGGATCTGCACAAAGGATTCGTTTCGCTCGAAGCGGGACTCTACGTCGTCACCGACCGTGAGATTTTCGGCCGGTATCGCCGTCGGCCTATCCACCGCAAGCTCTACAAGGGCATGGCGATTGCGGACATCCGCGAAATTAAGCCGGGCGAGTACGTCGTTCACAGAGATCACGGAATTGGGCGCTTTGAGGGCATTCGCACACAGGTGGTGGACGGCCGCGTCTGCGATTTTCTCGACATTGCCTACGCCGAGGGAGGGCGCCTGCTCGTTCCCGTCGAGAAAATTGCCTACGTATACAAGTACACTGGCCCCGACCAGGCGGAGCCCCAACTCGACAAACTCGGTAGCAAACGCTGGATTCAGCGGCGCAAGAAAAGCAAAGAGGCTGTGGAAAAACTCGCGCGCGAACTGGCGCAACTCTATGCCCGACGCGAGCTTGCCCGCGGCTACGCTTACGGCCCGGACACACATGAGCAAATCGAATTCGAAGCGTCGTTCCTCTATCCCGAGACGCCCGACCAACTGCGTGCCATCGCCGAAGTTAAGGCCGATATGCGCAGCGACAAACCAATGGACCGCCTGTTGTGCGGCGACGTTGGGTTCGGCAAAACGGAGGTGGCAATTCGGGCCGCTTTCAAAGCTATTCAGGAATCCAAACAGGTGGCGCTCCTCTGCCCAACAACCATTCTTGCGCAGCAGCACTACAACACCTTTCGCGAGCGTTTCGCCGGCTATCGCATCCGGGTCGAGCTGCTATCGCGGTTCCGTTCTCCTTCCGAAACCAAAGCCGTTCTCGAAGGGCTTCGCCGTGGCGAAGTGCACATGGTGATAGGCACGCATGCGCTCCTTTCTAAGAACGTGAAATTCCAGGATTTGGGCCTTGTCATTGTGGATGAAGAGCAGCGCTTTGGGGTTCGCCAGAAAGAGCGCTTCAAGGAAATGCGTGCCAATGTGGACTTTCTCTCGCTTAGCGCCACACCTATCCCGCGCACACTTTACATGGCGCTCAGCGGCCTGCGTTCGATGAGCCTTATCACCACACCGCCGGCCAATCGGCATCCCGTGAAAACGCGCCTCATCCATTTCGATCCCGCGCAGATCGAGGAAGCCATCCTGCGTGAACTCAACCGCGGCGGCCAGGTGTTCTTTGTGCACAACCGCATTCAAACCATCGAACAAGTGGCCGAACGGTTGCGCGAGATCGTCCCAACAGCACGCATAGCTGTGGCGCACGGCCAAATGCCAGATGACGAGCTCGAAGAGGTCATGCTCAAGTTCATCGCTGGCGACTACGATGTGCTCGTCTCTACCACGATTATCGAGAACGGTCTCGATATCCCCAACGTCAACACGATCATCATTAACCGGGCTGATGCTTTCGGGCTAGCACAGCTTTACCAATTGCGTGGCCGAGTCGGGCGCGAGAGTCGCCAGGCCTACGCCTACCTCATCGTGCCCCAAGGCCAACCAATCACAGAAGCCGCTGTCGCGCGCCTTGCTGCCATCGAAGAATTTGCCGAGCTCGGCTCAGGTTTCCACATTGCGGTGCGCGACCTGGAAATCCGCGGCGCTGGCAATCTGCTGGGCCGCGAGCAGCACGGCACCATTGCCGATGTAGGCTTCGAGCTCTACTGCAAAATGCTCGAAGAGGCTGTGGCACAGGTCAAAGGAGAACTCCAAGAGCAGGAACGCCGCGAGGTGGAAATCCAGTGGAAACTTGCCGCCCATATCCCCGCCGATTATGTGCCCGTCGAAAGCCAGCGCGTAGCTCTTTACAGGCGCATCGTGGAAGCACAGACGCTACAGGAGCTTGAAGAAATCACCGAAGAAATTCGCGATCGCTACGGCGAGGTACCCCGCGAGCTAGGCGACGGCCGCACTGTCGAAAGTCTCCCCGAAACGGTCGAGAATTTGCTTGCCGTGGCTGCAATGCGCCTGCTGGCCCGCCGCCATGGGATAGAGAAAATTGTGCACACCAGTCGCGGCCTCAAACTCCATCGCCCGGACCTTGTCCGCGATTATGCCAATGCGCTGCGCAAATGCATCCGAAACGGTCAGCCCGAAATCTACATCGTCAGCACCGATTGCCTGGAATTTGAGTTTCGTGACTGGTCCACGACAAACCAAGTGCGCAAAGCTCTTCATGTTCTGAAATCCCTCGACAGTCCAAAGCAAACACCTAACGAGAACAACTAAGCCTTTGCCCCTGCCAAAGGGTAGCCTGTTTGCAGGTTGATTCATCTCCTTAATGATATTTCAAAGACTGGGAACTGGGACTCAGCCATGAAATATCTTCGTCATGCCTCTTGCTGAGCCTGTGCTACCGCCTTCCCCATGACGGAGCGGCCGATGGCCCGACGGCCTGAATGGCCGGCAAAGTACTTGGAAGCAAGATCGAACGAATGAACCACTCGCCGCCGACAGCAAAGGCAACAGCAAAGCCAATAAACAATCCCAACGCGAGAGCTACTCGCGCCGGGCGCAAGCGAGGAATTGGTAGCTCAGGATCGAGAGGCACGAAGCCGGGCCTTGTTTCTACGGGGGGAGGAGTCGGCGCTGGCGTCTTGTTTGAAGTGGGCGGTTTCGGGGCTGCTGCAGGTGTCGACTTGGGGGAAGACTGAGGCTGAGTCGCTGCGGGGCCTGACGTAGCTTGCTGCGGCATGGCTTGCTCCGTGTCTACACAGCACTCCGGCCCCTTTGCTTCGCTAGAAGATGCCACTTGCGGAGAATTCTTAGAGTTTTCGGGTTTTTCACTCATATGGTCGTAAGTTCCTTGCTCAACATCAGTTGCTCACGTTCTCATCATGCACGAAGTTACTATTCAGACGTCTGTATCCATCAAATTGCTTCCCTGAGCGAGTCGTGGCAAAGAACGGGTGCTCCGCCCTTGCGATATGACGTGCGTCGCCTTTTATGAGTTCTGTAGCCCGTTTGCCCTTGTGCGATTGTGGCTGCTCGTGGAGACGTCGGCATGCCAGACAAGTTCTTGATCTTTTCACCTGTTTCACCTACGCCTTGTGCGACATCGGAAATCACCCGCGTACCTCGAGTAGGCTCAAAGGTAGCAACGAACTCACAAGTAATTGACCAGCTCATCGAGGCGCCTGATGCGGGCCACGTCTTCGTGCTCCGCATGTTTGTTGTGCCGATCCACCAACAAAGCATGTATCCCCACGGCGTTAGCCGCCCGGTAATCCTCTTCGAGATTGTCGCCAACAAACAGCACGCTCTCGGGCCTTGCCCCCGCACGCTTGAGTGCACGGTGGAAGATCTCTGGTTGTGGTTTTTCACATCCTTCAGCTGCACTGATTACGGCGAATTCAAAATAATGAGCAATGCCGCATCGCCGCAGAAAATGCTCGAGGTAGGTGCCAAAATTCGAGACCACGGCGATCCGCCGCCCCATCCGGCGCACTGCCTCCAGCGTTGTGAGCGTGTCGGGGAAAAGCTGCACAAACTCGCCCTGCTCGAAGCGATCGATATAATGCTGAGCTACTGCTAGCCAATCTTTTCCCGGCAGCAGACGTTTGAACACCGTGCCATACACGTGTTCCCAGTACTGGCGTACTTGCTCGGGGGTGCTGCAGCGGGGATGCACGGGGCACGACGCATTTGCGTCGTGAAGCGCTTCATGGACCTCGGCCAAGGAAACCGCCGCGCCTTGCTCGCGGCACGCATCAATGAAAAACTGTTCATACCAGTGCTCCTCTTCTGGATTCGTCCCGAGCAGCGTTCCTCCAGCGTCTAAAAACACCCACTCGATTGGTCGGTACGGAACAATGTGTCGTTTGCGCTGTTTGGTCATAAGGCAGTTAGTTTTCCAAAACTGTGCTAGCTTTTCCTTACCACTTCTGCGACAGCATCAATGTTAGGCGGGATATCATGCGTCGAGCCAGCCACCGAAATTGCTGTTCGGATGTCTTTCAGCCCATTACCGGTAATCACAGCCAGCACAGATTCGTTCGGACCAATGATTTGCTGCTGCCGAGCTTTGGCCACACCAGCTACGCTAGCCACCGCTGCGGGTTCGCCGAGCACTCCTGAGAGCCGCGGTGTAGAGCGCAACGCCTCCAAAATCTCCTCATCACTCACTGTGATATAAGTTCCGTGCGATTCTTTCACCGCGCGAACAGCTTTGCGCCAGTTGCGTGGCACCGCCACGCAGATTGAGTCGGCCACCGTGGTGGCTTCATGTTTGTCAAAGGGAGCATTCTCGCCGCGGTGAAATTGCCGGGCTACGGCTGGTGAACCCTCAGCCTGCACACCCAGCAGACGCGGCAAGCGGTTCAGAATTCCCAGCGTATGCATCTCGCACAGCCCTTTCCACACTCCCGCAATGGTGCAGCCGTCGCCCACGCTCACCACGACCCAATCCGGCGGGGTTGCGCCAAGTTGCTCCCCGATCTCGAGGCCAGCGGTCTTCTTGCCTTCCACAAGGTAGCTGTTGATGGCGCAGTTGCGATTGTACCACCCAAAGCGCTCCACGGCTGCGCTGCACAGGTCGTAGGCATCATCGTAGGTTCCCTGCACCCGCAGCACTGTGGCCCCAAAAAGGAGAAGCTGTGCCACCTTTGGCTCAGGTGCGCGTTGCGGCACAAATATAAAGCTTTTCAGTCCCGTTGCCGCCGCAAACCCCGCCAGCGAACTCGCAGCATTTCCCGTCGAAGCACAGGCTACGGTTCGAAAACCAAACTCCAACGCTTTAGCCACACCCATGCTGCTTGCTCTGTCTTTGAAAGATGCGGTCGGATTGCGGCCATCATCTTTTAGCCAAAGTTTTGCCACGCCGAGGTGTTTGGCCAGCCGCGGCACGTCATAAACTGGCGTCCAACCAACCTGTAATGGCGGGATAACTTGGGCCCCACGCAGAGGAAGCACCTCCCGATAACGCCAGTGATTCATGGGGCGACTGGCGAGCGATTCTTTTGTAAGCGTGCGCCGCGCGTGCTCGTAGTCGTAAACGGCGTCGAGAATTCCCTCGGAGGGACCGCAAACATCACAAGTTAATTTGTAAACAGGTTCGTACTCCCGACCGCACACGATACAGCGCAGAGCGATAAGCATATCCGTGATCCTCTCCAGCTCATGTAAACAGGTCATCCACCCCGGCAGAAAGGCTTAATGCAAGATCTTTAGGCGCTTTTCATCACGAAGATACGCTCAAGATCCTTGAGAGGATGAAGCGGGATGGCATGTTTTGCGCAATAATCGAGAATTTTGAGATTCACAAGGTATTCGAGTGTCTGCCGCTCTGCTGGATCTCTATAAAAGATGCGCAGGCTTTGCGGCAACGTAGAGCAATAGAGGTTTTCGCGCGTTGGGACACTTGCTTTCTCCAGGTCCGGGTGTTGGAACATGTCGAGCTGGACCTCAATGCGCTTGCGCTGCGCCAGGTCTTGCTCCAATTGTTCGCATTTCTCCCGCCAGTACTCGAGGATTTCCCCTACCACATGGAGCGTCCAGGCAACACCGCTCTCATCGAGGTCAACCTCAAGTGGAGCATAGACGTTGATCTCGTCCGCGTGCAAGCGCTTGCGCACGTTGAGTGTCTCGGTCACAGAAAATTTCCACATTTTCAAGCGCGCATCGGGATCAGAAAAAGCCTCAGCCTGAACTTCGACATCGAATTTCGACAGACTCTGCAGAAAAAGTTCGAGAATGAACTGGCGCAAATTCAGGCGCGCCTCATTGTTCATGAGGGAGAAAAATGCGCTTTCTTCCTCGGTCCACCGAAGAAACTCGATTTGATAGCGAGCGTAAAGCTCTTCACTAGCTTGGTGCAACCAAGCCACAGCGTCAAATGTGAGATCGGCTTCGGGGTCGCTAACACTTGCGCTGCGATGATGTTGACGAACCGCCAAAAAATTCTTCCGAAGCCGCAGATCCTCGTCCGAAAAACCGAAAAGCAGATCGTAGAGGAAAAGCAGGATTGATTTTTGCAAAAGTCCTTGGACCAAAAGCGGCGAGTTGACGTCAGCGTAGTGTGCGCCTATCGCCACTCGCCACAAGTCCATCCAGTGAGAGAACTCTTCGGCTCGCTGGCTACGGGTTCGACGCGCCAGCGCGTCCCATTTGGCGCGAACGTTTTCGCGCCGTTCGATGGGCGCCAGCAGCAAATCGCAGAGATCTTCGAAAGTCGAACTCCAGCGCAAGATATCTTCCGTAGCCAGATCGTACAAAAAATAGTTCCGACCACCCACAAACAGCGCGTAAGGAACCTCGCAATGGGGCCTAAGCAAAAGCAAACTCTCCGCCAGGAAGCCGTTCTTGTCGAGATAGCTTTGGTAAAGTTCCTCAAATGTGGGTAACGCTTTATCTGGCGCCGAAACCACCAGCACAAATGGGCGAATATCCGCGCTGGGTTGAGCCAAAAGCGCAGGGGGGTGATGGCGGTGCGAAATCCGCGCCAATCGCGCCAGCTCGCGCGCTGGCAAACTTTTGTCACCTGCCGCTGGCTTGAGAACATGCCACACCACGTCCAGTCCCTCAGGCGCAGGACCGAGTGCCTCTTGTTTGTCTTCCAGAGTGCGCCAAAATTGCTCGCTTAGGCTCATTGGCATGTTCGCCGCATCTTCTCAGTGAGAGATCAACCTAATTCAAGGCAAAACCTTGAACCCCAATCCGCCACAAGAGAGCATTGTTAGCTTATGCACAAAGAAGGGTCGCCCTTGGCCGAAAGAATTTTCCGGTGCATGATTTGCTGCGAATGTTATAGATTTGAAGTAGAAAGCTAGAGGAGGTGCAAAAAATGAGCCGACGCCAATCAGACGATGGTGCGCCAACTCCCTCCTCACCGGCAGCTACCTGCCACAAAATCTGCCTCTGGGTACGTATGTTGGCTGAAGACCACGAGTGCGAACCGCCGACGTTCGATTCTGAGTATGCGAATCAAATAGTCGCCGCCGTCGAGGGCTATCACCACGCACTTCGCAGCGAGCAGAAAAAATCCCAAATGCTAGACGAGCTTTTGACCCGTCTGCACGAGGGCAAGCACACCGAACAACTCCTGGATTTTATCTTCGCCAATTTTTCTAGTTTCATCCCCTTCGATCGCATTGGCTTGGCTTTCCTGGACGAGGAGAAGCCCTTTATGGCGGAAGCCGTTTACATGCGACTTCGAGACGGCCAGCCTAAGCTGGCGCCAGGCTATCGCGTCGACATCCGCCATAGCACACTCTACGCCGTGCTGCAGTCGGGCCAACCCAGGATCATCTCTGACCTAGGGACGTATCTGGCCGAGCATCCCACCAGTGGCTCGACGAGATTGCTCTTGGAAGAAGGCATGCGTTCGAGCCTGACGGTTCCTCTCCATGCGCTTGGTCGCGCCGTCGGGTTCCTCTTTTTCTCGTCGCGATCCGTCAATGCTTATGACAATAATCACGCGCAGCTTCTGCTCAGGATTGGCCGCAAAATTGCCATGGCCATCGAGAAAACCAGAATTATCGAAATGCTCGAAGCGAGCAACGCGCATATACGCTTGATTTCGGATATGGTCTTCCACGACGTAAGAACCCCCCTTTCGGTCATCGGGGGCTATCTTGAAATGCTAAAGGAAGGTACATTTGGCGCTCTTACTGACGAGCAGCACCAGGCCTTAGAAAAAATGAAAGTGGCGTACCAACATACCCAGGACCTTCTCGACGATCTTCTTGATACCGCTCTGGCGCAGGCGCAAAGCCTTGAACTGAAGAAAGAAGAGTTTTCACTGCCAGCGCTTGTCGACGAGTGTCTCGAAGGGCAGCGCTCAAGATCGCTATCGCGCCACCTTCAATTCGACGTGACTGCTGATCCACGCATGCCTTTTCTCACCGCTGACCGCCAGCGTCTTGGTCGGGTGTTCGATAATTTGCTCAACAATGCGATCAAGTATGCTCCTGCCGGTTCTACTGTTTTTATCACACTGACTCGCCGCGAAAGCGATTTCCTTGTTGGCATTCGCGACTCCGGTCCCGGCTTGAGTGAAGAACAGAAGGCAAAAGTGTTTCAGCGTTTCCCCCAGATTTCGACCACGTCGTTGCGTGGTCCTGGTCGCTCTGTTGGACTTGGATTGAGTATTGCGAAAGACTTCGTGGTAGCACACGGAGGGCATATTTGGGTAGACAGTGCACCCGGCGCAGGGGCGACGTTCTGGTTCACTATCCCGGATTCATCGGGCGCTGCGCAATAAAAGCCTGCCCTGCAAGAGTAGCCTCAGAAGCACTTTGGAGGTAAGCGGCGCCTCTTGGGGCAACCTCTGCCTAAAAGTTGGAGGGCGGCTTATCCTGTGCGTCATTCTGAGGAGGGGCGTTCGTCAATGGTGTCGCTGAAGGCGCATCGTACTGCCGTGGCGGAATCCACCAATCCTCGATGCGGTGAATCTCGGGATCTATAGAGACCTGCACGTACGCTTCAGGCGGCATGGCAATGCCGTGAATCTTGACGAATTCCTCGAATCCTCCTGGTCGAGCAATGACGGTAAACTGCGCCGGGAATTCGTAGCGGTTGCAAAACTTGTGCGGCACATTGGCGGGCACGAGAAACTCACGCATCCGTTCCATGGGGGTCCAACGATCAAACAGTGCCACTTCCGCTTGTCCGTTTGTCCCCAAAATCGTGAGGTTCCATCGGTGCGTTATCGACTCCAACTTGTCTGGCTCTGGAGTGCGGCGCATGAGCACACTAAAAATAGAATATTCCCCTTCGCTTAAGACAAGAAGCCACTGCGACTCCATAAACCAATATATCTGAGGTACGCCCATTCACACCCTGCCTGGCCCAGTCTTGAATACAATACGATGTGCTAACGGTGGGAAGGCAACAAAAAAATGAAAGGCAACAAAAAATGATGAAAAATAATAAAGATCTCGACACTTGACAGCGTTTTAGGGGCGCGAACACGAATGGTCCCCATGACCCCGAGTCACTCATACACATCTTCTGCGTTGGAGTCTCCTTCCCAAGATTTGAGCAAAAGCACGGTTTTGGCCATTATCACGGCTGCACTTGGCTTCTTCGTGGATGCCTACGACCTCCTGCTTTACAACATCGTGCGCCGCGCCAGTCTTGCAGATTTCGGCTTTAGCGATGACCAGATCCGGACCGTCGGAGTGCACCTACTCAACTCGCAACTTCTTGGCCTGTTATTCGGCGGGATTCTCTGGGGAGTCCTCGGAGATCGCCGAGGACGCAAATCAGTTTTATTTGGTTCTATTACCCTTTATTCGATCGCCACGCTTGCGAATGCTTTTGTGCATTCGGTGCCAAGCTACGCGCTTTGGCGCTTCCTAGCCGGGGTGGGCCTAGCTGGTGAGCTGGGGGCGGGCGTGACGTTGGTTAGCGAACTAATGTCACCGCGCAACCGCGGCTACGGCACGATGATTGTTGCCGCGGTGGGAGTGCTTGGCGTGGTTACAGCTTCGCTTATCGGCGATCTTTTCCCTTGGCGATACTCCTACGCCATCGGAGGAATGCTTGGGTTTCTCCTCTTAGCGCTCCGTATTGGCGTAAGCGAGTCGCCGATGTTTGCGCGAGCCCTGCAGACCACCGTTGCGCGCGGGAATTTTTTCGCTCTCTTTACAAGCAAAGAGCGTTTGCGCCGCTACATAAGTCTCATTCTGGTCGCAATGCCCGTCTGGTATGCGATTGGCATCCTCGTGACTTTTTCGCCGGAGCTCGGCAAAGCCTTGGGCCTCAATCCCGCACCAAAAAGCTCCCTGGCTCTCATGTTCTACTATTTGGCTCTCACTTTTGGCGATCTCGTCAACGGTTACCTGAGCCAACGCCTTCAAACCCGCAAGAAGATCATCGCCGTCTTCATGGCATTGGCCATGGCATTCTCCGCGATCTATCTTCTTTTCGGTGGACTCTCCCTCGCTTTCTTTTATGCGACGTGCACGGCTCTCGGGTTTGTCTCGGGCTATTGGGCAGTATTTGTCACCGTGGCCGCAGAGCAGTTTGGAACCAACCTCCGTGCCACGGTGGCTGTGACAGCTCCGAATTTCGTTCGCGGACTTACTGCCATTCTCACCTGGCTTTTCAACTTGATCGCGGCCTACACAGATATTCGCAATGCGGCCGGATTTGTCGGAATAGGCACATTTGTTTTAGCGGCGACCGCGTTGAGCTTTATTGAGGAGACTTACGGCAAGGATCTCGATTTCATCGAGAAGCTCTGAGCTACCGGAATGGGTGGCAAAGCACTCGCCTCTCTGCCGCGCTCCGCTTGACCCCCTGCCACGGCGGCGGTGCACTTCCACATAAGAAACAGCCCGCAACGCTTCTTGTCGTCGCGAGCTATTTCGAGTGTCTCAACGGGCTAGAGCTATTCTTCTTTTTTCAGCGATTCCTGCTGCATCTCGGCCTGAGCCGGCTCTTCCTGGGTCGGCTCACCAACAACAAGCTTTTCTTCCAGTCCAGCGTGTTTGACCTTGCGCTCAACGATGCGCGCCTTCTTCCCGCGCAGATCGCGCAGATAATAAAGCTTGGCACGCCGCACACGTCCACGGCGCAGCACGTCGATTTTCTCGATCTTTGGCGAATGCAGGGGAAAAATGCGCTCCATCCCCACGCCGTAGCTCACACGCCGCACGGTAAAAGTCTCGCTGATTCCACTCCCTTTACGACGAATGCACACACCCACAAAATCCTGGATGCGCTCTTTGTCGCCTTCGGAGATCAGGACTGACACGCGCAAGGTGTCGCCCGGGCCAAAATCCGGAATATCCTTTTTGAGCTGCTGCGCAACGAATTCGCGAATGATCGGATTTGTGCTGCTCATGAGTGGGACTCTCCTCACTCGATTAGAATACGGCAGAGGTGACGTCGGGCGCAGCCGATCGCGTCACATGCCCGCCGTTCGGCGACCTCAATGAGCCAGCGAACGGGATGCGTTGGCACCCTCACACTTTTGGTGCTCACAAATTGACGCACTAGCTATACGACTTAGCCGCGAAAATCATTCGCCAGAAAAGCGACGGATTTGCTCATTGATTCTTGTGTCTGCGGGCCGAACTCAGCCGACCTGCAGCCGTTCCCCACCGAAGTGCAAGTTTGATGGCTTGCTCAAAGCTTCGGCAGCTCAATCGGGCCTCGCGAACCCATGCGCGATCAAACGCCGTGCCATGATCCGGTGACGTGCGCACGAAAGGCAGACCGAGCGTGACGTTGACTCCCGTGTCGAACGCCACGGTCTTCAGTGGCCCAAGTCCTTGGTCATGGTACATCGATAAAACGAAATCAAATTCTCCGTGGGACGCCCGGTGAAACACCGTGTCTGCAGGAAAAGGTCCCCAAGCGCCAATGCCGCGCTTCCGAGCTTGTTCAATTGCTGGCCCGATAACCTCAATCTCTTCACGTCCGAACTGGCCATTTTCCCCCGCATGAGGATTCAAGCCGCAGACGGCAATGTTAGGCGAACGGCGCAAAAACTGCAAGCTCCACTCGTGGATAATTTCAAGCGAGCGGATGAGATGATCATGTTCGATGAGACGCGGCACCTGGCTGAGCGCAACGTGAATCGTCTCTAACACGACACGCAGTCTTCTCCCAACAAGCATCATCCGCACCTCGCATCCATCAGTCAGCGAAGCGAGCAGTTCGGTGTGGCCGGGGAAGCACACTCCGGCTGCGCGGATTGCTTCCTTGCTAATCGGCGCAGTAACAAGTGCTTGTGCGATGCCCGCCAGGCATGCTTTAGTCCCAGCCTTGATCCATGCCACACTTGCAGCTCCGTTCAGTGGGCTTACCTCGCCGCGTGCAAAACCTCCCGACGGACATTCTGGTGGTTCAATGACGATGAGCGGTGCGTGAGAAAGTCGGGCAATTCGCTCGGCCAAGTCAGAAGTGTCGGCAATTGTGGGAAATTCAATTTTGAGGCCATCCAGAGCAGCCGCTTGCGCCAATGTTGCCGCATCGCCGAAAACGAGCAGGCGCGCCCGCTTCGCGAATCTTCCCGACGCAGTCACTTGGGCGATGAGCCGCGGCCCGATGCCGCCCGGATCACCCATGCTCACAGCAATGAAAACGTGGGACTGCATGTTCCTATATCTCCGCCGACTCTAGAGCTTTCAGTGAGAAAAGATTCTAAATAGGCTCCGCCGGTGCTTCTCGCCCGGCACTGTTGTAGGAGCGCTGGTTGATGTGGGGGGAGCGGCGCTCTTTGTCGAGCCAAGGACGCTCTGCCGAAGGCTATCCTTGTACTCCGCAGGGACTTTTGAGGCAAGGCGCTGATCGAACAAAATTAGCGACGCTTTGCGCCGAGACTCGCCTAAAAGCGCGTCACGCGTTTCCAAAAATCGCTTTTCGTAAAGTGCCGAGCGAGCACCGCGTTTCGCCTCTACATAGAATATGCACGCGTAGTGTCCCGTCACGAGTGGCGGTGTGACCTGCCCCGGCTCAAGTTTCTCGACTGCCTTGAGAACTTCCGGCGCCAACTTTTCAGCGGAAATGTAGCCAAGATCGCCGCCCATCGCTGCTTCGCCCGGAATTTCGGAATAGCGCTTAGCCGTTTCTGCGAAACTCAGGCGGGCTTGCGTACCCGCTCGCAGAAGAGCTGCCACGCGTGCCAGCGCTTTCTCGCCTCCCCTGCTCGTTTCAGAATCAATGGCCACTCCAATGCGTCGTAACCGAAAGCTTTCCGGCCGCATCCCGTCGTTGCGACATTCTTGCTCGAACTTAGCCACCTCCGCGTCGGTGATCGTGAAACGGCTCGCCACTGCACGGGCGATGCGGTAGTCGTCCTTGGCGCGGCGAGCCAGCTCTAGCTTGAATTTTTCCAGCGAGCCGTACTCTTCTGCCACGTCCCGAGTAAATTCTGCGCTGGAAGGATAGCGTGCTCGTGCCTCAGCTACCATCGCTTCCACCTGCTCCTGAATCTCTGCTTCCGGCACCTCGACATTGCTACGACGAGCCACATTGAGCAGGAGTTTGCGATCCAGCAGAATTTTCACCGCGTGCATATCTGCCGCGGCCACGGGGTCGCTCACGTGTGCCAGCCCTTGGCGCTCGCGCAGCACATCGGCTAAATCGCTCGCCAGAATAACCTCTTCATTGAGTTTGGCGATGACGCAATCATAAGTGCGGGCGCCCGTTGCCAGGCTGCAGGATAAGCCGACCAGCATGGTCATCCATACCCCGCCGAGCCTAGCTTTGCCGCAACGCATCTTAGGGTTCTCCCAATCGTACCGGGATTAGGAGCAATGGCGTGGGGAGACACGAAGCGCCAGGCGGGGAATAAGTGAGTTCGATCACTCCTTTCTTGCTGGCCGGTTGCGGTGGGTAAACTTGGATTACCGCCACGCTGGATCGCCCTTTGAATATGGTGCTCGTGCGCGGCAAGGGAACAATCCCGCCCTTGAAACGCCCGTCGTTGACTACCACAGCCAGTGCGCAGGCCTCGCACCATTGTCTGCCAGAAGGCGGATACCACAAACCCAACACGAGGGCACGGCCATCACTTGAAGTATACTCGAACCGCACGTGATAGAGCACGCCGTAATTGCCAGCCAAGGTCACCGATGTCTGCCGGCTGCTATCCCATCCTTTGATCCAAGGATCAGTTTTGCCATCAGCCAAAACTATCTGCCGGAGACCCTCCGCCGTATCATAGATTTGCCCGCCTGGCAGGCTCACATCAAATTCGGTCGTCTGATAAAGACCGCGTCCTGCCCCTGAACCTTTTCGCGGCGGCAGAACTTCCTTGATACGAGCGTTTGCCTCAACCGCTGGCGTGTCCAACGTCGTTTGCAAGGTCGTGATGCGGGCCGGCTGGTCTATCTCGAAGTCGTAAAACCCGTGAATAAGCTCGTCGAATTTCACTGCGGCGCTGTCCATCCGTGGATCGAGCGGTGCTGCCTGGCCAGGCGGAATAACCAACGTCTGCGAAGGAACTTTCCCCGAAAAGTATTCCACAAGCCCTTGCTTGCCGACCTTGTAATAATCCGTGCTTGGGCCGGTGGATGCATAACGCCGGAAACGCACGGTCAGCGGGCCGCTACCAAGGTTTTCGATCACGCTCGAAATGCGTTTAGCACTATCTGTTGTGGCATTCACATGATAAACATAAAGTCGCACCCCACCGGGGCCAACCTGCTCGCGGACACCAGCTCCCTCCGGCACGCGGAAATATTCGGGATCGTCGGAAAACACCATCGGCGGTCCCCCTCCGCGCTTTTCGTAGCTTTGAGTTGTCACGCGATCGAGCGAAAAAGGGGCAACATCGACGATGTCGCCGGGCTTGGCATGAGAAAGCCGCTGCTCTAGCGTTTCAGGCAAATCCACGGACACTTTCCCTTCTCCACTCATTACGAGCGCACATAGGCCAATGCTCGCGAAAAATGTGAGTCCGCCAGTCGGTACACGCATGCGCTTTGTTAGTGATGGCCAGAATGGGAAAACGTCAACCGCGAAGATCAAACGTGTTCTACTATTCGGGGCCTGATCCGTCGGGCAGCCCCACGCCCGAATTCTCGATGTTCGAGGGTAGTGTTTGAGTCTCTTCGGCCTGAGCAAATTCATGCAGTTTTTCTCGGATTCGTTCGCGTAGCGCGTTGAGCCCTGCGCCCGCCTGCGCGCTGATCGGCAGCACGTCCATTCCCTCGCGCTTGCTGAATCCTTCCACAATATTCTGAACAACTTCGGGCGGCAACAGGTCAACTTTCGTTATGCACACAATTTGCGGTTTGCGCGCTAGTGCTGGGGAATAAGCAGCAAGTTCCTGGTTCACGAGGTGCCAGGCATAGTGATAATGCTCGAAGTCATCCACCTGCCCATGATCGGGTGGGGCCACGAGATGGACGAGAATCTTCGTGCGCTCGATGTGGCGCAGAAAGCGCAAACCCAAGCCGGTACCACGATGTGCTCCTTCGATGAGTCCAGGGATATCGGCTAACGTGCAGCGTGTCGCCGCGTCAAGCTCCATCACACCGAGATTCGGGTGCACCGTCGTGAAGGGGTAGGGTGCGATCTTCGGATTCGCAGCAGTTACGGCTGCAAGCAGCGTCGACTTACCGGCATTTGGAAGTCCAACGATTCCCACATCAGCGATGATTTTGAGTTCGAGGATGAGAGTTCGTTTCTCGCCCTCTTCGCCATATTCAAATTTGCGAGGCGCCTTGTTCGTTGGCGTGGCGAAATGCTGGTTTCCACGGCCGCCACGGCCGCCGCGTGCAGCGAGATACGTCTGGCCGGGAACGAGCAGCTCCGTTAGCACGTTGCCCTGCTCATCGCAGACCACAGTGCCAAGCGGCACACGCAAATAAAGGTCTTCGCCGTCGCGCCCCGAGCAGTTGCTTCCTGACCCATGTTGCCCACGCTGAGCCTTGTGATGGGGCTTATACTTGAAGTCCAGCAGCGTGGTCATGTGGGGGTCAGCCACGAGATAAATGTGGCCTCCCCGGCCTCCGTCGCCCCCATCTGGTCCGCCAAAAGGCACATACTTTTCGCGGCGGAAGCTCACGCAGCCATCGCCGCCGTCGCCGGCCTCAAGAAAAATTTTGGCATGATCAACAAACATAGGCTTTACGGTAAACAATGGAGCTCAGAATTCATTTGTTCGCCGGTCGAAGCTCTCCTAGAGTTATGTTTCGATAAGGACGATGATGGACGAGACAGATCTCTTCGGCGATTCGCAGCAAAAAGCAGATACGCCGCGGCCACCTCGGCCGCTGGCAGATCGCATGCGTCCGCGCACGCTTGACGAGTTTGTCGGTCAGGAAGAGATTCTCGGTCCCGATTCGCCGCTGCGGCATCTGCTGACCCAGGGCAAGCTTCGCTCGATGATCTTCTGGGGGCCGCCTGGTTGCGGAAAAACCACACTCGCTCTGATTCTGGCAAAACTTACCGACTGCGAGTTTGTTTCGCTGAGCGCCGTGACGGCCTCCATCAGGGATGTGCGTGAGGTCATGGAACGCGCGCGCATCAACCGCAACCGCTACGGCCGGCGCACACTTCTTTTCATCGATGAGATCCACCGATTTAACAAGGCGCAGCAGGACGCATTTCTACCCTTTGTGGAAGATGGCTCAATTATCCTCATTGGTGCCACAACCGAGAATCCCTCCTTCTCTGTGATCGCGCCGCTACTAAGCCGCTGCGAGGTCATCGTGCTCAAGCGCCTTGGAGAAGCGCACGTGGGCGCACTTCTCCAGCGCGCACTCAAAGATGCCGAACGCGGACTTGGCAAATTGAACATCGAAGTCCCCGGCGAAGTGCTGGAGAAAATTGCTCAACTCTCTGACGGTGATGCTCGCCGCGCGCTTAATCTTCTCGAACTCTGCGTGGAAATTGCGCTTGCCGATCCGAGCGGCAAACGAAGTCTTACGGCCGACACACTGGCGCAAGCATTGCGCCGAAAACACCTCCTCTACGACAAAGAAGGCGAAGAACACTACAACCTTATCAGCGCGCTCCATAAAGCGATGCGTGGCAGCGACCCACAAGCCGCGCTGTACTGGGCGCAACGCATGATCGCCAGCGGTGAGGATCCGCTTTATTTGGCGCGCCGAATGATCCGGTTTGCGTCAGAGGATATCGGCAATGCCGATCCTCAGGCACTTGTCATTGCGCTGGCGGCTCGCGAAGCTTACGAAGTTCTCGGCTCTCCCGAAGGGGAGCTCGCATTGCTCCAGTGTGTCGTCTATTTGGCGACGGCGCCCAAGAGCAATGCTCTTTACGTCGCGCAAGCGCGCCTTCAAAAGGAAATCGAGGAGAGCGGTTCGTTGCCGGTGCCGCTGCATTTGCGCAACGCTCCCACCAAGCTCATGCGCGAGCTCGGCTATGGCAACGACTACGTCTATGACCACGACACCCCTGAGCATTTCGCGGCGCAAGAATTTCTGCCGCCCGAGGTCAAAAACCGCTGTTTCTATGAGCCTGGCGCTTTTGGATTCGAGCGAGAGATTGCCAAACGTATGGCCTGGTGGGGGAAGAAACGCCTCGAAAAACGCGCAGAGCGGAAGCCTCCAACGACATCCGAATCACGTCCTCCCTCTCCAGGCAACAGAACCTAGGGCTTGTAGAGCAAGTACTTCTCGCGTATCTTCTTGTACTTTTCCAGATTCTCCTGCCAGCTGGCCTCGATGGAGTCCACACTCTCCGTAAGGATACGTTTGTGAAAATCGGGCATGCCCATAAGCTTTGAAGCAAAAGGCGTCACTTCCACCTGCGTCGGGTATAGCTCGATGATTGTTTTCAGTAGAATGAGTGCGGAGTGAATCGGCTGGAATGCCTCGCGGTCAGTGACGTGAACCTGAATTCCAGCACACACCTGCCCCTGCCATTTGGAGAAGCTTGGCGTGAAGTATGTCGGCCGAAAGATCACCCCTGGCAGGTTTTTCTTCTCGAGCGCTGCCACTAACACCAGCGGATGGATGAACGGAGCACCAATTATCTCAAAAGGCCGCGTAGTTCCGCGTCCCTCACTAAGGTTTGTTCCTTCGAACAGGCACATGCCCGGATAAACGAGCGCTGTGTCGAGCGTCGGCATATTGGGCGACGGCGGCACCCACGGCCGCCCCGTCTCGTCAAAGTACATGCTCCGGCGCCAACCACGAATCTCGATCACACGCAAATCAACTCTGTTTGCGTACCACTCGCCGTTGACGTAGCGTGCCAGCTCGCCGAGCGTCAAGCCGTGGCGCGTGGCAACACCTTGGGATTGCGTGCTCAGAAGGCGTCCGATGAGGCCACAGTCAAAGGTGTTGGGTGCGCCCTCAACGCGATGCCCGCCTATTGGATTCGGCCGGTCAAACACGACGAAAGGAATCCCTTTCTGCGCCGCCGCCTCCATTATGTAGGTCATAGTCCAGCCAAAGGTGTAAAATCGCGCCCCAACGTCCTGGATGTCGAAAACCAACACATCGATCCCGCGCAGAGCTTCTTCGCTCGGTGCAGGCCGTTGGCCATAAAGCGAAAACACGGGGATACTCGTCGCAGGATCGAGTTGATCAGCGATTTTTTGGCCTGCCTGCGCGTTGCCACGCAGACCATGCTCTGGTGCGAAAAAGGCGACAACAGTTGTATTGGGATCCTCCCGGAGCCGATCCGCAATCATACGCAAACGTCCGTCTACACCCGTGGGATTTGTGATGAGTCCCACGTGTTTGCCCCTCACAAATTTCAGCAGTTCTTGAACTTGTTCTTCCATAAGGGCGCTTGCTTGTTCCACGGTCATTTCCTGCTCCAACTGTCCTCCGCTTAGGTGGCTGTTGGCAAATAGTATGGCCATGCAAAAAGAAATCCACGAAAGTACCCCTTTGCGCATCGACCTCACCGTGCGACTTCTCCATCAAATTCATGAAAAGCTGTTCTTCTGGCAGAAAGCACTTCTGCAGGCATTTTTTGCGTTCGTCAAAAGCTGAAAACATCCATCATTAATCGAGACGGATGACGTCGTCATCTTGCTTAATGTTTTGCCGATGCTCGCGGGTTGAAATTTCACGTTTCTCCGTGATGAGCAAGTCTACTGGCTGGTCCCACGGATCAGGATGCAAAGAAGGGAGCACTTGGAAGTCGTAAGCCAGGCCAATCGCCAAGGAATCAGGCCGCCTCTTCGATAAGATTTTATCAAAATATCCACCCCCGAAGCCAATGCGATAACCCGATTCATCCCATACAATGCCGGGCACGAGGAAAATGTCCACATCTCTCAAATCCAGTAAATCGCATGTGTCCGGAGTTTCTATTTCTGGTTTCTCGGCCAAGAGCAGTGGGTCGTTCTCGCGCAGAAAATGAAAACAACGCGTGATGTCGAGGCGCCGGTCCTTTCCCGGTGCCACAACAAGTTTGCCCGCCGCAAGGAGCTCCGCCAAGAGTGGCCGCGTGTCGGCTTCGCGCCCAAAAGCAATGTAACTGAAGATGCAACTGGCTGCCTGAAGAGCGGAAAGTTTGCGGATTCGATCGAGAATTTCTGCACTCAGCGCTTTGCATTCTTGCGGCGACAGCGACGCCCGAAGTTCTTTAAAGCGCAGACGCAGCTCTTGTTTCGACGCGGCCATCTTCTTGCTGACAGTAGGGGAACACGAAAAAGAAAATGCAAGCAAAGGATTGGCGAGCGTGTCAACATTGCACGAAAAAATTAGACCGCACCAAACTCAAGCGGCGCAAACGAGTCGCCGAAGTTGGCCGTTCGGCGGCGTTTTCGTCATAGCTTTTTGGCTCGTGATGATGCTCCTGCTGTGGCGACGCGAAGGAAACTATACCTCCGGTGACGAACCGAATCTTCTCGATCTGCAGGCCATTGCCGCCAAATGGCATGACACGAGCGAGTACGCTCTGCTGACCATGGGCGGCAATCCTGTTGGCGCCCTCGTGACCACAATGACTCGCCAGCTTACTACACCGCCCTCCTATCAGCTCGAGGCCATAACTGCGGCGAGATTGGGGCCCGCTGGCGTTGTCGCCTTTTGGGTTGCATTGGCTGCTCGCTTGGATGAGCGTTTGGCCCTCGACAGCTTCTGGGTGACTGGCACTCTACCGACGGCCAAATTCTCGCTCGCTGGCAAGGTCGAGTTCCCCGATTTCTTCATCGAGGTTCGCACCGGCACCAACGTTCAGCGTGGACGCTTTCGGCTCGACAAGCCTATCGTCCTGGCCGATGCCTTCCGCTCGGTCTTACTTCGTTCCGACGTGATCGTGCCTGGCAAAAAGTTTTCCCTGCTCGCTGTGGACCCACTGTGGAATCTTCGGCTAGGACGTGTGGATTTGCAGATTGGAGATGCGGAGGAAATTGTCGTCCGTGGGCAGAAGCAACTAGCCTATCGCGTCACCACACGATGGGGCGACGTGTCTTCTCTGGGGTGGATCGACGCAGCAGGTCGCCTCGTGCGTCAACAGATTCTTGGCACACTTGCACTTGAACGGGCGACGCCGGGCGAGGTTGAGCCTTTTCTCTCCGCGGACACTAAAATTTCCCCACCACAGGACCTGAATCGGGAAGAATTTCTCCACTTGCCCCCACAGCCTTTAACACAGCAAGCTCTTTTGAGCCTTGGTTTGGCACCGCCGGTGGCCGAATCTCTACCCGAGAGAGCAAATTAGAGGGTGCCTTCGATTCTTTCATGCCGCTGACTATTTCTTGCTATCAGTTCTTTTTCTGTTTACTTTGCCCAGGGGATGAGAGACAGATTTCGACAGGTATAAAAGAGAGTATAGTCAGCGCTACCAAAGCCGACCTTTGTAGCGCGGGAGGGGTAGACCGGTGCGTGGGTTTCAAATCCTGCTTTTCGTTATGTTGAGCGCCGCAGCATTGGCCCAAGATATCGTGGTCAATGATGACGATGGCGCTCCGGGATTCGTGAAGGTGGGGACGTGGTATCAGAGCTCAACGAGTGGTTACATCGGCACTTATCAATACATGCTTTCTACCGATCCGCCGAGTTACTGCGTATGGACACCCAATCTGCCGCAGGCTGGCTTCTACGAAGTGAGGGCGGCTTTTCGCAGCAGTACCAACCGCACCACCGACGCGCCCATGACCATCACCTATGCCGGTGGCACCACCACTGTGGTCCACTTGAATCAGTACGGCGCAAACCAGGTTGTTCAGGTGCTTCTTGGAACATGGTACTTTGATGCGGGCACCGCCGGAAGCGTGCGCATGGACAACACGGGCGCGAGCGGGGCATTTATCGCAGATTGCATCATCTGGCACCGAGTGTCCGCCGGCCCGTTGACTATCGCTAATCTTCAGCGCACGTCGAGCAAACCAACAGCGCAGGACAGCGTCACTGTGACCGCCACTGTGTCTTCGGACTTCCCCGTGACGAGCGTTTCGCTCACCTACAACGTAACACCGCCGGGCACCCAAGCCACCGTGCAAGCCTACGATGACGGCAGCCACGGCGATGGTGCTAGCGGCGACACTGTTTATGGGGCGCAAATTCCACCCCAGCCAGTGGGCAGCACAGTTACCTACTTCATGGCAGCGCTGGATTCAAGCAACGCCACAACAGTTTCGCAAACGCAGTCCTACCTGATATCCACGACAGGTCCCGTTGAGTACCGGTGCATTTGGGCCGACTCTTGGAATGCTAGCTTCCTTGATCCAACGCAAGCGCAAGACTTCGTCAACACGTGCCGCGCCAACAATATCAACACGATTATTCCCGAGGTTCGCAAGATCGGCGATGCCTACTACAATTCTTCGATCGAGCCGCGCGCCACAAACATCAGTGGGGGGCCCACGTTCGACCCGCTTGGCTACCTTATCGAGCTTGCGCACGACACGAGCGGGGGCAAGAAACCTTTGCAGGTCCACGCCTGGTTCGTCATGCACCGCATCTCAAAAGGGGAGACGCTCAACACTTCGCATGTGCTCGTCCAGCACCCCGAATATGAAATGCTGAAAAGCGACGGTTCCATTGATGCCACAAATCGCTTCGTCGATCCGGGACATCCAGGCACGGTGGAATGGAATCTCGCAGTCATCTTGGACTGCCTGGCGAAGTACGACATTGATGGGATCAATCTCGATTATATTCGCTATCCCGAGACCACCGGCTCGTGGGGGTATAACCCCGTGAGTGTCGCGCGGTTCAATGCTGTTTATGGAAAAAGTGGCACGCCTTCAGCCAGCGATCCCGACTGGGCGAATTGGCGGCGCGAGTGCGTGTCGCTCGAGGTGAAGAAGATTTATGTAAAAGCGTGGAAGATGAAGCCTCACGTCGTGCTCACCGCTTGCACAGTCAACTGGGGCTCAAATTACACGGCAGCCACTTGGCCAACCTCGAGCGCTTACGCATCAGTGTTCCAGGACTGGGTGGGTTGGCTCAAGAACCACTATCTCGACTACAATGCCCTCATGAATTACGCCACCGATAATGCGCGCTTCCAAGGCTGGACCAATTGGTCGCTTGCGAACGACTCGGGCCGCGGGAGCATCATCGGAGTTGGAGCATATCTGCAAACCTCTGTTTCGAATTCCATGGCTCAGCTCCTTTACGCCCGCCAGCAGGGTGCTGCTGGACTCAACATCTACGATTGGGGCAGTGAGGTGCAATCAACTAACCCTAGCCAAACTCGCACCGAATTTTACAACGCCCTGAAATCGCAGGTCTATCCCACGTGGGTGGATCCACCAGTGCCCGAATGGAAGTTCTATCCGACAACTGGTATTTTCGAGGGCACTGTGGTGGATGCAGGAACAAATCAGCCCGTTGACCATGCCCAAGTGATGATTGATGGGGTGAGCTCTACGGCGACAGTAACCGACGGCATGGGATGGTTCGCTCTACTCGATGTTCCGCCGGGGACTCACACCCTGCGCATCGAGAAAAACGGTTATAAGACAATGTTGGTGCCGGCCTCAATACCTTCGGCAGGGAGCATCGTCACGCTTGATCTTTCCCTCACGGTCCCTGTGACGACGAGTCGCTTTGAGTTGAGTGAAACGGCTACGCCCCGCGCTTCCGCCCTTGGCCATTGAGCCGCGTCGGTCCGCGCTTGCATTCTTTCTGTTATCCAGCGTGGAATGATTGGGCAACGACACACCGGACCGCCGCTCCTTTCAGGAGCTCAACCGGTCGTGTGCCGATATTCAAGGAGTGTAGTATGGCCGATCTGTTCGATTTCGCCAACGATCCTCCAGCAGGCGGCAAGAGAAAACCCAAAATCGCACAGGCGAAAGCCACAGATCCTGGTTCGGCTTCGAAAGATGTTACAACGTTCGAAGAGGCAGCAAGGCGGGCCGCGTGGTTGCGGTCGGAAATCGAACGTCACAACCGGCTCTATTATGTGGAGGCGCGACCTGAGATTTCTGACCGCGAGTATGACCTCCTTGTGCAGGAGTTGGCCGAGCTTGAAAAACGATTTCCCGAGCTCCGCGTTCCGGAGTCTCCCACGGAGCGCGTAGGTGAACGCCCCACAGGCGTTTTCGAGCAGGTCGTCCATGAAGTTCCCATGCTTTCGATCTCCAATGCGTATTCGCACGGAGAACTACGCGAGTTCGATAGTCGCGTGAAAAAGTTTCTCGCAACGGACGAGGATGTCGAGTACGTCGTCGAGCTGAAAATCGACGGTGTGGCCGTGACGCTGATGTACGAGAATGGCGAACTTGTTTACGCGGCCACGCGTGGCGACGGTATGCGTGGCGAGATCATCACCGCAAACGTGCGCACCATTGCCGATGTACCGTGCAAGATCAAACCTCGCAGTGGACAACTTCCACGGCGCCTCGAAGTGCGCGGGGAAGTCTATATGGAAAAAGCTGATTTTGAGCGCGTGAACGCTGAGATCATCGCAAGTGGGGGAGAGGGATTTGCAAACCCACGCAATCTTACGGCGGGGACCCTCAAGTTGTTGGATCCATCGCTCGCCGCCTCGCGCCCCCTGCACATGTTCCATTACGCCGTCGGCGTGTGCGAAGCGTCTCTCCCGCCCACTCACGCCGAGGTCCTCCAATGGCTAAGCGCACTCGGATTTCGCGTCAATCCTCACTGGTCGCTCTGTCAAAACATCGAAGAAGTCATTCAGAAGACTGTGGAGTGGGAGCCAAAGCGCAATACTTTGCCCTACGGCACGGATGGCCTTGTCGTAAAAGTGAACAGACGCAAATGGTGGGAGCAGCTTGGCACTACCGCCAAATCGCCGCGCTACATGATTGCCTATAAATTTAGCGCGGAGCAAGCTGTCACCCGAGTTGTGGACATCCAATGTCAGGTTGGCCGCACAGGTGTCATTACGCCCGTCGCGATTCTCGAACCTGTTTTTTTGGCCGGTTCGACAATTTCCCGTGCTACTCTCCACAATGCGGACGAAATTGCGCGCCTCGATGTCCGAATTGGCGACCAGGTCGTTATCGAAAAAGCTGGCGACATTATCCCGAAAGTCGTGCGCGTACTTAGTTCGCTGCGCACCGGCAACGAACGTCCATTCGTGTTTCCCACAAAATGCCCCGAGTGCAATGCCCCACTCGTGCGCAGCCAATACGAAGTGGCCATTCGCTGCGTGAATGCTTCGTGCCCTGGCCAACTTCGCGAACGCATTCTGCACTACGCCTCGCGCGATGCCATGGACATCGAAGGGCTCGGTGAGGTTCTCGTCAATCAGCTCGTCGAGAAAAACCTCGTCAGCGATCTTGCCGACCTTTATCATCTCACGGTGGACCAACTCAGCCAGCTCGAGCGTATGGGGCGCAAAAGCGCAGAGAATGTCATTCGTGAGATCGAGGAGAGTAAGGCTCGTCCGCTGCACAATTTCATCTATGGCCTTGGCATTCGCTATGTGGGAACAGCCACGGCAAAGCTCTTATGCCAGCACTTCCCTGACCTGCAGGCCATGCAGCGGGCCTCGAAAGAGGAACTTGCCCACATCGAGGGAATCGGCGACGTCGTGGCGGAAAGCATTTATCAATTTTTCCGCTCAGAGAGAAACCTTGCTCTTCTGCGAAAGCTTGAGCGTGCGGGTGTGCGTGCGCCAAACGGCTTCTGGCAAGAGGCCGCCGCCCCCCAGCGTGGCGTCGGCCCATTTGCGGGCATGACGGTCGTGCTCACGGGGACTCTCTCCAGCATGACGCGCGAAGAGGCGCGACGACAAATCGAGATGCGGGGCGGAAAAGTCACCGACAGTGTGTCGTTCAAGACCTCTTTTGTGGTTGTCGGTGCTGAGCCCGGCAGCAAATTGCAAAAAGCTCAGCAGCTCGGCATTCGCATTGTCGACGAGCAAGAATTCCTGCGGATGCTCGAGGAAGACAAGGTCTGAACGTGGCGACGAGCCATGTTCCCTGCCTGCCTTCTGACTTGCCAGGTCATTAGCTCTATCATAAAAAATCAAGCAATGGCACCGACGTCTGTGTTTGGTCGGTGTGGAGAAAGAATTTCGTCCTGAGGAAAACGGAGACGATGGCTCTGGACCGACGTACAGCAGATCAACAAGCGCAAGCGCTAGGAAAAGTGCTTCTCCAGGAGGGTCTCATCACCGAGAACCAACTGCGCTATGCGCTGCAGCTTCAGCAGGAAGGTTTGGAGAAACGCCGGCTTGGAGAAATCCTGGTAGACCTCGGCTACATCACAAAGCGCCAGCTCCGTGAGATCGCGCGCAAGTACAACCTTCGTGTTCCTGTTGGGCAAATTCTTATCGAGTCAGGGCTCGTCTCCGAGGAGCAGCTTGAGGAAGCCCTACGCGAGCAGCAGATGCGTCGTCAGCCTATTGGCGAAATTCTCATATCCAAAGGATGGCTTACTGAAGAACAACTGGCGCAGGCGCTCAGCCGGCAACTCGATTATCCCTACATCATTCCCAATCGGCGCCTCGTTGATCGGACAGTATTTCAAATGTTTCCGGAAACCGTCTTGCGCGAACACACAATTTTGCCCCTTTTTCGCGATGGCGATGTAGTAACGGTGCTCATCCACAATCCTGAGGATCGGGCCGCAGTCCAAAAAATCGAGCAAATCACAGGCGGTAAATTCGATCTTGCGATTGCGCCCAAATCTCTGATTCGGCGCGTCCTGCGCGAAATCCTTCAAGAGCAGTATCTTTTCACTCCGCACGACACAGTCACCGAAGAGCTTTCCCCCAGCGGTTTCCGCCGCTATACGCTGGCTGAAACAACACTCCAACCACCATCCAGCAGCGAGAGCCAGGTGGTGAACATTGTCGACTACATCATTTCTAGTGCTATCCGACAGCGCGCCAGCGACATTCACATTGAGTCGCTCTACAACAAGATTCGCGTGCGCTACCGCATTGACGGCAAACTCAGCTTCCAAACCGATTTGCCGGCGCACCTTGGCGAGCGTATCGTTCGGCGAATCAAGGTGCTGGCTGGCATGGACATCAGCGATACGAGCAACATGTTCGACGGCCACTTTTATGTGACTCTCGACAATACCAACTTTGATTTGCGTGTCTCGATGTTCCCCACCGTGCTTGGTTGTTCGATTACGATCCGCACCCTCACGCGCGAGATCGGCCTCAAGGACCTGAGCGATCTCGGCCTCAACCCCAAAGTTCTTGAAATGTTTAAGAAGTTCCTTGATTCGCCCGCTGGCTTCGTCATGTTCTCCGGTCCCACTGGCTCGGGCAAAACCACCTCCCTCTATGCGTGCCTCAATTATCTCAACCGCGGTGACGTGAAAATTGTGACAGTCGAGGAGCCCGTCGAGTTTAGCATCGAGGGAATTGCGCAGTGCCAGCTTCGGGGGACGCAAGGGCGAAACGTGCGTGAACATATCCGCGCGATGATGCACCAGGATCCAGATGTGATCGTGCTCGGTGAGATTAGCGATGAAGAAACGGGCGAGGCGGCCGTCCATGCTGTACTCAGCGGACACAAAGTTTTTACCACAATCCATGCCGATGATGCGTTTGGCGCCATTATGCGCCTCATGGATGTGGGCTTGCGCACCTATTTGCTTTCGAGCACGGGACTGGCTTCGATATCGCAGCGTCTTGTGCGCAAGATCTGTCCGCAATGCCGTCAACCATATCAACCGTCGCGGAATCTTGTTAATTTGTTCAAAATTGTCGATTCAGATATGGACGCTTGGGAGTTCTTTCACGGTAAAGGATGTCCCGCTTGCAACGGCGTAGGTTTCATGGGGCGGGTTGGTGTTTTCGAGGTTCTGGCGCTTGACCCCACAGTTCGCAATGCAATTCTGCAGAATGTCAATGCAACCGAACTACGCAGTATTGCCCTGCGAAGTGGGCAATACCTCTCCCTGCGGGAGGCAGGTTTCTTAAAAGCAGTGACCGGAGAAACTACACTCGAAGAGGTGGCTGGAATTCTTTCTTACAGCGAACAGCAGGCCTTCTCCAATCTCTCCCTCTCGGAAGCGAGACTTCGGGCTTGGCTCGAAGCAGAACAGTCTCAAGCAAAGAAGGAGTAGCTGGTAGGCGGGCGAGCAATGACATGGCTGCACGAAATACTTGGTCGCTACTATGAAAAACGGCAGGAGTATGCGCGCGCAGCTAGCTTTTTTGAGAAGGCGCAAGATCTTTCTGCCCAGGCTCGTGTCCTGGAGAAGGGTGGGCAGTTGCTCGAAGCAATGCGACTCTACGCCGAACTGGGCGCCTACCGCGATGCAGCGCGCACCGCTCTCCAAGCAGGGGACGCGGCAGCCGCCGCGAGCTTCTACCGCCGCGGTGGCGACAATGAAGCTGCCCTGCGGGTGCTTCTCGACCACGGAGCGATAACTGACGCGGTGGCCTTATTAGTCGAGCTCGACCGAAAATGTGAAGCGGCTGAAGTGGCCGAGCGCCATGGCGATCTGCGCCGCGCAGCCGCACTTTATCTCGATCTTGGGCAGGAACAAAAGGCCATCGAGCTGTTGCGAAAGCTCAACGACCTGCGCGCGCTGCTGTCTGTGTATTTGAAGCGGGGCGATCTCCAAGCTGCCGCCGAAGAATGTCGTCGTGCCAATCAACTTGCGCTCGCGGCCTCGCTCTTCGAGCAGACTGGTCTATATGCCGAGGCAGCTCAATTGCTCGAAGACTGTGGCGAATGGTTTCGCGCTGGCGAGCTCTACGAAAAGGCCGAACAGTTCGAAAAAGCTGGCGCTGCCTACGAAAAAGCCGAGCGGGTGGATCTTGCCGTGACTGCGTACACGCGGGCCGCCGGCTGCGAGCTCAGAGCTGCGCAGCTTTACGAAGACCTCGTCGAACTTCAATCGAAGCAGCAATGGCAGTTCGAGGCGCCCGTGGTGGCGATTGCGCTTGCCTCAAGGGCGGAGGCGGCAGCTTTGGCGCTGCGATCGGGCCGGCTCTTTTACACATCGCGTCAATTTCAGCAGCTTTGGCAGTGGCGTCCGGAAGGCGAGTTTTCCATTCGCGAAGTTGCTCTCTCAGCCGACGGCAATGCTCTTCTCGCTGTTCTCGACAGCGCAACCATCAACGTCGGGCAGTTTCAATTAGTGCTGCTCGATCAAGAGAAGAAATTGCTTCATGCCTATACAGGGCCAGAACCGTTCCGTGGCATCACGTTCGTTACCGAAAAGTCTCTGTCGCACGTATACTGCTGTGAGAATCAGGTTGTTTGGTGTGATGCGCCCGGGCGCCTTCGCTGGGAGTTCCAAGTGGATTTCAGCGCATGGGAGGCGGTGTTTGCTCCTGACAGCGAAACGCTGGCGGTAAGCTCACTTGGCGGAACAGTGTACATACTTTCCCCGGAAGGCAGATCCCTGGCTTCGCGCCATTTCGAAGACCGCGTCCATCAACTCGTCTTCTCGCCAAATAGCAAAATCCTCGGTGCTGCCGTTGGGGACCAGCGTCTTATCTTCTGTTGCTCTCAGACCCTCGATGTCGTTGCGGAAACTCACGCTGCCGAGCCCGTACGGCATTTAGGAATCCTGCCGGGCACGCAAGATAGCTTCATCGTTTGCGGCGAGCACATCGTTGAACTTGTCAAAGTGGGCAAAGGGCGATCCGTCGTCTTTCAATCGCCCACGCGGATCACGACGTTGCACGTCGATCCGCTCGATTTTGCGATCTACATCACGACCGATGAGGCGCTAATAACAAAATATCAAGTTAAAGATTGCAAACTCCTTGCTGCCGAATGGTATGCCAAAGGCCAAGAACTCGTTCGGGCAGCGGAGCTCTTTGAGGAAGCTGGAAAATATGAACAAGCCTACGAGCTGTTTCGACAGCTCGGCGATTACGAGCGCGCAGCGAGCAACATCCAGCGCGTCGGCGACACACGAACAGCAGCGCGCCATTATGAGATCGTTGGCAAGTATGAGCGTGCAGCACTCCTTTACGAAGAGATGGGCGAAATCCCGCGTGCAGCGAAATGCTATGCGAATGCTCGTCAGCCGCTGCGTGCAGCCGAGCTTTATGAGCAGCTCGGCGAAACTCTTCTTGCGGCCGAGTTTTACGAACAAGCTGGCAAGTTTCGGCAGGCGGGTTATCTTTTCCGGCAACTCGAACAACTCGAACGTTCTGTCGAGAATTGGGAGAGGCATCGACAGTCGCAACCCGACGACTCAGGCGTGGCTTTCGACCTTGCCAAAATCTATGCCGAGACAGCGCGCTACAATGAAGCCATCAAGGTACTTCAGTCTATACAGGATGTGCCAGAGTATCGCCGCGATGTGCTGCGGCTGATGGCGGAATGCTTTATCGAAAAAGGGCTTTACGAGGTTGCAGCAGATCGCCTACTTGAAGCGCTCGGCCCGCAATGGAAATGCCAGCGTGACAATTTGCAGCTCGTTTACGACCTTGCCAGCGCTTACGAACGCGCGGGGCGCCTCGAGGAAGCCAAGGAACTGTACAGCAAAATTCTCGCAGTAGATTACTGCTATCGCGATGTGTTGCAGAAACTGGAGCGTACACGCGAGCGTATCACTGCGTCACGCGATGAGACGCAGATGGCTGCAGTTGCCGCTCGCAGCAGTGTCGCTGATCCCTTCGCCGCAACGATTAGCGGAAAAGTCGATCAAGAATCTTTGCGCTACAAAATCGTTCGCAAACTGGGCCAAGGGGGCATGGGTGTAGTTTACCTCGCGCTGGATACGCGCCTTGGCCGTTATGTGGCATGGAAAGTCTTGCCAGCGCATCTTGCTGGCAACCCCGAGTTTCAGCGACGTCTCCTCCAAGAGGCTTGCGCCATTGCGCAAGTTGCGCATCCGCACATCGTGGCTGTCTACGACGTTGTCACGAATCCGAACGAGTGTTTCCTGACGATGGAGTACGTCGATGGTCCGTCGTTGCGCAGCCTTCTTTCGCGCGAGAAAGTGTTGTCGCTCGATCGTGCCTTGCGCTATGCGTGGCAGATGGCTTCTGCGCTCGGAGCAGCGCACCAAGCTCACATCATCCACCGCGACGTGAAACCTGAAAATGTTATGATCGCTAGTGCCCTCGATGCAGTGAAAATGGTAGATTTTGGGCTCGCGCGGCTCGCAGAGGATGCCAAGGTCACGCGCGAAGGTTGCGTGGTGGGAACGGTCTCGTACATGGCACCCGAACAGATCATGGGCAATGCGTCAGATGGCCGGGCCGACCTTTACGCGTTGGGTATCGTTCTTTTTGAAATGCTTGCCGGGCGCCCTCCCTTCATTGGTGAAAACGTTCTTGCTCAGCACCTCCATGTCCCGCCACCATCTCTCAGCGATCTTGTGCCGGACGTGCCCCTGATCGTTGCACAATTTGTGCAGCGTTGTCTTGCCAAAAATCCCGATGAGCGGCCGGCCGATGCGCAATCCGCAGCTGCCGAACTTGAGGAGATTCAAAAAGAGCTCAGCACAAGAAAAACTCTATATTCATAACGAGTTCGTGCATCCTCTGGATCTCTGCTGGAGGCAACGCTGAAGCCCCCTCGCAATCTGTAGCGCTGTGCGAACCTGAGGTCTCCCCGCTCTCTTTCCGCTGTCGGCCCTCAGTCGGGATAAACAAACTCCACGTCGAGGATGACATCCGGATGCAAACTCTGCTTCACCGGGCAAGATAGGGCTCCCTCTTCCAGCGCCTTGCGCGTTTGCGCATCGTAATGCCTTCCTTGAGGCATGACAATGCGCGCCGTGAGCTTACCGACTCGGCGGACGGGGTCGGCCACCATCTCTTTGGTGACAGTACATTGCGTGCCGGCAATGTCCACACCGCGTTTCTGGGCCACCAGCCCCATAATTGTGAGCATACAGGTCGCGAAAGCGGTGGCCAGAAGGTCGGTCGGCGAAAATGCCGAGCCACGTCCGCCGTTGTCCACCGGTGCATCTGTTGTCACTGTTTGGCGCGACGGCCCATGAGTCGCGCGGCAAATCAAATTTCCATCGTAAATGGCGTCAATCTGTACGGCCATATCAGACTCCTTTGTTGTTAGCCTCCGCGGCTTGAAGAATGAATTTCGTCTTATGGCAATTTTTCGAGGATCCCCTTCACAAGCGTCGCCAACCGTGGCTCGGTTTCGGCGGCCACTTTTAGAATCTTGTCGAGCGACGCTGGCTCGAGGGCGTCCGGCAGACATGCATCTGTCACCGTGGAAATTGCCAACACGCGCATACCGCCATGCACTGCAACAATCACTTCGGGTACGGTGCTCATCGTGACGATGTCCGCTCCGATGCGCTGGAACATCCGATACTCGGCCGCTGTTTCGAGGTTTGGCCCTGTCACTGCGACCATGATGCCGCGATAGACGTTCGGGATCTGCTTCTCCAGCGCCACCCGTTCGGCCAGCGCAATGAGCTCCCGGTTGTAGGGCTCGCTCATGTCCGGAAAGCGTGGGCCCAGCTCCTCATCATTCGGGCCGATGAGTGGATTGTCTCCCATGAGGTTGATGTGATCCTGCACCAGCACGAGAGAACCGGGCGGAATGAGAGGGTTCATCGAGCCCACAGCGTTCATCACGATCAGCGTGCGCGCACCCATTGCGCGCATCACGCGCACAGGGAAAGTCACCTGCTGCATCGTGTAACCTTCATAGTAATGGAAGCGGCCTTGCATCATGAACACGCGCTTTCCCACGAAGGTGCCCAAATGCAGTTTGCCGGCGTGCGATTCCACTGTCGAAACAGGAAAATAGGGGATTTCGCGATAATCAATGATGACGTCGCTCTGCACCTCGTTGGCCATGGCCCCCATGCCCGTTCCCAAAATAATTCCCACCTCGGGAACAAGGCAAGACTTTGTGCGGATGAACTCCACTGCTTCACGAATTTGCTCACGCAGCGTCATCACCTCTCGTTGGCTCCTTATTTTTTTGGGGAATAACCAATTCTTGCGATGATTGCTGTATGAGCGTTGCTTTCAAGTCCATTTCTCGAAGCAGCAAGCGGTGCCCCACCGTTTCTTCTCTTGCATCGCGATGCGGTGCGCTTTGAAAATCACCACAGCGCCAATCGATTTCAGGCCAAGGGATCAACATATGGCCCAAATATGGGACCTCATATATTCAATACGAGTGAGCGATCTGCTTGATATCGCCATTGTGGCAGCCATTGTTTTTATTTTGTTAGCGATCCTGCGCGAAACTCGTTCCTCCTCGGCCCTCCAAGGACTAGTCGGCGTCATTGTTGGCGCGATATTTCTCTACGGGTTTGCACGCATTTTTGGCCTTACCGCCACAGTGATGCTCTTCGAGAAATTTTGGATCGTTATCGTACTCATTTTTCTTATCGTGTTTCAGAACGAATTTCGCAAAGCGCTCACCGATGTCGGGCAGCTACGGCTGTTTCGACGAATTTTCGCCCCAAATAGCGGCGAACATCTGGATGAAGTGCTAAAAGCCGTGCGCGCTTTTTCTCGCCAAAAGATTGGAGCGCTCATTTGCATCGAACGCCACACGCCACTTGATACGTATGCTGACACAGGCACGCGCATTGACGGGCTTATCTCTAGCGAGCTGCTGCGCACCATTTTCATGACCTACAGTCCTCTGCACGACGGTGCAGTGATCCTGCGAAATGATCGCATCCTGGCCGCAGCTTGCATCCTGCCCTTGGCCAACGATCCCACACTGAATAAGGAATACGGCACACGCCATTTGGCCGCGATCGGCTTGAGCCAAGAAACAGACGCAGCCGTAATAGTCGTGTCAGAAGAAACGGGAATTATTTCGCTCGCTTACCGCGGAAAGTTGGAGCGCAATCACACGCTTGATACGCTGCGCAAACAGCTATTGGACCTAACAGATGCCCGAAGTGAAGAAACCACAGAAGAAGCGAACGTTCCCGCATAGATCGCAGCGCTGGCGTGAGAATTTCAATCTCCTTGCCGTCTCTGTCGGCCTTGCGGTCGCGGTATGGCTCTTTGCTAAGCTCAGCGAAAGTGAAGAGGCGGGACTCACAATTCCCGTTGTCGTCACGCCGGAGGACCCACGGATCGAAATTCGAGTCTCACCCAGCCAGATGCCTGTGATTCTCCGCTATCCGAAGGAGTTGCGCAATTATATTACGAGCGAGAATTTTCGGTTTTCGGTGGATATTTCAGACCTACGCGACCAGCTCGGGCTCGACTGGCTGTCGAAGACAGAGCCCATGAATGAGAAGAACCTTGTGGCCAAAATTCGCGGGGCGCGGCGAGTGACGCTGGTCAAGGTCGGCGCTCCTACGAACACTGTGCGCGTCGAGGCTCGTTGGAAAGCTGAGCCCGCTGTGATCGTGCCCGACCTTGTGGGAACGGACAAACTTCCTTCCGGTTATCAGCTTGTTCCACCGGTGCGCGTGGACCCGCCGGAGGTATGGGTCACCGGGCGTCCCGAAATCCTCTTTGCTGTGCCACGCGACGCTGAAACAAGCAAGATAAAAATTCTCACCAACCGCATAGACATCGCGGGGCGCACCCAAGGCGGGCTTATGACCGTTCCCTTGCGCGTGCCGCCCGGCCTAGAAATTATTCATCCAAAGACGACCACAGCGGAAGTCAGCATTGAGATCCAGGAAATTCAAACCGTTCGCGAACTGCGCGGCGTGAAGATCAACCTGAGTGCTGTGGCGCCGGAAAGCGTCAGCGTAGAATATGATAGAAAAGATTGCACCGTCACACTTTTTGGCCCCCAAAGCCTCTTGCCCAAGGTCACACCTGACATGATCGAAGTGTCCTTCGTTCGGCCCGCGGAAGAGATTCCAGGAACCACGCGCGAGGTCGGGCTCGAAGCACATTTCAGTGCCAATACGCCTGAAGACATTCGCTCGAAGTTGACGATCCGCACCGTGGAACCCAAAACCATCCAAGTGCGCTACGTTGCAAAGCAACCACCTGAAAAAAAGTAATTTATTTGCAAAATTTGCTTCATCCGGAGGGCATCATGGCAAAGCTTTGCGTCAATGTGGATCACGTGGCCACGGTACGTCAGGCGCGCCGTATCACCGAGCCTGATCCCGTAGCTGCAGCCGTGCTTGCAGAGTTGGCCGGTGCCGCAGGTATTACCTGCCATCTGCGTGAAGACCGCCGCCACATTCAGGATGCAGATGTCTATCGGTTGCGCGAAGTGGTGAAAACGCGCCTCAATCTCGAGATGGCTGCAGTGGAGGAAATGCTCGCCATCGCGGAAAAGGTTCGTCCTTCCATGGTGATGTTCGTTCCCGAGCGACGCCAAGAAATCACGACCGAAGGCGGTCTCGATGTGGCCGGCAACCTCCGTCGCATAGGTGATGCCACCAAGCGCATGAAGGCTGCCGGCATGCTCGTGAGTCATTTTATTGATCCTGAGCGCCATCAGATCGAAGCGGTACGCGAGTGCGGTGCCGATTTTCTCGAACTCCACACCGGCGCCTATGCGAATGCGTGTGGCGAGCAGGCTCGGCTGGCTGAACTGAAGAAATTGGTCGAAGGAGCCCGCTATGCGCAGGAGCTCGGTATGCGCGTCAATGCGGGGCATGGCCTCAATCTTCGCAATGTTCTGCCCGTTGCCGCGATTGCTGGCCTTCACGAACTTCACATCGGCCATTCGATCGTATCCCACGCTGTTTTGGTAGGGTTCGAGCGTGCTGTGCGAGAGATGGTCCGAGCTATCGCGCGCGCTGAGGAACTAAGTCGGCGCTACACCCCAGAGGAAATTCTGCTCTATCACAGTGCCTGACAAGCTCGACGCATTTTGGGCATTGGCCACTGTTGGCGCATTTGCCGTGTGTGGCGTTGCGGTCGTGGCTGCGACTGCAATCATGACATGGCGAGCGCGCAAGCGCATCATATCCATCGAGGAAATCCCGTCGGGTTCGGTGCCAGGTGTGGCCATTGTTCTCGGCGCTCGTGTGTGGCCATCGGGGCGCCCTTCGCTCATGCTCGAAGATCGTCTAGCTACAGCTCTCGATCTATATCAGCAAGGATGCGCCAAACTTCTGTTTCTCAGCGGAGATGATTCCCCGGCGAGCAATCACGAAGTCACCACCATGGCCGAATGGTTGCGTGCCCGTAGAGTTTCGGAGGGAGATATTGTCTGCGATCCAGCGGGACGACGCACGCTGCTCACCATGCTTCACGCGCAGCAGGCTGGCATCCATTCAGCCTTCATTGTGACACAAAGTTTTCATCTCCCGCGTGCGCTCTGGCTCGCAGCCAATTGCGGCATTGACGCCATCGGCGTTGCCGCTGATCGGCGACGCTATCCTCTCTTCGTGCGTGCACGCGTGGAATTGCGCGAACTAGGCGCACGGTTGCTTGCATTGTTCGAAAGCGTCAGCGTTCGTCGAGCGACGTGTAAAGGCTCGAAATTCGCTTGAGCAGACCTCCATAAATGTCTGCGGCAAGTCCAACACGTCAGCGTTCGTCGGAGCTCTTCTCGTTTATTTCGCCTTGTGGCGCGTCGTCAACGCTCTGTCGGTGCTCCTCAGATGCCTTGGATTGCTGCTGGGCCAAACGCGCTGATGTCACGAACGTCATATACAAAAAAAGACCTACGCCCACACAAATTGCTGAATCCGCTACGTTGAAGGTCGGCCAGTACCACTGGCGCCAGTAGACGTGAAAGAAGTCCACGACAAAGCCCAATCGTAAGCGATCGGCGAGGTTTCCTAGGGCACCGCCAACGATGAGGCCGAACGCCAGGCGCTCCGTGATTCTCGCGGACGGTAGGCGTTGCACATACCAGATCATCCAGGCGACCGTCACGAGTGCGAAAACAAGAATGAGACCGGGCCGATCATGAAAAAGCGAAAAAGCCCCGCCCGTGTTGAACTGAAGGTAGAGATCAAACAATCCGGGAATAAGCGCAACGCGTCGCCCGGGTTGTTCAGCTAGCCACGTGAGTGCAAGCCATTTGGTGATCTGATCCGCGGCGACGACGCACGCCGCCGGCACGTAGAACCACATCCAGCCTCTCAGCGTTTACCTTCCTTTTGGCGAAGGCACGGCACGCAGAACCGCGCCATTGGTTTCACGCGAAGTCGCTCAATGTCAATCGGCTTGCCGCACTCTTCGCAGATGCCATAGTTGCCACGTGCAATGGCCTGAAGCGCCATCTCGATCTCTTGCAACTGTTGGCCTTCGATCGAGCGCAAATTCAGCGCCGTCTCTAACTCTGTGGCGTCCGAGGCAATGTCCACTTCGTCCGCATGGTGCGAGCCCCGCAAATCTGAAGAATCGCCAAGATTCTCCCAGTAAGCACTTTCGTCCATGCTCCGCACTTCGGCAAGCAGTTGCTCGCGCTCCTGAAGCAACATCTGACGGATCTCCTCCAGTTGCTCAGGCGAAAGAACGGGTTTCACTGGCTCTGGGGGAGGAGGCTGAACTGGCGTTGTTGGAACAGCAGCAAGTGCCTCTGGAGCGGACTTGATCTTTCGACGGATCACTGGCCGCTTAGTCACGGCCCCAGGAGCTGGTGCTGTCGTTTTCGGCCGCTTAACTCCTTGCGGAGCAACCTTCTTTGCCACCGGCTTGGCGCTGGCTTTCTTAGTAACCTTAGGCGAGTTGCTTTTGGCTTCCGTTTTGGCCGCAGTTTTCTTTGCGGATGTTGCCGCTTTTGCCTTCGTTGTCGCCTTTTTCGGTGCGCCCACGGCCTTATTTTTGGTTGCGGTGACCGGCTGGGCGCCCTTAGCCGCTTTAGCCACGGTATTCTTCACGGTGGACTTCACAGCTTTCTTCGCCGAGACTTTTGCGGCAGCGGGCTTAGAGGTCTTGGTGGCCACCTTTTTCTTCGTCGCGGACGCCTTTGGTTTTTTCTCCACTTTTTTGGCCGCAGCTGTGGATCGAGCTGCTGTTTTCTTTGTGGCCTTCTCGGCCTTCTTCGCGGCAGGTTTGGCTAAGCCTTTCTTGGCCCCTGCTTTTGCCGCACCAGCCTTCACGTTCTTCGTCGCCGACTGCTTCTTCGCGGAGGCCACTTTTGTTTTTGAGGTGCCGGACTTCTTAGCTGCGGCGGCTTTAGCTGCAGCTTTCTTCTTATTGGTCTCGTCTTTTGTTTTAGCCATTGTAGTACCTCCGCACGACGTTTGCGCACCTGTCGCAGATTGTCGGATAGTCGGCATCTTTTCCCACACTCGGGAGAACCCGCCAACATCGCTCGCATTTGTTACCGAGAGCTTTTGCCACGAAAACCTGTGTGGTTGTTCCCTCGAAAGATGTGACTATAGTCTCTTCCGGAATCGCTTCGTCAACAATTTCAGCTTGGGACGTAATGAAAATTTCTGCCAGCAGGTGCGTGTGGCGTTCGAGCAACGCCCGCCATTGCGGCGATTTTGGCATAAGGGCCACGCATGCTTCAAGCGATTGTCCGATGGCGCGCTTCACCTGCCGAGCATCCTCCAGCGCGCGCAGCACCTCGCCGCGCACTTCTAGCAACTGTTGCCATTCTTCGCTCAGCGAAGGCTGTTCCCACTGCGGATCAGGTTCAAGGAAGGTGTCGAGGTGGACACTTGGGCCGGTGCCGCTCAAATGCGTGAAGGCCTCGTCCGTGGTAAAAACAAGAATCGGCGCTGCCAGCCGTACAAGATGGTGGAACAGATAGTATTGCGTGGTCTGTGCCGCGCGACGCTCTGGCGAATTAGCCCCCGAGCAGTAAAGGCGATCCTTGATGATATCCAGGTAAATTGCACTGAGCTGCACCACACAGAACTCATGCAACCAGTGATAGATCTTGTGGAACTCGTAGTCAGCGTAAGCCTGCCGCACCTGCTTGTTGAGCTTGAACAGCTCGTGGAGGATCCAGCGATCAATCTCCAGGAGATCTCCGTAAGGCACTGTGTGTTGCGCGGGATCAAAGTCGGAAAGATTGCCGAGCAGGAACCGGAATGTGTTTCGAATGCGGCGATAGGCTTCGCCCACCCGCTCGAGAATTTCCTGCGAAACGCGACAGTCCCCACGATAATCCTGCGAAGCCACCCACAGCCGCAGCACGTCGGCGCCATACTTGGCGATGACTTGCTCAGGCGCAATCACGTTGCCCTTGGATTTGCTCATCGCTTCGCCTTTGCCGTCGAGCACGAACCCGTGTGTCAGCACCGCGCGATACGGCGGAGCCTGGCGCGTGCCGAGGGCCACGATGAGGCTGCTCTGGAACCACCCGCGATGTTGATCGCTTCCTTCGAGGTAAAGGTCCGCTGGCCAGCGCAATTCTTGCCGTCGTTCGAGTACCGCCAGATGTGTTGAGCCAGAATCGAACCACACGTCGAGGATATTATCTTCCTTGTCGAATTGCGTCGCGCCGCATGCGGGGCATTGGAAGCCATCGGGCAGGAATGTTTCGACCGGTGCCTCGAACCAGACATTCGTGCCGCGCTTTGCGACGTGCTCCATAAAACGCTCAATGACCTGGACGTCCAACGTAGAGCGGCGGCATTGCTTGCAGATAACGGCCGGGATCGGAACGCCCCACACGCGCTGGCGCGAGAGGCACCAGTCCGGCCGCGTGGCCATCATATTGTAAATGCGGTCATGTCCCCATTTCGGGATCCATTCAATGGCTTCATCGATGAATTTTAGCGCTTTCGTGCGCAGCTCGTTGTGGTCCACGCGCAGAAACCATTGTTCCGTGGCCCGATAAATAATAGGCTGGTGACATCGCCAACAATGCGGATAGCTGTGCTCGATCGTGCCCGCTTTCACCAGAAGATCGCGTTCGTCAAGATAGCGGATAATCGGACCGTTAGCTTCCCAAACGTTCATCCCTTCCATAAGCTGAAAGTCGCTCGTGAAGCAACCCTTTGCGTCCACAGGCACGAATGTTGGGATGCCGTAAGCTTGGCATACGACGAAGTCCTCCATGCCATGTCCAGGCGCGGTATGCACCGCTCCGGTGCCCTGCTCTGCGGTCACGTGTGTCCCAAGAATCACCTTGGACGTTTTATCCGGTTGTACCGGATGCTCACATTCGAGCAGTTCCAGATCGCTCGCGCGGAGCTCCTTCACGATCTCGTAGTCGCCAATCTGTGCATCGCGCGCAAAACTCTGTGCCAGATCTTTCGCCACAATGTAGTCCTCTGGCTGGCCGTCTGGCCCCTTTACGCGCAACGCCACATACACGAAATCTGGATGAAGCGAGATTGCCAAGTTCGCTGGGAGGGTCCACGGGGTCGTCGTCCAGATGACGATGCTCGGCCGTGTGAGATCAGCCACCGCAGGACGCTGCTCTGGCGCGATAATCGGAAATTTTACGTAAATCGAATGTGACGTATGCTGTTCGTATTCGACTTCAGCGTCGGCCAGCGCCGTTTGACACTCCGCGCACCAGAAAACCGGTTTCATTCCTTTGTAGATATAGCCGCCGGCCACGAGGTCACGCAGTGCGCCCACAATGCCCACTTCCACCTCGGGCTGAAGTGTGAGATAAGGATGCTCCCAGTCGCCCTGTACACCCAAGCGCTGAAACTCCTCACTCTGCGTGCGCGCCCACTTCAAGGCATACTCTTCGCACAAGTGCCGAATTTCCAGTGCCGTTTTCTCGGCTTTGCGAGGACCAAGCTCGCTCGACACTTTTTGTTCGATTGGCAGACCATGACAATCCCACCCCGGAACATACGGCGCCCGCTTGCCCAGCATCGAGTGATAGCGCACCACGATATCCTTGAGGATTTTATTAAGGGCGTGGCCGATATGAATGTGCCCATTCGCGTAAGGCGGCCCATCATGGAGAATAAATTCGCCTTGCGCCGGACGCGCCTGCAGCTTCTCGTAGAGCCTTTCCTTTTTCCAACGTGCCAGAATCTCTGGCTCCCGCTGCGCCAAATTCGCACGCATCGGGAAATCCGTCTTAGGCAAACATAAAGTAGCTTTGAAATCTCGTTTATCGGCTTCCGTTGTCATGGTTGTCCCAGAATTACGCGCAATAATACATAAGCGACAAAAAAATGTGCAGCGTGAGCTAGTCGCAGCGTGAAAACGTGGTTGGGAAGTCCCACGAGCTTGCGCGAGCCGGAATGTGTACCAGTTGCCCAGCAACAGCAATAGAACTTGTTAGCGCCAGAGCGCCCATGTTTTTTTTCCTCTGACTAGCGCACGTGTCGCACGAAAGAAAAAACCACTTTCTCTTCGGGCGCTAGGCGTTGCGAGGGAAAATTCAAGCGCTCTGTCAATCACAGAGCGCTTAGCGCGGTAGAAATATTGCATAAAAACAGGTGAATCACTCAGCGCCGCATATCAGCTTGCAAGGCGATGTGGATAGAGCCACTTCGCCACGCGGCAGCTCTTTCGGGGATGGGCAAGTCAATCAAGATGCTGCCGTGGGGGTGGGTGCTGTTTGTGACACCGCTGGCTGCAGCGCTATGGATGCTCAAGTGACCCTACGAGCCACTGCCCCCCAGTCCGGGCTCACACCTTGGGTTCTCACAGCGCTGATCGTGCTCTACCTCGTTTGGGGCTCAACCTATCTGGCGATCCGTATTGCCATCGAGACGATTCCACCGCTGCTCATGGCAGGGGTGCGCATGCTGATCGCGGGCGGAATCCTCGCAACCTATGCATGGCTGCGTGGCGCTCCCATGCCAACGCGCAACGAATGGCGCAGTGTTGCTATCGTCGGAACATTTTTGCTCCTCGGAGGCAACGGCCTCGTCGTTTGGGCGGCGCAGAAATTGCCAAGCGGCCTGCTCGCGCTGCTTGTAGGGGCCACACCACTGTCGATGGTGCTTGTCGGTTGGCTTGCCGGAGCGGACGGGCCACCGCGCCCACTCACGATGGTCGCGCTCGTCATGGGAATGGCTGGACTTGGTTGGCTCATGATGCCGCGCGGGACTCAAGAACTCCATGTGGACTTGCTTTCTGCCCTCGCGGCATTAGGGGCAACACTGGGTTGGGCCATTGGCTCTCATCAGGCGCGCCGGGCGCAATTGCCGCGCTCGAAATCCTTAACCATAGGCCTGGAAATGCTTGTCGGTGGTGTAGAGCTGTGCCTGGCGGGACTTCTGCTCGGCGAACTAGCGCGTCTGCGCCTAGGCGAGATGAGCTGGCAGTCGCTCGCCGCCCTTGCCTATTTGATCGTCTTTGGCTCTCTTATCGGTTTCTCCTCTTACATCTATCTTCTGGAGCACACACGTCCAGCCCTTGCTACCTCTTACGCGTTCGTCAATCCGCTCGTTGCTGTCGCGCTTGGTTGGGCCATTCGCAACGAGCCAATAGGTTTGCGTGTGCTTGGTGGCGGAGCTTTAATTGTGTTGGCTGTGGTGCTCATCACTCTGGACCGAGCGCGGACCCAAGAGTTGGCACCAGAAAAGGAAATCGAGGTGACCTGATGCAGCCAGGGCGCAGACTGAGGCATGGCTCATCCCGTGCAGCCGCAGGCAGTGTAGCGTATGTGTGCGCGATTGTGCCTTGTGTTCTCTGGTTCAGCCTGCAAGCCCACGCCCAGCACGAGTTTGCCGGACCTTATGTTTTCGGCGCGAGCGATTCCCTGGCTGCGATTGCTGGGGTCTGTGGCACGACAAGCCACGAGCTTCTCGCGCTAAACCATCTCACCTGGCAGACTCTTCGTGAAGGGCAAGTGCTCCGGCTGCCCCCAAATTGTTTCGCCCGGGAGACAACATCGCCGTCGTTTTTTTCGCCGCGAGTTCAAATGGCTCGTGAAATCTGGCGCGGCCCACGCGGCCAACGCGCCCTAGCACTCACATTTGATGCTGGGGGCGAGCTCGAATCAGCGCCCGAACTTCTCGATGTCCTTATCGCCGAGCACATTCCCGCGACTTTCTTTGTCACGGGCGCCTTTGCCCGAAGGAATTCCGACTGGGTCTGTCGTGCCGCAGCCGCCGGTTATCCCATCTTCAACCATTCATGGTCTCATCCGTATTTCACCAAGCTCACCGACGCGCAGATACAGAAAGAACTAAAAAACACAGATGATCTGATAGCCTCACTGACGGGGCGCACAACGCGGCCTTATTGGCGTCCACCCTATGGCGACCGCAACGCGCATGTTTTGCGCGCAGCTGCAGCCGCAGGCTTCCGGTCGGTTTACTGGACCCTTGATTCGCTCGATTCTTATGGTGAGCCAAAGTCGCCGCAGTTTCTTGTCGATCGAGTCACAAATCCAAAAGCTTCCTTAGCACAGTCGGACGATTTGCTCGATGGCGCGATCATTTTGATGCACGTCAACGTCAAAGCCACGCGTGTCGCTGTGCCTGAGATTGCTGCGCGCTTGCGCGAGCGCGGATTCACCTTGGTAGCCCTCCCTGCGCTTCTTGAACCGAAAAATTAGATGCTGTCCTGCGGCGACTTCTGCTTGAACAACTCCGCTCATTCGTAGTGCACTTCAAGTGTTCGACACCAGGTCCTCAGGAGGGAGCATGTTAGATAAGGAGATTTCCGTAAAAGTCCGAGAATTTGTGAAGGGTGCCGATGCCGAAACGGTGCGCGAGACTGTCGAGCTTCTCCTCGACGCCCTAGAAAAAGGTGATGTTACTGCGGTCGCCGACGCCTTCTATCAGGAGCTCGACTTTGGGACTGGCGGTTTGCGCGGAATCATGGGCGCAGGCACGAACCGCATGAATCGTGTGATTGTGGCTCGGGCCACTCAAGGGCTCGTCAATTACATTCTTAAACAATGTGGCCTACCAGCCGGTGTTTGCATCGCCTACGATTCCCGCCATCGCAGTGCCGAATTTGCCCGCGAAGCTGCCCGCGTCATTGCCGGCAATGGCCTAAAAGCCTATCTGTTCGAAGATGTTCGACCTACGCCAGAACTCTCCTTTGCAGTGCGGCATTTCAAGGCCAAGGCCGGAATTGTGATTACGGCGAGTCACAATCCCAAGGAATACAATGGTTACAAAGTCTACTGGAGCGATGGTGCACAAGTCGTACCACCTCATGATCGCGCCATTATCGAGGAAGTCCGCAATGTTACCTCGATGACGCAGGTCAAGCTGGCCGATTACGAGAAAGCCGTACAAAAGGATGAAATCCACATCATCGGTGGCACGGTTGATCGCCTCTACCTTGAAGCTCTCGAAGCGGTGCGGCTGCGCAAAGAGCTCACCTTCGAGCGCGGCGGCGAACTGCGTATTGTTTACACGCCATTGCATGGCACCGGTATCAAGCTTGTGCCCGATGCCCTGCGCAGGTGGGGATTCTTCGACTTGCATATGGTGGAAGAGCAGGCTGAGCCCAACGGCGACTTCCCGACCACGAAATCGCCAAATCCCGAAGAAAAAGCAGCGATGGAGCTGGCCCTGGCATTGGCGACCCGCTGCAATGGCGATCTGGTGCTCGCCACAGATCCCGATGCCGATCGCTTGGGCATCGCCGTGCGCCACAAGGGTGAGTACCGTCTTCTGACCGGCAACCAGCTTGGGTCGCTTCTGACCTGGTACATTTGCTCGACGCTCAAGGAACAAGGTGCGCTTGCGCCCAACGGCGTGGTGATCAAAACCATTGTCAGCACCAAACTCGTTGAAGCCATTGCCGCAGACTTCGGCGTCGAAGTCGAGAATTGTCTGACCGGATTCAAATACATCGGTGCCCTCATTCGCCAGTATGAGGAAAGCGGCTCGCCGGAACAGCCATCGAAACGTTTTCTGTTTGGCTTCGAGGAAAGCTATGGCTACTTAGCTGGAACGCATGCGCGGGACAAAGATTCCGTGGTGGCTGCTTGCCTGACGGCTGAGCTGGCGCTGTGGGCCAAAGTCAATGGTTTGACCCTTGTGGACTTGCTCCATGATATTTACGCCCGTTACGGTGTTTACCTCGAGACGCAACTCTCAAAAACCATGCCCGGCATGGCGGGAATGCAGCAGATCAATCGCCTCATGCAATCATTGCGTTCTGCTCCGCCCACGGAGGTTGCTGGTGTGAAAGTGATCGCAATGACTGACATTGATTCTGACAGCCGCTTGGAGCTTGCGACAGGCAAGCGTGGACGCGGGCCAGGCCTGCCGCGTAGCAACGTATTGATCTTCGAACTCGCCAATGGCAGTCAAATCGTGGCTCGTCCGTCTGGCACCGAACCCAAAATCAAATTCTACTTTATGCTCGCGGATCGCGAAGGCGCTCCCTTTGCAAGTCGCGAGGACGTGCTGCCGCGTGTCATGGCCGCCGAAGAAAAACTCCGGCAATACATGGCAGATGTAGAAAAAATTATCGCGGAGCGCACATAGATGCAAACAGTGGGAGAGGCGCCACGATGGGGCTGTATGTTCGGCATTTTCGGCTGACCTGCGAATTGGCCAACACCTACGTTGCTTGCGATGGAGCAACAGGTGTGGCGTGGCTGGTGGATGTTGGCGAAATGTCAGATCGGCTCATCGATTGGATTCGCCAGAGCCGTTTGCGAGTAGTAGGCATATTCATCACCCACGCCCACTACGATCACAACGGCGCCGTGGACAGTTACATCCGACTGTTTCCCGGTGCCAAGGTCTACGGCGGGAGCCAGGCATGTGCACCGGGCAAAACCATGACCGTGTCCGATGGTACGCCGTTAGAGATTGGCAGCGTCGGAGCTGTGGCATTCCATGTGCCAGGTCACACGGCCGAGCACATGGTGCTTTATGTTCCGTCGGCCGGAGTGCTCTTCTCCGGGGATGCCCTTTTTGCCGGCAGCGTGGGAGGAACCTCGAATGAAGCCGCAAAGCACCATCAGCTCGAAGCGCTTCGGCAAAAGGTGCTGGCGTTGCCCCCCACCGTGGTCATTTATCCAGGGCATGGCCCACCAACCAGTGTTCGAATTGAATCACAAGCGAACCCGTTTTTCCATTGAGTGTGGCTATTCATGGGTGGTTGAATAGATATTGGTAGATAGGAAAACGGCATTGACTCGCCTCCTGCCGAGGCCTAGCTAGCGAAATACTATAGTGCTGCACTGAACGCGCAGCGAGTGAGCGACAAAAAATGAAACAGGCAAAGCTATTCCTGCTAGTTGTAAGTGCAATGGCCTGTGGTGGAATTGTGATCGGCCAAACAATGGTTGAGCTTGGTGCCGCTATGGCCACGCAGGATCAGTTGGCTGCCGGCGCAGCGGGTGGCGGCCTGAATCCGGCCACCTACACCGGCCGAGCTCAGGCAGCCGTGCAAGCGGCGAACATGCGCCCAGGGGTGGCTCCGACCGCGCCTTTGCCCAATCCCGCAGCAGGTTTCTCCGCCCCGCCGCCTTTGGGAGCTGCTGCACCGGCCGCGGCAGCTCCTGGAGGAGCAGTGGCAGCTGGGGTGGAGGGCACAGGTGGGGAGCAAAATCCGCCTGATGTGATCCCGGGACTGTCGCGCCCCACAGCTCCGCAACCGGTGGCGCCCGCAGCTCCCGGTGCGGTAGCGACACCCACTCCCATTCCGACCATCAAAGTGCTGGTCGGGCGTCGGGTCTATTGCGCGGTGTGTGGCACACTTCTCGATGATGCCTACTACCTCACCGTTCCGGCGACGGATAAGGACAAATACTTCGATGACGGCATCCATGACAACGGCGTCGCTGGCGACGACATCCGCGGCAATGTCGAGACAATCAAAGACAAGTATATCGGCCCGGAGTGCAATGATTTGAAAAAGCGACTCATTGCGGCAATTCGCGGTGCCGAGAATCTCTATCGGCCCCCAATTGGAGAAGCAGCCAAGGAAGCCTACTTTGTTTATGAGCCAGAGGCAGACAGACGCAAACGGCTCGAAATTGATGCACAACGTGTCGCTGACGAAGCTTCGACCATGCTCTTCTTCGGCTACCACATCTGCAGTCTGAACCCAGTCTCGGATAATCCTATGTTTCCGAACATCTTAGAGAAAGAGAAACAGCGCGACGAATTGCTTCGCGACTGGAACAACAAATTTCTTGCGGCTTTCCGCACTGACAAGAACGACCCGCAAAGCGACTTCTACCAAATTTATGTCCCCGAAGCACCTGCCTTGCCCCGTTATCCATTTCCCCCCGGTTACGTGCCTTTGCCCAAACGGGCGAGTGGAGCCACCGGCCAGCAGCCGGGACAAGTGCAGCCCCAGGCTACGCCCAATATCTACAATGGCGACCAGGTGCTGGGAGTTCCCGGCGTTTAGCGGTTTGAAATTGCCCCCGAAAGAGCAAATAACGCAAAAGCACCTGTGGTCTCGAAGAGAGCTAGCGGAGACGGATGGCTAAAGAAAAACAAAAACCACCTACACCGGCAGAATTGGCTCTAAAAGATGCACAAGCCCTTCTGGAAATCTGGCTGCGCATCAAAGCTTATTTTGTGAAAGCAGCCTCGGACGAGCCGATTACACCAGAGGACGAACGAACCTTTCTCGACCTCAAAAGCGAAGTTCAGCGGTTGCAGCGCTTGCTCAGAGGCAAGATGGTGGCGGGACTTACCTTCGGCGAGCAGCGCATGGCCGATCTTCTCCGGCAATCCATCTCCATCCAGCATCTCCGGGAACTACCGAAGATGGATCGCCAGCTGCTCGTCAACAGTTGGCATTATGTGTTTATCCATCTTGCAAAGGCCGTGGGCGCTCTGCAGTTCATTGCGGAGGGTTACCGTCCTTCGACAGCCAAGGAAAAAACCGGCGGCGGACCCAATATCTCCGAGCTGAAAGGTGGCGGTGGCGGCGACAAAAAGAAAAAGAAAAAAGAGAAACCACCAGTTGGCAAATACATTCTCGTTGTGGTTCTTCTTGGCGCAGCAATTTGGGTTGTGGGGAAGCGTTTAAATTTGTTCTGAGCAATAAAAGAGCGGGAGGCGAGTCAGGACTTGACCTCCCTAACCAAGGGATGTTCAATGAGGTCTGACGTGATGAAACAAATGAGGACGGGCAACGTGACGAAAGGATTCGTTAGGTGGCGAAAAGCGGCCCTCTGGTGTGTCGCAATCCTAATGGTTTTAGGAATAACGGGTTGTAGTAAACAGCGCGCTGAGCTTTCCCTCAAGAAAGCAACGGCCAATGTGCAGCAAGCGCGCGAATGGAATGCTGACAAATTCGACGAGAGCAAAGGGGCTCTGGAAGCCGCCGAAAATGCCATAAAAGCAGCTCAGCAGGCCCTTACTGGGCAGAGTTTTTCTCAGGCGCTTTCCTCCGCACAAGAAGCTGTGCGCCAGTCAAAGCAAGCCATCGATAATGCGCGCACGCGCTATGCTGATCAAGTTCTCCAAGAAGCGCGCCGAGCCGTTGAAGTTGCCCGCATCAACGATGGTGACAAGGAAAACCCCGACCTATTCAAAAAGGCCGAAACTAGCCTCCAGACGGCAAGTGAAAAATATCAAAAACAAAAATACGAAGACTCTATCAAAGCTTCGCGCGAGACACTTGTCGCAGTGGACCAACTCCTGGCCCATTTGAAGAACGCCGCGATCAACAAGCTCGATGAGCTGAAGGGTAAACTCAAGGAGCTCGAATTGGCCGAAGCGGAAAAATATCAACCGCAAGCTATCGTGCGCACCCGCGAAAACATCGACAACATCACCAAGAAAATTGAAAAAGACCGCGACTACAAACAGGCGATTATCCTTTGTGGCCAAGCAATCACTGATGCGGAAAACGGCATCATCGAGACAAAGAAAACCAAGGCACAGGCAGAACTCCGCTACCTTGAATCAAAAATTGCCGAGGCGCGCGCTGACGAAGCTATTATCTACGCACCCGATCGTCTGCAAGCGGCCGAAACATCCTTTCAGAGCTTGATGGTCAACTATGTCAACAATCAGTTCGACACGGTGCTCAACACCATCCCGCAGCTCAAACCGCAAATCGAAGATCTCGTTACCGTCACCCGTATCGAGGCCACAAAGGACAAAATTGCTTCCGTCGAGAAAGCCATCAAAACTCTCCGCGATGAAGCGGTGGACACGTACCTTCCGGGGCGCGTCGAGGTCATGGAGCAGCTCCTGAAGGAAGCGCGTGACCTCTTCAACAATAACGATTTCGACACAGCCAAAGAAAAGGCCAGCCAGGGCTTGATTGAGAATGATCGCATCGTGGCCGCTTTTGATCAGCTCGCGGAAAAACACATCCTCGATGCACAACAAGCTTGGGAAACCTGCTCGCGCACGCTCGATAAAATGGACTCATTCTTCCAGGCACAACCAAAGTCGGCAGTGGTGGACCAGCGTCTTGAAGTTCGTCGCCAAACGGAAGCGGAGAACCTGGCTTCACAACGCGACGCTGCCGCCTTGAAGGTGCGCGATGCGAAAAGCGCCCGGTCAGAGCGCCGATTCAAACGAGCCGTTGAGTTGGCCCAGGAAGCTAAGCAAATTTCTGATCAGGTCGTCAGTCGCACCTTCAGAATCGTCGCAGAGCACGCGCTGATCGCTGTTCAGGATGAGCTGAGCGACCTTGAACGCAAAGGGGCGCGCGAATATGCCGCGCAGGGACTCAGTCAGGTTCAACAGCTCGTCGAAGAAACACAGCAGTTGCTCAGCCAGGACAAGAATCGCCAGGCTGCGGAATTGACCGCCAAAGCGCGTGCGTATCTGGAAAACGTCAAGCAGCTGTTGGCTGAGCGCGCGCATGAAGAACAGAAACGCACCGAAGAGTTGCTGCGGCGCATCGAAGGGAGTGCCCCACGCGTTCCTAGCGTTGTGACGGTGAAAAATGACTCTCCGGGCGGGGGTGAGGGAAATGACAAATTCGCCCACGAAGAGGCGTCGGAATTACTTCCCAAACCATTTGTCATCGCACAGTTAGCTCAGCAGAACATCATGGCCGGTCCGGACTCAAGCCCCAGCTTACCACTATCCAATGAGCGGATGCCTGCAGGCACGATAATGAAATCCGACACGCCTGTCGTAGATTCGAATCTCGCAGGCAAGACAGGCGCCCCCACCGGTGCCACCGTAGGAACACGCCCAGTCCCTGTGAGCAGTGGCACTGCGCCAAAAGCCGAAGGTACACTCCGCGGCGATCCCTTCGTGGCAGCGAATTCCAATCCAGCCAATTCTTCGAGCCCAACAATGGCCCCTGCAAACGATTCGGCCGAGGGGATTCGCGTGGCATTAGAGCAAATGTTACAAGACGAGCGCAGGCTGCGCGATATCCGCAAATATCAGCCAGGCGCGATTGCTGAAGCACGTCGCAAACTGCAAGAGTCGTCGGACGCCCTCATCACCCAGGATTACCTTAAATCACTCGAGGCGGCCAAGGAAGCCCAACGTATCCTCTTGGCTGCCGAGACTAATGCTGCACGAGCCGCTGCCAAGGCTAACCTGAAGTCTGCGGCCGATCGCATCAACCTTGCTGAAGCAGCCGGTGCCATCATGTTTGCTCCGGCTCAGCTCACTGAGGCCATTGCGCTTTACGAACAGGCCGAAAAACTCTTGGCCAATGGGCAATACCGCGAAGCGCGCGATGTGAGCGAACAAGCCCTCACGGCTGCCGACGACGCGCGTCTCTACAACGTCCGCAAAGCACAAGATCTTGCAGCCCTGTCCGTGCAGTACGGGGGATGGAAAGCTGCACATCCGCTCCTGGTTGAGGCCGAACAGAATGCAGCAGTCGCAGAGGAGCTCCTAGGGAGTGCGGAGACCGCAGCGCAAGGACAGGAACTCGCGAAGGAAGCTGTTAAGCTAGCTCAAATGGCGCTTGATCACTCGCGCGATTACACATTCCAGGAGCGCCTCGACAACATTTATCGCGCTCTCAACCAGGCTCTGCGCGCTGGGGCAAATTACTTTAACGTGGAAGAGGTGAAAAGTCTCATTGCCGAGATCGCCCAAGCCCGCGATGAGTACTGCACGCGCAACTTTGACGCTGTCGAGATGCGGCTCAAGGACATTGAGGCTGGGCTCGCCCGCGTGATTGAAACCACACCGCTGGTTCTCGAGCAGAATTTGCAGGAAAACACGGCACGGCTCAATGCGTTAATCGAGGCCGGGGCCGAGAACTATATGGCTCAAGAGGTGGACGACGTAAAAACGCTCATGAACCGCGCTGCTGTCGATTTCCGAAAAGGCGATTACCAGTCGTCCTATGTGAATATGAAGAAAGCGATCGAACTCACGGACCAAATTGAAAATCGCCTGCAAGAACAGGTCTATTTCGATGCAGTCAGCGAACTCCTGGCGCAGCTCGACGATTGCTTCCAGAAATTCGACGTAGTTCTCTCACATGATCCGACATTCATCAAGCAACTCATCGAGCAGCCCAATGGCCTTGCTGGCGCTGTGCGCCTCTCCGGCAAAATGAGCCCAAATGATTTCAAAGATGCTGTTCGGGATATTTATCTACGCACTATCCACCTCAAGCCACCCAAATCGCAAGAAGCTACGCACGAGCAGGTCATCCTCGCAGTGAAGCACGCTCTGGTCGCGGCGGAGAATTTCCAGAAACTCCTGATCCTCGATCAGGTGAGTCTACGCGACGCCTATGACATTATTGACACTGCTTACAATCAGATTGCCCAGGCCAAGAAGTTGCGCGGCGAAGTCCAGATGCAAATGATCGATCCACAGGCGCGTACCAAGATCATTCGTGCCGAAAAAATTTTGAACTTCTGAGTCTCCAGGGAGAAAGGATCGAGCCGTGTTTACGACGCTCAATTACGTCACCAAGGTCGAGCTCGTCGTCATCGTGGGTATTCTCGTGTATGCGCTCTACATAGCCTATTCGCTCGACATGTTCAAAAAGGGGTAATAGCGAGTGGCGCTGCGACACAAAAAAGACGATCCCCATCTGCGACTCACATCGCTGGAGAACCGCTTGGCCGTATGCCAGCAATACACAAAGCTTTGGCAAGATTACTTCCGCTTCTTTTCCGAAGAACTGCGCGACCGACGGATCACTGATCAGGAAGAACAAGCTTTCTTCCAGATTATGTATATGCTGGCCAGCAACCAATATCGCTTTCTCGAGTTGGCAGGAAAATATTTCAAGGACGGCGACGGCATCCTTAAAGTGCTGACGGATACCGTCAGCCTGCAGTACATCAAAGAAATGAGCGAGGCGCAGTACAACCAGCTTCTCGTTGACTGGCATACAATGTTCATCATGATGAATAAGGCGATCGGCAAACTGAAGGCAGAATGGCTGGCTGAAGAAGCCAAGAAAAAGCCAAAGAAGTCAGCATGACGCCAGCGCGCCAGCGCCAACACAATCGGAGCGAACCGACAGACGCGCTAGACGTTTGCCAAAAGAATGCTGCGTCGCAATTCGTTTCTTTTCGCAGCACTTCTCCGGGTGAAGAATCCTACCTTGTTTGCGTACTCCAGCTGCCTAGCGACACTGCCCAGCATGCCGTACTTTCCCTGGCCGAGCTCGAGCGCCTGGTGCAGTCGGCATCTGGCGTCGTTGTTGATTCGCTCGTCATGCGTCTGCGTGCGGTGGATCCTGCCTATTTCCTCACCCGCGGCAAAGTTCAGCAACTCAAAGCCTGCGCCGAAATGTTCGAGCTCACAGGCATTGTCTTTGATCGAGATTTTTCACCAGTCCAGGTGCGCAATCTCACCGATGAAATCGGCACGCGCATTATCGGCCGAACGGAGCTGATCCTCGACATCTTTGCGCGTCGCGCTCGCACGCACGAAGGCAAGTTGCAAGTCGAGCTCGCGCAGCTTCAATATGTTTTACCGCGGCTTATCGGCAAAGGCTTTGCTATGTCGCGCTTAGGAGGTGGTATCGGCACGCGTGGTCCCGGTGAAACCAAACTCGAGATGGACCGCCGCCGCATCGGCGAGCGTATCGCCATAGTAAAAAAGGAATTAACCGCTGTTCGGCGCCATCGCGAGACGCAGCGCAAGCAACGGCTGCGACAGGACCTGCCCGTTGTTGCTCTCCTCGGCTACACCAATGCGGGCAAGTCCACGCTTCTCAATGTCCTCACAAAGGCACATGTCCCCACGGCCGACCAGCTTTTTGCCACACTGGATCCTACAGCACGACGTGCCCAACTCCCCGACAGCCGCGTCGCTATCTTCACGGACACGGTCGGCTTCATTCGCGATTTGCCGCCTTCGCTCGTTGCCGCTTTCAAGGCCACTCTCGAAGAAGTCCTCTATGCAGATCTCTTACTCCACGTGGTGGACGCGTCCTCACCTACCATCGAGCAAGAGATCCAAACAACCGAAGAAATTCTCGCGGAATTGGGCGCAAGCGAAAAACCGTTGCTACGGGTCTACAACAAAATCGACCGTGGCTTGGTGTCTGCTGCTACCGAGCGGCTCGAAGCCAGCGACGTGCCCTCCGTTGCTATTTCTGCGCGTCACCGTATCGGTATTCGTGATTTGCTCGAGGAAGTCGCGCGGCTAACCCGGCCCCTCACCGTCACGCTTGATCTTCTGCTTCCCCCAACGGCCTATCACCTCCTGGCACGCCTTCATCAGGAAGGCAAGGTCTTAGCGACCGATTTTTCCGAAGAGGGAATCCGTGTAAGCGCACAACTCGATGCGCACCGCACGGAAGAATGGCGCCCCTATAGTGTGGGCTATTCTTCTAAAGCAGAGCCTCGCTGATTGTCTCGATTAGACGAATAAGCCCTCGACAAACGTGGCTTCGTCGAGGGCTCCCGTTCTTACCGCATTTCTCACGGGCATTTGGGGGAAACCGTGCGCCCCTGCATTCGCAAGAACCGTCCTCCGCGGCCCATCTGGACTGAGCCTGCTTCAGACTACTTTTTATTGCGCCGTTCCGCCTCTTTAGCTCGCGCGATGCGTTCGGCTGCTCGCTTGGCAGTGTCGGCCAGCACCTTGGCCGGGTCCGCCTTTCTGTTGAGCACATCGTCCACCATCCGCCCAAGGTCTTGCCGCACGCCTTCCCACACGGCAATGCTAGGTTCCTGCTTGCCTTTGTTTTGCACCACCAATGACGCCGCCACAGCATAGCGTGGGTTCGACGCCAAGAACTCTTTCATCTTTGGATCTTCAAGCATGGAGTAGCGGATAGGCATGTAGCCCGTGCGCATAGCCCAACGCACGCAATTTTCGCGTTGCACAAGGAATTTGACAAAGCGCCATGCAGCTTTGCGTTCCGCTTCCGGCCGATTCGCGAAAATGCCAAGGTTCGTGCCCTGCATCACGTAGCGTGGCTCCTTGCCTTCCATTCCTGGCACAGGGGCCACGAGCCACTCGAAACGATTTCCGACCGAGCGCTGCACGTAAGGGAAGCTAGCGCTCGAGTAAATAAACATCGCAATCTGCTCATTGCCAAATGGCGCATCCATATAATTAGAGTCAACGTAGAGGTGCTTGTCAGGATATTGCAAATCCTGCCAAAATTTTAGCACGCTCACGCCAAGCTCATTGTTGAACGCAGGATTTCCTTGCGCATCCAACAGATCGCCCCCAGAAGCGAAGTAAAGTGTGCTGAAAGCTTCGCTCTGGGGCTGCACCCCGATGCCGTAGGTTTTGATCCGCTTGCCGTCGGATTCTGTGCATTTGATAATCGCCTCACGCAGTTCGTTCATTGTGCGCGGCGCCGTCGTCATGCCCGCCTTCTTCAAGCGGTCCATGTTGGCATAAAGGAGATAGATGCTCTTGTTGAATGGCATTGTCGTCCATTTGCCGTTCCACGTGTTTGCCTCGCGGAAACCCTTAACGAAGTCTTCTTGTTCCTCTTTCGAGAAACCGTCCGGCCCTTCGATATAGTTTTGCACAGGATCCATTAGCCCCTTGGACACATAGTCGCTCGTCCAGTTCTCGTAGACGGTTGCGAGCACCGGATTGTTCGCAGGTGTTGTCGCGAAAGCACTCTGAAGCTTCTGGGAGAGCTCATTGGGGCGGCCTTGGAAAACCTGCTTGATCTCGACGTCGGGATTCTTGGCCTGAAACTCATCAATGAACTCTTTGATCAGCTTGACGTGGTCGCCACCGAAATAATGCCAGAACTCGATCACAGTTTTCTGCTGAGCAAAGGCAGCTCCCCTCAGCATAAGGAAGGCGCACAGCACTGCTGCACATGTTTTTGTCCCCACGAGTTTTCGCTTCGCTAATCTCTGCATGGCTCGCTCCCTCTTTTAAAGGTTCGATTTCTGAGCAGAACCTATGAGGAGATGGCACTCGCAAGCAAGTGGAATCGCTTTTGGCAGCAAGCCGAAATCCCAATTTCTGATCGAAACGGTGTGTCGCACTCCCCCAAGAAAAACAAACGGCCCCACCTTTTCTCGGCAGAGCCGTATAATCATAACAAATTATCTTAAGAAGATTTTAGCCTAAGAAATTGGCTTTGGCCGCGGTGATGGCTACAACGTCCACGATGTCGCGAATGCTGCAACCGCGCGACAGATCGTTCACCGATTTCGCAAGACCCTGCAGCACTGGCCCGATGGCGTCGGCCTTGGCCAGACGCTGCACAAGCTTGTAAGCGATATTTCCCGCATCGAGATCTGGGAAAATGAGCACATTGGCGCGGCCCGCCATTGGCGAGTCCGGAGCTTTGCGCTTGCCGATGCTCTCGATGAGTGCAGCGTCGGCCTGCAGTTCGCCATCGCAGAGCAGATCAGGCTTGGCCTTCTTCACGAGCTCGGTGGCTTGGCGCACTTTATCCACCATCGGGTGCTGGGCACTGCCTTTGGTCGAGAAGCTAAGCATCGCCACGCGTGGTTCAAAGCCCAGCAGCTTCTGCATCATTTCCGCCGTAGCCAGCGCAATGTCGCAAAGCTGTTCGGGTGTTGGATCCGGTAGCACCGCACAGTCGGCAAACAGCATCACGCCGTTCTCGCCGAGCGGACAATCCGGAACAACCATGATGAAATGACTAGAGACGGTCTTGATGCCTGGTTGTAGCCCAATGCATTTGATCGAGGCGCGCAACACATCGCCTGTGGTCGTGATGGCACCGGCGGTCATGCCGTCTGCCTCTCCACGCGCCACCATCATCGCTGCATAGTAGAGCGGATCCGAAACCACCTGATTCGCCTGTTCGGGCGTGAGATTCTCTTTTTTACGTTTTTCGGCGTACTGAGCAGCGAATTCCTCAAGTTTAACCTTATCGACTTGAGGGTCGACCAGCTCGATCCCCGAAATTTCCACCCCTTCGGCTTTTGCCAGTGCTGCGATCTTGTCGCGGTTACCCACGAGGACAGGGATCGCGAAGCCTTCTTTTTGCACCAGAGCCGCGGCGTGCAGGGTTCGATTGTCGCCGCCTGCCTCGGGCAGCACCACGCGCCGCTTCTTCTGCGACGCCAAAGTGATAATTTTTTCCTGTACGGTTTGGGTCATTGTTTTCATAGTGATTCTCAACATTCGGCCGAAAACAAGCACTTCAAGGATAATCGGTTTTCGGTGCCAATGCGAGCTTGGAACGGTCACAAGCAAGCTTAGCGTGAACGCTGACGGCGCGTGCGGATGGTACGAAGCTGCCGCTCGACAACCAGTTCCGCCAAAGCCCGAGCAATCGCAGGCCGAGTGTTTTCTCCAAATGCCACTCTCACCTTCTCCTCATCTACATCCAGCCGATAGAGAATCGCCATGAGCTGTTCGAACGACTCGGAGATCATTTGCTCGATGCGTGCAGCGAGAACGGCTAAAAAACGTTCGCGTTGAATTTCAGGTAGAGTATCCCACCCGCTGGGAACGGTTTCAAGGCCGAAGGAAGCACGAACAAGTTCTGTGCGAACGTCCGCAAACTCGTCTGGGGGCAGGTTTGAAGCGTCAGAGCTCACGATTTGCGTCTCCGCGAGTAGGCCACAATTTGGGGGCGCGCCTATTCTCAGATAAATTCGCGGAAGAGCTCACGCCTGGGTCCTGGAATCACAACACGGTTCACAAGAAGACCATGCTCGGCGGCCACCTCAGCGCCTGCTTCTACTGCCGCCCGACAGCCGGCCACATCGCCCGTAACCAGTACAAATCCTTTGCCCCCCAAAGCCATAGCCAGGTGAATGCGAAATAACGTCACGCTCCCAGCCTTCACTGCTGCGTCCGCGGCTTCGACAGCGCTGGCGGCGCTGAAGGTCTCAATGATGCCCAGCGCACGAGCCTCTTCCGGCTTGAGCTCCACCGAGCCTGTGATTGCTGGCAACACGGACGGATGGATATTCGGAATGACAATATGATCGATGATGCCCTCCGATGCAGCTGCAACGCCTGCTTTCACACTGCTCTGCACGTCGGCTACACGCCCGCCCACAGCGACAAGGAACTTCCCTGAGCAGATCGTTCGCGCAACGAGAAGCTGCACCTCCGCAGCCTTGAGCATCGCGTCCTCTACCTCGAAGCCCATCGCGATCGAGGAGCACTCCACCATTCCAATTGCATCAGTCATGATCTCTGCCTCAAGCCGTGATTTCGACAAAGTCTGAGACCTTTGTCACCGTTCCCTCAATGCTAGCATGGATTGGAGCTCCAAGCTGATCGTTCGGAATTCGGCCGATGAGTTGTCCCCGCCGTACGCGATCACCGACACTCACAACAGCTTCAGCCTGAGTACCCACATGTTGTTTCAGGGGAATGCGAACCCTCGCCACACTAAGGAGCTTTGTCTGCAAAGGACCCTCATTGACAAATTGACTCAGCCCCAGTTTGACCATGAGCCGCTTTGTGGGTGTGCGGCGTGCTTCGTACATGGGATGTGGCTCGACCGCCCGTCCATAGCTCTCCCACTTGAGTCCCATTTGCTTCACAACGGCTTTGTCCTGAACGCACACATTTCGCGGATCGAGATCTTCCGGGCAAGCGATCATTGTGCAAATGTTGCATTCGCAGCAGTACGTCGTTCCCACGATGAGAGGCGCCTTGTCCATAGTGAAGCCAAGTGCCCGCATGGCCTTATGTGGCTCGATCGGATGGCCGAGAAGGTAGCGCGGACACATCTCCGTGCAAAAGGAACACTGATCGCAGGCGGATCGCCCAATGCGATTGATTTCTCGCGTGCTCATACTGTAGCGGCGCACGAGGAAATGCCCCGGCGGCAGCACGTACACCCCTCCGGTCGTTTTCGTCACGGGGGTATCGAGATCGGAGCAAAGCCGCCCCATCATCACTCCATTGAGAAGCACCGCAAAAGATTCAATGGCTGCACCACCCGCTGCGGCGATGACGTCGCGAATGTGTGTCCCAATTGGCACACGCAAAGTCACAGGCTGCCTTACCGCTCCTGTCACAGTAAGAAATTTGTCAATGACCGGCTCATCGCTTCCTAGATTGAACATTGTTTCCACATTGTTCACGACGCAGCCAACATTCAGCGGCAGCCCACCAGGCGGAATCACGCGTTTGGTCACATCGTAGACCAGCAGAAACTCATCTCCCGCCGGATAGGTGTCGCGCAAGCGTGCGATTTCGAATCCCTCCGGCAGGACGCGTTCAAGCTGTGCGATGACCTCAACGTATTTGTCTTTGATTCCGATAACACAACGCCGCGCACCAATCATGCCGCGGGCACGTTTCATCCCCTCGATGACTACGTCACTGTGGTGCGCGAGGAGTTCTTTATCCTTGTGCAACAGCGGCTCGCATTCTGCTGCATTAAGGATGAAGCATTCCGCCTGCGCGCGCATTTTCACGTGCGTGGGAAAGCCAGCTCCCCCAGCTCCTACAATGCCGCGCTCGAACACGCTTTCCGGTGTAAAAGTCATCTCACTCTATCGAATGTCCCAGTTTTTCCGGCGCATCGCGATCAGCACAAACTCTCGGCCGCGGAGCGCTTGAAGTTCACTATTGCGCTCATCCCCAAGCGCAGTGACAAGCAAAATGTCATGCTCGCGACGCCTCGCCACCCAGCTGAGGTTTTTCATTTATTTGGATTGCGGGAAAACACCAGTCATGAGTGACCTTTTGATGGTTGAACACACCGCGCAACTAGCGCACTAAGTCAGATACAAGATCATATCGCACAAGGAGCGGATGTCTCGTGAGCACTTTTGTCCCTCGCCGACCACTCGGAGCAACGGGCCTTGATGTTAGCGTCATTGGGCTGGGTGCCTTGGAAATTGGCCGCGACTGGGCCGGTGACGTTGATCCAAATCCCCACCATTTGTCCGAAGCCGAAGCAACAAGATTCGTCCAAGAGGCGCTGGATCTGGGCATCAATTTGATCGACACAGCCCCTGCCTACTGGCACTCAGAAGAGTATCTCGGCAAGGCCCTGCGCGGCCGGCGTCAGGATGTGATCCTTGCCACCAAAGTTGGTGAGCACTGCGATCGTTCTGGTTCGCGCTACGATTATTCTTATCAAGCCACGCTGCAGTTTGTCGATCAATCGTTGCAGCGACTCGCCACGGATTACATTGACCTGATCCAGATCCACTCCGCTAGCATCGAGGTGCTCGAGCGCGGCGAGACCCTCGCAGCTCTGCAGAAGGCGAAGGAAGCTGGCAAAGTTCGCCACATCGGAATGACAGGTGGCGTGCGCGAGTGTGCGCGGGCGCTCGAGATAGGCGGCTATGAAACTGTCCAGGTGCCCTATAATCTGCTAAACCTTGCCGCAGAGTCGCAGGTGTTTGGGCTTGCCCAGCGCAGCAACGCGGGCGTGCTCATCATGCGTGGCTTGGCTGGGGGCAAATTGAGTCCCAAAAACGTCAACCTTGCCGACGAATCGCTGCGGGCAAAGATCGCCTCCTTCGAAAAGTTTGTCGGTGATGGCTGCGCTAAGGATCTCATTCATCTCGCCATCGGCTACATCCTCGCCTCGCCTGCGGTTTCGAGTATCCTCGTGGGGACGCGCAAGACTGAGCATTTGAAAAAAGGTATCGCTGCAGCTATGGACCCACTCGCTCCACGACTCCTGGAAGAGGTGCGGGCTCACGCTGTGGCGCTCAACACGAACGTTTGGTAAAAATGAACGGTGATGCTGGCGCCGATCCTCTGAGAACCTAGCGCAGGAAGAGGATCACTTCTTGTATTTCACTGAGCACCCATAGGGCGACGTACTCGTCACTTCTGGCTGTTTGCCTGCCACAAGAGCTGCGAGCGCCTCATCCACATAGTTACGGGGTTCGCTCTTTTCCCCACGCGCATCGTCGTCAATCGCACCGGTATAAGCCACGGATCCCTGCTTATCCAAAATGAACATGTGAGGCGTCGTTTTAGCGCCGTACGCTTGTCCCACGCTCCCACTGGGGTCAAGCAGCACCGGGTAAGAGATATTTTGTTCCTTCTGCCAAGCTTTGTCCGCATCCGCTGTGGCGAAGTGACTGCTGTCAATGGCCAGCCACACGACGTCTTTGGCGGCGTACTTTTCGGCCAGCTTCTTCATTGTGCCGGCCTTGTAATGGCGCTTAACAAACGGACATGTCGGATTGGTCCATTCGAGTACGACAATTTTGCCCCGAAATTGACTCAGCGTATGCGTGGTGCCATGAACATCCGGCAACGCGAAATCGGGCGCCTTTTCGCCAACATCGACCCCGGCGCTGCAAAGTGTGGCCGTAACAGTAAGGACCACGACACATGTGAGAGCCACAGAGCGGCGGCTTGCTGCCAAGAACCTCATACGCACACCTCCAAGACGAATTGGCTGAAGCAAATTCAGCACCGATACTGTCCAATTTGCATTCACACTCTCACAGTCCGGATTATTCATGAGATCTCCCCGCAACGCTCGTTTGATCTCAGGCAAAGCACCTCATTTCGCCGCTCCTCTTCGTTCCTCGCCGCTAAATCCACACAGCTCGCATTGTGCTGCAGTTGCCGACGGGCGGTTCCTCAACAGGGGAGAGAAAGCGTCAGTCGAGCTCGTCTTCCATCTCGCGCAAACGGGCAAAGTCCTCCGGCGAATCTATGTCTGCCACAACCTGCGCATCGTCTGTTTCGATGTGTTTCGTTTCGGAGGCGTGGGCAGCAATGATATCGCGAGCAGTTTGTCCCTCCGATACACCGATGAACGCGCCGAAGAAACTGCGGGGGATGAGAATGGGGTGGCCAGGACGTCCCTTGTAACAGGCAACACAGAGTTTTTCGGGATCCACGAAGAAAGCCTCGCGCAGTTTTGTCATTGTGCTGACGGCAATAGCGGGTTGATCCACAAGAGCCACGATCGCAGCATCTGCCCCACACTGGCGCGCCGCTTGCAAACCAAGCTGCAGGGAATGGATCTGACCACGCGCTGGCTCGTTGTTCAACACAAAATTCCCCTGCGGAAACTGCTTCATCTGCCGCTTCAGCGATACCTGCAATCCAGCGTTAATCACGATGTGCACTGGTACAGTTTCTGCGGCCACAAGCGCATCATAAATGCGGCGAAGGAAAAAAGAACTGCCAAACGGAAGCAGTGCTTTTGGGAACCCCATGCGATTGGATATCCCGCCGGCTAGCAGAACACTATGGACCGCCTTCATGTCGACGAGTTCCTCCGTATGCGGCTATTGCTACCAGCAGTCCTGGTTTTCGCAAGGTAAATCGCTCCTCGAATGCTTCTTTGTCACTAGCCTGTCGCAGAGCTATCCCCATCCGCTCACACAAAAACCGATGTTTTGTCACGTGATCCTTTTATGCGTCTGCTCTAATTTCGAAGCATCCCGTGAGTGCGGGAAAATTCACTTTAGGAGGTTGTGATGAATCCGAGAGGCTTTACCCTCATTGAGTTGCTTATCGTGGTCGCGATTATCGCGATCCTCGCAGCAATCGCGGTTCCAAACTTCCTCGAGGCGCAGGTGCGCTCAAAGGTGGCACGAGTGAAAAACGACCTACGCGCACAGGCCACCGCAATCGAGGCCTACGTGGTGGACTGGAACACTCTGCCACGCGACAGCGATTCAGACCTCGACCGTGAGCCCGCAATGTCGAGTTACGACTTTAGCTGGAAGGCCAACGGTGCGGTCCAACTCACCACCCCCATTGCTTACATGAGCAGCTTACTCGAAGATCCGTTTTCCCGCGGCCAGCAGCAGACAGCTTCCTACGGCGCAGCTGTAGGCTACCGCATTGGATCGGGAACGTGGTCCTATGGCAGCACACCTGGTAGCCCGCAATCCGAGGCTCCAGCTGACTCGCAAGGTGCCTTTGCAGCCATGCAGGCTCATGGCCGCGTGATGGCGTACGTCGTTTTGAGCCCAGGACCCACTGGCAAGCGTCAGCGTATGGGCTACAAGTGCTTCCCATGGAAAAGTGCCGACCCAACAGAACAGGGTCCTTATGTGGATTACGACCCCACGAATGGAACGGTGAGCGCTGGCGATATCTATCGCTTTGGGGGGCAGTGGCTTTCAGGCAACTGGGACCGCCTCGCACCCGGAAAAGGCCCTCTGGCCACGTCAGCCAACTAACGGACTTATTCATTCTTCTCATCACAATATCCCGGTGGAAACACGAGCTGCGCGTGTTTCCACCGTTTTTTTTTCAGTCAGTCCCGGCCTCACCGAAACAGGAGGCTCAAAGCCAGGGGCTAGTGCCTATGCGCTTTCATCCACTCGCGGAATCGGCTGAACATGTACATAGCATCGTGCGGACCTGGGGCTGCCTCCGGATGATGCTGCACACAGAAAAGGCGTAGTGCCTCGTTCTGGAACCCTTCCACCGTCGCGTCATTCAAATTGATGTGCGTCACAGTGCACTGTGGGGGCAGCGAGTTCATATCTACGCAAAAACCATGGTTTTGCGAGGTAATCTCGACACGGTTCGTACTGAGGTCTTTCACCGGATGATTCGCGCCGTGGTGGCCAAACTTGAGCTTATAAGTCCGGCCGCCGAGCGCCAAGCCGAGCAATTGATGGCCGAGGCAAATGCCGAAGATCGGCACTTTGCCAATAAGTTGACGGATCTGCTCGATAATGTCGCCAAGCGCAGCTGGATCGCCTGGGCCATTTGAGAGGAAGACGCCGTCGGGCTGCATGGCCAAAACCTGGTCCGCCTTGGTTCGTGCCGGCACGACGCTAATGCGGCAGCCCTGGGCATAAAGCAAATCGAGGATGTTGCGCTTTACGCCGAAATCGTAGGCCACCACGTGAAAGCGCTCCTCTAGTGTCTGCGGCCACACAGGCCGTGGCTCGTCGCCGCCAAGTTTTCGCAGCAGCTCTGCTTTCGCTGGTTTCGGATGGTATTCATAAGGGTACTCCGTCGTCACATCTTTGACGAGATCGCGACCGTCCATCGGCGGCTCTTGCAGCGCAAGTTCGCGCAATTGCCGCGGATCGTGACGCTCGGTGGAGAGTGCCGCACGCATAGCCCCTGCCGTGCGCACGTGCAGCACCAAGCCACGCGTGTCAACGCCCTCGATTCCCATGACCCCATGGCTGGTGAGATAGTCATGGAGCGTTTGCTCAGCGCGCCAGTTCGACGCTAGGGTCGAAAGCTCGCGGACGATGAAGGCGCTCACCTGGGGACGCGTCGATTCGCTGTCGAGCGAGGTGACGCCATAATTGCCAATCAGCGGGTAAGTCATGATCACCATCTGTCCTCGGTACGAAGGATCGGTGATCACTTCCTGATAACCGGTCATCCCTGTGTGAAAAATAATCTCGGCCGTTGTTTCGCCGCGAGCACCAAAGCTCCAACCCCTAAGGGTCGTTCCGTCCTCAAGAACGAGCGTTGCTGGAATCTTTTCTCGAACTGCGCGCATTTCCCCGTCCTTCTTTCGCACTGGTCGGCAATCGTCTCGACGTCTAGCGTCCCGAGCGCAAGCGCGAAAAATCGCTGCACGTGGCGACCTGGCTTCTGCTCCTCTGTTTCCCACATAATTCTTGCGTGCTAGTCGCTCTCCTTGTCTCTAAGGCGACTCGCGTTTGGCGCAGGTCCCTAGCGTTTCTTCCACACTGCGTAAGCCGGCGTCGTGCCGACGCGGTCTGCATTCTTAAAAAACATGTCTACGTAACGCGATTCTTTCTTTCTCTCGACAAGCAAAAACTCGGGTCGTGTCTGCGGTGCTGTTGATTCAAGCACATCCCCAAACGTGCGTGGCCATAATGTCTCGCCGGTAGGTGTTTTTTTTCCGACGCGCACGAGATCAGACGATTGCAAATAGTACATGAGGCCATAACCGAGGCGTCCCTCGGCAGTGTAGACGATAGGCTTTGCATCGGCGGCGCCAAGATGTTTGCGAATCAGCTCTGCGACCCCTTTAAAGCTTCGATGCGCATCGCGGCGGTCAGTGGTGGTGCTGTAGTACCATTTTCCGCTGAGGAACAAAGCTGCGTATGCCGCCACAAGAACCGGCGCCCACCGCGCAGCTCGCTCCCAGCTTGGACGATGCCGTGAGCGCCACAGTTGGAAGCCATGTGCTCCCAATACGCTCAGCGGTGGATAAAGCGGAAGGACATAGAGTGGCAACCGGGTCTTTTGGGCGACGAGAATCACAAGCGAAACGATCACCCAAAAGAAAAGATAAAGTTGAGCCAAACGCACTTGGGCCACAAGAGCTTCTTTGCGCGGCACAAACGTCACAAACAATAAACCAAGCACCGCGGGAAATGAACCGAACACAAGCAGTAGCGGGAATGCCCATCGCGGGAAATCGTGGTTAATGTCTTCGAAAACATTCGTGATGACTTCCTCACGCCAGACGCTCACTGCATTCGGCACACGATACAAGACTGCCAGTGGCCAGGGTAACACAACCGCCAAAAAAAGCAGCATTCCCCACAGGCTGCAAAGCGGACGAAAGCGAACCTCGCGCCACGCAGCAATCGCGAAGAGTCCCAGCGCCACCAGTGGAACCATCCCTGCTGGTCCCTTCGTCATGAACGCTCCTCCCAGGAAGGCCCAGAAGCCGATCTGCCACGCCGTGAGCGATCGCTCTTGTTTGTGCGCCAGGAGTAACTGCCAGCCACACCACATGAAGCCGAGCTCGAACATGGTCAGCAGCGTATCCGTCGTGACGACGTTGGCCGCTGCAAGCGGCACAAGCGCCAGACCTTGCAACCATGCAGCCAAAATTCCGGCTTTCCCCCCGAACATTGAGCGAGCCACTAATGCCGTGAGCAAGGTTGTCGCAACTGCGGCCAGACCAATCGGCAGGCGCGCTGCCCACTCGCTTTGTCCGAACAGGCGGCAACTTGCTCCCACCAGCCAGTACGTCAACGGTGGCTTCGTCAGATGTGGATGGCCGCCGAGATGTGGAATAAGCCAATGCCCTTCAAATGCCATCTCGCGCGCAGTCTCCGCATAGCGGGCCTCGCTTGTGTCCATGAGCGGACGTGTTCCGCTGAACAAAAAGATGAGGAGCGCGCTGGCCGCCAAGGGAGCTGTCACTTTACGCCACCACACGGCAAAACCCCAATGACGGGGACCTAACCAAGTGTCCATTGTTGTCACCATATTCTCTTTCCCAACCGCTAATTACACCAAAAGGATTATGCAAAAATTACGCCACGCCCCTGTTTAACAAAAAGTGAAGTCACGCTTGATCTGAAGTTGCAGTGTGTGGCCAAATTGGCACATGATTCTTCACGCAGAGATCAGAGGACGTGTTCAAGGAGTCGGCTTTCGTTATTGGGTCGTTGAAGAGGCGCAACGTTTGGGTGTGAGAGGGTGGGTACGAAACATGCGCGATGGGGGAGTTGAGCTCGAAGCTGAGGGCGACGAACAAACGTTGTTGGAGTTCGAGAAACTACTGTGGAAGGGACCAGCTCTCGCCCACGTCAGCGATGTGCGCGCACGCTATTTCGACGTCGAGAAAAACTACCCAAACTTCACCGTCGTGTATTGAATCACGAAAAAAATTATCTGCTCCGCACATGGGGGCAGACCAAAAAGCTTTAAAAGAGTCGCTGAGGCCTCAATTCTGTCCCATAACCCGCCAGATATCTCCATCCGAGATTGTGCCGTTCGTAGGATCGTAGGTCAAGTCCGTCAGGAATTCGCGGAAGCGCGGGACATCTGCAGACGTGGCTGGCGGTACGAGATCGCCTTCGATAAAACGAATCACCATTCGCTCGTCAATATCCGCGAGCCTGGCGGGGATCGTCACGCTGGCTGCAGTGCTCAACGGGTTCGCGGTGTTCGAATTCCCTTTTCCGTTAGGAGCAAGCAGATCCGAGTCCGGGCCGCAGCTGGTGAGAATCCAGAAATTCTTGGTTACCTTTGCATTGCGATAACAATACGTGAGGGAGCGGCCACCCTTAAAAAACACTTCGTAGAGCATCGACGCGATGTAAGCAATAGGGGTAGTGATGTTTGCAAAATCGCGCCCGACTGTTAGACCACCCGGACCCTGGGTGCGGAACGTATAATATCCCGCAGCCAGAGGCCCTAAGTAAGCGACAATCTGCGGATCGAAATTGGCGGGGTTATCCGTTCCCTCAGGATATTCATTGTGATCAACCCTGTAGGCCTCTATGGCTGTAGCTAGAGCCCGTAGGTCACTCTTCACGCGTGCAACTTTAGACCTGGTTTGAGCTTCGAGGAAATTCGGCAGAGCGATAGCCGCCAAAATAGCTATGATGGCAACCACTATGAGCAACTCGATCAACGTGAATGCGTGACGGCGCTGATAACGATTCCGCCGCCTCCAGGCAAATGCCGGGGAGAAAGAGCAAATCGGTAAGGGAGAACCTAGGGAGTTCTGAGTTGGCTGGGTGAGAGTCGCAGAAACGTTTGGGCGGGTTTGCCGTGCAACATTGATTATCATGTTTGTCCTCCAAGATGGTGTCAGTTTCGCGCGGACTATACAGAACTGAATTGGTGCTATCTCTTCTTTTCGTACCTTCTCTCGTGCACGGCTTGATTTTCATCAACATCCTAATCTGAAGACGGTTATCCCTGCCCGCTTATTTCCCTCGCGAGTCGTAGATGATATCTTTGCTCAGGGGGTCGTAAACAAACGTGTAGCTATGGCCCAGTAGATCAGCAGTGTCGAATGCCTTGACGATAAAACTGCCATCGGGCAACGTGAACACGAGCTCCACTTTTTGCTTCGGCGCGACCGCAAGAGAGAATGAGCCATTTGGGCGCACAAATGCGGATGCGGCACGCAGCGCAAGAGCCTCGCCAACTTTCGAACCGTCCGGCAAGCGATACTGTGAGGACACCTCCACGCCTGCTAAGGGTGTGGCGTCGGAGAGAAAAAGTCGTCCGTTCATGCGCTGGCGTTCGAGTTTAATTTCGACAGGTCGGCGCGTAGGGATACGTAAACTTGCAAATCCTAGTGTGTTGCGATACGGGACAACAATTTTTGCTGTTCCCTTGCGCCCACTCGGCAAATTCACGAAAAATTCTCCCAATGCATTGGTGCGAGTCCGAATTAGCTCCAGAATGTCGCGCTGCCGGTAGCCCACTTGAACGTCGAGAGAAGCGGCTGGTCCGGCTGCTTTTCCATTGCGATCGGTATACTTTACCACTCCCTCAATGCACGGAACCGGCCGAAGGCGGAGTACAAGTTGGTCTGACGCGTCGCTGCGCCTGATTTTGCGTTCGATTCGTTCGACCGAACCGGTGGTACGTCTCTCCAGGAGGGGGAGAAAACCTTTCTCATGGACCTCTATCCAATAGCTATCTACTGCATAGGTTGCGAACGCGAAGAGGCCGTTCTCGTCAGAAGTGACGACTCCGCGCCCTAGGCCTGCCGGATAGTACACTCGCACGCCTGGCAGGGCATTTCCGTTGAACGCGTGGACCACACGCCCGCTGACGAACAGCGGGGCTGGCACGATCACCCGCACGTTTTCCCGCACTTCGCGCTCGCCGAGTTTCACGCGCTCGGGAGGGCCTAACATGTCCAGGTAACCGAACAGCGTAAAGTTTCCAGCCGGCAGATTCTCAAACTCGAAACGTCCCTGTTCATCGGAAAATGTCGTCGTCACAAACTCCAGCCCGTCCATAATTGCCGCCACTTTCGCGCGTCCTTGCGGTTTCTGGGACAGGCGTGAGATTGTTTCTCCCCGAATAATCGCGCCCCCAGCACGCAGGGCAATGACAGTGTCGCTGCTCGGAGTGTCGACACGAACTATGGCCGATACATAGCCAGCGCACTCGACAAGGATTTTCACGGATCCACGTGCGACATGAGGAAAGCGGAACTCTCCCATTGCAGACGTCTCAACAGTTCCCAAGGGACGAAAAACAAATGCCCCAGGCATCGGATAATAAACGGCAGCACGCGCAATTGGCAGCGAGGTGAGGGCATCCACAACGACCCCCGCGCATTCCACACCCTCGCTCAGAGTGAGGTTTTGCTCGAGGGGCTCTGCGCGCAGGGCCACATGTTTCGCAAAGGGCGCGTAGCCTTCCGCTCGGGCAATCAGAATGTAAGATCGCTCGCTAGCATTGATTTGATCGAGTTTGTAAGTGCCCGATGTGTCAGTCACCGCTTCGCGCAATGGGGGGTATTTCGTCATCGGGTCCAAATCGTAGAGCTCGACTTTGACACCGGCCAGAGGATGGCGGTTTGGTCCGCGCACTGTCCCATAGATCGCGCTCTCGCCGAATGTGCGCAATTTTTCTGCTTCAAAACTCTCGCCCCGCTCTGGGGCATCCAGGCGAACAATTTTGGTCTTGGGCAGGCTCGGCGGCGGAGTTTCACCCCGCGAGAACTCCGTAGCGACGATCGTACGCGTGCGCCGGCGCGCATAATCTTCGTCGTACTGTTCCTCCTCAGTAGGCGGACGGTTAGCTTGTTCGTCGTGGACCCGTTTGCGTGATACCTGCTGCCGGAGGGCAGCCAGAGCGATATAAAGCACGAGCACCCCTGCTCCCACTAAGAGCCAACGCCAGAAATCACGTTTCATCATCACTGCACAATGCGGTCCCCTCTAGCTGTTTTCAAGAGAGAAGGGGAATTATCATCGTGCGGATTGGCGCCGTAGAATCCATTCGATGCCACGGGCAATTGGCCACGCGGCAAACCACACCAATGGCGCCATGTGCCTCTTGAGTCCTGACAATGTCACAGCAAGGCGCACGAAGAGCTTTCCCCGCAATGCAGCGAGTTCTTGCTCGACCGCGATCCGCTTTTCGCGCTCATGCTGAAGCTCAGCGGTTAACGTTTCGACCCGTAAAAGTGTCGTCCGTTTATCTGCACGAAGTGCTGGAGCTTGGCAAAAACTCGCCAGCGGTTCGATGGTCTTATCCCACGTAAACTGTTCCGCTAATGCTCGCGCTTGAGCTCTCACGGATTCCAATTGCCGACTTTCGCCTAAGAGCATGCGGCAGAGATTTCTTAGCCCCCCCTCGTCATCCGGCGAGAGGGTCCAGCCGCCGCCATACCGCCGCACGAGTCCAGCTAGCTCCGAATAATCGTTGTGAATCACGGGCAGGCCACAGGCCAAATAGATCATGGTGCGCGTCGTAAATGCCAGCTCACGCTCAGGATTTCGCGCCATGAGGTCCAGTGCCACTTCATAGCGCGCGTACTCCTGCAAAAGCTTGTCGAACGGCTGGATTCCATGAAGTTCCACGCGAGGATGGTTGCGCAGTTCTGTCATCAAGGATGCCAAATGGTCGCCCGAAGCGTCTAGCACCGGATGCGTGCCTGTGTAGACGTGGAGCCGTCCCCGTCCGGCTCGCTCCATCTCCTCAAGCACGACCCGCAAAGCGCGTGATGGGTCCTGCCACGCGAGAAGCATCCCACCGTAGACCATCGAATAAGGCTCGCGGCTTGTATCGCCTGGGAGCTGCTCGACCGGCGGCACGGAAAATGGGATCACAGGGACCTCGGTTTTACGTAGGTCGAAACCGGCCATCGCCAGCCACGCGTAAAAGTAGTGGCGCTGATATTCGCCACTGCACACGACGAAATCCGCGCGACGAAGCGCGGCAAGCTTCGCTTCGGCGTCAGCGATAATATCGGGGCTTCCCCAGTAGAGTCGCTCGAGCAGGTGGGGGCCGGCCAGGTCTATGGCCAGAGGGACATTTATATCGGGGAGCTCGTGAGCCATCCCCCAATGTTGCAGCACGACCACTTGCGGTTTCACTTCCTCCAGCAACACATCCGCGCGGTTGCGCTGGAACATGCGCACGTGACCAGGAAGTGGTTGCTGACCCGTCAGATAGGTGTCGGAAAATGCGACATTACATGAAGCGACGATCGCGTCGAATCCGCGCATGCGCAGCCCCATCGTAAGTCCCCATGCCCGCAAGCCCGCGCCCGTTGTCGCTTGACCGGGCAAAGGCAAAGGCTCAGGCGTAATGACCAGCACACGCCGGCCCTGCGCACGGGCCGGCGTCAAAGAACTGTAGGCGGATGAGGCCACTTCCTTCAGGTCCTGTATGCTCCGTTGATCTCAATGTACTTTGCCGTAAGGTCACACGTCCAGGCCTTGGCGCTTGCTTCTCCCAAGCCGAGCGAAACCCGAATCCGGACGGTCTCTTCACGCAAAATCTCCAACGCCCGTTCTTCTGAGAAACGCAAGGGCGCACCGCCGGCGAATAGCAGCAGATCGCCAATCGCGATCTCCACACGCTCGGGCACAATTTCGACGCCCGAGTTACCGACAGCGCACGCAATGCGGCCCCAGTTCGCATCGCAGCCGTGGATCGCTGTTTTCACAAGATTAGAATTCGCGACAGCGAGAGCGACACGCTTTGCCTCGGAAAAGTTGCGTGCGTTATTGACTTCTACTTCGATTAGCTTCGTAGCCCCTTCGCCATCACGGGCAAGCTGCAGTGTCAGGCTTTCTAGTACTGTGCGAAGCGCTGCGGCAAAAGTATCCAAAGCTTCAGGATTCGAGGGGTCAATCTTTGCCCCGCTCGCGCCGTTGGCCAGAATGATAGCGGTGTCGTTGGTGCTTGTATCGCCGTCAACCGTCAGGCAGTTCAGGGTTCTGTCCACAGCCTCTCTAAAGCATTGCTCAAGAATGTCAGGCCTAACTGTGGCATCCGTAGCGATGAAGGCCAACAGCGTCGCCATACGAGGATAGATCATCCCCGAGCCCTTGGCGCAACCCGCAATGCGGAATGTTTTGTCGCCACTCTTAGCCTCTATACTTGCATATTTGGGGCGCGTGTCAGTGGTCAGGATAGCTCGGCTCACCGCGCGGAAATTTTCGGAGGTCGAACCAAGCTGAGCCGCCGCCTTTTCGATGGCAGGCAGGACTTTCTCCATCGGGAGATGCACCCCAATGGTGCCGGTTGAGCAAACCAGAAAGTTCGCTGACCCCCTAGCTCCGACGGCTTTGGTCGCTTTCTCCGCCATCTTGCGCGCCGCTTCCAGTCCTCTTTCGCCCGTTGCTGCATTGGCACAGCCCGCGTTGGCAACAACCCCGCGGATGATTCCGCCGGTTTCGGCAAGCACTTGCCTAGAAATGATCACGGGCGCCGCAGCAAATCCATTTCGTGTGAACATCGCCGCAGCAATGGTGTTCACGCCGCCGTCGATCAGTGCAACGTCTGGCCGTCCCTGATAGCGAATCCCCGCTTCCACCGCAGCCCAGCGAAAACCCTGCGGAAGAAAAAGAGGATCGTCATCAGTAGGAAAAATTTGTCCGCTCATGGTCTTATCACACTGGCGCGTGGGCAAAGAGCGCAAGAAAAAGATATGGGCCAGCTCGGCCACGCAGCAACAGACGTAGCAGAATCAAAGTTTAGAATGTCGCCGCACTGTGCGGACCAGCTCGACGACGAACAAGAGCAAGTCGGTCGGATAAGAGGCGTGCCGCTGCGTCGCGTTAGCATCTTTTTAGCTTGCATGGCATGGCCATGGTGGCGCAAAACTCCGCCGGAATGACACACGTTTTGAGTTCAGACAAAGGTTCGCGAGTCTGCATTATAAGGACGCTACGGGCCAACGTGCCCGTGCGGATCTCGTTCCGGGAGGACGAGCCTTGGCCTTAAATCCCAAAAGGACAGTTGCGCTGGATCTTGGCTCCAGCACGGTTAAAGCCGTTCAACTGCGAAGAGTTGGCCGTGCTTACGAACTCGAAAAATTTGGATTCGCGGAGATTTATCCAACCATCGACGCAAAGATGACTGCGGCGGATCGGCGCTCGGCCAAGCTTGAGGCGGTCCGCCAGGCACTCGCAGAGGGCGACATATCGGCCAAATTTGCCGTCTCCGCCGTCAGTGGCGAATCAATTCTGGTCCGCTACATTCAGCTTCCCGACATGCCGGAAAACGAGCTGGAGGGTGCGGTGCGTTGGGAAGCAGAGGATTATATCCCTTTTCCGCTGGATGAGGTGAACCTCGACTGGGTCGTCCTGGGCCGTTCGGAAGTCAGTGGCCAGACCAAAATCGACATTCTTCTTGTGGCTGCAAAGAAAGAGCTCGTCACCGACCATGTTGCCATGCTTAAAGAGCTCGAACTTCAGCCCGCTATTGTAGATGTTAACTCGTTTGCCTTCCTCAACTGTTTCGAAGTCAACTACATGCCCCCCGCCAGCGACGTCGTTGGGCTGCTTGACATTGGGTCGGAAATCTCTAGCATCAATATCTATCACGCCGGAGGGTCGCGCTTTTCGCGTGACATTAGCATCGCTGGCGACACAGTGACAACGGGCATCCAACAGCGCGTGGGGTGCAGTTTTCAACGCGCCGAGGAGCTAAAGATAAAAGAAGGTCTTCCGGCGCCTGTCAGCGACGATCTTGACACCGAGTTCGGAGCGGACACGTCTCTGCTCGATACCATCCGCGGCACAGTCGAGAAGATCACTGGCGAGGCTCTCACGGAGGAAACGCCGGAGTTTATCGCCTCCACCGTCATTCGCCGAATCTTCCAGAACCTGGCGCAAGAAGTAAAGCGCTCACTCCAGTTCTTTGAAAATCAGTCAGGATTGTCGGTCCAGAAACTCTATGTGGGCGGAGGCAGTTCTCAGACGAAGAACTTGTGCGAGTTTCTCATGCACGAGCTTGGCATCCCCGTCGAGCAAATGGATCCCTTGCGAGGCATCGGCGTGGCGGGACTCGACAAACAAAAAGTCGAGAAAGTGCGCCGGCTCCTTGGAGTAGCCGTTGGCCTCGGATTACGAGTCTTCGATGAATAGGGGAGAGTAGCAAGTCCCATGATAAAAATCAATCTGCTACCACGCGAAGCGGGGAAGAAAGCACCGGGATCTGCAGCCGGACCGAAAGGTTTGGCCGTCAATCCCATGTTTGTTTTCTCTGCGATACTGGTGCTTCTTTATGTGGTGGGGGCATTCGCCTTTTTCTGGGCTTATAGCGAAAGTGCCAAGGCTAATCGCGCCTTCCAAGAAGTGAAAAACCGCAAGGAAAAGAAGCAAAAGGAAGTGGATCGTCGCAAAAAAGAGCTCCTCGAAAAATCTGCGGAGCTCGAAGATATTGAGCGCCGCTACGAGGTGGCCAGAGCTCTCAGCCCAGAAAACCGCATCTACTGGTCTGAGAAACTCAATATGCTAGCGCTGGCACGTCGTGACTTGGCGGTCTATGTAACAAAAATCAACCTCTCCGAGAAAGTTGATGAAGTCGAAACCCCTGAATCTGTGAAGAAACGCCAGGAACACCGCGATAAAAAACTGCCCGGTCCCGAGCCCGCACCGGTCAAGCGTCCCATTATCAATCAGTCGCTCACGATTGAGGCTATTGCCTATGGTCGGGATGCTCAGGAAAAGCTCAACAATGTGGTCGCTTTTCAAAATGCTTTGAAAAACCTCAAATGGCGTCGCGAAAACGCAACTATCGTTCGTTTTCTCGATGGCTTAAATCCTGAATTCTCCCAATTGCCTCAAAAAGTCGCAATCGTCGGTGGCATCGAGGTGATGCGATTTGGTTTTGTGGTCAACGCTGAGCCGCAGACCAGTCGCCAGCCTGCAGCGACCAATGCTCCCGCCTCAGGAGGAACCAAAAAATGATGGGTAGCCTCACACCCGGCCAGAAAGATATCATCAAAGCGGGGTTTGTACTGGCGGTTCTGCTCTTCGCAGGTGCATTCTACTATTATTCCTTCTTTGTCAAAGTCGACATTGAAAAGAAGCAGAAGCAGATCGCTCAGCTCAACTCCGAGATCAAGAAGCTTGATCAGCAGTTGCGCGACATTGAAGCGCAGCTCGGCAACCCAGAGGAACTCAAAGCTAAACGAGAATTCCTTGAGAAAATTGCTGCAAAGTTACCCGACTCGCCTGATGCTCCTGGCTTTTTTGAAGCTCTCCGCGATGTTCTGCGCGCCACAAACATCGAGTACACGGAGCTTGTGCCGCAAAAGCATAACTCCTACTCGATCTATACGGAGATCCCGTATAGCATCAAATGCAAAGCCCGTTATCATGATTTTGGCCACTTTCTTAATCTCATCGAAGAAAATCCTAAACGCTTCATGCGGGTGAAAACCTTCACGATAGAAAATCAGGATGACCGACCAAGCATTCACCCCGTGACGATTGAAGTGGCCACCTTTATGTTCGTGAGGAAAGGGTGATTCCTATGCGTGTTGCCAAAGCAACACTCGCACTAACAATGGTGGCGGCGCTTACGTTTTCGTGTCCGTCTGCGCATGCCCAGTTGCCCACAACTGATGCCCACGGGACCACCGCAACGGCACAGACTGAAGCGAGCCAAGAAGCAGCCAAAGAAGCTGAGAAACTCGTGGCTCCGCCAGGAACCAAAGTGCAAACAACGGAAGAACCGACGATCGGCCCAGGCGAAGTGGTCATGCCTACACCGGCTGTCAAGGTGCAGGGCGACAAGCTCTTCGTTGGCGATGAAAGCACCAGTGAAGTCGTTGACGTGAAAAGCGGCACAGAACTTTTGAAGAAACTCAACATCGTCGCTCCACCGAAGGTCCTGCCAAAAGGGGCGCGGGAAACGGATGAGACAACTCCCAGCGAATTATTCCGGCAGGAAGAGATTCGGCGTCTGCTTGGCGACAAACCGACAGTCGTTTACCAGGTGGTCTATGATAACAAACCACTGCCTGATCCGATGGTTATCCCCTGGGTTCGCAATGCTGTTGTTCTCAAAGAGCGGTTCGACGAGGCGGTTGCCCTGCTAGCTCAGAATAGAATCCAGCAAGGGCGAGAAGCTCTGTTGGCGATTATCACGGAATTCCCGAATACGGATTACGCTCGTCAGGCTCAAGAGCTGCTTCAGAAGCTTCAGGAAGAGACTGCGCAGCCGAAGGAGCGCGTGACTGTGCGCGCAACTCCGACGCCTGCCCCCATCCAAATTATGGTTGACCCGAATGTGCGCGTCGGTAGCATCTTAGTCGACGCTAATAATCCTGAGCAAAGCCGCGTCATGATCAATGGGCGGGCTTACCGGGCGGGAGATGTCATTCGTGGTTTCTCGAATCACCGCGTGGTCAAGGTGATGGAGGGAGCCGTTGTGATCGAAGTGGAAGCCATGGGCCAGCGTAAGGAATTTACCATCTCCATCAAACGTTCGGAGTAAAAAACATGTCAGTGGCGAAAAACGGTGTGAGGGAAAAAATGAGTAAAGGTGTGTGGGTAAAAGTGTCGGTCTGCGTCGCCACCGCTACACTGGTGACCTGCGGCGCTGATGTGGCCATGGGCCAGCCAGCCAAGAGATCGGCTGCAGGCGGAATCAAGGACGACGTTGAGATCGTGGCGCGGTCCGCCAGCGTGAAGGTGGAAGAATCTACCGCGACAAAAATGATCCCGCCGGCTGAGCTGGCACCAGTCAAACGTGAACCACTCAGTGGCGAGAAAAAGGCTAAGCCAGCAGGCGATGATGCCTGGCCGACATCGGACCAGGTTGAATCGTCGCCCTGGGCCAAAGCCACAGAGGGCGGCGTTGCGTTTGTCCCTCCCACCATTCAAAAAACAACCGACGAACGGGCGAATGAAGCAAATCGCGAACTTCGAGGAATTCTTGGTGACGACATTTTTGATCAGCTTGTCACGATCACCACTGGCGCAGATGAAGATCTAGCTCAGGTTATTCGCTTGCTCGCGGAACGTGCAGGCATCAACTTCGTCTACGCGGAAGGTGTGATCAAAGGGAGGGTCACGCTCAATCTCCGCGATGTTCCGCTGGGTGTGGCTCTCCAGAGTCTCCTCGCTGCCCATGATCTTGCGATTGTCCGCGAAGGAGCCAACGTCTTCCGCATTGTTCCTCGCAAGGATATCCAGCAGACGGTCGTGGAGACCAAAACCATTTACATCAAAGTCAACTGGGTTCCCGCGCAAACGATTGCTGATACTCTGACGGATATTATGGGAACCGGCGTGGGAACTAAGGTCGGTGAGGTCAAAGCGCACAAAGAGTCCAACACGCTCATTATCACTGACACACCACCGAATGTGGCCCTTATGCGCGACCTTGTGGCCCAACTCGATGTCCCGCAAAAACAGGTGATGATTGAGGCCCGAATGGTCGAGTTGCTCATCAACAACGGCCGTCAGCTTGGCTCGAAGACTGTCATGGAGCGTGTAGACAAGAGCGGAAACAGTCAAGTCACAGGACAGCTAGGAACAAACGCCGAACACAAAGAGACAGTGAGCCGTGTGGTCATTGGTGATGACGGCAAACCGACAATCGTCACGGAAGAGGTCACGGTGCCGGCAAAGCCAGTGGACACGCTCGTAAGCAACTTGCTTGTCGGAGGTGGAGCTCCTAGCTTGAGCTTTGGCACGGTGATCTCAATCCTCGGCAAGGATTTCGATGTCGCGGCTACTCTCGATGCGCTTGAGGCACGGCGAATTGCAAACATCCTGGCAAATCCTCGCGTCATCACACTCGATAACGAAACTGCGCAGATCAATATCAAGCGCGACAATCCCTACATCGAAGCTCAGCAGGGCGTAGGGCAACAGGCCGTGGCCGCAAGCGTGAAATTCAAGGAATCGGGCGTCGAGCTCATGGTCACCCCCAACATCACCGATAACGGTTATATCCGCATGAAGCTCATGCCTCGACAAGAAATCTTCGCCGGCGAGTTCAAAAACCCAACAACAGGTTCGAATATCCCCATCATTGATAAGCGCGAAGCTCTCACCAACGTCATCGTGAAGGACGAGGATACCGTCGTCATCGGTGGATTGCGCGAAATTGATAGCTCCGATGCACGCTCGCAGGTCCCATGGCTGGGGCAGGTGCCAATTATTGGTTGGTTTTATAAGGGGCAATCGCGTGGCTTCCTCAAAAATGACCTCATGCTCTTCGTCACGCCGCACATCATCAAGACTCCTGTGCTCACCGCGGCTGAGAATTACAATTATACACGTCTCGATGCCCACTGGGATCTCCCGGATTACTTCTTCGACGATTCGGTCGAGCTGCGCGAGCGCCGTCACCGAGCAGAAATCAACAGCGATCCTCTTTCCTTCAAACCCGAACCTGTGCGCATGCCAACGCAGAAAATGCAAACCGACGAACAATAGAAGGTCGTTCAGATGTTGCAAAAAACCGCGGGGATCCGGCTGGCTCCCCGCGCTTCTTTTTCTGGTCGTAGCTTTCGCCCAGCACGCTAACCAACGCACGTGCCTGCCTGGCGAGTTATTCGCCGGGAGTAAATCTCGGAGTGTTCATAAAGCTTCTTGTCACACTCAACGACAAATGGCATGGCCAACGAGCAGTTGTTCATGACACGATGTCGTCGGCGAGCTCACTGCGTATCCGAAGCCATGCTTCGCGAGGCTCATAGTAGGTGAGAAGTGTTTATGAGTTCATGGTAGCCACCGCAGACAGGAACTATCAACTTCGCTTAGTCGGCGTCACCGGCACGGCGATGCTGGTGCGCGTTGCTCTCGTTTTTTTGCTGGCGATGGTGGCAGGGATTTCTTGGAAGAATGTGTTGGCCGGCCATGACGGTGTCGAATATTTGACCATGGCGGAGCACTTGGCAAAGGGCACCCCCACCAGCATTCCGCTTGAAGCGCGCCGCCACGACCTTGGTTGGCCCCTCCTGCTCGCGTTTGCGGCACGTTTTCTATCGCTACCGCTCGCCGCTCTCGTTCTCCAGCTCGCTTTGACCGCGGCCATTGTGATTCAAACCTCGCTTCTTGCAGTCGCGCTTCTCGGTGTGTCGCCCCAAGATTCATTGAGGCTAGCCGCTGCTGCAGTTCTCGCCTATCCGGCTGCGCTTTACTATTCAGCGTTCGCGCTCAGTGAGCCATTCTTTGTGACCCTCATTCTGGCGAGCCTTTTGCTTGCGCACCACGGTAGATATGTTTGGGCAGGGTTCGTCGCTGGCATGGCCGCCACTGTTCGATCCCCTGCGATCTTGCTTCTTCCGCCCCTGACATGGCTGTGCTGGACGACCACAGCGTGTCTTCCTCCTCGCCGGCGAATTGTTGCATGTGTCGGCCATCTCGCTTGCGCCCTACTGCCCGTTATGGCAATCCTTCTGGCCAGCTATCTTCTGTGGGGAACCCATGCAACTTCACTTCACAGCCCACGTTTCTCTTGGCCTTTGGCAGGATTTCGTGAACTGTTTGCTCGCGGCTTTTTCCGAGGCTTATACGTCGCGACATGCTTGGCTGTCACAGGATTAGCAGTTATAAAATTTTCAGGGCAATCCCTAAAACAGCCAATGCCCACCTTGCGGGCGATTACGTTTTTTTCCGCACTTTTCCTCGCTTTCCATCTTTGCTTGGAAAGTCTTGTTTACTATGGACACCGAATCTATCTTGTCGATTATTTTGACCGCTATCTTCTCCCCCTCTGGCCTTTTGTCGTCCTTGCAACTCCCCGCTGGTGGAGATGGTGGTTCGTTTCCGTTATGTTAGCGGTCTCTATTTTTATGTCAGTTTACTGGGGGAAAAACTACTTTGCTGCCGTAAAGACCCATGGTGCGCCCATGCTTGAGCACCTGCGGAAAACAAACGTTTCGCAAAGCCCTAAGCAGCCGACTCGCTCGGAGATGCACATGCGGCGTTGAGACGAACGCCGCCACGACGAATGAGCAGAGGATGTTCCACCGAAGCTCTCAAATGATTACCAATCCGCTGCTGCTCGTTAGGCACTTCCAATCTTACAACTTCTTGCGATACACCCAAAAGCAGCGGTCAAGCCATGCACCGCAGAAGCGCGCATAAAAGCAAATGGGGCCAACCCACGGGATAATGGCCTGATGCCAGCCCTGGCGTGCTAACTCGCGCAGGCACAGCCGCAGCAAAAGTGCGCCAATTCCTCGTCCCCGACATTCTGGCGTTGTTCCCATGGGACCGAACCAGTTGAGAGCGCGATTGTTTCCCTGATACGCAGCGAAAGCGATGATGCGATCTTCGTGTCGCGCCACAAAAACGGCCGGCGGCTCATTGTGCAAAGCTCTTTGCACTTCGTTGCGCCAGGCTGGCCAATGCGCGTCTAAAAAGGATGCAATCCTCGGCCACTCCTCCCGCGCCGCACGCCCGATGTCAAAACCCTCTGCACCCATGCGCCTTGCCTGTTCGTCGAGGTCATTCCAACGGTCTGGCGCGATGTCGCAGAGCATGTTGTGGTTCTCGTGCACCATTTGAAAGCCGTGGCGAAGCAGAAAACAGACCGCGCGGGTATAGCGAAAATCTAGTCCCGGCATGAAGTAATTCTGGGGGACGTCCATGACGCTCACTTCCGAGGCGCCTGCAGCGCGCAAACGTGCCTCCAACTCGCGGAGAAGTGCGCTCCCCACACCTTGGCGCTGATGCGATGGCGCCACCGCCATGAGGCGAATGTAGCCGCGCCCCTGATCTTCCTCATTCACACCAAATGCACCTTGAACAAAGCCCACAACCTGGCCACCCACTTCACATGCCAGTCCCAAATGCGGAAATGAATCAGGCGCTTGCAAGGTTTTCTCCGCAATGACGTCTTCAACGACAGGGTCAAATACCAGCACCTGCTGCGCTATTTCCGTAATGGTGGCGAGGTCGTTTTCTCCAAGTTCGCGAATATTCATATTTACCTCTTTTGGGAATCGCCGTTCGGCTGGCAAGCTACGTCAGGGAGCGCTTGTTTGCCGTTCCGTTGCCGACAAGACTTCGCCGAGAATTTGCCGCCGTTCAGAAACTGACGAAGTTTTCTGCTCGGACGTTGCTGTGGTGCCTACCTCACTCTGAGGCGCCTGCGACACCGAACTTTTCCCCTCTTCCGTCTTCAGAAGTGCCTGTTCCACGTCGCCCAGCGCTTCGAGTGTAGGAGTCGTTTTTACGCTCTTCGTGCCAAGTTCAGCCAGTGGATCCACACCGAACTTTTTCAATTTCTCGGAGTATTCTGCCATTTTTCGTGCATCGCGTTTATCACGGTATGCCTGGAGCAGATGGGTAAGAGCGTATTTGTTTCGCGGATCAAGGATCTCTATCCGTTGCAGTTCAGCGATGTAATTCCGCATGTCTTTAGCCTCAAGATAGGCCTCGGCGAGCACCTGCCGCAGTGCAAGATCGGTCGGCGCACCATGCACAGCATTTTCCAGGAACGCGATTTTTTCTTTCTGCTTGCCCTGCTTGTCGTAAAGCGCGAGGAGCTGCGCCAAATACTCCACCTTCGACGGATCTTCGTTATAGAGTTTCGCCAGCAGTTTCTCAGCCTCATCGAGTTTACCCGTCAAGAGGGCTAGCGCCACGAGCTCGCGTTGGGCGCGATCGTAATATTTTTTCCGCTCGACGCGATACTCCTCAAGCTTGGGCTCGTATTCGACAATGTTGCGGTAATATGTTTTCAGCTCTTCGTAAATCTCCTTAGCACGTGTGCCTTTCGGATCGCGCTTTTTTATGGCCGTACGGAGTGCGTCCGAAGTTTTCGCGTCGTCCGCCGATTCATAAAGCTCGGCAAGTTGCTTGCCAATGAGCCCTGCAATCCATTGCACGTTTGGTTTGAGCTCCTGCCGTGCGGCCTCTTTGATTTGCGCGTAAGCTTTTTCCAGCATGTCGAGCTTTTGTGCGCCATCCAAGTCGCTAGCTTTTACGGAATACATGATGCCGAGGTTGAGATGAATCTCAGAATAGTGAGGGAACACGCGATCCAGTGCCTCGTAGATTTTGATCGCGCCATCAATATCGCCGAGCTGGTTGAGAACGTGTCCCAGTTTATAATACGAGCTAGCGAACGTCGGATTGAGGGAGATAGCGTTCAGGAAGTGTTCCTTCGCGCGCTGCAAGTACAAGGACTTGTCTTCTTCGCGATAATCCGCTAGCTCCATGTACGTGAGTCCCAGGCCGTGCTCCATGGCTCCCTGGAAATGAGTGATCCCCTGAGGAACGCTTCGCACGAAGAAAACTATCGCGAGCAGGTAGGCCGCGGGCTTTGCCCAGGCGGGCATTTGCCCCCGGGCCGGCGCTGTTGCTCTCCCTGAGACCTCCATGTTGTGCATGCCCATGCTGAGGCCGAAAAGCGACCAGTAGATCATGCCGCACACAGCCCACCGGTTATTCGGGCTGAAAAAGTTTTGAAGCGCGATTCCGCTCAGCCCTGCGACGACTGCGACCTGATAATAGCAAACAAGTTCGTTGTTCGATTTACGCGATTGCCAGATGCCGTCATAAAGAACGCGTCCGTAAAAGCCCAGGAACAGCAGGAATCCCACCAGCCCGAACTCCAGCAAATAATCCAGATAAAAGTTATGGCCAAAAGTGGTGACGTTGTTGATTTGATTGTCGAAAAAATCCGCTCGCCGAAAAATAGGGAAATAGAATCGATAGCCGCCGGGGCCCGTGCCAAAAAGAATGGAGAGAATATCGAGGTGGCTCTTAGTCGGATCGTCTCGATAGAGCCATGGCCAGAATCCTCCCGACCACAGAATTTTCCTGCCATCGAGTGCGGCTGTTTTGAAGTCCCACGTCTGCGACAACTTCGGCACCATCAGCACGAAGACCGTCAAAAAGAGAATCGCAGCCCCGACCAAGAACGTCATGATAAGCTTGGGCGAGATGTTCACTTTTCGGAAATGTCGGAAAATCAGTAAAAAGTAGAGCGGATACGTGATGAAAAGCACGGACATGAATGAATCGTTGGAATTCGTGAACACGAGACACACGTTCATGAGCAGAAAGGTCATCGCCGCCACGGCCCGTAACACCAGCCGCTGCTCGATGAAGAACATCGAAAGTGGGATGGGGAGCGTCATCACCAAGTAAGCCGCGAAAAAGTCGGAGTTGAGAATCGTCGAATACATTTCTTTCGACGTCGCCAGCGTCAGAACAAGGTTCTTTGCCTGCGGGCTCCAGAACTTCGAGCCCTTCATCGATGCATAGATCGCATCCGTGAAGCCACGCCCGGCAAAAAGAAACAATCCGATGACCACCGCAGCAAAAGCGGTCCAAACGTAAAAGTGCATCGTCTTGCGGAGCTTAGCCTCGCTGTCCATGTACCAGGCGAAAACAATCGTGAACGTCATGCACGCCAGTTGGAACCACACCACACGCTCGGAGGTCATACGCATCGGATTCCCAAGCCACTTAGCAATCGCGTCGAAAAAGCCTGTGGTGCCACGCGGCAAGGGGTTGATGACCCAAGAAACAAGCATCTCCAGGATCAGCAAGCCAAGCAGGTAGGTCGAAGCGTGCTCCGGCCAGCGCAACTGGCGAAAATCCTTCCCATAAACCGCTGCCGCGAAAAGGAATGGAGGCAGCGACATCAGGAACATGTTCTTTATCTCATCGAGCTGGTGCGTGTACGGCGTGAAAAGAAAGAAAATCAGCGACATCACGACGTACGTGGCAAACAGCAGCATCCAGTCGAACGTAAAATAGTCTTCTCTTGGTAAGGGGGCAATCAGCTCCCGTATCCGCGCATCGGGCGGGCGCTTCGGTGGTTTTGGCCGTTGAGGTGCATGATGGCTAGCTTTCGTCATTTGTCAGTCTCTTCAGTGTCGGTGATTGTAACATTTCGGCCGACCAGAAAATCTTCCGGCCTGTGAGGGCGTGGAGGTTTCACGACCAGCGAGATGTCCTCGCCGAGCCGTGCTAGAAACTCGTCAAAGTCGTGCTGCAAACGTGTGGGCACCCAGAACTGCACGATACCCAGCTTCTCATCCTTTGTTCTCACTACGGCAAGCCCTTCATAGGCTTCGGTGGTGCTGCAGACGTAATGAATATCAGCCGGATCAACATGTGCCTCGTATACCACCTCGTCGTCTTCAGGATAATCATTCCACCGTCGCATCGATGCCCCTCATCGCCATCGCGCAATGGCGTCTGCCAAAAATCCCAGCATGATCATTTGAATGCCGCCTAGCACCAGGATGGATATTGTTCCATCCAAAATGTTGCCGTGGGAATCGCGAATAAACAACGCCACAAAGATCGCAATGATAAACATCACCGTCGCCAGCGGCACGAACACCCGCATGGGATTAAAGAAGATAATGCTGCGCACGATGGTCACCAGTAAGTTCTTCGTGTCTCGGATCGGACGGATCTTCGATTTGCCTGTGCGCGGGTGGTAATCTATGGGAAGATAGCAAACCTGCTTGTCATTGCACAAGAATGCGAGTGTGATCGTGGTCGAAAAGCTGAAACCGCTGGGACACAACTTCAGGAACTCCATGACGTCTGTCCGGCGGAACGCACGAAGGCCCGAATTGAGATCGGGAATCGGGCGTTGCGCCAGATAGATAGCTATTTTCGTAAGCAACCACTTTGCCGGTCGCCGTTCGATGGGTATGTGCACATCCTTACCTATGCGGGCGCCAACAGCCATATCGCAACCCTCAAGCAGTTGGATCAGCTCAGGCATGGCCGCTGTTGGATAGGTCCCGTCGGCATCTGTCGTGACAATGATTTCATGGCTGGCAGCTCTGATCCCCGCTTTGAGCGAAGCGCCGTAGCCGCGGTTCTCCTCATGGCGTAACACGCATGCGCCTGCCGATTCAGCCAGCGCAGCCGTCCCATCTGTCGAGCCGTCATCCACAACGAGAATTTCGACGGCTTCGGCCGGACGCTGCTCAGTCGTCAAAGCCGCCTTGGTCTCCCTCACTACGCGTGCAATAGCCTGCGCTTCGTTGTGTGCGGGAATGATCACCGAAACAGGCGCACTCTGCAAAGACTCTCTTGACCTCATGAGCATGGCCAACCTTGCGAAGCGCAAGGCCGCCTGTCAACTACGCCGCACAAAAATTCGCAGAAAATCGTGGAGAGCACTCGGCCCTGTCGCCCGTCACTCGTAGAGCATCCAATCAGCTTCCACCGACGACGGTATCGGCTCAAACCAAACGGCATCGGCCGACACGGTTCCGTTCGCCACGTCGCTCAAGAGAATTTGCGCCGCGGTCGTCGTCGAGAAATTCCACGTCCCCAAGACGTTCCACTGCCCGCCACCAACCTGCTGATTCACAATCACGGTGTCGCTGCCCAAGGCGTGCGTCACCACGTACGTGGCATTCGTGGCGCGATCCGGGGAAGAGACCCATCGCGCATAGACACGGTATGTGGAGGGCTTGCGCAGCTTTACCGACCACGTCACGCTGGCAGCCCCGCTGCCCGCATTCTTTTCTAAAGCATTGGCGCCATAAGGTGTGCCGGATGTGGTCGTGCTCCACGAGCCAACCACGCGACAATTGGGGTCCGCATTATCCAAAGTGAAACCAGCGCCTGGCAGCGGCGGGAGAGTGTTGAAACCGATCTTTGACGCAAGCGACGAAACCGTATCGCTGCCGATAGTGGTACGCCCGATTTCATAGCGCGGCGTTGTGCGATACGCCTTTTGGTTGGCGGTGGTAAACGCTGCCCGGTAGCCAGCTGATGAGCACATCGAGACATGCGTCGCGTTGTAGGCCCCGTAGGGGTAGGCTAAGTAACGGCAGACCATCCCAGGCAGATTCGCCTCGATGACCGACTTCGATCCAGCGATTTCCTCCTGCGCCACCGAATTGTCTAGAGTTGTCAAGTTCGTGTGGCTTTTGGTATGGCTCTCGGTGAAAATCACCCCGGCGTTTTTCATCGTCGCAATCTCATTCCAGTCGCAATGATCCCCGCTCCCGGTCACCACGCCCACATAGTTCGTGTGGGCAAAATTCACAGCCACCATCCCACGAGCCTGAAGGATGGGGAAAACCTCATCGTAGACCGGAATGTAATTATCATCCATCGTGATAAGTATCGGCCGGGGCGGGAGAGGACTATTGTAATCCATCCAGTCCAGCAATTCATCAGGCGTTATCGTGTTGTAGCCGTTCGCTTTCAGAAAATCCATGTGCTGAGTAAAGAGCGAGGCCGAATAGCCAAAGGACGAGTGGCAGTGATAGAGCAACACCGGCACCTGCCCCCCTGCAGGTAGGTTCAAACCAAAAGCGACGACAAGCGCCGCTAGACGTGTGATAAAACTGCCAATCGCCACACCTGCCGCTGGTGCTTCACCACGCATCGTCTTACCCTTCCCAAAGTCCTCGAGGGTTTGCTGCGACTGTGCAAATCCTACAGATTAGCAAACCACTCTACCTGGCAAAAAGTCAGTGTCAAAATAAATACAGGAACAACTCAACGTCAGCCAAATCTGGCGAAACAAGGCGCCGTCGCGGGGGAATGCCCCACCTCTCAAAAACACGTTCCCCACGGCAAAGCCCCGCATCTCCGCATCCGTTCTCTCAGTGCCAAATTCGGGCCCCCTCCGCGGCGGCCACAAAGAAACCAACTCGCGCCTTCCCGTAAGCCCTGCAAGCAAACTCTCTTGGCTTAGCCGGCGGGCACACGTTGGCGCGACGTCCCAATCTCAGCAACTTGGAAAAGTACACCGCCGGTGTGCGCTGGCCTGAACACCGGCGGCTTTGGAAACGGATTCCCTTGACCTTCCACGCCCGCAAGTGGGGCCTCAGACTTCCATAATCTCCTTCTCTTTGCGCTCCAGCAGCTTGTCTATTTCCTCGATGAACTTGTCCGTCAGCTCCTGGATTTTTTCCACGGCCCGCTCGCGATCGTCCTCTGTAATCTCGTGAAGCTTTTCGGTTTTCTTAATCTCTTCGTTAGCATGGCGGCGGATGTTGCGCACGGCCACGCGCCCATCTTCCGCCATCTTCTTCGCCACTTTCACGAGTTCTTTGCGTCGCTCCTCCGTCAGTTGCGGGATCGTCAGGCGGATCACTTTTCCGTCGTTGTTCGGCGTCAATCCGATATTGGCCGCCATAATCGCCTTCTCGATCGGGCCGATCAAATTCCGGTCGAACGGCGTGATGAGAATCGTTCGCGCATCTGGGGTTGAAATCGCCGCCACTTGTTTGAGCGCCATCGATGCGCCATAAGCCTCGACGTGGATATTATCCACAAGCGCCACAGAAGCACGCCCGGTTCGCAGGGTGCTAAATTCGTGTTCCACCGCCTCCACGGCTCTCTTCATCTTCTCCTGCGTTTCTTTGAAGATCTGGTTCAGTGGCATCGTCTCAATCTCCTCCGACAAAAGTTCCGATTTCTTCGCCAAGAATCACGCGTTTCGTGTTACCAGGAACATGCAAATTGTACACGACAATAGGCAAGCGGTTCTCGCGGCACAAGGAAATTGCAGTGGAATCCATGACGCGCAAATTGCGGTTCAGCGCCTCCGTGAAACTAATGCGTGCAAAGCGTTGGGCGGTGGGGTCGCGTCGCGGGTCGGCCGAGTACACGCCGTCCACATTTGTTGCCTTGAGAATAACCTCCGCATCAATCTCAGCCCCGCGCAGTGCCGCTGCCGTATCGGTCGTGAAGAACGGGTTGCCCGTTCCGCACGCGAAGAGCACCACACGCCCCTTCTCCAAGTGTCGGATTGCTCGCCGGCGGATGTAGCTTTCCGCCACCTCCTTGATCTCCAACGCACTCAACACCCGCGTCTCCATCCCTTCCTTCTCGAACACCGCTTGCAAGGCCATCGCGTTGATCATCGTCGCGAGCATCCCCATGTAGTCGCCCACCGCGCGGTCAATTTCTGTCTCATTGGCGCCGCGCAAAAAATTGCCCCCGCCAATGACCACCGCCAATTGCACCCCCGAGCAGGCAATCGTCTCGTGAATCTCGCGCGCTAAGTTGCGAACAAATTGATAATCTATTCCAAAATCTTGCTCACCTTTTAGCGCCTCGCCAGAAATCTTCAGCAGCACCCGCCGCCAGCGCCCACGTTCCTTCTCACTCATAACGCCCTTGAACACACATGGCCCCAACATCCCCGTCAAGGAGGAAGTCGCAGCAGCCCATGGCTCCCTGTGACAAGGATGGTCATGGGTTGTGCAGAAAAATGCGGTCTCCACATTGACAGCATTCGGGGGGGCGTGTATAGGACTCAGTGAAAAGGACATGAAAAAACGGCAACGCCGTCCGAATTCCTAAAGCCCGAGGAGGAAGCAGTGACGTATTCGTTCAACCTTGTTCACGATCCGTGGGTCAATGTGCTCTATGCCAACGGCAACGTCAGGCGTCTTTCCCTTGTTCAGGTCTTTGAAGAGGCTGAGAAAATCCGAGAAATCGCAGCTTCAAACCCGACCCATCGCCTGTCGGTGTTGCGTTTGCTTTCCATAGTAACCGTTTGGTTGAAGCCGCAGACCACACCTGTTTCGGATTGGGAGTCTCTTCGCACGCATATTCTTCGGGAGCTCCCAAATCACTGCATGAATTTCGAGCTTTTTGGCACCGGCTCTCGCTTTTTGCAAAGCCCACTTGACGAAGAAGCCAAAGAAAAAGAGGACAAAGCCATCGGCTATCTCTTTCCTGAAATCCCCACAGGCACCAACATTGCGCACTTCCTCCACGTTCGGGATGGCCACTACGGTGTTTGCCCCGCATGCTGTGTGCTAGGGCTCCTCAACCTCTGCACCTTCTCTTTAGTTGGTGGATCGGGTTACACCACAAGTCCAAGCCCAACATCCATCTATGCGTTCCCCGGTCGACCTGGCGACGCTCTCGCGGAGCGCCTTATGCGAGGCGCCCAACAAATCGAGACCAGTGCCCACAAGGAGGACCGCTCGTTAGGTCAGCCTACCTGGGTTACCGGGATGAGTGCCCCCGCGGGCATCCTCGGTTTGATGACGTGGCACACCCGCCTCGTGTGGCTGAATGAGCCGGTGACCACCCATCAACGCTGCATCATATGCGGACAGAAGGAAAAGCTC
>JBMFRB010000005.1:0-5721 GCA_049968255.1 Candidatus Sumerlaeaceae bacterium | reverse complement strand
ACAGGCTCGAAACTGCGCTCAAGGGTTTTGAAGAATCGCAGGAAAACAAGGAATCGGAAAAAGAGCAGGAATGGCGCGTCTGCTTTATTGCCAATCAGGCCAAGCCTCTTCAATTGGAAGAATGGTGGAGATCGCCTCAGGCCATCGCCCGATGCGAAAATGCGAAAAAGCTCCCGCTTCTCAACTCAAAAAAAATCATAAAGACGTTCAACAACTGTGGGACAAGAAACCCGAAAAACCGTAAGCTTGTCTCTAACCTTGTCGAGCGACAAACCTTCGTGTACCGCGCAATGTGGGCGGAACTGTTTTGCGCGGGAGGCAATCTTGCCTTCATCAAGTCGCTGGAAAAAGCCCACACGAAAATTCTCCTGGCTCTCTTTTCCGCGGCCGGCACTCCTCCGGCTATCTTCTCGCGAGAGCTAAGTCAAAACTGCTTTGCCAAAGCGTTCGGGGAGCGTCCTCCAGCTTGGTCCGGATCGTTGGACACGAGAAACATCCCTCAAGAAATGCGTTCCTTTATCGGGCGCCTCGCTGAGAATCCCGGGCTCAAGGCAGGAAATCTCGCGTTATTGCGAACCCTCGCCACGAGGAATCTCTCCTCCGATCTGCAAGCCTACGACCTCTTTACTGGACTCTATTGGCCGATTCGCCAGAGAAGCCCTCGCGCGCCGCGCCGGGTCGATGCCTGGCTTGTGGCTAAGCTCTACGCAAGATTCCCCTGGAGCCCATCAACCGAGGAACAAGATGCCCTTCCGGCGCATCTGCGCCAACTGTGGCGACTGGGAGCAGCGAACAAAATGTTTCGTCGTTCCATTCGCCGCAGATTCGATGCCCTTTTCGCCTCGGGGCATGGTGAACGAGAGGCGAATCTCTCGAGCATCTTCTCATGCTTGCAGAAAGCTTTCCGCTCACAACCAGCACGAAAAGCCGCCCATCCAGTGCTGCCGGGCTCGAGGCTGCCTCTCGATTGGGCTCGTCTTCTCGACGAGCTGCGAGACTGGGATCAAGTTAGATATGATTGGATTCGCAAAATTATCAAGGAGGATAAGCAATGACAAGCAACACAACCCCTCGTTTTGTGACGGTTCACATGGTGCAAAACCATGTTCCGGCCAACCTCAACCGTGATGACCTCGGCGCTCCCAAAAGCGCTTATTTTGGCGGCGTCCTTCGGGCACGCATTTCCAGCCAATGCCTAAAGCGCAGCATCCGCCGCAGCGATATTTTCGCTCCTCTGTGCGGAGGCATCCGAACCAGACGCCTTGCAGAACTCATAAGCGGCGGCGAGCAGAAACTGATGAAAAAGGCGCTGAAAACGCTCAAGCCTACCTTGGAAAAACCCGACGAAAAGAAAAGCAACGAAAAGAAAAGCAACAAGAGTGAAGAGGACGAGAAATCGCCCAGTGAATTAAAATTAGCAGTCTACCTTCCGGCGTACTCGATTAGCAGACTCCAAGAATTGATTCGAAACGCGGATGACCAAGAGTTTCGCAACGCTCTCGAAGAAGAGCTAACCAAATCTCCACTTCCCCCCGATGTTGCACTCTTCGGGCGGATGCTCGAAACAACGGAACTCTCAGACACGAAAGTCGAGGCAGCGTGCCAAGTCGCCCATGCGCTGTCCACTCACGAATCCATTCCGGAAGTAGATTACTTCACAGCTGTCGACGACGTGCCCGGTGCGGACGCTGGGGCCGCTTTCCTCGACGAAGCCGGTTATGTCTCGGCATGCTTCTATAAATTTTTCTCAATCGACCTCAACCAGCTCGTCAAAAATCTCACGCCGAAAGAAGGCTCTGAATCCGAAAAGCTGCCAGCGCCCGAGAAACTCGCGGCCAATACCGTCGTGACCTTCATTCGGGCAGCTGCGCTCAGCACTCCTAGCGGCAAACGCAATGCCTTTGCTCACTTCGATCCACCCGCCGCAATCATCGTGGAGCTCCGCGATTTCCCACTCAATTACGCCAACGCCTTTGCCAAACCAATTCCCCGCGACTCGCAAAGCCTCGTCGCCGAGAGTGTCGCGTGCCTCATGAAGTTTGCGGAAGAGTGCCGTCAAAGCTTCAACGCACCAAGCCAGCGTTACGTTTGGATACTCCAAGCTCCGTATGCCGAGGATTTACCGCAGTTATCGGATGACGGAACCACGCATCGCGTGAATTCTTTTGATGAGCTTTTGGCAGCTGTGGCCAACAGTCTTGGCTACACCCTCGACGAACTGCGCGATGCGGTTCTCCCGGAAAATATGCGTTGCGACAACCTCCTCCGCAACCATGCCGCCAATAAGCTCGCCAATCAGTCCACTGCGCAGGAGTGAGACATGAGTCCACGAACACTTTTTCTGCGACTCGAGGCACCCCTCCAAGCCTGGGGCAACCACTTATCAAAGTTCATCCATCGCCACAGCTATCCGTTCCCCAGTAAATCCGGGGTCATCGGTCTTGTGTGCGCAGCGCTCGGCGTCGACCGTCCTACCGCAGGCGAGGTTTGGATCCCACGGCTGAATCATCTCCTCATGGGTGTCAGAATCGATCGTCCTGGCTGCTCCATCAGCGATTACCACACTGTGGGCGCAGGGCTAGGCAACTTCAGCGCGGAAGGGAAAATCAAGATCACCAATACGACTCACAAAATCGAGACCTTTGTGACGTGGCGTGAATACTTGTGCGACGCGTCGTTTCTGGTGGCCTTGCAGCAACCACAACCAGCCACCGATCCCACGCTTCTTGAGGAAATCTCCACCGCGCTGCAACGGCCCGTTTGGCCTCCTTACCTCGGGCGAAAATCGTGTCCTCCCTCTCGCCCCCTGCTTGAGCTCTCCGCGGCGAGCAATCCCAGCGACGAATTCGACTCCCTAGAAACCGCGTTGCGTAGCGTGCCGTGGTCCAATGACTCGCAAGAGCGTCCCAAGGAACTCGATGTGTTCCTGGAATGGCGGGGCACGAGCGAAACGTCGCTTGCCCCGCCTGAAGCCGTCGTACTTTACGATGTGCCCATCTCCTTTAGCCCACCAGCTCACGGCCCCCGGTTCGTCGTCCACAAAACGGTGCCACTCGCAGACTTGCGGATCGAGCCTCGGGAACGCGGCTTCAGAAATCCCGAACGGCTCCTGCGAAAGGAACCGCGTCGAGCGGACTACGCAGATTCCACCTACCGAAAAAAACGATGTGAACGTCTGCGCAAGGACCATAACCTCTGCGTGTTTTGTAAGAGTCCTGCCGTTGACGTTCACCACGTGACCTACGAACGCGCCGGCGGCGACGAGTCCCTGGAAGATCTTCGCTCAGTCTGCAAACTTTGCCACGATGCTATCACCATGATCGAGTATGGCCTAGGTGTGACAGCCCACCGCATAGATCCCTGTGACCCACGTTGGCGCAGCGACATCATCGCCAAACGCAACCTCATCCTTCGCTGCCGTTCGTTAGCCAAACGCCGCCGCTGGCTCACCGATGAGACTTCCGAGGAGCTGCTATGATGTTTTACGAATCGAAACTCGAAATTGATGTCGGAACCAACCCAGACCGCCCACGACCCGGACGCCTGTGGCTGAGAAACCTCTATCACGTCCACCAGCGCCTCTGTATGGCGTTTCCCTCGGCCCAGCGCAAGGCCAGGGATCCCCACTTCCTCGAACCCTACAATCCGCACGAGCATCCCGAAGATTTCCCCATCATCCACACACCGCGCAGCAATTGCGCAAATTTCCTTTACCAAATTCTCCCACGCCCTCACGGACGGGTCCTCATCATTGTCCGTTCCGCAATGAAACCCGACTGGGACTATGCTTTCCACAACGCCCAGTACCTTTTGCGTCGCCCGCCAGAATGCCAAAGCGGAGACTACCTCATCACCGAGGACGACGAGTACCAATTCGAGCTCGTCGCGAATCCCACAAAAAAAGTCGGCACCTTGCTCAAGAGCGAGCGCCTTAATCCCTACCCAGCACCAGCCTCCAAAAGCAAAAACGGCCGGCGAATCCCCGTGCCTAGCGAGCAATGGCCCGCTTGGCTCGAGCACAAAGCTAAAAGTCACGGCTTCAAGCTCGTCGGTGACCTGCGCTCCACACCCAGCTACGCCCGAGTCGTCAAGCCTAAAGAATCCCCCATCGACAACACACTAAGCCGCGACGACGTAATCGCCTACCACAAAGGACGCATTCTCGCCGTCCGATTCCAAGGCCGACTAAAAGTTGTGAATGCGGCGGACTTCAAGAATGCACTCGTGGCCGGCATAGGCCCAGCAAAGGCTTTCGGATGCGGGCTCCTTTATTGCTACGAGTTGAAGCTCACCAGCGGAGACTCAGCGCATGACAAGGCTCGATCATCAATGTCTGCCTAAAGTGGCTGACAGCTACGGATGGCTCTACATCGAACATGCCATTGTTGATCGCGACCAAAACGCGATCACCATCCTCGACCAGTGCGGACGCAGCTATGCGCCGTGCGCCAGCATCTGTTTCCTCATGCTTGGTCCAGGAGTCTCCATCACGCATGCCGCCGTAGCGTTGCTGTGCGAGCACGGATGCTCCATCGGGTGGGTTGGCGAACATGGCGTGCGCACCTACGCCAGTAGTTCCGGCGTAACCAAAAGCTCGCGCCGCTTGCTCCACCAAGCACGCCTATGGGCCGACGAGCAATCGCGAATGGCCGTCGTGCGCAATCTCTACCAAATGCGTTTCGCCGAAAAACTCCCCCCCACACTGACCCTGCGTCAGATCCGTGGAATGGAAGGCATGCGCGTCCGCGAAGCCTATGCCAACATCTCCGCCCAAACCGGTGTCCCTTGGCGCGGGCGCACCTACCGCACAGGCGATTGGGATGCCGCCGATCCCGTCAACCGCGCCCTGAGCGCAGCCAACGCCTGCCTCTACGGCGTCTGTCACGCCGCAATCGTCAGTGCAGGCTACTCCCCAGCCATCGGCTTCATCCATACGGGCACCATGCTCGCCTTCGTCTACGACGTCGCCGACCTCTACAAAACGCAACTCACTATCCCCGTCGCTTTTCAAGTTGTAGCCGAAGATCCGCTCGAAGTCGAACGGCGCACACGCCTCCGCTGCCGCGATCGATTCCACGAACTCCGCATCCTCTCACGCATCGTCGAGGACATTCACCAAGCCCTCATGATCCCCGACACATTGCGCGAAGACAATCCTCCTGAGACAAACTTGGCCCTGTGGGATCCCGAAACGGGAACCGTACCCGCAGGCCGCGCCTATGGCGGCGAAAACGAAGCACAGTCCAACCCACCGCCCGAGACAAAAGACCATGGTCGTCATGATTCTTGAAAACGTCCCAACCAGTCTGCGCGGCGAGCTCTCACGCTGGATGCTCGAACCCAAGCCAGGAGTCTTCATTGGCAAACTCAGCGCCCGCGTCCGTCAAAAACTTTGGGAAAGCGTGCAAAACCGCATTGACACCGGCGGGGCTTGGCTGTTCTACTCTGCGCCTAACGAACAGGGCTTTCAGGTAGAAAAATGGGGAAATACCACGAGAGAGCCAGTTGACTACGAAGGAATTATTTTAATTCGAAAACCGAACGCGTAAGTTACGTTTTTTACAGTATCGTCCCCACGCGCGTGGGGGTGAACCTGGCAGTCTTTTCTTCTGCGCCTTCTTCCGCAAACCTGCGAAGCGCCATTTCAAATCCATATCGGTAGGCAAAGGGTAATTCAGAATATCCAGCAATATGCTGGATAATTCCAAGGTTGTTTATGTC
>JBMFRB010000004.1:0-292985 GCA_049968255.1 Candidatus Sumerlaeaceae bacterium | reverse complement strand
AGCGCCACGTTGACATCGTGGAGGTCAGTGGTTCGAATCCACTATCGCCCACCATTTACCTTTTATGGGCCACGCGACGCGAGAACCTGCGATGAGGCGGTCCTGCGAAGATGACACCGCGCCGCACTTTACTTTCAAAGAATAGTTGGGAAGATCGCCTCGAAATACTGAAGACCTTAGCCGAGACGTGCCGTTTGTGTCCGCGCGAGTGCGGTGCAAGGCGATTACAAACCGAGCGGGGTGAGTGCGGCGCCGGAAGAGACATTAGCCTTGTCTCTTATGGACCGCATCATGGCGAGGAATCATGCCTATCTGGCTGGCAGGGATCAGGAACGCTTTTTTTCGGCCACTGCAATCTGCATTGCATTTATTGCCAAAATGCGGACATTAGTCAAAATCACCTCCTCGCGCAACGCTGCGAAACAACTCCCGACGTCGTGGCCTCCGCAATGCTGGCACTTCAGACTCTGGGATGCCACAACATCAACTGTGTTTCCCCCACCCATCAGCTATATGGAATCGTGCAAGCATGTCAGCTCGCAACTGAACAAGGCTTATGGCTTCCGCTCGTCTACAACACGCACAGCTACGACAGCCTGGAGGCACTCAAGGCTATCGCCGGCATTGTGGACATCTATTTGCCAGATCTGAAATATGCGAACTCAAGGGTTGCCGAACGTCTCGGCGCGCCTGCAGATTACCCTGGGCGTGCCCGTGCTGCCATCACTGAAATGTATCGGCAGGTTGGAGGGCTCCGCCTTGATGAACGTGGACTTGCTGTTCAAGGAGTGCTCGTGCGCTTACTCGTTCTTCCGAATAATCTTTCAGGAACTATCGAATCGCTCGAATGGTTGCGTAGCACCCTTGGCACCGATGTGGGTGTCAATATCATGGCGCAGTATCATCCCGCCTATTGCACTTATCTCGAACCGCAGCTACAACGGCGCCTTTACGCTGAGGAATATGTGCCAATTGTCGAAAAAGCCTTTCAGCTGGGTTTCAAATACGTCGTTTTTGATAAATCGTTGACTTCAATACGCAGTTGATCACAGTCTCCCCCTGGCTGCGGCAATGGCTACGCGTCAATTTAGAAAATCCTGTAAGACGATCCTCTGTTTGGTTGCCATGAGTTGTTTTGCTGGCGAGCACGGACAGCAACCAACACGTTTCCTCGGTGAAAGAAACGGTGAGAAAGGGGAAATGATCAAACTTCCAAATCCCAAGCTTAGGGGGGAGATGAGTGTCGAGGAGGCATTGCATCGGCGCCGTTCGATTAGAGAATTCACGACTGATGCGCTGACGCTGGAGAATATAAGCCAGCTGCTGTGGGCTGCGCAAGGAGTGACAAACCCAGAGGGGTTTCGCACTGCACCCTCGGCAGGAGCAACGTATCCCCTGGAAACGTATCTTGTTGTGGGGCACGTTAAGGGGTTGCCTCCTGCCGTTTATCACTACGACCCGAGCAGGCACTGCTTGCGTCAGCATTGTGGGGGCGACAGGCGAGCAGTACTCGCTGTCGCTTGCCTTGGCCAAGAGTGGGTGCGAGAGGCACCCGCCAGCATCGTACTCGCAGCTGTCCTCGAGCGGACAACAAAACGCTACGGCAAGCGCGGCATCCAATACGTCCACATGGAGATCGGACACGCAGCACAGAACGTGTATCTGCAGACCACGGCGCTAGGGCTGGGCACGGTAATTGTGGGCGCATTCGATGACCCTATGGTGGGCAAATGCCTTGAGCTTGCGCCAAGCGAGATCCCGCTTGCAGTGTTGCCAATCGGGAAGCCGGCCAACGCGCGATAAGATCTGTTCTCAGCCGTATGCCGCGCGGTTCTTGCTGGGAGCATTTCTCGCATTACGTGAGAATTCCACGAGACCGACACCGCAGAGAACGAGCGCGACGCCAACGATCTGCGAAAAAGTGAGGTGCTCGCCTAAAGTAAAATGGGCTCCAATCGCAATCACCACCGGCTCGAGCGTGCTCACAATTCCTGCTCCGCTTGCAGGGACTCGGCTTAGACCGAGAAAAAAGCATGTGTAGGGGATCACGACCGAGACGACACCAAAGGCTCCCAAAAGGAAAAACGAGGAAAAGGATAGCTGGAGAGCCAATTTTGCGGGGGGTTGAATGCAGAGCCAGAACAGAAACGCACCGAGCATCGCATAATGAAGGATGACCACGCGATCGTATTTCATGCTGAGGTGCTTTCCCCACACCATGAGAAACGTGTAAGAGAGAGCAGAAATGAGAGCTGAGATCGTCCCCAGAGGCGACATCCTCACGGTCTTGGTGGCCAAGCCAAGTGCCAAAGCAACGCCGAGCGTGGTTGCAACAAGAGCGAGGAGTTTCTTTGCGTCGAATTGCTCCTCACCACGCAGCCACATCCATGCGGCGACCATGGCTGGGGCAGTAAACTGAATCACATCGGCCAGGGCTGCATCCATCTTCGAAATTGCAAAGTACAAGCCGAAGTTCGCACCCGCGACACCGATAACACCGAGCAAAGCGAAACGCCAGAGGTCACTCAGGGGAACGCGCAGTGCCGCTAGCCCTCCACGTGCGATTGCGTAAAGTAAGAAAGCCAACCACCCGACAAAAACTCTCGTTTCCGAAATGGTGAGCGGTGTCGCCAGTCCGGTCACAAAAATCCTCTTGGCGAGAATGCCAGAAATTCCCCAAAAAACAGCCGCTAAGATGACAAAAAGATAACCAAGCATGAGATGCTTGTGTGACAGCTACTGCAGCTCAACTTCAAGTGTTTGCGTTATCGCAAAGCAAAACACTGCGCAAGCTGGCGAGCGGCTCACGGAGCGACGGATTGCGGGAATGGCTACGATGCATGCGCGACAACGGCTTCTTTTCTCCGGTGCAAGTCTAGGCTTTGCGTTCGCCACGGTGATGACAGCATTTTTGCAGATTCAGCCGCGCTTGATTTCCCGGGGCGCCGTTGTGTTCACAGGAGCTCCTCTCGGCCTCGACCAGTGGGTGTACACAGCATTGGCGAGGGCCATCTTGCGGTCGGCCAATGGCATCACCTATGCGTATCCTTTTGCGCTTTTTTGGCCCGCTCCGCCCGTCTTGGTTCAGCTGCCACTTGCCGCTGTTGGGTGGTTGAGTAAACTTGTGGGGTTTGCCGCTGCTTTTGAAATTCTTCGCATTGTTGGCGCGGCGGGCACTGGCGCGGCCCTGGCGGTGATAGGGTTTGAGCTTTTTAGAAACAATACCTGGAGGCGATGGTTCTACGTTGCAGCTGCATTTGGTGGCGGTTGGTTTACATTTTTGGCAATCGCCATTGCGCTTCAGACAGCCGGTGTGTACGGTTTGACTGAACTCGACGTATACGTCCAGCGTGCCATGGGCCCGCTCTATTGGTGGCTTCCATTTCTTGCCCAGAACATCTGGTCTCCTTTGGAAGCCGTTTATCATGCACTGGTTCTGGGAGCATTGGCTTTCCTCCTGTCAGGACGAAAAAAACTGGCAGCACTCGTTGGAATGTTCACGTGGTTCTCCCATCCGTTTTCCGCTGTTGCGCTTTATGCCCCCGCGCTGGTCTGGCTTGCCGCCGAGGTGCTTCTTCAGAAGAGAGGCAGGCAGCGATATGAGGCACTGCAGGTTTTCATGGTCTGGATGGCAACGGCCCTCGCCGGCATTGGTTATTACGCGTTGCTGTTGCCCCGGTGGCCTGTTCTTCGGGAACTCTCCTTAATGCACCAAGTGCCAATAGCGCCGCCACCGACGTTCGCTCAGTTGATCGCTTGGTTTGCCCCTGTTGCACCGGCTGTTCTGTGGGCATTGCTTTTCCCTGCTGGTCGGCGTCACGTGTGGCAAACACCCGCGTGGCGACTTATGGCGGTGCTGTTTCTCACGCAACTTGCATTCTTAGGTCAGTTTATCATTCTAGGGGAGAAGGCCACACAACCGTATCATTTCAATCGTGGGTATCTTGCAATTGCCAGCGTGGCGTTCCTCCTCCGCTGGCTTCAAACGCTTTCCCCGCGCCGTCCAACAAGGACAGTCATTCTTTTTCTCGGATCAATTCTTCTCGACCAAACATTCTTTTTCCTGCGCCTTTTGGCAAGTGGTGTGACCACCGGTTATGTCCCTGCTGAGGTTCAGCGGGTAAGCGAAGTGTTGAACTCCCGTGAGCAGGAACAGGTGTTCCTTTCTCAGGCTTATCATTATTCTGCCTATCTTGCTGCCGCCACGGATCAGATCCCCTACGACATGCCAGAGACCATGGTCGTTCCCTGGCCAGAAGAGCGGGGCAGATTACTTCAGGAAGCTTTGGCCGAGGGCCAAGACAAAGTGGTCTCTCTCGGGGTTTCTTTGGCTATTTTTCCGAAATCCGACTCTCATCAGGTCCAAAGTTTCAAACAAGGTGGCTGGTTGGTGGTCGGGGAAACGCCAAATTACGTGATCCTCGAAGTGCCAAAGCAAAAGCGCCGGCCGATTCCTCACCTGCCTCCACCAACGAGAAAACATTCCCTCGACTAGCGCGGCGGGGTTTCAGGGTGCAAGTGCACGAAAAAGATTTTTCGAGTTGCAGCGGCATCCCACTATGTTCAGTGCCTAAGACATGCAAAAAATTTTCTCCTTGCGCACTGTAAAATCGGGCGCTCTTGATGCGCTACTGGTCGTTCTTTCTCTCTATATTGCCTTTGCTCTTCGTTTCAATTTTGCGATTCCCCGACTCTACTTTAATCAGTTTCTGGTTATCGCTCCCCTTGTCGTGGCTCTGCGGTGTGGGCTGCTGGCGGTTTTCGACGTCTATCGGCTCATCCCCCGCTACGCGAGCACAACAGACTTTATGGCTATTTTCAAGGCGACGACGCTTGGAACATTGCTCATTGCGCTAATCAATGGAATCGTTGTGCCGTTCTTGCCGGCGGTAAACTGGCTTTACGCGCATGAGGGCCACATCCAGCGTATTTCATGGCCGATTATCATTATGGAATGGGCCTTCACGCTGATCCTCGTTGGAGGTTCCCGATTTATCCAGAGAACCTGGCACGTTCGTTTTCTAGAACGAAAGCCGGCTGAGGATGTCCGCCGCGTGCTGATTTTAGGAGCGGGTGATGTTGGCGAAACAATGGCCCGCCAAATGCGCAACTCTGCGCTGTACCAAGCTGTGGGGTTTCTCGACGATGACCCCGAAAAAATTGGCCGCCTCATCCATGGTTTGCCGGTGATTGGACCAATTGCCGATGTGGGAAAGGTCGTACGCAGCTACAACGTCGATGAAGTGCTCATTGCGATTCCAGGCATCGAGCCGGTGCGGCTCCAGGACATTATGCGGCTGTGCGAGCACGCAGCGGTAAGCTTCAAGATTCTCCCCACGGTTCATGATATCCTCGAAGGCAAAGTGTCACTCCGTCGGATCCGACCGGTTGAAATCGAGGATTTGCTTGGGCGAGAAGAGATAAATTTGCAACTGCCCCCTGAAAAAAACTACGTGCGCGACGAGATTGTGCTTGTTACAGGCGCAGGAGGTTCGATTGGTAGCGAGCTTTGTCGGCAGGTGCTCGAACTGAAGCCGCAGCGTCTGATCCTTCTAGGGCACGGCGAAAACTCTCTTTATGAGATTTCCAACGAGCTGCGCCGGCGATTCCATTCCGCCAATATCACCTCAGTTGTTGCAGACATCCGCGACATGCACAAGATGGAACGCGTTTTCCAGGAGTTTCGGCCTACTGTCATTTTTCACGCCGCCGCTCACAAACACGTACCGCTGATGGAATACGATGCCGATGAAGCCGTCAAAAACAACGTTGTTGGCACGTTCAACGTTGCTTTTTTGGCGGATCGCTATGGTGCAAAACGTTTCATTCTCATTAGTTCCGACAAAGCTGTGCGGCCGACAAACGTGATGGGTGCAACCAAGCGAGTTGCGGAGATGGTGGTGTTTTGCATCGCGCGCCGCTCGAAGACATTGTTTGCTGCGGTCCGCTTCGGAAACGTGCTAGGAAGCCGCGGGAGTGTGATCCCTCTCTTCAAACGACAGATTGCCGAGGGTGGGCCGATTACTCTTACTCATCCGGAAGTCACACGCTATTTTATGACAATACCGGAGGCCGTGTCACTCGTCATCAAGGCTGGCTCAATGGATGAACAGGCAAAGCTCTACGTCCTGGATATGGGAAAGCCCGTGAAAATCGCTGACCTGGCGCGGCGCCTCATCCAACTCAGCGGTTTCGATCCGGATAAAGGGGAAATCAAAATTGTCTACACGGGGTTGCGGCCGGGCGAAAAGCTAACTGAGGAGCTGCTCACCGCGACAGAGAACGTCAGACGCACAGAGATTGGTAAGGTATTTGTGGCCGAACCCGAAAACGTTGACTGTGAACTCCTCTGGAGAAAAATGGAAGAGCTAGAAGAGCGGGCTGCGGCCAGCGACGGCGAGGGAATTCGCCGGGTGCTTAAGGAATTAGTGCCTGACTACCAGCCCGCGTCCCCACCGCCGCGATGAAAAGAGCTTTTTTTGGCATGCCTCACACAGTGGGCGCGCAGAGAGCTGCTGCATGCAGCGCAAAACACCGACAATCCACCAAGTGACAGCTCACGGGGTGGGACCGCGAAGAATAACGCCAGTCATCTTTTGGTATAGGAAAATGCCTATTGGTGGGGGTATAGCTCAGTTGGGAGAGCGATACGTTCGCAACGTATAGGTCAGGGGTTCGAATCCCCTTACCTCCACCATCCTTCTAATGTCCTTGAGTGGCCGTATTGCGAGAAAGTTAGACTGCCACACCGGAGCAAAGTCTCTCATCGCAGATGGAAAAATCATGTCACGAGAAAACGCCCCAGTTGCAATCACCGGAGTAGGAGTGGTGTGCCCATTGGGCTATAGGCACGGCCAAGTGATCGCTGCGTTACGTGACAATGAAACATCCCTTAGGCTTACTGACATTGGGTTGGACGCAGAGGTCTTTTTTGGCCTTGTTCCTAATGAATTCTTCCGGGATGCCCAGGAGCTACTTGCCCGGTTACCGGAGGCTAAGCAGCAGGCTGCCAAAACTGATCCCGGCCTGCTTTACGGCCTATGGGCCACAAGAGCTGCCCTGGAGCAAGCACGTCTCGTCATTGACAATCACTGCTGTGTTGAGCGGGTCGCCTCGACGGTAAGCAGCAGTAAGGGCTTCCTTCGGTGCTACTTAGAAGAGCATCGACGTTTGTATCATGATGTCGCCAGAAACTCAGGCGACCAGAACGTTGGTGCGTTGGTTGAGAGTTTTTTCGCAGACACCCTTGGCCACTGGCTGGCGCAGATTCATGGTTTTTGCGGCCCTGTCCTTTCTGTAAGCGCTGCGTGTGCGACGGGACTGGTCTCTGTCCTACTGGGCGCCAGCCTGATCCGCGACGGCATTGCGGATGTCGTCCTGGCGGGAAGCGCGGAATGCACCAGAAATGCTGTCGCGATGGCTGGATTTGTCAATATGGGAGCGTTTTCATCCGATCGTTGTCGCCCTTTTCACCGCGAGCGAAGTGGCTTTAACGCCGGCGAAGGAGCCGCCGTGTTTGTGCTCGAATCCCTCCCCCACGCGCTCGCACGGGGAGCAAGAGCTCTCGGCATTATTCGGGGCGGTGACTTTCGGTCTGAGGCCTACCACATTACGGCGGTCGAACCAGGATCTGAGACAGCGGAATTCTCTATTTGCAATACTCTAAGAAAGGCCCAATGGCAACCGAAGGACGTCGAGTATATCAACGCGCACGGAACGGGTACTCCTTTGAATGACCGTGCTGAGGCGATGCTCATCGAAAGAATTTTCGGAGCTGAACAGCCTCTATTGTCGAGCTTCAAAGGCCACATTGGGCATCTGTTGGGCGCAAGTGCGAGCGTGGAACTTGCGCTTGCGCTTCTGGCTCTCGACGCTGGATTCATCCCGCCGACCTTTGGACTCGATGACCCAGATCCGGAGTTTCGCGTGCGATTCGTTGCGCCATCGGGAGAGTGTAAACAAGTGAGTAAATTTTTGAAACTGGCGTTAGGATTCGGAGGGCAAGTGGCCGTCGTCGCCATCGAACGTCCCGGTGGAGCGTCAGAAGCCCAGGTGGCGAGCATCTAATGCCGCGTTTCTCGTGCGAAAGGGCCGAGACGATACTTTGTCATGAGTGGAAGAAACTCATCGCGTAGTTGCTCCGGAACGACGTAAAGCTTTCTTATCGCGCGAAGCTCTTGCGTCGTTATGAGTGCGTCGCGTCCTTGGCGAATTTCACCACTGAGCCACTTCATTCCTTGGAGGCCGTTTGCATACGCGACAGCGAAACCGACACTGATGGCAAGTTGTGCGAGCACTATCGCTTTGCTTCTGAGTGATCGGTTTGTAGGGATGGTCTTGCGCCCCACGTTGAGGGCAAGAACTCCGCCCAACCATCCCAATTGTGTGAAGGTGATGTAGCGGGGAGTCATAGCTTGCACAATCTCGTGAACATTTGAGCGGCCTGCAGCAGTGAGGAGCGCCGCCCCTATGGCAAACGTCATCCAGCCGAGGTAAGGGGCCATAGCAAGGCGACGCCTAACTGGCGAACGAAGTGCGATAGCCCAAAGCGTGAAAAAGAGAATGAGATAAGACGCCCCGAGTACACCAGCCGCATTAATCCAGTGAGTAGGGACAAGAGCGGCGCCAAGATAAACGAAGACGTAACCGATAAGGTGCGTAACACGCGTTATCGCCGCTACCGGGTCATTCCAGCGGAGAAATTGGTAACCGACGGAATAGAGCGCAACGACGATACTGCCCCACAGCATCCAAAGCAGCAAAAAACGCCAAACGCGTCTCTTCGGAGCTGTGAGAAGGATCACGCCCGCCCCTGAAAACCAGACAGCCACCCCCGTGGCAAAGGAGAGACTTGCCACAGTAGCACTTGTAATGGCGAGGCCCCACGACAAAACTCGTTTTTGGTTCATCCCCAATCCATAAGCGAGGACAACCAGGCAGAACTGGATGAGAAAATATGGCATCTGCCATGACCAGAGCCAATTCTCGAAGGGGGCCAAGCTGAAGAGGACAAAGGAAATAAGCGGATAGAAAATGGGTTGCGTGTGGGATCGAGTCAGCTTCTCAGTGCGGCGTAGCTGCAGGAGAACAACGCCAAAGGCGGACAAACTGAAAAACAGATTCGCTCCAATTTCCCAACGTAAATCCCAGTCAGAACATCGCGCAAGGAACAGCATGATGATCTTTGGGAAGAAGAGACGATGCTCGGCGTTCTGATGCCAAATTTCTGCAAATACTAACGTGCCTTCTCTTTGCGCCACTACGAGCGGCAGCAGCCACCATTGATCGAGATAAGGCACGTGCACAAACCATCTTGCTAAACAAACAACGAGAAAAACGGGAGGTAGCAGGGCAAGGGCCCAGTACGGCCACGTTGGTTTAGCTGCGTGCACGCGTGCGCTCCCCTATAAAATGTCGGCCTCGCATTTCTACCATTTGACGAATCAACTGATGCTTGCTGACACGCTCAATTGCGAAAGCACCACGAAAATTCCTTACCCTCCCACCAGCGAATAACCATAGAAATGCCAAGTAGCACAGGAAAGAGCAGGAAGAGAACAAAACAGGTTCGGAAGCGAGGGATGCAAATGTCCAGCGCTGCAATCGCCCAGCGCGAGCAACAAGAGCTAGCAGCCGAGATTCGGGAGCTTGTTCGGAAAAAAAATGCTGTCATCCTCGCTCACAATTATCAAGTTCCCGAAGTGCAGGAAATTGCCGATCATGTCGGTGATTCCCTTGGGCTCGCTGTCGAGGCAACAAAAACCAATGCGGACATCATCGTCTTTTGCGGCGTCCACTTCATGGCTGAGACCGCAAAAATCCTGAACCCCGAAAAGAAAGTTCTTCTTCCCAATTTAGCGGCAGGCTGCTCGCTTGCGGACTCAATTACGCCAGAGAGTCTTGATGAGTGGAAGCTGCGCTATCCAGATCACTATGTGGTGACCTATATTAATTCCACCGCGGAAGTTAAAGCGATGAGCGACATCTGCTGCACTTCTGCGAACGCAGTCTCCGTGGTCCGATGCGTTCCGTCGGAAAAGATTCTTTTTACTCCCGATCGCAACCTTGGTAACTGGGTGGCAAAGCAGGTACCTGAGAAAGAGATTGTTATCTACGACGGCTGCTGCCCTGTGCACGACGTGTTGCGTGGAGCGAATGTGAAAAAGGTTCGCGAGCTGGTGCCGGACGCTGTTCTCATTGCACACCCGGAATGTCGGGAGGATATTATCGCAATGGCTGATGTGGTGTGCTCCACCAGCGGGATGATTCAAGCGGTCGCGCGATTTGCCGACCGAAAACGTTTCATCATTGCCACGGAGAATGGCATTCTTCATCAACTCAAGAAGCGTTATCCTGATAAGGAGTTCATCCTTGCCGACGGTTGTATTGGTTGCCGCCTGAATTGTCCATACATGAAGACAATCACGCTCGTGGAAGTTGAGCGTTCTCTTCGCGAGGAGATTTTCGAAGTGGAGGTCGATAAAGAAGTCGCCAACCGTGCCCGTCTTGCCATCGAACGGATGCTTGCCGTTCCCCGCGATGCCTAGTTCTTCACCACATGGTGGTCGTCAGGCATCGAGTTCTTCATTCGTGAGTCGAGGTAGTTCTCCACTTTCTAAACTCGTCGGTCTAAACTGCTGTGTGGCTAACTCCTGATGAGCATTCTCGATTGCGACAACTCCTGAAGAATCTTTCTCCTTATCAGCCAGCTTGGGAGGTTGCTCAGCCTTGGCAAGCTGGGCCTTTAGTAGTGAATCTGCCACCAGCAGGCGAATAAGCGCGAGCATGACGCCGCGGTTGCGAAAGAAGTTTTTGTCCTTGATAGTAGTTTTTCGCTGCTCAGTGTGGGGCGGAATTGCTGTGAGCTTCATCACTCCTTTCGAGACGAAAGCTTCGCGAAGCCAGAGTAGCGGAATTTTGAGCGTGGGCAACCCACGACGGATGACGTAGAGGTGCTCCGCATCCACACGATACCAGCGGCGTCGAAACTGTCCAGCTCCGGCAAAAATGGCTACAACGGCCAGAGTTGCAAAAGCCGCAGCGTAATCCCACGCTTGTGCCCGCCACATGCGAACAACAATGACGGAAGCTGCAATGCCAAGGGCAAACAGCGAGACGGCCACCAGATCCTGCCATAGCGAGGGCTTGCCAAACTCGACCTTTCCCCCGTCACGCATCAATCGGGCCCGCAAACGTTCCGCAATTGCAGGAACTGCAATTTGAACAGCTAAGCGCTCCGCTTGTCGGTACCCGTCGAGCTGCCAGTTTGTGATGACCAGCTTGTCACGCCATGGAACCCACCGGTATCGCTTTTTCTGGTAAAGGATGAGTTTTCGTTGTTCACGCTGGACTCCTTCGAGCGGATAGCGGATCCGCAGAATGTAAACTTCATCCACGTCAACCCAACGCAGGATACGCGGTTCTCCGAGCGGTGACTGCACGATCACTCCATCTTCCGTGATCGTGATCTTGTAACGCCCACGATAGATAGCGACCAATAGGACGAGGCTCACTGCAACGCAGTAAGGGAACAGGCGTCCGGGAGTATACCCCTGTCGCCACAAGTTCAGGATATGATTTCGAACAAACGGCCAGTAATTCGCCTGGAGTTTTATCGTAGGGGTGTAATTATACAACGTGAAGGTGGCCCACACTAACACCAACAAGAAAAGCGGCAAGCCCCAATGCCAGGTCGGCTTACGGAAAACAAAAATAAGTGCGCCTGGTGCTTCACGTTTTCGCTTCTTGTGCCGCATATTTCCGAGTAGTAATTGCGAATGATGTGAGCCCAGAGTCAACAAGAGTAGCAAAGCGGCTGAAGCGCTTGCCTGATGAATCGATCAGGTCAAAATCCTGGATTATGACGACGACGCAATGAGCACTGTGATAGACATTCGAGACAGACTAAAAGATATTGAAGCCAGATTCGCTTCTGTAGAAGCGGCGCTGAGCGATCCTACTGTGCTGAGCGATCCCGAACAGCTGAAAAAGCATTCAAAGCTTCACACGGAACTTGGACGGATCGTCAACAAGTACAGAGACCTTCAAGCGATCGAGGATGAAATTGCCCAGGCGGAGACGTTAGCGCACGACGCCGATCCAGAGCTAGCAGACCTTGCGCGAGCCGAGCTTAGTGAACTCGAAGAGCGCCGCGAAAAACTTTTGCATGAACTGCGCCTTTTGTTGCTACCCAAAGACCCTCTCGATGAAAAGAACATCATTGTCGAGATTCGCGCTGGCACAGGCGGAGAGGAAGCAGCGCTATTTGCAGCGGACTTGTTCCGAATGTATACAAAATACGCTGAGTCAAAGGGGTGGAAGGTTGAACTCCTCAGCTCCAATGAAACGGGGTTGGATGGTTTTAAGGAAGTCATTTTCGCGATCGAAGGCGACCAAGTTTACAGCCGGATGAAATTCGAAGCTGGAACGCATCGCGTTCAGCGAGTGCCAGAAACTGAGGCGCAAGGCCGCATTCACACAAGCGCCGCGACAGTGGCGGTGTTGCCTGAGGCTGAGGAAGTGGAAATTGAAATCAAACCGGAGGATCTAAAAATTGATGTCTTTCGCAGCAGCGGCCCTGGTGGCCAAAGCGTAAATACGACAGACAGTGCGGTGCGGGTTACACATTTGCCAACAGGGCTCGTCGTGACTTGCCAGGACGAAAAATCGCAACACAAGAACAAGGCCAAAGCGCTCAAGGTGCTCCGAGCTCGGCTCTTCGAGATTGAGTCGCAGCGCCAGCAGCGCGAACTCGCAGAAACCCGACGCAAGATGGTTGGGAGCGGCGATCGTTCGGAGCGTATCCGCACCTATAACTTTCCCCAAAACAGGGTGACGGATCACCGAATCAACCTCACCCTCTACTGCCTCGATCGAATCATGGAGGGCGACCTGGATTCGCTCATCGATGCACTTATTTTGGAGGAGCAAGCGCAAAAGCTCAAAACCCTGGAATGAGCGCGAACACAGAATCAGGGATGCACGCGCCGTCGCGCATCAAGCTAAACATTAAGCTGGCTAAGCTAACAGCCATTAGTGCAGGTTGTTACATTTTACCAGTTAGTGGTAGTGTTCAGCCAAAAAGTTTCGCATGGTTTTTGCTGCATCTCGGGCGAATGTAGACTTTTGTCTGATTTTCATACTTGCGCGAGGGGTAGAAACAATCGACAGTGCGCGTGCGCGGACAGCCAGTGGGGTTGTGGGTAGTTGTTTGGGTCATTGCCGTGACCGCATTGGCGAGCTGGCTTTTTTATCTGGGGGGAAACGCTGATGGGCTTGACCTTCCTGACACTACTGTCCATCGCATTGGCCGAGGCTCTAATCGATTGCGTGGCTGGCTTAGTGAAATCATAAGTGGAAAACGGACAAAGAAATCTGATGCCACGTCGGAGACGCAAACCGTTTTTTCCTCACCTTCCCAGCCGACAGCCCTAAACTGGGGATTCAGTCTGTGCGGTCAGGTCCTTGATGAGCAGCTACGCCCTATCAAAGGTGTTCGGATCAGTTTGCGTCGGAGCGGTACCAGTGACTTTTCCATAGAAATCGAGACCGGACCGACGGGCGAATTCGAGCTTCGAGACCTCGAAGTACAGAGTTACGACATTTTGGTCGCCCATCCGGACTTTGTGCCTCTCATTCGAACCGATTACACCCCGCCTGCGAACCGGAAACGCGAGAGGGTTGTTTTTACTCTTCCTTTGGGTGCAACTCTCCATGGGATCGTTCGTGACGAAGAGGGACGCCCCGTTACCGGCGCCACGGTAAGCGCTCGGCGTAAGCGACTGGAACAAGTCGCCACGGGTGGCAACATCTATCTTGATGACTCAACTTACAAAAGCTCGCAAACCGACACCGAGGGAACGTTCACGCTCAAAGGGGTGGGTCAGGGCGAGCACATTTTTGAGGTTCGCTGTCGCGGTTACGACCTACTCGTGCAGAATCTCGAGATCTCTGAGCAAACAGCCAGGCAGGATCTAGAATTCGTGCTTCGTCGCAGCGGGCGAATCGCGGGAATTGTGACGGATGAAAAAGACACGCCGATAGCCTCCGCCACAGTTAGGCTGACTGCGTATAAACCGTTAGGATATCCAACTGTTTTGCTCCCGGATGAGGATCGCTACAAACGTCTGTCGAACAGCAAAGGCGAATTTGCTTTCGAAAAACTGGCGACAGAGGGCTTCTACGATCTTTCGGTCGAGCATCAAGATTTTGCGCCGGCTATCTTTCCCCTAGTTTCGCCCGGGACTTTGCGCCAAGTTTGCCGTCTCGAGCGAGGGGCTTCCATTCGGGGAGCTGCGGTGTTTATTGATCGCCCAACTACGCCCGCTGCCATCACTATCGCGGCTCAGGCCAGCATAAAAGGAACAACGGTTACGCGCGAAGCGAAATCAGATGCCACAGGCGCTTTTGCACTCGTGAGACTCCCCTATGGCAGTTACAAGCTTTTCTGCATTAGCCCCGATATCGCCAGCGAGCCGCTCGAGGGGATAAAATGTGAGCGGGACAAACCTTCACCGCAGGCTGTTCTCGAAGTTTATGAAAAGTGCCTGGTGAAGGGCCGGGTATTGGATGCGGCAAGCGACACGCCCATTAGCAATGCAAAGGTGCGCGCGGAATGCACTTACGGTTTGCTTCAGCCGCGCAAACGGGAGTTCCGTGCTGTGACGGACGCGACGGGTGGTTTCGAGTTGCAGGCGCTGCCAGCGGGTTTGGTGCGACTTCAGGCCGAGGCGCAAGGCTACGTTCCCAGCGCATCAAGCGGTGCAAGTGCGCAGACCTTCACGCTCTTGCCAGGCGAACGCAAATCTGACGTTAGTTTGCGCTTAGGCCGGGGCGGCAGTGTGGATGGCTTCGTCTTGGACCATTTGGGACGAGGTGTGGAAGGCGCAGAGGTGCAGCTCTTCGTCTCAGCCACCACGCCACGGCGCATCAATGTGGATAGCTTGAAAGGGAAAACCGATGCGAGCGGCTATTTCAAATTGTGGGGCATTGATGTTGGCGAGCACCTGCAATTGTATGCAAGCGCACAAAAGACAGGCTACGCGCGAGCTCGAAGTAAGCTCATTGACCTCACTGCGTCGAAACCCTATGCCTCGACGCAAATTGTCCTCACCCCGGGCGCGAGTGTTTCGGGGCGTGTCACGGATGAGCGCAAACTCCCAATCGCTGACGCACAGGTGGAGTTCACGAGCGAAGAATTTCCGATGGATCCGTCATACAAGCCGCGATCAGTCCAGACCGCCGCGGATGGGTCTTACTCCATTAGCTTCTGCACGCCTGGCAAGGGGCGACTCCGCGTTTCAAAATCTGGCTTTGTCGATGGTTACCGTAGTCTTCAGCTGGCTGAGGGGGAGCGCAAAGAGGACGTGAACTTCACTTTGGTGGAGGGTCTTCAGATCACCGGACGTCTAATCACGCTTGAGGGCAAACCGATTGCTGATGCACGGGTGCGCGCTGTTCCGCATAAATACGTCCCTGGCCGCGATGAAACACTGACAGACAAATTGGGAAACTACGTGCTGAAGAATCTTGGTCGCGGCCTTTTCGACGTGCGGGCCAATTTCCCGCTGAAAACTCCAGACGGGGAACAAAACTATGAATTCTTCCGGTTAGATGTGAAGGCTGGGACAACAAATTTGGAGATCGAATGCGACGTCAACAACAGTGCGGTGGGAACAGTGGAGGGAGAGGATAACCGACCCGTTGACAACTTCCACATTCGGCTGAGGTCGCGTCGAGACACTTCCCCAAAACAAGATTTTATCTTCAACCTGGACCGCGACTGTTTTTCCGCTCGCGGATTTTTCCGCATCGTGAACATCCCACGCGGGATTTATTCCTTCACGCTCACAGCAGAGGGCTACGAAGTTTTCCAGAACGAAAACCTTGTGATCGGACCGTCTCGGCGCACCGTCATTCCGAAAATTCGCCTGAAGCAAGCCGGCGGCGTGATTGGGTATGTCTACTCGTCGGAAACGGATCGTCCTATCAACGACGTGACCGTACGCTTGGCAAATCCAGAGAAGACCGAAGAGGAAGCGCGCCAGACGGCCCTAACGGCACGCACGGATTACTCGGGTTTCTTCCGCGTGGGAACGGCAGCCGCCGGCACCTACGTGTTAGAGCTCGAACATCCGAATTACATCTCCTCAAGGATTGACCAAGTTGTCGTGCGTCAGCGTGGGACCACCGACCTTGGACGCATTTATTTGGAAGCTGGCGGAAGCGTGCAAGGGGTCGTGCTTGATGAGGATGGCTACGGGGTTAACTGGGCAAAAGTGCGCGTCAGCGGTGTTTATCCTACGAAAGAAACGCGGACAAATTCCTTCGGCAACTATCTTTTGCTTGGCGTGCGACCGGGCCGCTGGCCGTTGGTGGTGGAAGCTAACGTCAGTGGCCGACGCGTTTACGTCTTTCGCCCAGTGGACATCGTGGCTGGAGAAACATCCGAGCAGAACTTCCAACTTGAGACAAGCGCGAACGTTGTCGGCTCGGTGGTATCGGGTCAAGGGGTTGTGCGCAGCGGAACTGTCCATTTGCAACCTTTTGACGAATACGGAAACGTGATCGAGGACATCCGCTACGATGGCGGTCTCACCAACGCTCAGTTCCGGATCAACTCGGTGCCGCCCGGACAGTACTTTGCCTGGTCCACAGGATACGGACCTGCTTCGAGCTATGCGGTGTGGCAAACAGCATACCTTCAGAGGGGCGAAAATAGGATGCTATTCGAACTCCCAACTAGCTACGTGGCCGGTAAAGCGAGCAACGCAGCGGGTGCTGGAGTTGCAGGCGTCGCTGTGCAGCTTATGCCTGTGTTCGACGGATTTGGGGTTCCGCGCAACGTTTATTACTCGCTTGTTCGTAAAGCGACAACGAACTCGTCCGGTGATTTCATCATCGGACATGTCATGAGCGGGTCGCACCAGCTTCTATACTTTGACTCCTCATTGGTGGGTGGCGGCCAGTGGCTAGCTCTTCCCTCTTTCTGGATAGGCCCAGGCCAACAGCTGAGGGGGATCACCCTCCAACTAGGCAACTGACGGCACCATCCGTTTGATTTCTTGGCCCGTTTCAGACTCTCAAAGCTGTCGTACTCTAGGTGATAGACTCCAGAACGGAGGAAGCGCAATTTCTCAGACGTGTGACAATAATCCTTGCTGGCTGGCGGTAGTAATCTTGGAACAAGTACAAGGTGCGCCCGTAGCTCAGCCCGGATAGAGCGTTTGCCTCCGGAGCAAAAGGTCGCAGGTTCGAATCCTGCCGGGCGTACCATTTTCTCGTGAGTCAAAGATCAACAGGGACGGCAGACACCGAGCGTTCAAATTCCGTGGGTGGAAAAAGTGGAGCTGATGGTCGGATTCGAACCGACGACCTGCTGATTACGAATCAGCTGCTCTGCCAGCTGAGCTACATCAGCTCGCCACCTACGCGCACACTGGCATGCGCGTTTGACTATACAATTTTCCGTCGTCCGCATTCCGCAAAGATGCGAAATGGATGAGTGAAATTTTTATAGAATCGTTCCAATATTGACCAGAGATTCTATTCACATGACCGAGTACGCAGAGCACAGTTCTCCGCCAGAGTGCATTGAGTTGGAAGTGGTCGCGGCGGATGCTGGCCAAAGGTTGGACGTTTACTTGGCAAAAAAGTTGCCATGGTTGTCGCGTAACCGAATTCAGCAACTCATCGAGGCAGGAGCGGTGCACACCTACATATCCGCGGTCCCTCGTGCAAAGGACAAAGTAGAAAAAGGACAACGCATATCGGTCGCGATTCCGCCGCCGAAGCCGGCGAAACCGATCGCGCAGGACATACCCATCGACGTGATCTATGAAGACGATGATTTGCTTGTTATCAACAAGCCGTCCGGACTTGCTGTTCATCCCGGGGCCGGAACACCCGACGGCACTCTTGTCAATGCTCTGTTGGCACGGTTGGGACACCTGTCCACCGTGGGAGGGGTTGAGCGACCGGGCATCGTTCATCGCTTGGACAAGGATACCACCGGACTCATGCTCGTGGCGAAAAACGACATGGCACACAGGCGGCTTTCTGAGGCTCTAGCACGACGTGACATTCATCGTGTTTACTTGGCGATTGTGCTGCGCGAGCTTCGCCACAACGTTGGGACGGTGGATACTCCAATTGCGCGCCACCCTGCACAACGCACGAAGATGGCCGCTGTGCGCCAAGGAGGCCGGCACGCTGTCACCCATTACTGGGTACTTGAACGCTTCCACGGATTTTGTCTAGTCAAGTGTCAGCTCGAAACTGGCCGCACGCATCAGATCCGTGTTCACATGTCGAGCATTGGCCATCCCGTTCTGGGCGACCCCGCATATGGGGGCGACGTCAAGCGCGCGATGCAGCTCGTGGCGCCCAAGAATCAGATGCTCCTCCGCGTGCTTGGGCAAGTTACACGACAGATGCTTCACGCGAAGTCTCTAAGTTTTCAACACCCGCGCACTGGCCAGACGCTGGAATTCGACTCGCCTCTCCCAGCGGATTTCGAATCAACATTGATGGCACTTCGAAGCTATGGAAGGACGTAGTCATGCGACGTTTTCTGGGACGGCCTCGCACGGCCGTGTACGAGATTTTTGTTGATCGCTTCGCCGGTCCTCAGGGTGAACAACTTTCCCTTCCTGAGTATAATTCGCCTTGGAAAGTTCACGCAGGGGGGAGTTTGGATGGGATCGGTCACCGCCTTACCCATATTACCGGACTAGGCTGCGATGCGCTTTACCTGACACCAATTTTCACAGCACCTTCGAATCATAAGTACGACGTGGCTGATTACTACCACGTTGATGAATCTTTCGGCGGTAACGCGGCTTTCGAACGTTTGGTGAAGGATTGCCAACGTCGAGATCTTGGGTTATTCTTGGATGGCGTTTTCAATCATGTGGGATCAACCCACCACTGGTTTGTGCAGGCGAGAAACGATGCATCGTCGCCAGAATTGGCCTACTTTTCCTGGATCGAACATCCGCACGACTACGAATGCTGGCAAAGTCACAAGGGCTTGCCAGAGCTGAACCTAGATCATCCCCACGTTCGCGAAACCCTTATCGAAGGGCCCGATTCTGTTGTTCGCCATTGGCTTCGGCGGGGAGCCACGGGGTGGCGTCTCGACTGCGCTAATGATCTGGGCCCCACGCTTAGCGGGCGTATTGCCGAAATTACCGAAGAGGAGCAGGCCCCCGACGGGGCTATCGGCGAAGTGATGGCGTACGCACAGGAATTTGTGCGCGAAGAGGGGCTTCACGGTGTGATGAATTATTACTTCCGCGCCACGGTGCTCGCCTTACTTTCTGGTGAGATTTCGAGTGCGCAAGCGGCCACAAACCTAAAAAGAATGGTGAAACGCTACCATTATCCCGCGCTGTTGCGTTCGTGGAACATGCTCGCCAGCCACGACACGCCACGCATCGCCTCGTTATTTCCTGACATCGAGCGTCGACGCCTGGCCTTTGCCCTCGCGTGCAGCTTCCCGGGAGTGCCGATGATTTATTATGGCGAAGAGATTGGAATGCGCGGGGGACGTGATCCCATGAATCGTGCGCCAATGCTATGGGACTCAGCCGAGTGGGATATTCCGATGTTCGAATTTGCTAAATTGTTATTGTCACTTCGCGCGAAGTATCCTGCGCTTCGTGAAGGCGGCTTCGAGAGTCTCCCTCAACCTGCGTATCCGACGATACTGGCGTTTGCTCGAACAACAGAGCACCCAAAAGACACCGTCGTCGTTTTGGCCAACGTGGGCGAAACGGATGTGAAAGGGCGTTTTTTTGTACCGTTGAGCTCGATGTTTGATTCATTGCCTCTGGTGGATGTTTTGCAGCCCGAACGCGTTTCGCGCATGGAAAGCGGCAGTTTTGTGGCTCGATTCGAGCCTTACGATGTGGCATTCTTTGTCCCCTCCGATGCAAAGCGTCCACGCTATAGCTTTTTTAGTGGCTATGATAATGGGAGGAATATCGGGACAAAACAATGATTGGGTTTAATCTGAGTAAGAAACTCTCATATGCTCGTATCGGATTGGTCATGGCTCTCGCTACCATGGAATCCCTCGCGATTGCTGAGACTCCCTCGCTGGCGACAGTACGCCCCGTTCGACCGATGCAAAGCACAACCATCACCTTAGCCCAAGTTGTGGCGCGCCAACGAGAAACGCTCGACCAAATTCACTCTGCTCGTGGAGTTGCCGTGTGGCGAGAAGATAACTATACCACGCGCACCTCGCAGGTTCCGCCCCTGAGACTTGTGCATTTTGCCTACTCCAGTACGGCAAGCGTAAATCTCATCCTGCCTTGGGATGGAAAAACACCTGTTGGCCATTTGCGAGAAAAACCCGAGTGGGATAAAGTCCTGGCTGCCTACCTGGTGCGCGATGACTTGGTGTACGCGATAAAACCGGCGCCGAAGAATCCCAACGGCTGGGTCAAACGGACGCCTTACAATCCTGCCGTGCACGAGCGCAATCCCATCGTTTCATTTCGGATCGAGCAATTGGCTGACGAGCCAGTAACGTTAGCCGATCTTTACGCAACGCAGAAGGCAATGGAGGCCCCACCACAGATCGTGCCCACCAAGGAAAAAGATGGCCCACGGCTGTGGGTGCTCTTCTCGAATCCTGGGGCGCCAAGCGAATCATTGCGTTATCTTATTAATCCATCAAAAGGATATTTGGCCGAATACATCGGAAGGTTTAGCGGAGGGCGCAAGATCTTCGAAACGATGATTGTTCTCGGCAAGGCGGGAAATCAAATTTGGATTCCTGCGCATCGGATCAAATACGAGTACGCAGCAGACGGGAGCCTTGCGCGTCGCTCAGAGTGGTATTTTGACAGCCTGCAGATCAATCAGCCCCTCGCCCCCTATGAACTGAGTTTTGTCTATTTTCATCTTCCTTCCGAAGCTTGGCCTCAGAAGGTTCAAACAAACGCTCCGTCGCAATAAATGCGAGAGGCGACGCGCAAAGCGTCGCCTCTCATTCAAGGCCCATATTTCGGTTAGGCGTCCGTTGCGCCAGAGCTCTTGCGCATTACTTTTGTAAAATCTCGCCGAGGATGCGGCCGCGCGAACAGTTAGGGGGATTAATTCCCAGCAAGAAGGAGAAGGTCGGCGCAATATCCTTCGCATCGGCACGGTTCGTGTAGACACCTGGCACAATGTATTTGCCCACAAAGAGCAGGGGAATATGCGTGTCGTAGGTCCAAGGCGAGCCGTGAGAGGTCCCTTTGTATCCGCTGCCGGGGAGCCAACCAGGGTCGAGAATCACGATGACATCGCCGCTGCGCTTGGGATCAAAACCATTGTAGACAAGTTCGGCGACTCGCCCCTGAGGAAGCTGGCCTTTGGCAATCTGGTCGTAAGTGAAGACGCAGTAGACACCGTCGAGTTTGAGTACCTCTTCCGCGATAGCGGCTCGCAAGCTGCTCAAATCAAGATGCCGGTCAGCAGCCAGCTTGCGGTCCAAGTAGATATAAGGCTCGCTATAACCAAACAAAAGCTTTTCTGCAGCTGTGGTATTGCCCGTTCGCTTAGCGATGGCGCCGTGTGCCGCTGCTTCGATGGCTTTAGATTCCACGTGGCCGACCTGCAGTTTTTCTTCATCGTGAGCAACTTCAGGGATCGCAACGATACCATGGTCGGCAGTGACCGCCAGCACAACCGAATCGAGGCCGCCCGGGACCTGCTCCTTCAGGACGTTGAGGAAATCGCTGAGCGCACGATCGCAGCGAACCGCCATATCTAGAGCTTCCTCGCTGTTAGGGCCGTAGGAATGCAGGGCATAGTCAGGCGAGGAACAGCTAATTGTCAGGATGTCTGGAACTTCGTCGGCTCCTAAGCGCTCATCCTCGATGGCAGCCTGGGCAACCTCAAAGGTCATCACAACACCGTAGGGACTATTCGTGAGGCGCGAATAGTACTCCTGATTGGGAGCATCGGTATTCGGCGGAGCCAGTCGCTTTGGCCAACCTGCCCCAAGGCCGCCGGCGTTTCCCTGAAAGTCCGGACGAGGCCGCGTGCAGCGGGTTTCATAAACTTTCGGCTCAAGAGCGCGGTCCCAACTTGCCCCAAACCACTTGTCAGAAAGACGCTCTTTGTTCACCTTCTCGGCAAAACGAGGAAGCGTACCGGTTGTGTACCAGGTGCTCGTCACCCAGTTTCCAGTCCCATCGTCGAACCAGACACATGCGGTAGGATTGTGACCGGCGGGCAGGACCGACCCACGGTCTTTGATGGCGACGCCCACAACTCTTGCCACACCGTTTGTGGCAAGCCGCAATTCATCGCCAACGGTCGAGGCTCGCAGGTTTACCGGCGAGGCGGCTCTAGCCCGCGGATTCTCTGCTCCTATGATCTTTTGGTTAGGATCTTCGACACAGTTCAGTCGTTTGCCTTCTGGCGTGATCCAACTGTTGCCGACAATTCCCGTTTCCGATAGGGGCGCGCCGGTCATAAGCACCGAGTGGCCAGGACCGGTAAACGTTGGTATGTGGGAAAAGTGAGCATCTGCTAACCAGGCTCCTTTTTCCATCAGATATCGGAATCCGCCGATTTTCCCATCTTTAGGATTAATTGGCGGCAGATAAAGGTCGGCGAATCGCACCAAGTATTGATAGGCAAATTGATCAAACACGATGAGCACGGCTAGCCGTGGAACCTTGCGCTGCGCGAGACCTTGCTGGAGAGATTCCGCTCGGCTTTCGCTTTTTGGCGCCGCGGCATGGGAGAGGGCTAGCAATGCCGACAAGCACAAGCATGCAAACAGGAGGTGAGAGAAGGAGTGACGTTTTTGGCGCATGGATATTCCTCCGCTAATGTTCTCTTGAAGAGTTCATCATGCTGAGACTTGCCACGGCAACAGTTTTTCTTGTGCGCTCGGTGACACCACGAGGGCTTTTTCGCACCCGGCTGAGACAACAGTCCTGGTCAACCGTCTGCACACAAACACCACAAACCTCCACCGGCCGAACAAAAAGGAGCTTGCAACAGGTGTTCGCAACGCCTGAAACATGACCCACTACAAGGACGGACACTCTGGAGAGGTATGAAACTCAGCATCATCATACCTGTTTATAACGAGCGCGCCACGCTTCGCAAAATCATCGAGCGTGTTCGAGCAGTTGATATTCCAAAGGAAATTATTGTGGTAGACGACTGCTCGACGGATGGGACTCGTGAGCTGCTCGAATCGGAGTTGCATACCTTCGTGGATAAGGTTGTTTTCCACGAGAAAAACATGGGCAAAGGTGCTGCAATCCGCACCGGGGTCCAACATGTCACCGGCGATTACGTAATCATCCAGGACGCTGACCTTGAGTACGACCCGCAGGAATACCATTTGCTTCTCGAGCCAATCCTGCAAGGCAAAGCCGATGTGGTCTACGGCTCGCGCTTTCTCACAGGAAAAGCACACCGCGTGCTCTATTTCTGGCATGCCGTGGGAAACAAGTTTCTCACGTTGCTCTCAAATATGTTCACCAACCTCACTCTCACGGATATGGAAACATGTTATAAAATGATCCGTGCCGACGTGCTGAAGCAGATCCAGATTGAGCAGGACCGATTTGGTTTCGAGCCGGAGATCACGGCAAAACTGGCCCGAATGGATCTGCGCATTTATGAGGTTGGTATTTCTTACGACGGGCGCAGCTACGCTGAAGGGAAAAAAATCGGCTGGAAGGATGGGCTGCAGGCCATTTGGTGCATTCTGAAGTACGCGCGTGGCCGGTACAGAGATTATGGCAAAGCTACCTTGCGGAACCTCGAGAGTTTCGGCGCCTACGCCGAATGGATCTACGGTAAATTGGAGCCATTTCTTGGGCAATGCGTCGTCGAAATAGGCGCTGGTATCGGGAACAACATCGAATTCCTTTGCCGAAACTCCAACCGTGCGGTGTTGGTGACTGATGTGCGGAGCGACTACGTCGAGTACCTTAATGAGAAATTTCGCGGGCGAACAAACTTGCAAGTCATGCATTACGATGCAACACAGCCACCGCCGGCGGACCTCATCGCGTTCGGAGCCGACACCATGGTCTGCACGAATGTTCTGGAACATATTGAGGAGGACCGCGCTGCCCTTCGGCACATGTTTGAAATCCTGCAAGCCGGGGGACGCTTGCTTCTTCTTGTCCCTGCTCACCAAAGTCTTTATTGCAAAATGGACAGAAATCTGGGCCATTTCCGGCGCTATTCGCTGGCCGAGCTCGCCGCAAAAGTACGCGAGGCCGGATTCGCGGTGGAGGATCAATATTACTTTAACCCAATAGGCGCAATAGGGTGGTTCGTTGCAGGTAAAATTTTTCGGGCGAAGGAGATTCGCCCTGGCCATCTGTGGCTGCAGAAGTTGCTACTCCCCCTCGCAACCCTACTGGATCGATTGAGTTTGCCCTTCGGCCTTTCCGCTGTTGTGATCGGAAGAAAACCGCGCCGATCCTTAGGTTTTCCACGGGTTTTTTCCACGGAGGAACATGCTCTGCCTGGTGCGAATGCCCAGACACGACAACGGTAAGTGGACTAACGATGTTCTCTATCGCGCAGCTAAGGCTCTCTTCCCATGAGCACACATGGCAAATCTCTTGTTGACTCTCTGTCGGAGCTGGATCGGGCTGTTCTGAACGTGATCCAGACCGGCTTTCCTGTTGCGCACTCCCCTTATGCTGAGATGGCGAAGCAAATCGGAAATGTGACAGAAGAACAGGTGTTTGAGTGCGTTCTTGATCTGGTCGAGCGCGGAATTATTCGGCGACTTGGCGCGGTTTTTGACACCAAAAAGCTCGGGTTTATGAGCGCACTCATTGCCATGCGCGTCCCGCCGGAACGCATAGATGAAGTTGGCGAGTTTGTGAGCGAGTATGCAGGAGTGTCGCACAACTATAAACGTGAACACGACTACAACCTCTGGTTTACGCTTGCAGCACCTTCTCGCCAGCAGCTCATGGACACTTTGGATGAAATTAAGAAGCGCACCGGGGTGACGGACGTGCTCTACCTGCCAACGGTCCGTATGCACAAGATTTTTGTGAATTTTGAAATTGGCCCGTCCACCCAGGCAACGGCGCCCGATACAGCGGGTACGGAGGAGTGAATCATGGCCCTCACTGATCTTGAGAAGTCCATCGTCCGCGAACTTCAGGGAACGATTCCGCTAGATACTCTGCATCCATACGAGGAGATCGCGCGACGCTGTGGCATGAGCGAAAACCAATTGTTCGAGAAAATTGCCGAGTGGAAGAAGAAAGGCATCATCCGACGGATGGGAGCTGTGCTGAAGCACCAGAAAGTCGGAAAAGTTTTCAATGCGATGAGTGTTTGGCGAGTTCCGGACAGGCAAAAGGCGCGTGAAGTAGCGGAAGTGCTTATGAGCTATAAGGAAATCACACACTGCTATGAGCGGCCAACCTACCCGACCTGGCCCTACAACCTCTTCGGTATGATGCACTGTGAAACTTTCGAGCGCTGCGAACAAATTGCGCGCGAAGTTTCAGAAAAAACGGGCGTGACGGAGTATCGTCTGTTGTTGAGTACGAAAGAGTACAAGAAGGAAAGCCTTCAGTACTTTTGAGTCACTGGGCTTATGTGCCCCTCACTTGCGGTTCACTGCTCCGTGATGTAACGGTGGATGCTGTGCGCTGCGACGCGGCCTTGTCCCATCGCAGCGATCACCGTCGCTTCTCCCCCGGCAATGTCGCCGCCAGCAAAAATCCCTGGACGCGAGGTCATTTGCGTTTTGGGGTCTACGAGCAGATAGCCCTTCTTGGCCACAGAAAGCCCGCCAGTGGTTTTCACGATAAGATCGTTTGTCTTGGCCCCGATGGCCACGATCACGGTGTCCACGGGAACACGGAAGTTTGAACCTGGAATCGGCACGGGTCGACGACGTCCCGACTCGTCAGGCTCAGAGAGATCCATGCGAATGCATTCCATTTCTGTGACCCACCCGCGCGTATCGCTGTGGTAGGCTACCGGGGCTGTCAGACACAGGAACTCGATGCCTTCCTCCTTTGCGTGCTCGATTTCCTCTCGACGCGCTGGCATCTCCTTTTCGCTTCGCCGGTAGACGATATAGACCTTTTCTGGGCCAAGCCGCAAAGCTGTCCGTGCTGCGTCCATAGCCGTGTTTCCCCCGCCGATGACTGCAACACGTTTGCCGCAATAGACCGGCGTATCATACTCAGGGAACAGAAATGCCTTCATGAGATTGATACGCGTAAGGAATTCGTTCGCGGAGCTCACGCCGTTAAGATTCTCACCAGGAATCCCCATGAATTGGGGCACGCCAGCCCCCGGAGCGAGAAACACAGCCGAATAGGTGTCGGCGAGCAGCTCGTCGATCGTCAGAGTGCGCCCGATAAGAACGTTGAGATCGAACTCGACTCCGAGATTCAGGAGCGATGAAACCTCCTGGCGCACAATCTCCTTTGGCAACCGAAACTCAGGAATGCCATAAACTAGAACTCCTCCCGGCTCGTGAAGCGCTTCAAAGACGGTTACACTGTGCCCCATCTGCGCAAGTGTGCCCGCAGCAGTAAGGCCTGCCGGGCCAGATCCGACGACGGCGACTTTCTTGCCGGACGGCTTGGCGGCAACCCGCAGCTTCGTGAGGCTAAACTTTCGGTCGTAATCAGCAACGAATCGCTCCAGCGCCCCTATGGCGACCGGCTTACCTTTTTTCGCTAGGACGCACTTTTCCTCGCATTGAGTTTCCTGGGGACAGACGCGGCCGCAAATGCTTGGCAGGCTATTCGTCTTTTTAATGATTGCGGCAGCCGTGTCGAGGTTGCCGGCGACAACTTCGCGCAAAAAGCCAGGAATGTCTATCGCGACCGGACAGCCTTCCATGCAATAGGGATGCTTGCATTGCAGGCAACGCATGGCCTCTTCGCGCGCAGTCTGCTCGTCGTAGCCTAAGGCTACTTCATCGAAGCAACGCATACGAACCTCAGGCTCGCGTGCCGGCATGGGGTGGCGAGGAATCTTCATCCGTTGTTGGGGCGTGAGAGTCATTGTCCCGCTACACTTTCCCTACTTTCGAGCTGTTGAAGGCGCTCTTCAATTCGGCAAACATGAACTTTTTCGAAATCGCGGTACATTTGCGTTCGCGCAGCCAACTCGTCGAAATCAACCAGGTGGGCATCGAACTCGGGACCATCCACACAGGCGAACTTGCTTGTCTGACCCACCGTAACCCGGCATCCCCCGCACATACCTGTGCCGTCAACCATCACCGGATTTAGGCTGGCAACAGTTTTGATGCGGTAAGGGCGAGTGAGCTCGGCTACAGCCCGCATCATGGGCAGTGGGCCAATTGCAATGACGCGATCGATCTGTCTGCCTTCTTCGATCAGTTCCCGAAGCGGCTCGATAACAAATCCTTGTCGACCGTAGGAGCCGTCGTCAGTCATAATGACCAACTCGTCCGACACTGCTCTCATCTCGTTTTCCATGATAAGGAGATCCCGTGTCCGGGCTCCAATGATCGAAACAATTGTGTTGCCTACTTTGCGAAGCGCTTTGGCAATGGGGTGAATAGCCGCTATTCCAAAGCCCCCTCCAAGAAGGAGGACTGTTCCGAATTTTTCGATTTCAGAGGGGGTGCCCAGAGGTCCGAGGATATCCCGGATTTCGTCGCCCGAGTGCAGCTTCGCAAGCTGCTTTGTTGTCGCACCAATCTCCTGGACAATAAGTGTAACAGTCCCATCTTGCGGATTGCTATCGGCAATCGTTAGCGGGATTCGTTCGCCGCGCTCGTGGACACGCAAAATGATAAATTGTCCAGGTTGGGCGTGGGTCGCGACGAGAGGGACTTTCACGCGAAAGTAGTGCGTTCGTGGCGCGAGCTCGCGTTTGTCAACGATCAGCGGCATGGGGGCTCACCAATTTCTCTGGGCTGAGATTAGTTATTGCGAGCAATGGCACGAAATGCAGGGGGCGCAACAATTTTCTGCACTTTTCGCTTCACCTGAATGTGGAGAATCTCTTTGCTCAGGTGCACAGACGTTGAGGTATGCATGTACGCATGGTTCTCTTTGCTAAGGACAAGGAAAAATGGCTGACGCAAATCGCATCGATACGATCTTTGTGAGATTGAGAGAACGAAACGAGGCTGCTCTTGTCCCCTACCTCACCGCGGGCTTTCCACAGCTGACGTGGACTTTGCCCCTTTTGAAAATGCTCGCCGAAAATGGTGCCGATATCATCGAGCTGGGGGTGCCGTTCAGTGATCCCATCGCCGATGGACCTACGATTCAAGCTGCGTGCAAAGTGGCTCTTGAACAAGGAGCCTCTCTGCGAAGCGTGCTTGACGTCGTGGCGGAATTCCGACGCGAATTCGAAACGCCGATAGTACTGTTTGGAGCGTTTAACCCTTTCTTCCATTATGGTTTGGAGCAGTTTGCTGCGGACGCGGCCCAAGTCGGAGCAGACGCTGTTCTCATTCCCGATGTGCCAGTAGAAGAGACTGACAGCGTGAGACCCGCTCTCAGTGCACGTGGACTCCACTTGATTGAATTAGTGGCTCCCACCACGCCATTCGAAAGAAAGAAAGTAATCGTCGAGCGGGCATCGGGATTTCTGTACTACATTTCCGTGAAAGGCGTGACGGGTGCGCGAGCGGACACTAGGTTCGCCATTGAGGGCCCATTGTCCGAGTTGCGTCTGCTTACCAACCTTCCCGTTGTCGTCGGGTTCGGTATTGCGACTGCCTTCCAGGCCCAGGAAGTGGCTCGACTGGCTGATGGAGCCGTCGTCGGAAGCGCGCTCATTGAGAGAATTAGAGCGGCTTCAGACCTCGAGGACGCGATTCGCGATGTGGGAGCGTGGTTGCACGAGCTGGCAGAGGCCGTCAAGACCGCCCGTCAGACCAATGAGCACAAGGGCTAAAATAAAAAGGGCCGCAGTTCTGGCACGGCTCTCCTCGTCCACATCGTTCCAGGGCTATTGCCGAGCTAGCTTTCGAAGTGCCTGCTGGCCCCAGACGCCAACGGGCTCTACTGCTTCCAACACCTCGACACGCACTTTAGCCAGACCTGATCCCACCATTCCCAACTGACGTGCAGCTTCCTTTGAGAGATCAAGGATCCGGTTGCGAACATAAGGGCCACGGTTGTTGACCCTCACAACAACTTTTTTGCCGTTTCGCAGATTCGTAACCTGGAGCAGTGTCCCGAATGGGAGTGAGGGATGGGCGGCCGTGAGCTCGTGCATATCATAGCGCTCTCCTGATGCTGTTGGACCTCCGTGAAAATCCGAACCATACCAAGAGGCGATTCCCGTTTGAATATAGCCACTTGGAACAAACTTTGGCCTGCGACTTTCGAAAAGGCTCAACGGATTAAGACGGGCCCAAGGGCTTTTCTTTTCTGTTGTGTCGGCAGACACTTGCGGGGAAAGATTAGGGATGCTCTCGCCTGAACTGCGGAACAAGGATTTTGCACGGGGGTTAAGGGTCTGGTCGGGCGGCAAGTAAGATGCGGTCTCGATAGACACATTGGCAGGCTGCAAACGCCGTACCGATGAGGGTCCGGCCACTGTCGAGGCAGAACCTTGAGTTACCGCCTTCCGGGTTTTCTCTAAACGAGCACTAGAACCGCCGCCTTTCGTTGCGGGCTTCTTGGCGGTTGTTGACGATTCTGCGTAAAAATTCGGCTTCGGTGAGGCAGCTTTTGCTGAGGGAGTCGACTGGGTCTTCGATCGTTTTGCCGTAGGGAGACTGTTGCGCTGCGCGGTTCGCATCGCCTTTTCCGCAACCAGCGGAGTCTTGCGCTGCGCTGTGCCCTCAGGCATCGCTCCCGCGGTTTTACCCGCAAGAGGTAGGACCACGATCCACATCGCGGCAACAAAGGCCTGCCGGCCGTTCACCGATAATGTCGTCATGTGGCGCCTCCTTTTCTGGCAAATTGATCCCCTGGCTATGACACAACCCAGAACTAGGGTAAAGCAAAAAAAGCTAAGTTTGCCCGCTGGCGGACAAAAGTAACATGTGTTTTCGATACCAGCGTCCTGTTCTTGGATTCATTTTTGAAGGTGAGTGTACATCGCTCTCCGAGGCCGCCCGTGATCAGAGCGAACACGTTCTTGGGCGATTGGTGTTTGCCTGAACAATTTGGAATAAGCCACTTAGGCTCAAAGGCACGGGGCGAAGATTTCAGTGAAGAATGAGCTCGCCATTATCTCGAGGAACAACGCGCGTGGCGGAAGACATCGGACATACCCCAGAAAGGGGTGAAGAGGTTGAGGCTCCAGCCGACCGGTACGATCCCATTGTCTGGCATGAACCACCGCACGCTTGGCGGTTTGCCGACGTCAGTATTCCGGGCGACCTTGTCATAGGTTACGGACAGCCGTACCGTCCTGAATTGCGGATTCGAACTACCGAATTGAAGAAAGAGTGGACCCCGCTTCGCGATGCTTTTATTAGCGGTGTGACAGTTCAGCGTGGAGTGCCCACAACGGTAATTTATCGCGAAAATTTTTATGCGGTTACTGGGATTCGACGAGTCGCTCCGAACGAGTTCGAATACATCCTTGAACCTTGGCCGAGTGACGAACCGGTTCGGCATACTTACGCTTATAGTCGCGAAGCAGAGCTGACTCGGAGAAACCAGCAACGTTCTGCGAGCGGCTCATGGGGCCTTTTTTGGGATATTCTTCTCGGGCTTCCGCTGACGTTGATTTTTGGATCAAGTGCCGAAAGATTGTATCAACCACGCCAGTGGGATTTTTATGCGATGTTCAGAAACGGATGTCTGCTTGAGGCCAGCGCCGGAGCAATGGTAGTCCTAGGCACAGTCGTTTGGCTGAGCGAATGGTTCACACTTGCCGCGAGCGCGAGCCATTTTGTCATCCCATTGAAAACCGTCATGCTAGCCATTTGCGGGATGCTGTTCATCCTAGATTCCTTTTTGCGATGGCGGATTTTTATCCGTAAAGGCTTGGCACATGCACTCTTTGGTTTCGATCTGTTCCTAAGGTTCAGAAAATGATGGAAAGTTTTCATCGTCTTTATTTGGAGCCACTCAAACACACTTTGCGAGCATATGCACGCTACCGCTGGGGAAGCGAAGAGAACATCGTCCGTGCGCTGGAAATTGCCGAAGCTGCCCATGCGGGGCAATATCGCGATGGCGGAGAACCGTTCATGGTTCATCCCCTTCGCGTGGCGATCCACTTTCTCATGGTCTATCCGCAAGCGACGCCTGAACAAACGGTTGCGGCTCTGCTCCACGATGTCCTGGAGGATTCGCCTGAGTGGACGCGGTACCGGCTAGCGGAGCTGTTTGGGAATGCAATTGCGCGCGATGTGGAGACGCTTAGCAAAACGACTCGTGATAAACAACTTTCAGCGAGCCAATATAAGCAACAGATTCTGCGAGCTCCACTGCATATTAGACTCATCAAGCTCTGTGACCGGCTGGACAATATCATTTCCCTCCGCACGAATCCTGACGTCGCTAAGGTCCGTCGTTATCTAGAACGGACGGAGGAGTATTATCGCGATATCGCTCAGGACTCGGATGAGAAACTTTTTCGGACAATTCTCGAAGAAATCGACTTGCAAAGGCACGAGCTCGAGGCTGTGGATAAGTGTGTGAATAACTCAGGTGAGATTTGAAGAGCCGCGGTGTGAGTAACGAAAGGCCGTGGGAAAACCGAAAACCACCTGCGGCGAGCATGTGAAACGACGGAGGAACGATTGTGAGACTCGGCAAGGCTCTGACACTGGGATGTGCAGGCGTGGCCCTGATTGGGCTGACGGGATGTGCCGGCACCGCTTCGCAGGCTGGCCCTGGACTAACGCGTGTTTTTGTGCCGCCGCCGCCTTTGGGAAAGAGCAATTCCACAATCACCGTAGTCCCTGCTCGCGCGAGCAAAAAAGCCTCAGCGGAGAAATCGTGGGGAAAAAGTGAGACTCCTGGTGGGCAGAGTCAGGCACTACCGTCGCCACCATCAACGACAACGGCGCTGGTTGGCTCCCCTGGAGGTAAATCGTTGTATGACCTCAAAGGCCGAACCGCACTGCAGAGCACGAACTCGGTCGCGCGACCAAGCGGGGCAAGGTCCGCGAAAACAGATGGAAAAAAGGAGGTGCCCATTCCCGTGCTTTATGAAAGCGTCGGACCGCCTTCTGCATCTCCTGCTAAAGAAGAGCAGCCTGCCCAAACTCCGGCCGAGGTAGAATTTGATCCACGTCTGGCCTCTTGAGCTTTGGCAGCCCATTCACGTGCTAGGGAAAAATCCCCGCAGGAGTCTCGTTTGATCTGCGGGGATTGATTTTGGCCTGGAGAAACGTCTGCACGTCTAAATCGAGGCGAATGCCGGTTTGCCGTCGAATTCGTAGAGGTTCTCAAGCTTGATGAACTGAATCCCCTTCGCGTCGGTCCGACTCAACAGGTCCACGATAGCCTTTGGGGCAAGTGGTTTAGTCTTCGCAAGGAAACGGCAGCGCCAGTGATCGACGAGCATGGTGCCCTCATAACCAGTGGGCCAGACGCGCTGGCCGCGATTGCTAATGCGAGTGAGCTCGAACACGTCTGCACCAAGTGGTGCCATGAAATCGGCGAGTTCGTTGGGCGACTTGCCATCCCAGCGCACGAAAAGATCCACGCCCACAAGGGTCTGCTCAGCTGGAAGTGCACGCGCTTGAGAGGGCTGGTGGATGGTGACCGGTGCCGCCGGCTTGGTCACCGTGCTTGCAGCGTATTTTACCGGCTTGAGCTTTCTCGGAAGTTCGCCCAGCCTTGCGATGACTGCGTCGGCAAACTCCCGTGTTCCAACCTTCTGGTTACTGGTAGCAGGGTTATAGATGTCGTAGGTATGAATTCCATCTTCGATGGTTTTGAGCCAAGCGTTCTGAACTCGCTCGGCAACGTCAGGCTGGCCGATGTGCACGAGCATCATGACTGCGCCCATGAGCAGCCCCGAAGGGTTGGCGAGATTTTGTCCCGCACGCCGCGGAGCCGAGCCGTGGATGGCCTCGAACATAGCACACTGCTCGCCGACGTTTGCGGAACCGGCCAACCCAACGCTTCCTGCAATCTGCGCTGCCACATCCGAGAGAATATCACCATATAAGTTTGGCATGACCACAACGTCAAATTGCTCTGGGGTGTCGGCCAGTTTAGCCGCACCAATGTCCACAATCCAGTGTTCTTTTTCAAGGTCGGGGTAGTCAGCACCGATCTCATCGAACACGCGGTGGAACAGCCCGTCCGCCATTTTCATGATGTTGTCTTTGGTAAAACAGGTCACTTTGCGCCGATTGTTGGCACGCGCGTATTCGAATGCGTAACGAACAATCTTTTCGCATCCGGGCCGCGAGATAAGCTTGAGAGATTGTACGACTTCGGGTGTCTGCTGGTGCTCAATCCCGGTGTAAAGGTCTTCTTGGTTCTCGCGAATGATCACGACGTCGAGCTCGGGGTGTTTGGTTTTCACATAAGGATAGTAAGATTTGCACGGCCGTACGTTGGCGTAAAGACCAAATGCCATGCGGGTGGTTACGTTGAGGCTCTTGTAACCACCACCTTGCGGTGTAGTGATGGGGGCCTTGAGAAATACGCGCGTGCGGCGTATGGACTCGAAAGCAGAGGGCTCAATGCCTTCAGGAATGCCGCGGAGGTAAACTTTTTCGCCGATTTCAACGACCTCTGGGGCAATTCGCGCCCCTGCCGCATCGAGTATACGCAGCGTGGCGTCCATGATTTCCGGTCCTATGCCATCGCCGTATGCCACAGTAATTGGGACCTTACCCATGGTTGCTCCTTCACGGTAATTTGGGATTTGGCTTCTTACTTTCGCACCGCCTACCAAAAGGGGATCTCTGAATGAACGTTTTCGTTACCTGTCGGGCTACGAGAAATCGAGAAAAATGTGTCATCATCATTGAAGCACAATCTTGTGCTTGACGCAGATACACGCGCTTGTTCGTCTTCTGCAACAATTTTTTTTGCGAAAATCTGTAGCAGTTGCGCGGAAAGATGTGACGTTTTTTCGAAATTTCCAGAAGCTTGTTTCTGGCGAGAGGAATCTAGGCAAAGATGTTAATGCTGATCGGCTTTTACGTGCTGCTCGTGATTTACTTTTTTGCGTGTCTGTTTCTTATCCTGGTCATCCTTGCTCAGGAAGGCAAAGGTGGAGGGCTCTCAGGACTCGCGGGTGCTTCGGCCATCGGTGAGACTTTCGGCTTTGGAGCCGCGAGCACCGCGCTGCGCAAATGGACCCGCAATGCGGCTATAGCTTTTGTCGTACTGACAATTGCCCTCACATTCTACGGCGAACAGATTGCCCGCAGCCGCGCCGAGAAGTTCCTCATGGGGGGGGACGGCGCAACAGCAGCTGTTGCCCCTGCTGAGGCACCTCCACAGGCCGTTCAGAAATCGGAAGGCCAGAACCAGGCCACAACAACTGCCCAGCCTAAGCCAGCTCAATCACCGGCACCGTTGGCCCCAAAGCCGTCCTCATCACAAAGCTCTGAGTAAGCAAAGGGGCACTACTTCCAACAAACTGCGGGGCGAGCGTGGCTCGCTCTGTTTTTCATTTGTCTGGGGAAGTGCACGCGACGTAAGAAATCAGGTACCAAAAGCGGCAATGTTACCACGAAGAGTTGCCAGTCTGGGAAAGCTCATTGCAGCATGCCATACGAGAACATTCGGGTGACAGTCACAAAACGCGGCCAGATCGAAATTTGCATCGATGGGGCCGACGAGCAGCGGCTGCGCGACTTCCGAGTCTTTCTTGAGGAGGTGCTGGGACCGATTTCGCATTTCGTAAAGTTCGAGCCGCCGCCGTGGGAGCGTGACGTTAAGCTGGCAGGCACTCGAACACAGGAGTTGCAGCAAGGACGCGAGCAAGGATAGCCGATATCCTATGAAGGTGTGCAAGCTTTGCAGCTTTCGCAATCCTGACGAGAATACGCGCTGCGTACGCTGCAATAGTGTCCTTGATCCAGAATGGCAAACACCCCAGCCGCGCAAACTCCGGCTTTCTCTCCTCAGAGAATCCCTTAGAGAGAGGCTTCTAGGTTTTGTTGAACAGCTATGGGGCCACCGGATATTTCAAAAATTTTGGCAACTGCCAAGCCGGGCGCTTCCCTACAGGCATCCGTGGCTTGCCGCCAATCTGAGTATTTTTCCCCCGCTGGGGCAAATTTATAATTCTCAGTGGAGAAAAGCAGGTCTGTTCGGGGGAGCGTTTTGGCTCGGCGTCGGAGTGGCGCTATTGAATCTCCGAGCATGGTGGAGCAATTGTTTTTTGCTCCTCCTGCTGTTGCTCTGGATCACAGTTGCAACTGACGCTTTCGTCACGGCCATCCGGATCAATGGCGAAACATGGTCATTTCGCAACAGCGTTGCCGCGTGGTTTGCGATGGTCTTCTATGCGGGGTGCCTGTTCACCGCTTTTCAATTTTTGCTGCCCTTTCTTTTCCTTTCTGGAACGTTTTTTGTGTTGGTGGTCCTCAGCTCGGTCGGCCGACTTCGACACAAAACCGTTGGATGGAAAACGTGGGCAGCCATTGCGGGTGTCGCGCTAGGTCTGCTTGTGCCTGTAGCGGGGCTGCGCGGAAGTGGGCGAGTGTTTGCGTTAGTTCGCGTTACAAAGGATTTGGATTTCACCGAGCTGCGAGCCGGTGATCTCTTGCTTGTTTGGTACGGCGCCTATTGGTTCCGCTCGCCCCAGCTCGGCGAGGTTGTTCACTTTGATCCGCCGCGTTTTGTGGTCGAAAAACCGGGAACATTGAGTAGCGAAACATTTGTTATCAATATCCAAGATTATTTCCAGCGTGTTTGCGGTGTCGGAGGGGACACGATCCAGATTTCTCCTCCTCTGATTTTGAGGAACGGACAACTGCTTTCTCGTTCTCTTTATCCCTTCGGAGCAGATAACCTGACTGTGCCTTTCCGGTTCGCAATTCCCGAGCGGTACTATTTTTTGCCTGTCACCGTCATTCCTCGAGACGCGTTCGCGAGTCTCATTGCAGGCGAGCCGCCGACGCTTTTTCAGCGCGGATGGATCTTTAGGGATTGGGATAAAGCCTGCCTTGTGCCTCGCGAGGCGATTACGGGCAAGGTTCTGTCAATTGCTGATCCGCCATCGCGGCGGCGATGGTTCTAGGGCGCATGGCGCAAATGAGCCCCGCAGGGCACTGCATATTATCATTACACAGAGGCGCCTAGAATCGGGTTGGGGTGTGGCGGGCGATTTCTCACTTGCGACGTTGGCAAGCAGTGGAAGATCTTCCAAATAAGTATAAGGCAAAGAAACCGCGACTAGTCGTGAACTGGCGCAAAGGACTTTGATTCAATGAAATCTGTGAATCTCATTATTCGTCAGATGGCCAATGCCAGCGATGCGTTTGAAGAGGACCTGTTGCGTTGGGCTTCTGCGTTATTCGCTCACTCGAGGCCGCAGTTTATGCCGGCCAAACGGACTTGGACTCCGCCTGCGGACGTTTTTGAAACTGAGGATGCTATCCACATCAAAATGGAAATCGCCGGCGTTCAGGAGAAGGATCTCGACGTGAGATTGTCCGGACGTTATCTGGTGGTGCAAGGCAAGCGCGACGACGATTCGAGAGTTCGCAAGGATCAGTATCATCTCATGGAAATCCAGTACGGTGCTTTTGAGCGCGTTTTTGCGCTACCAGAGCACTTTGAGCCCCAGGATGTGAAGGCGACATTGCAGAATGGTTTTCTGACGATTGAACTCAAAAAGATCCCATATCACCCCCAAGAAGTGCGCATTGCGATTCAGTAAGGCGACTGCAGATGACCGAAGGGATTGCCGTAAATAATCAGGTTACACAGGGCGATGTTCTGGAAATTCCGAGCGAGTTGCCCGTTCTGCCGCTCGACCAATTTGTGCTTTTTCCTGCAATGGTGGCGCCGATCATCGTTGGAGAGGAAAAAAGCAAAGAGCTGATCAACGAGGTCGTCAGTGGTCCACGCTTAGTTGGCGTGTTTACAAAAAAAATCGACGCCCCTGACGCGAATAACTTCGACAACATTTACCACGTAGGAACAGCAGCGAAGATTGTAAAAATGGTGCGCACGCCAGACGGGATCGTGCGCGTCCTCCTCCATGGGATCGCTCGCATTCGGATAGTCGAGCCTCTCGCGACGACTCCATATCTCAAGGCAAGGGTGGAGGAACTCCGAGAAGAGCCGACCGATGACATAGAAACCCAGGCGCTGGTGCGCAGCATACAGGCTCTTCTAGGCAAAGCGGTCCAGCTTTCGGCCATGCCCGAAGAATTGGCCACCGCGGTGATGAATCTCACAGATCCGGGCAGGCTTGCCGATTTGGTTGCAACCAATCTGCCCCTGAAAATTCCGGAGCTCATCGAAGTGCTGAGCCTCACGAGCGTTCGTGAACGCATTAGAAAAGTGCACTATCTGCTCACGCGGGAAATGCAGGTTCTCGAGCTAGGCACCAAAATTCGTAGCCAGGTCAAGAGTGAGCTCGACAAAACCCAGCGGGAGTATTACTTGCGCGAACAACTCAAAGCAATCCGCAAGGAACTTGGGGAGGATGAAACAACTTCGCGCGAGATCGAGGAACTTCAAGAGCGCGTGAAACAGAAAGCTCTTCCGCAGCATGCACGCGAGGTTGCTGAGAAGGAGCTAAACCGCCTGCGACTCATGCAACCAGCAAGTCCGGAATATACCGTGACTCGAACCTACCTCGATTGGATTCTGGAATTGCCATGGCTTGAGAGTACCGAGGACACGCTCGACATCAAACGAGCTAAGCGCATACTGGATGAAGATCACTACGATCTGGACAAGATCAAGGAGCGAATCCTGGAGTATCTGAGCGTTCGCAAACTCAAGAATGACATGAAAGGGCCGATCCTGTGTTTTGTTGGTCCTCCGGGAGTCGGCAAAACATCGCTCGGTCGCTCTATCGCACGTGCGGTAGGCAGAAAGTTCGTGCGCATTGCATTGGGGGGGATGCGCGATGAAGCGGAGATTCGCGGCCACCGACGCACCTATATCGGTGCCATGCCGGGACGAATTATCAAAGCAATCAAGAGTGCGGGGGCAAACAATCCTGTTCTGATGCTCGACGAAATTGACAAGCTCGGCAGCGATTACCGCGGCGACCCGGCCGCAGCGCTGCTCGAGGTGCTGGACCCCGAGCAAAATAACTCGTTTGTCGATAACTATCTCGACATTCCGTTCGACCTTTCGAACGTGATGTTCATCACGACCGCTAATCACATAGATCCCGTGCCCGGCCCCTTGCGCGATCGTATGGAAGTAATCGAATTGCCAGGTTATTCGCTCGGCGAAAAACTGCAAATCGCCAAGCGTTACATCATCCCCAAACAAATCGAAAATAACGGTCTGCGCCCCGAGCAGTGCCGGATCACGGACTCGGCAGTGATCAGAATTATCGACGATTACACTCGAGAAGCAGGGCTCAGAAACCTTGAGCGCGAGATTGCAGCCGTGTGCCGCAAGGTAGCTCGCCGCGTGGCCGAAACCCCAGATTTTCGAATGCGGGTCACGCCGCGAAATCTTTCGTCGCTGCTGGGGCCACCTCGGTACTATAGCGAGACCGCTCAACGGATGGGTCTGCCTGGAGTGGCTGTTGGGTTGGCCTGGACGCCGACGGGTGGGGAAATTCTTTTTATTGAAGCTAGCTTGACGCCAGGAAGTGGACGCTTCACTCTTACTGGTCAACTTGGCGAGGTTATGCGCGAGAGCGCTCAGGCAGCACTCACTTATTTGCGAGCAAATGCGACGCGTTGGCAAATACCCGACGAACTTTTTTCCCAGCGTGATATTCATATTCACGTGCCGGCTGGCGCTGTACCCAAGGATGGGCCTTCGGCGGGCATCACTATCTGCACCGCACTTGCTTCGCTGCTAACAAATCGCCTTGTTAAAGACTACCTTGCGATGACGGGTGAGATAACGCTGAAGGGCAACGTGTTGCCCGTGGGTGGAATAAAGGAAAAAGTCCTGGCAGCTGCGAGAGCAAAGATCCAAGAGATCATCTTGCCTGAGCGTAACATGAACGATTTGGACGAGCTGCCGCCGGAGATTCGCGAAAAATTGCAGTTTCACCCAGTGAAACACGTGCAAGAAGTGCTAGATCTGGCGCTTGGTGAAAAAGCTCAAGAGGCACGTTCGTCGTGAGCAAAGCTTGCGACTCCGAAGCGAATGCAGTGCTGACGTTGCAAGTATTTCTAGACGGTTGACAGCCGAAGTTGCACAGTTGCGCGCCCGTAGCTCAGTGGATAGAGCTGCTGACTTCGGATCAGCGGGTCGGGAGTTCGAATCTCTCCGGGCGCGCTTTTTAATTCACCATGGTTCGTCTTTATCATCCGGCGTGAGGATAATTTCTTTGCTCGCAAATTCACCATTGACGGGATCGTGGACGCGCTTTTGGCGCCAGTCAAAGAGTTCTCGGACAGTGACATCTTCATCGATCGTGCGCGTGACGGTAAATTGGCGCGCAGAGCCGTCCGCGTGGCGTTCCAGCACAACGATTCGCGCAATGAATTGACGTTTCATGGCTCCCTCCGACGGCGCAGAATGTATGGAAAACTTGTGTTCGATGGATCATCGCGACCTAGTAACCGAGGTCTTTTTCGTCATCATGTTCGTCAGTTCCCCGGTAAGGGCTCGCAAACATGGTCAGGTGAGGGAAAAAGAGTAATTCGACGGTTCCAATCGGTCCGTTGCGGTGCTTAGCAATAATGAGTTCGGTGGGCACCGGCGCAAGATTCTTTTTCCCATCTTCGTCTTCATAACGCTCGCTCTGCTCATTTCTGTCGCGATGGATGAACATGACAATATCGGCATCTTGTTCGATTGCTCCGCTTTCGCGCAGATCGCTAAGCATGGGGCGAGCCTTGCGACCCTTGCGCTGTTCGACTTGCCGACTAAGCTGACTCAAAGCCAGCACGGGCACATCGAGCTCACGCGCCAAGGCTTTGAGCGAGCGCGTGATCTCCGCCACTTCCTGCTGGCGATTCTCGACACGACCGCCGACATGCATCAGTTGCAAATAATCCACAACGATGAGAGCAAGTTCTGGCACGCGACCTTTCAGGCGTCGGGCTTTCGAGCGAAGCTCGACGATAGTGAGATAAGGTGTGTCGTCGATGAAAATGGGAGCTTCGGCAAGGGATTGAGAAGCCTTTTCCACCTCGGCCTTTTGGCGATCGGTAAGCCGATGGTGTCGCAAAAGTTTCAGAGAAATCCGGCTCAGGGTAGCCAAAAGGCGCTGGGTGATCTGCTGAGCGCTCATTTCCAACGAAAAGATCCCTACGGGGCGAGCCAAACCTAAGTTTGCACGCATTGCCTTTGTTCGACCAGCTCCCACATTGAGCGCAATGTTCATCGCTAGTGCTGTTTTTCCGACGGAGGGCCGAGCCGCAAGAATGATGAGGTCACTAGGCTGTAACCCTCCGGTCATCGCGTCGAGATCGGGAAACCCCGTAATCACCCCACGCGGACTGTGTGCTTCTGTTCGGCGCTTTTCCAGCTCTTCGAGAACAGCGGGCATGAGATCGGAAGTGGACAGAAACTCTCGTGCCTCGCGTTTGAGCGACAGCTCGAATAATTGGCGTTCAACAAGTTCGATCACGCCTGGGACGTCACGATGGCTTTCGAATACGTGATGACGGATCTGCTCCGCGAGCCGCAGCAGTTCGCGCTTCTCGTACGTCTCACGCACTTGCGCAATGTAATGATCAATGCTAGCGACAGAAAAAACTTGTGCGGGAAGGGAAGCAACGTAGTCGGGGCCACCGACCTTATCCAAGAGTCGGCGAAGTTTGAGCTCAGCAACGAGGTTTGTTATATCGACGGGAAGCTGTTTTTGGTGCAGATCGGCGATCACGGCAAAGAGCGTCGCGTGGGCTTCGAGAAAAAAGTGTTCAGGCCGCAGATCGTGAACTGCCGTGTCAATAGCTTCCGCATCGAGTACCATAGCTCCCAAGATCGCCTGTTCCGCTTCCGGGCTTGATGGAAGTTCTGTCGTTGGCAGCACGCCAACGCCGGCTGGTGGTGTTCGATTTTCGCGCTGTGTTCGTGGCATGATTGCAGTCGCGGTCAGCACTTCGTCGATTTTGTCGGACATCCCCGAGGGCTTCCTCCCACGTATGGGCTGCCGCTCGGGTTTACTCGAAAACAACAAACCCGTATTGTGGAGGCTATGAGTGAGGACGCAAGAGAATCCCCGTCAGCAAGAGTGGGGATTTTCTTCTGCTAACTGGAAAATACTTTTTCCGCGTCCACGGTGGTTCAGGCGCTGGCGAAATTGCGCCAGAGACACATGATGGGAGTAGATTCGCGAGAGCCTTTCGCTTGCCACGACGAGTCCGCAGCCAATGGTGCACAGTGCCGCTACGGTAAAGGAGCTAACGTCATTGAAGAACAGGAGCGTTGCTGCACCGAGGACGAGAAGAAGGCCTGCCGGCGCGACCCACACTCCATCACGCATTTGGTCTTTTATGGGCAAAAATGGACGTTCCAGTTCACTGGGGATTGCGGTGAAAAGAATATGCCGTGCTGCACCGCGGGAGAAATACGCGTAGATTGCAGCAATCCCAAGCAGGAACAATAGGGTCACGTGCCACGGCGCGGGAAGCCCCATGGCAGCAAAAGTAAGCAACAAGAGCCTATGGCGCGTGCTAAGATGGTAAAGGACTCCTGCGAGCAACACTCCGTCGAATGCTTCTCGAGAAGCTTCTTCCCCGAGGGAGCTTTCGGCAAAACGAGACGTCACGAAGCAACGCTCCGCGACAAACACCCCCAACCAAACGGTGGCCAAAAAGGCTACCCACACGAGTGCCCAAGTCGGCAGGTCAAGCATGCTTTGGGGCAAGATCAATTGACCGAGGCGAAGGATGGTGCCAGCTCCAAGGACTGTTCCAAGCGAGAACATATGAATCGGCGAAAGACGGGCAGCAAGGGAACGAGCTGCTGGAATAGAGAGGAGGTCCGTTGCGAAGGTAACTAACCGGAGACAGCCCTGTGAATCGCACCAGAACGTGTACTTCGCTTCTTCATGCGACTGACAGACGTTCATCGTGCGAGACCACTGGCGACGTATGCCAAAAACAAGCACAGCAACAAATACTAATAAAGTAACAGCGGCTGTCACTTCCTCCTATGCTCCTTCCCAAAAACATCGGTTTCTGACTTAGACATTGAAAGGATAGAGACAGTTCCATCTCAGCATTCACTCGTGCGAGCAAGGAGCCAGGAAAAACTGTCGCGTTGGCATTGCCCTCGAGCTCATGTGGCCTACCCCATCGCAAAGCAATCAGTTATGCCATGTGTGAATGACCCGATAGAGAGAATCGCGTTCGGCAGGGACGCGGCCAGCCTCGCGGATAAGACGTACCAGCTCTTCCACAGTGAGGCCAAGTGGTGTTTTGGCTCCGGCTTCGTGAACAATGGTTTCGTTGATGACTGTACCGTCGAGATCATCAGCGCCAAAAGCTAGGCTCGTTTGGGCAACTTTGGGGGTGAGCATGACCCAGTATGCTTTGATATGGTCAAAATTGTCGAGCATGAGACGCGAGACGGCAATGGTACGTAGGTCCTCAGCTCCTGTCGGTCCTGGCAAGTAAGATAGCTCTGTATTTCCCGGATGGAAGGCAAGAGGGACGAATGCGAGAAAGCCGCCAGTTTCGTCCTGCAGCTCGCGCAGCAGAACCATATGCTCCACTCGCTCTTGGCGTGTTTCAATATGACCGTAGAGCATGGTTGCTGTGGAACGCAGTCCCGATTTGTGAATAAGGCGCTGAATATCGAGCCATTGCTTGGGCCCGATTTTAATCGGATAAAGTTCGTCATGAACGCGATCACTGAGCACTTCCGCCCCACCACCGGGGCATGAATCGAGGCCTGCTTCGCGCAGAGCCTGGAGCGTTTCTTCAGGTGAAAGCTTGGAGATTCTGATAATCTGGGCGATTTCGACAGCTGTAAAAGCTTTCACGTGGATTTGCGGATTTGCAGCCTTAATTGCACACAGTGCGTCGAGGTAATACTGAAACGGGAGCTTTGGATTAATTCCCCCGACCATATGCACCTCGGTGATGCCTGTTGCGAGATGCTCAACAACTTTGGCGTGAATTTCTTGAGGGTCAAGGACATAGCCCCCGGGTTCACCGGGCAAGCGGTCGAATGCGCAAAAGAGGCACTTCTTGTTGCAGATGTTCGTGTAGTCGATCCGCAGGTTGCGATTAAAAAATGCGTAGTTGCCTACTTTTTTGCGGCGAACAATTTCTGCAAGAAAACCCAATAGCGGAAGATCAGGACACTCGAAGAGGCGCACTCCGTCCTCGAAACTAAGCCGCTCGCCAGCTGCCACCTTTTCCGCAACCTCTGGGATTCCAGCAAACTCTGCTCGAGTGAGTAACCAACGAGGAATCTCGCCCATAAGAATAGATTGCGTGCTCACGTTTTCACCAACCTTTTGTTTTCAGATAATCCTGATCGCGCAGACGATTCAGAACGAAGTGTGCACTCTTTTGTCGCATTCTTCTAGCAATCCCAAGAGCTATTGCGAAAGCATTGTGATTTCGAAACAACATGATCGCGCGCAATGGCACCGCGGTCTCTAAGAACCAATGGTTTTGAAAAAGGAACTGAAGCAATGGCCACGCTTCTAGAAAATGTGACGCTTGTTGAGTACTGTCCCCCGCGAGTCGTGCCACGGTGCTCGATTCTCGTTGAGGGCGATAGCATTGTGAATGTCTTCGAGAAGGCACCCGTGCCCAGTGGGATCGTTGGTAGCGGGGAGTGCGTGGATTGTTCAGGACTTCTTGCCATGCCAGCTCTGGTTGTGGGGCATACCCATCTCTATTCAAGTCTGGCCACGGGTCTACCTGCTCCGCGCAAAACCCCGACCAACTTTGTGGAGATTCTCGAGGAAATTTGGTGGAAGCTCGATCGGGCTCTTGACGAAGAGGGTATCTATTACAGTGCCCTCGTGGGAGCGGTGCGTGGCGCGCTGTGTGGCGCAGGAACGCTGATTGATCACCATGCCTCACCGTCGTGCATCCGGGGATCTTTGGGACTGGTGCGTCGTGCTCTCGAACGTGTGGGACTGCGTGGCGTACTTTGCTACGAAGTGACCGATCGCAATGGTTTGAGGGGATCGCGGGACGGACTGGATGAAAACGCGGATTTTCTTGCTAACGGCCGAATCCAGAATTGGTACGCCGGACTTGTGGGGGCCCACGCTTCTTTCACTTTAGGCGACGACGCACTGCACAAGCTGGCAGAACTTGCGGATCATTACGCTGTGGGCATTCATATCCATTGCGCGGAGGCAGAATCCGACAACCAGGACGCGCTGCAGCGGTGCGGGCAACGGGTGATTGGGCGTTTGGCTCAAGCAGGAATTTTGCGCCCTGGCACAGTGTTGGCTCATTGCACACATCTCACCGCTGACGAAATCCGTCTAGCATACGATTTAGGTTGTTGGATTGCACACAATCCTCGCTCAAACATGAACAACGGTGTGGGATATGCGCGTATCGAGGAACTGTCGCGAGGCCGTCTCGCGTTAGGCACTGATGGCATTGACGCCGACATGTTCAGCGAATCGAAAACAGCCTTTTTCAAGATGCGTGATGTGGGTGCGCGATTGCCGTTCGATGCGCCGCTACGCTGGCTAGGTGGAGCGGCTCAACTTGCCAGCGAGCTCCTTGATATCCCCTTGGGACTGCTACGACCTGGGACGCCAGCAGATCTGGTTTTACTCGATTATCCCGCCGCAACGCCGCTGACTTCGGAAAATCTTGCCGGCCACTGGTTTTTCTGTTTTGCCCCGGGATTCGTGCATTCCACAATGGTGGCGGGACAATGGCTTGTGAGGAACCACAAACTCGTGGATGAGCGCCTTTACGAAGAGCTTGATAAAGCACAACGTCTGGCGCAGGTAATTTGGGACCGTTTTATCGAACTCTAGACAGCGGCATCAAACAGATCAGATAAACTGACGCGCGGTACGCTCGCTCTAGACCCTACTGAGTGAAAAGACGGAGAATTTGCAATGGAAGATTACAGTGGCTGGCGGTGCCCAAAATGCGGAGAGCTCTCGCAAAATGAAGAGATTTGCGACTATTGCGGAGCTGTGTTCAGCAAGGTGCGAGAACGCGAATATGCGGGAGAAACTTATGCACGTCCGCCAGCGTCAACTATTGAACAGCAGACGACAGGTTCTGGAGGCCGCGTGCTATTCCTTGTCGTCATCTTCGTCATCATTGCAGGGGGAATTGTTGCTGGTCTATGGATTTGGCGAACAATGACTCCGCAAACCATTGATGACCTTATCAGTGCACATCGAAAAGTGACAAAACGTGCGCGACAGGTGATCGCCGATGAAATCGAAGCACACAAATCCCTGCCAGAGCATAAGAGCCTCTATATCGAGGTGCTTGATCTTGCTGCTTCGGTTAGCAAGTTATCTGAACAAAAGAATATCACCGATGACATGAAGATTCAGTTCGAGGCTTTAAGCGAAGCTAACAGCCGTCTCGCAGAACTTCTAAATATGTCGCCGGAAGAATTCGTTGCCACAGCCGCAAAATTGAACTACGCAGATCCCTTTGCGGAGGTGGATGAAAAACTGGCGATTGCGCAAAATCCGGAACTCGCAAAAAAGAGGATGAATCCTCTTATGCAGGTGCTCGACATCCTTCGGATCCGTGCGCTATCAGGGACCAAACAAGAATAGTGGCCAGTCTAGGACACGAGTTCCAGACTGGCCACGCATGAGCGAAATCCCGAAATCCTGCGGGGGAATCACTTCTCCGTCGCGTAGACTCGGAAGTCGAGGAAGGGGAATATATTGTTCCGGTATTCGAGGTCACTGAGATAGCCCTCGTCAATCTGACCCCGCTTGACCATTTCATAGAGGTCCGTGAAAGCCAAAATGTGCTGCTTGGTGCGTCTCACCGCATATTCGACCATTGTCCGCGTTTTCATGATGAACGCCCAATCGCTCGATTGCGCCAGCAACAGTTCCCGTGCGGCTTGGTTGAGTGTTCGCTCAATGAGACGATCAGAGGTGTGTCGATATTGGTTAGCGAGCTCCACCATGCGGTCCGCCGCTTTATGGAGATGTCGATAGATCCAATCGTTGCTGCCCTCTAGCCAGACCTCGCAATAGCCTTTGTGTCCCCAGCTCGAGAGCGAAGGCACAGCTACCTGATTTTTGGGGTAAAGTTCGAGGTACTCGCTCGGTGTGATCATGGCCAGCATGTCTTGATCGAAATGCATTTTGCGAGTGAGGAAATTGAGAAAATCTGGCCCTTCGTACCACCAATGTCCAAAAAGTTCTGCGTCGTAGGGTGACACAATAATAGCCGGCCGATCCATGAGGCTACGAAGGTACTCGGCCTGCTTCTGACGGTTGAACATAAAGTTGCCCGCGTGAGTCGCCGCGACCTCAAGTGCGCGCTCGTAGTTGTAAGGCTCTTTGTGGGCAGTTTTGCCTGTGATGCGGTAGTACTTTATCCCCGTATTGATACGTAGCCCACTCTCATGGATGTAGGGGCGGATGTACTCGTAGTCGAGATCGAAACCGATGTCGCGATAGAACTCGCGATAGTTGTAATCGCCGGGATAGCCTTCTTCGGCACTCCAGACGGATTTAGACGATTCAGGATCGCGACCGAAAGCCGCAACGCCACTGGGGCAATAAAGCGGCGCATAGACGCCATAGCGTGGGCGCTTGCTTGCGTGGAGAATGCCGTGAGCGTCCACAAAGAAGAAGCGGATTCCGTTGGCTGCCAAATGCTCATCGAGGCCTGGATAGTACCCACATTCTCCGTTCCAGATTCCACGCGGCGAGCGCCCAAAGGTATGCTCGTAGGCCTGTCGGCCGACAGTCACTTGGGCGCGCACGGCGGCATCGTTGACATTGAGAAGCGGGAGGAAGCCATGTGTTGCGCCACATGTGATAATTTCCAGCTTACCCGTTTCCTGCACCTGGCGGAAGCCTTCGAGAATGTTCCCTCGGTACTTTTCAGCAAACATGCTGTAGCAATGGCGAAATTTACGCAAATACATGTGGGCGAGAGCGTTGAACTCAGGTTGGAATCGCGTGCGTATAGTTTCTTTTTCAGCCAGTTCGATGAGCTTTTCTAGATGCCGAATATAGCGATCTTGAAGGAGTTTGTCGCCCAGCATGGCCGCAAGGGGGGGCGTGATGCTCATCGTGAGGCGAAAATCTATGCCATCGCGAAGGAAATCTTCCATGTAGCTGAGCAAGGGCAGATAGGTTTCTGTGATGGCCTCGTGGAGCCAGTCCTCCTCGAGCGGATCTTCAAACTCCGGATGTCGCACAAAGGGCAGATGGGCGTGGAGAACCAGACAGAGGTACCCTATGGGATTTTGCTTAGTAGGCACGTGGCACTTTCCTCGAACAGAATAGATTGAAATAAAACGTTCCAAAATCGCTCATTCGGCGAAGCCTCGCGGTGAGAGTCCGTGGGCCTCGCCGATCTGTCTTGCATTTCTCGCCCTAATTCCTCGCTGAATGGAGCCGCAGTGTGCAAGTGGTTTTTATGGAGAGAAGAACGAGGCTGAATCTAGTGCACCTGCGATTTTAGGAGTGGTTGCGGAAAATCTCGACTAATAAACTGGAGATTTATTCAATGACTCTGGGGATTTCGACACGAGCGGTTCATGCAGGTGAGCCCGAACGTCAGTACATGGATTCTATCACGACGCCTATCGTCCTCACCTCCTCGTATACATTTGCCACAATGGAAGAGGTTCTGGATTACGTCACTGGCAAAGTTGACCGTTTTGAGTACGGTCGATACGGTAATCCCACCACCGCTGTGGTGATCAAAAAACTTCGTGAGCTCGAAGGGGCGGAAGACGCGGAAGTTTTCGATTCTGGAATGACGGCGGTGAGCTGCACGCTTCTTGGTCTCCTGCACGAAGGTGATCGCCTCATCCTTACTGATGACGTCTACAAGAAGACGTTGATGTTTTGTGAAAAGGTGCTTCCGCGCTTCGGCATTCGCACAAGTGTGGTGAAAATGGGCGACTACAATGAAATGGAACAGGTCCTGCGTGAGCACCCCGAAACCAAACTCGTGCTTAGTGAGTCGCCGACGAATCCTTACCTCAACATTGCGGACATGGACACCCTACGCGAGCTCAAGGAGCGCTATGGTTTCCTTCTTGTGGTAGATGCGACGTTTGCAACACCTGTGAACCAGCAACCGCTCGCGCAAGGAGCAGATCTCGTTGTGCATAGCGCGACCAAATACCTGGGCGGGCACAACGACTTGCTCGGCGGCGCAGCGTTGGGTCGCAAGGATCTCATCGAGCTTATCCGCGACTACCGTAACACGACTGGCGGGGTCATGGATCCTGTGACGAGTTACCTGCTCCTGCGCGGTTTGAAGACACTGGCCATACGCATGGAGCGGCACAACACAAACGGTTTTCTGGTGGCGCAATTTCTCGAGCGCCATCCACGCGTCCGCAAGGTCTATTATCCTGGGCTTCCGTCGCACCACGACCACAGGCTCGCGCTGAAGTACATGCGCGGTTGCGGCGGAGTGGTCACGTTTGAACTCAATGCGAACCTGGAGCGGACATTGAAGTTCTTATCTGCGCTGAGACTTTTCAAGATCGGTCCCTCTTTTGGTGGTGTCGAGGCGCTTGTCACTCATCCTATGACCATTTCCTATTACGATTATCCGCCCGAAGAACGCAAACGCTTGGGAATTTTGGACGAGCTGGTTCGCCTATCGGTGGGAATTGAGGATTCGCAAGATCTCATCGATGATCTGGCTCAAGCCCTGGCGCAGATTTGAACGCGGCGACAAATCCTATTGAATTGGGAATAAGGCTGTCGCTATTCTGATCTGTTTTAGTGGTTCAATCCTCGCAAAGGGAAGTGACCGAGATGACAACGCAAAACCCACGCCTGCCACGCCTCCTCTGGGGCATCATTTGCGGGGCCCTTGTTGCCAATGTGTTGGCGGCGCCGCCACCAGGCTACTATGACTCCGCCATGGGGCTGTCTGGCAATGCTTTGCGCCAAGCATTGCACAACATCATCAAGAACCACACGGTGCTGCCTTACACGAGCAGCAGCACGACGGACACGCGGGCAGCCCTCAAACTCCTGGATGAGGACCCGAATAACACCAATAACGTCTTGCTGCATTACAAGGGAACCTCAGAGCCAAAGGCGAATTTTGGCACAACATGGAACCGCGAGCATCTCTGGCCACAGTCCCTCGGCGCTGATGTTCTTCCTCCGAACACAGATCTCCACCATATTTTTTCGGAGGATGCTGTGCTCAACAGCAGCCGCGGCAACAGCGTGTTTGATAACGTTTACCCGAACCAGACAAATTCGGCCTACGGCAATTATTGGACCGGTACACGCTTCGAGGTGCGGGATCCGCAAAAGGGCGACGTTGCACGGGCACTCCTGTATATGGACGTGCGATACGATGGAACTGGCGGGGAACCGGACCTTGTCCTTAAGAATACAACAGCGCCGGCCTATGACGAAATGGGGGTCCTCCCAACGCTTCTGCAATGGCACTGGTTTGATCTTCCAGATGCACGCGAGCAGCAACGCAACGACCAGATTTACGCGTTGTTTCAGCACAACCGAAACCCTTTTGTAGATCATCCAGAGTTTGTTTATTTGATCTGGGGGCCGGTGACCGACAATGACACAGTGTCTTTGAGTTACACAAACCGCGCAGCTGCAACGGTGGCTGCTGGCGCCACGAATTATTCTCTGCTGTCTTTAGAACTGACGGCAAACACGGGTGAGTGGGACATTCAGTCGGTGGGTGTGTCCAATGTTGGGACATTGGCCGACAACTTCATCCAGGCCGTTCGACTTTTCCGCGATATGGATAATAGTGGGAGCGTATCGCCTGGCGATATTTTGTTAGCCACTTCAACGTTCAGTTCGGCAAATGCAACCCTAAACTGTGCCTATCCTTCACGCGTCACGACTCAGACCGTCCACTTCCTCATCACAGCCGACATCGCGACAACCGCGCCGTCAGGCCAGACCTTGCAGATCCAAGTGAACGCCAACAGCCTAATGCACGCGAGCACCGGGGGAAACGATGTGGATCCTTCTTTCACCGCGTTCAGTAGCACTGCGGCTGTAGTGAGCGGCGGTGTGAGCGACGGCGATACAGTAAATATCAGCTTTACCGACAGAGCGCCTGCAACGATTGTGCCAAGTGCTTCAAACGTAGCGTTTGTCTCAGTGAATCTGACCGCGAATTCGAACGAATGGGACCTTGCTGGTTTCAGCGTGGCCAAAACAGGAACCGTGCCTGATAATCAAATCACGGCTGTAAGGCTCTATCTCGATAATGATCAGGACGGTGTGGCCGACGCCGGCGACACATTGTTGGATACACGTGCCTTCGCCGGTGGGCAGGCAACCTTTTCTTTGACTCAGCCACAGCGGGTGACAACGGTAGGCGCCCAGTTTTTGGTGACGTTGGACACCGCGAGTTTACTTTCCAACGGTCAGACCATTGGCATTCAGGTGCTTGGAAACAGCTTCACGAGCTCACCGACCGGTGGCAACGATTTCAATCCTTCTGTCTCGAATTTTTCAACCGCGCTTGCCACCGTCACCGGAGGAGTTCACGATGGTGACACGCTAAGCGTATCAAGCACAAACCTTGCACCCACGACAGCAACGCTTGGTGCGACAAATGTTCCACTCCTGAAACTCACGCTCACAGCCAGTGCGAACGAGTGGGATGTCGGAACGATCGCGGTGTCGAAGTTGGGAAATGCGGATGATTCGGCCGTTGCAGCGGTGAAACTTTATGTGGATGAAAACGGAAATGACCAGATTGACAGTGAGGAAGCCCTGATTGATTTCCGCACGCTTAGCAGTGGCGCAGCTACATTTCAGGTAGGGGGCGCTGTGCGTGTGACGCCCGCACCGGTGAGGCTTATCATTGCCGCTGACCTCGCCGCATCGTCGCCAAGCGGACGCATGGTTGGAATCAAGGTCAATGCCAACGGAATCGTTTATTCCCCTTCGGGAGGCACCGATACAAATCCCACATTCGCTGACCAAGCGAGTAACCTTGTAGCCGTCATCAATCCAACTTTACCCAAGGTGAAGATTGTGATGGTATCGACACGGAGCAGCGCTGGAACTGCATCTCAGGAGTTTATCGTGCTAGCTAACCACGAGGCCTCTCCGGTATCGCTCAACAATTGGCAACTCAGGACTCGGGCAGGTAGTTCAACAAGCGATGGCTCTCCTATCACGTTGACAGGAACCATTCCCGCAAAATCATTTTTCCTTATCGCATCGAACCCGTACGGAAGTTCTTGCGAGGGGCTTACGCCTGACTTTTCGGACACAAACACGAACGGTTTATTTGGCGGAATGGCCGACACTACAGGACGTTCGATTGCTCTTTACGACGGGACAGCGGCGTCAGCGAACAAAATCGATGGATTTTCGTTTGCTGGCGGTGCGACAAATGACGTGAATTATTACCGGGATGGTACAGCTTTCTCGGGGAATAGCGGTAGTGCTATAAACTCGTATGCTAGAAAGACCGTGCCGGGGACGCTATATTACTTCGACACAGACAATAATTCTACGGATCTCCTGGTGGTGGCAAGCAAAACACCAAAGTCTTCGGCTATGAATTTGCCAACAGTCCTTTCCGCTTTCTCCGTAGAGTGACACAGGAAGGCATCAGCGAAACCGCGGCGGCTGGCCGAGGCTACGCTAGCCGCTTTTTTTTTGTTGCAAACCGTTTTGTCTCTGCGTGGTGTAGGTATCTTTTTCAAGTTCAGGAAAGGGAATCCCATGAGCTCGCGAATATCACTTCACTCGTATTCCCGCAGAGGTGCATGTTCAGTCGCAGTTTTTTTCGCCTTAGCCGCTATTGCAGGCCCACCTCCGGGATATTATGACAGTGCGGAAGGATTGTCGGGCACAGCACTCAAGAATGCCCTCCATAACATTATCAAGAACCACACGGTGATTTCTTACACAGCGACCGAAGGGGCTCTCAAGGATCTCGACGAGGATCCGAACAACTCGAACAATGTTCTGTTGCATTACAAGGGAACGTCGGTACCGAAATCATCATTTGGCTCTACATGGAACCGTGAGCATTTGTGGCCGCAATCGCTTGGTGCCGACGTTTCGCCCAAAAAGAGCGATCTTCATCACCTGTTTGCCGAAGACGCGTCGCTCAATAGCAGCCGGGGCAACAGTGTGTTCGACAATGTTTACCCGTCCTACACGGGCTCCGGCTACGGGAATTACTGGACTTCTACCAAGTTCGAACCGCGCGATGCGCAGAAGGGCGACGTGGCCCGCGCGCTTTTCTACATGGACGTGCGGTACGACGGAACGGGGGGCGAGTCTGATCTCCTATTGCTCGACACTGTTTCCCCAAACTATGGTCAAATGGGAGTCCTTTCGACCTTGCTCCAGTGGCACGCTCAGGATCCGCCGGACGATGCCGAGCGCACCCGCAACGATAAAATCTACCAAACCTATCAGCACAATCGAAACCCCTTCATCGACCGGCCAGAGTTTGCCAATCTCATTTGGTCTCCGGTAAGCAACGGTGACTCTGTCAGTGTGAGTTTTACAAACAGGGCCATGGCAACGGTGAGTGCTGGAGCCGTAAATTATCCGGTGATTTCGTTTACGCTGACGGCATCGGCCCATGAATGGGACTTGTCTGCAGTGACAGTGCGCAACATTGGCACTCTGGCCTCGTCAAATATCACGCAAGTCCGCCTTTACCGTGACGTTGATCAAAGTGGAACTGTCACAAGTGCGGACACGCTCGTAGCGACACAGACTTTCAGCGGCGCAACAGCAACTTTGACATGCAGCTTGCCGTCGCGGGTTACTACAACACCGGCAGCGTTTCTCGTTGTTGCCACAGTGTCAAGTTCTGCGCCAAGTGGCCAGGCATTGCGGCTGCAGATCGACGCGAATTCGATCATTCACGCCACGTCGGGAGGAAACGATCTCGATCCTAGCTTCAGTGCCTTTGCTAGCAACGCGGCAACTGTGACGGGAGGGGTGTCAAATGGTGACCCGTTGAATGTGACCTTCGCGGATCTTGCGCCGACGACTATCACGCCGGGCCTGACCGATGTCCCGTTCATCCGAATACGGTGTGCTGCCGCTTCTAACGAGTGGGATCTCGGAAGCGTCTCCGTGAGCAAGAGTGGGACGCTGGCCGACAGCAGCGTGATCTCAACCGAGCTATACCACGATGCCAATGCGAACGCGATCGTGGACAATGGCGATGTGCTTCTGGCGTCGGCGACATTTTCTGGCAGCAGCGCCACACTTTCCCTGTCATCGCCGTTGCGGATTACAAACACTCAGGTTGATTTGCTTCTCGTGGCCACCTTCAGTGGCACACTTGTCAATGGCCGGACTATTGCCCTCGCTGTGAACTCAAATGGCCTTGTCAGCTCTTCCACCGGTGGGAGTGACATCAATCCGACGTTTTCGACGTTCGCCAGCAACAGCGCCACCGTGACAGGCGGGGTGTCCGACGGAGATACACTTTCTGTTGCAGTCGGCAACGTGGCTCCTTCGACGGTTTTAGCCGGCGCCACAAATGTTGCATTGCTCAGTGTCGCCCTCACAGCGAACTCCAACGAATGGGACGTGAACACGATGAGCTTCACAAAATCTGGCACGTGTCCTGACAGCGGGATTTCCGCAGTGAAGCTCTATTATGACGCTGACAATAGCCAGTCGGTCACGCCGGGCGACACGCTCATTGACTCAACGACCATCAGTGGTGGCGGCTTTTACTTTGGCGCGGGCAGTTGGCGAATTACACCGACCACAAGTCGCTTTGTTGTTGCTGCCGATCTTGCGGCAAGCGCTCCGGACGCCACAAACTTCCAAATTACCCTGACCGCAAACGGCATTGTTCATGCACCTAGCGGCGGTGCGGACGTAGACCCTACGTTTGCTTCCCAGGGAACGACCCCAGTCGCAGTTCAGAACCCGAACTCGGGCACGATAAAAATTGTAATGGTTTCAACCCGCGGCAGCGATGGAACCGCAGGTAAGGAATTCATCGTTTTGGCTAATCAATCCAGTGCTCCGGTCTCGCTGAGTGGCTGGCAGCTCCGCAGTCGTGCCGGTGGAGACACCACTGACAAAGTGCTCAATTTGAACGGGACGGTGCCTGGCTACGGACATTTCCTCATTTCTTCACAGGCTTATGGAGGAACTTGCGAAGGAAAGACGCCGGACCTTCAAGATACGAATACGAACGGGCTGTTCGGGGGCATGGGTGACAGCACGGGCCGCTCGATAGGGGTGTTTAATGGTAGTGGATCGAGAATTGATGGATTCTCGTTCCTGGGTGGCGCCACAAACCCAAACAATCTCCATGAAGGAACCGCTTTCGGAGGAAGTGCAGGGAGCTCAACCGTAACGTTCGCTCGAAAACGCCCAGGGGGGAACGTTGGCCCTTACACCGACACGGACAACAACGCCACTGATTTGCAGAACGTGTCGAGCAAGACACCTCTAAATTCCGCAGACGTGACGATTGGACCAGGTGCAAGTGTTGAGGGTTGGCGACGCTACTAACGCACAGCGGGTGGTGGCCAACATCTAGGCCAGAGTAACATTTTGCGTCCTTTCCCCACCGGAAAGGACACAGTTTTTTCTAATAAGTCGTTGTTTGGTCGAAGGACAACAGAATGTTTGGAGAGAAAACAGGCCTCGTCTCGGATTCCGAAAAGTAGCTCAGCCACGGGCGCCCCGAGAAGTGCCGACCGAAAAGAAATACGGTTTCCCCGCGGGGTGAGAGAGGTGGTGCCGGGGGACGGAATCGAACCGCCGACACGCGGATTTTCAGTCCGCTGCTCTACCAACTGAGCTACCCCGGCGAGTTTGACCTCAGCGAGCGCGTGAAGAAACCGCACCGAATATACGCGACTGGCGTTGAGTTATTCAGCTCTCAACGCTGCATAGTGTGGTTGTATTTTTTGCTCGTAAGCGCGCCGGAGGTCATTCCCTCGAGCTCAGCCAATATTGACTCGACCGGGCGCGTAGAGGTCAAATCAATCCGCTCCGGTAATGGTGTCGTCAGCTCGGCGAGCAATCCCTGTGGTAGGTTCTTGATAACGCTCGCAGGCGACGTTGTGGACACTGGGTCTGTCAGAGCTGCAACAGCGCGCGCGGGTGCCAGTGTTGGCTCACTGTCGAGCGCTATCTGGGCAAACATGCGCGCAGCACTCTTGTCGCCGCATCTGTAAAGCAACGCTGACAAGTTTGCGTTCGCACGTGGTTCAGCGGGGTCTTGGCGCAAAACATCGAGATAGACTTCTGCGGCACGCTGATATTTTCCCATATTTTCCAGTGCCACAGCAAAATTGTTGCGCGTACGCAGACTCGTTGGTTCGAGCTTGAGTGCCCGTTTGTATGCGTCGAGCGCCATCGGGTTATCACCTAACGCCAAGGCAGCATTGCCCAACACCAGCCATCCGAATGCAAAGCCGGGCTCAGCTGTCACGGCCTGACTTGCATAACGGATTGCTGCCTCTGGATGGCCATTTTCCAGGGATGCGTTTGCGAGCATGGCCCACTCTCCCGCCGGAAACGCTGTGGCGGCAATTCCACTACCGAAAAGCTGGTCGTCGGAGAACCGAAAATCAAATTGCGGCCAAGGATAAAGCGAAGCTGCACCGACACAGAGGATGATCGCAAGCGATCGTGTCACCTCGCGCCAACGGCGTTCCGCGAGCGCAGTAAACAATCGTTCGACGCCTATACCTGCAAAAATGAAAAGCGCGGGTAACACAATGAGGCGAAGACGGCCCGCAACGAAGTAAAGCAGCACAGTCGAAGACGATGCAGCAAGATAAAGCATGAGCCAGCCGAAACCTGGCTTGTGCATGCCCCTGGGTGCGAGAAGTCCACAAACGCCTAGCGCCAATGCGATACCATATCCAAACGGAAGCAAGCGCAAAACAAGAGACTCGTGTTCGCGAGCGAAATGAAAGTCCCGATTGTTCCGAACTTCACGGTTATTCAGAAGGGCGACGAGCTTCTTTACGTAGAGCCGGAAGGCCGCTTCTGGTTGATGAACCCAAAAGGCCAGTCCTTGGTGATACCAATAACGGTCAAGGTCGCTCCAGCGGGGACGGTCGCCGGCGGCGTAACGAAGCATGGCTTGGTCGTAACCGTGTTGTGCCGCGTAGTAACCGAGCACGGCATACTCCTCGACCGCGTCGCGATAGCGGGCACCTTGTTCAGTAAGCCGGGGAAAAATTACATTAGCGCCGTTGGCTTGGGGATTGTTGCCTAGGTAAAAATTGATGCCGCCTTGGCCACATATCACCACAGGATCGCCCATCCGGATATTGTGCAAAGTTGGGAGCGCGACCAGAATGAGAAATGGTGCTGCAAACGCTCCGGCCCCTAGCATTCGCAGGTCGCGACGGCTTTGGCAACTTCCCCCAAGGAGAAGTCCGACAAGAAATGTCAAGCCGATGGGAAATGCATTAGCGCGAGTGAGGGCAGCAAGCCCTACGGATGCTCCGGCCAAAAAAAACAGAGATGCCCTGCTACGCTGGAGCCCAGCGACAAAGAAAAAAAGAAAAACCGTCAACCAGAACAGTGCGAGCGAATCACTGAGGAGCTCTGCCTCATAGAAAACAAGTGGCGCGTAGAGTGCGGCTAAACACCCTGCTGCAAGGCCGGCGGGCGGATTGCAAACTCTGGTGCCGAGGAAAACTAGGACCACGCAAAAGCCAACTCCGAGGAGTAATTGAAGAAGGGGGACGATCAGTGTCGTATCGCGGCCAAGAAGCGCTGTTCCCCCGGCAAGAAATAACGTATAGAGAGGGGGGCGGAAAAAGGCTCTGCCTGCTGCAAACCCGGATGTGACGACACGCTGCGCTTCGTCTAACCACCAGCGACTATCGAGGATGGGCACGCCGAAATATGGTTTCGAGGCGAGCTCGACATAATAAGCTAATCTCACAACGAGCGCCAGCAGAGCGACGACGAATGCCCCTCGCCGCAATAACATTTCTTCGTCGAGATCGTGCCACGGCGTCACTGTTCTTTCAGGCTTGTTCATGGAAAGGACTATTCACTTTCGTGCAGAAGATAGCGAACTTTGGTGACATGGGGGAACTTGCGAAGTGCCAGCACAAGATCGTCGCTGACTTCTACAGCGCATTTTTTGGGTAGCTCGGCCGATAGTTCGCCGAGTGTACCTAGAGTGAGCACACACGTCACTCGCCTGCGCCCTTTGTGCCGCTCAAGGAGTTTGAGTAACTCCCTGAGCCACTCCCGCTCGGGCCACTTCTTCTCAAATCGTGCGTGGATTTGCACGTCATACTTGCGGGTTTTGCGAAGCATTTCGATCGGGGCTACGTCACGTACCAGGAGCTTGGCTTGGCCGTTGCGCGTGTCGAGGCTTCCACTCAGCCAGATCACCTGATCGCGCACAAGGAGGTCGGCAAACTGGGCATAGACACTAGCGAAAAAAATCGCTTCGAGCGAAGAGAACGTGTCTGTCAGCTCGACAAAAGCCATGCTTCGGCCTTGGCGGTCAGTCTTTCTTGTGACTTTCTCCACGCGGCCAACGACGGCCACTTGCTCCTCTGAAGAAGCGATTTTTCTCTGTCGCTCGGTAATTCGGCCAAGACTTGCCGTTGCAAATGCCTCAACGTCCGCTTCGTAGGCCTGCATAGGATGGCCGCTCACGTAGTAGCCGAGGAGCTCTTTCTCGAACTGCATTTTCTGCTGGTCAGAGATTTCAGGAATATCGGGGAGTTGCCAAGACTCAAGGCTCAGAGCGGAATTGCCCTCTGCGGAGCTATCGACGGCGAATATGTCAAACAGCGAGCCCTGCCCGAGCTCACGCTCTTTTTTGCGCTCTTGTACTAGCTCAATAACATGTTGATAAGTTTCTAGGAGCTGGCTTCGGCGAATACCGAGCGAATCGAAAGCGCCAACTTTGATGAGAGAGTCCATCATGCGAGCGTTGAGGAGAACGAGATCCACGCGCTCGCAGAAATCCACGAAATTGCGGAATGGGCCACCTTTTTCTCGCGCGGCGATGATGGCCTCGACGGCTGCTGCTCCAACATTTTTGATGGCAGCCAACCCAAACCGGATGTTTCCGTGGCTAACGGTAAAATATTTATCCGATTCGTTAATGTCTGGCGGGAGAATTTGAACGCCGATCTCGTTTGCCTCGGAAAAGTATTTTTCCATCTCTTCGATTTTGTCGCCGATGGCGTTCGTCATCAGCGCGGCGAGGTAGTCCACTGGGAAGTGCGCCTTTAGATATGCAGTCCGAAAAGAAATGAGTGCATAAGCGGCGCTGTGAGATTTGTTGAATCCGTAACCAGAGAAGTACTCGATCTTTTCGAAAATTTGCTCGGCAAGTTGGCGATCCACGCCGCGTGAGACAGCTCCTTCGATAAAATCGCTGCGGATCTTAGCCATCTCGTCCTTTTTCTTTTTACCCATAGCGCGCCGCATGAGGTCGGCTTGACCCAAGCTAAAGCCTGCTAGCACCTGCGCAATTTGCATCACTTGCTCTTGATAGAGAATCATGCCGTAGGTGTCGCGCAGGATCGGTTCGAGGGAAGGATGGTCATAAACGACCTCTTTTCGGCCGTGCTTGCACTCAACAAATTCCGTATGCATGTTGGTGCCAAGAGGGCCGGGGCGATAAAGGGCCAGGAGCGCCACGAGGTCCTCGAAGCGGGTGGGGGCAAGCTCGCGCACGAGTTTAGTCATGCCCTCGGATTCAAGCTGGAAAACCCCAAGCGTGCGGCCTTCACGCAAAAGTTTATAGGTCGCAGGGTCATCGAGACCTATTTTCTGCCAATCAATCTCCAACCCGTAGTTTTTGTGAATGCTCTTCAGGGCGTTCTCGATAATGGTAAGGTTTTTTAGCCCCAGGAAGTCCATTTTTAGGAGGCCGAGACGCTCGACAATTCCCATGGGGAACTGGGTAACAATGTCGTTGCTATCCGTGACCCTGTAGAGTGGAAGCACGTCCGTCAGGTCGCGGTCGCAGATAACAACGCCCGCAGCATGGGTGGAGGCGTGGCGGGCCATGCCTTCAATCTGTCTGGCGTAGTCAATGATTTGGCGCGCTTCGGGATCCGAATCGTAGAGAGCTTTCAGTTCCGGGCTATCGCGCAGTGCGCGATCGATTGCCTTTTCTCCCTTTTCGGGCTTCAGCATGTCGGGAATGAGCTTGCAAATGCGGTCCACCTTATCGAGCGGCACTTCAAGCACCCGCCCGACGTCACGCACTGCGTTCTTAGGCTTGAGCGTCCCGAACGTAATGATTTGTGCAACGTTGCGCTCCCCGTATTTGCGCTTGACGTATTCGATGACCTTCCCGCGTTTTTCATAGCAGAAATCGATGTCTATGTCTGGCATCGAAACACGTTCCGGATTGAGAAAACGCTCGAACAGCAGGTTGTGCGGAAGCGGATCTATGTCGGTGATGCCAAGGCAGTAAGCGACGAGAGCGCCCGCGGCGCTACCGCGTCCCGGGCCCACCGGAATGCGGTTGACCTTCGCGTAATGAACGAAATCCCATACGACGAGGAAATACGAGGCTAAGTTCATGCGGCATATCGTGTTGAGCTCAAGCTCGAGACGCTTGAAATGCTCCTCTGTAGGTGTGCCATAGCGCGCCTCGAGCCCTTCGAGCGCGAGCCGACGAAGATACTCTTCCGGTGTGCTTCCATCCGGAGTTTTGAATATGGGTAGCAATTTTTGCTGGAACTGGAGCTCAACGTTGCAACGCTCTGCTATCGCAACGGTCTCGCGACATGCTTCAGGAATCTCGCGAAAGATTTGGTACATCTCCTCGGGCGACTTCAGGTAAAATTCGGTTGGTTCGTAGCGCATGCGATTGGGATCGCTCAGCTTTGTGCCTGTCTGCACGCAGAGGAGAATATCGTGCATTCGCGCATCTTCTCGCGTCAGATAATGACAATCATTGGTCGCAATCACGCGGAGTTTTTCACGTTTAGCTAATTGGACAAGCTGCGGCAGAATTTTTTTCTGCTCGGGAATTCCATGGTCCATGAGCTCGACGTAGAAATTATCGGGACCAAGGATGTCGCGAAATGTGCCGAGGTACTCTTGAGCCTGCTTGAGATTTTGCTGGGTCAGCGCCTCGGGCACAAGGCCTTTGAGGCAAGCTGTGGTGACAATGAGTCCTTTGGCGTGGGCGGCGAGGGCCTCAAAATCAATGCGTGGTTTTCCGTAAAACCCTTCGAGGAAGCCAAGAGATGAGAGTTTGCACAGATTTGCGTACCCTTCAGAATTCTCAGCGAGGATAAGGATATGATTGGCAGATGTCCGCCGCTCTCCTTCGACCCTTTTCTCTAAACGACTACGCGGGGTGATATAGAGTTCCGCCCCGATGATGGGTTTGATCCCATTGGCTAGGCAAGCATCATAAAAATTCACCACGCCGAACAGATTGCCATGATCCGTGCATGCCACAGCTTTCATTCCCAGCTGCGCAACACGTTTGGGTAGCGAATCAAATCGGCAAGCGCCGTCGAGAAGACTGTACTCGCTATGCAAGTGAAGATGAACGAATTCAGGTGTGCTCACCGCCGTTTCTCCAACACAGAAAGGGCTATCGCCATGCTTTGCGGATCATCAAACTACGCCCTGCAGCTGGGGTTCAATTTCAATATTCTTTGGCAACAGGATAGGAACGTTTTTCCGACTTGCGTTCGTTCATTTGGATACGTCTCTTCTGGCCCAACATTGCGACTCAATGGATACAGCAGTCACATACCGAAACTATCTGCTTGCGGAGCCGTGGATCCGAGACCTGGTGTCAGAAGACGCACGGATTGAAACTTTAGCCACGTTTATGGCGTATCTGATCGAGGAGAATCAGCGTCATAACCTTACTGCAATTCGTGATCCTCAAGCGATCGCAAAATTACATTTCGCCGATTCGTTGGCTCCGCTGAGATTGTTATATTGGTTCTCGGGAAGCCACAAAGCAGCGGACATAGGAGCGGGAGCCGGCTTTCCGGTTATCCCCCTCGCGGTCTCCATGAGCGCCTGCCGATGGTATGCCGTCGAATCCATTGGCAAGAAAGCGGCATTTCTTCGCCGCGCGGTCTCGCACTGCTGTATTGAGAATGTGGAAGTCCTCCCGCAGCGCGCTGAACAGGTGGCTCGTTCTGAGCATCGTGGTACTTTCGACGTCGTGACCGCCCGAGCCGTTGGGGCATTTGCCTCGCTGTGTGAGATTGGTGTGGCACTACTTAGGAAGGGTGGGCGACTTGTTCTTTTTAAGACGGAAGCTTCTTTCGCCGAAGCGGAGCGCACTTCCAAGGTGCTCGGACAATTAGGCGCCGAGTTGAGGGAGGCTGTGCGCTATCGGTTGGGCGGCGATCACCAAGATCGAGTGCTTTTTGTGGTGGAGCGTGTTGGCGATGTGCCGGAGCGTTTTCCACGTGAGCATGCCAAAGCTTTTAAACACCCGCTTGCCTAAGACCCACCCGTTGGGCGAATAGACGGAGCAATGAAACACATTCGAGTGCTACACATCACCCCAAGCGTCCGGCTTCTTGGAGCGCGGCGCAGTCTTCTGACACTCGTGAAGGCAATCGCTGGAAGCCGATTTGAGCCGCTTGTCCTTGTTCCGCGCCCAGGTCCGCTGACAGAAGAATTAGACAGGCGCAAACTGCCCTGGATTGCGCTCGAGCTTCCTCCTTGGCGCAAAGGCTACGCATGGAAGATTATTCCAAGCCGGGTTAGAGATTTGCGACAGCTGCTTGTGGAAAAATCCATAGACCTTATCCATTGCAATGAAATTTATCCAAATCCACATGCGGTGGCAGCGAGTTCCAAGGCCGCCCTCTGGAAAGAACTCTTTTGCAACGTCACGCTAAAGCGCCAATTTGGCAAACCAAGACAACCCATCGTGACGCATAATCGGCTCTCCGTCACGCCACGCATGACTGAGAACTACCTCCTAGGCGAGGCAAGCCGTCTCATTGCCGTCTCGCATGCGGCCGCGCAGGATTTTCGTGGCGAACCGTGGTTTATGCAAAAAGTGCGTGTGGTTTACAATGGGATTGATTTTGAGGAGTTCGAGCAGGCCTGGAAACGACGGGACCGCACTCGGCAGCGACTGGGCTTTGGTCGAGATGACTTTGTCATCGGAAGCATTGGGCTGCTGATGCCGCGGAAACGGCCGATGTTTTTGCTCGAGGCGGCGCCCGTCATTCTTCAGAAGGTTCCTTCCGCGTATATTCTTTTCGTTGGCGATCCGAGTCCCGGGCAGCAGCATTATGCCGATGAGCTTCGTAGCTTTGCAGAAAAATTAGGCGTCGCGTCCCGTGTGAAATTTTTGTCGTTCCAAGAACGAATTGCCGACATTTTTGCGGCGCTCGACTTGCACGTATTGATAAGCAATGACGAGGGGTTCGGTCGGGTGGTGATCGAAGCTGCCGCTGCAGGTGTGCCGACAATTGCAAGCCGCGTCGGTGGTATCCAAGAGCTCATCATTCAAAATGAGACCGGGATCTTGATCGGCAATGAGCAGGCTCGCGACGATAAAGTGTTCTGGTATTATTTGGAAGATTTCGTGGCCGCTGTCACGGAGCTGGCCTATGCGCCACAGCTGCGGCAGCGCATGGGGCAAGCGGCCTATGAGCATTGCCGTGCACGCTTCTCCGTCGAACAATATGTCAAGGGTGTGCTAGCCGTATTTGAGGAGGCGCTGCATGAGTTTGAGACCACCCAGCCGCCGTGGTAGAACTAGCGATCGCACTCGCCGAGCACAATATCAATCGAACCGATAATCGCGACCACATCGGCAATAAGACAGTCTTTGGCCACCTCGCTTAGCACACTAAGGTTGCAAAAACTCGGTCCACGGACACGACAACGGTAAGGTTTTTTCTCCCCTACACTCACGATGTAGAAGGCAAGTTCACCACGAGGGTTCTCCGCGCGAAAGTAAATTTCGCCAGCTGCTGGCTTTAAGACGCGCAAAACCTTTGGGTTGCTCACAGGTCCCTCGGGAAGAGCATCGAGAGCTTGACGTATGATCCGACAACTTTCTTTCATCTCAGCCATGCGGACCCAATAGCGGTCCCAGCAGTCACCCACGGCTCCCATTTTGCCTTCGCCGACCGGGATGTCAAACTCGAAGCGATCATAGACAGAATAAGGCTCAGCACGTCGAATGTCGAAGCGAACCCCGCTTGCCCGCAGACAAGGCCCGCTTAGACCATAAGCAATAGCGAGATCTTTCGGGATGACGCCGATGTTTGCGGTGCGCTTGATGAAAATTTCGTTTTCTGTAAGCAGCGCGTTGTACTCTTCCCACCGGCGCTCGAAATCATCCAGGAACCGATGCGTCATATCGACGGCAACTTGATCGAAATCCCGCATCACGCCGCCGATGCGGCCATAGGAATAGGTAAGACGAGCACCGGAAATGCGTTCAAAGATGTCCAAAATTTTTTCGCGCTCGCGAAACGCGTAGAGAAACGGCGTGACCGCTCCCAAATCCAAGCCATATGTGCCGAACGCAACAAGGTGGGATGCGATGCGCTGCAGTTCGGCCACGATGACGCGAATGTATTCCGCGCGTTCCGGCACTTCGATACCGCCGAGCTTCTCGACCGCCCAGCAGAACGCGAAGTTGTTCGACATCGAAGCGAGATAGTCCATCCGATCAGTGTAAGGAATGAATTGCGAATAGGTCACCGCCTCCGCGCATTTCTCCTTACACCGGTGGAGATAACCAATGTGAGGAACCGCTTTGCGTACCACTTCGCCATCCGTGCGAACCACCACGCGCAGAACGCCGTGCGTGGATGGGTGCTGCGGCCCCATGTTCACAAGCATTTCATCGGTTTTCAGGAAACTGATATCCGAAGTCATCGTCGCCCACTATCGTTTATAAATCGCAAGGACACCAGTCGTGCCTGCGAAAAGTAGTTACGCAAGACCGGATTTCTTCGGATCGCTTGATTCTTGACGACGTGCTTCGGCTGCTGAGAGAGGAATTGCTGACTTACTTACAGGATGCGAAAAGATGATTCAACTTTTGACCATGCCACCTTGGGAAGGACTCCATCCCGCCATCGTTCATTTTCCGATAGCCCTGCTCTTGATTGTGCCATATTTTCTTTTATGGGGAATGGCCTTCAAACGGACAAGACGCGCCGCGTGGGGGGCCGGCCTCGCAGTCTGCGTGCTCGGCACCATGGGTGCCATAGTTGCCACCATCACTGGCGAGGCCTCTGCTGAGGCTCTCCATGTCCCTGTGCAGCTTCGTGTTTTTGTTGAAGGGCATGAAGATGCCGGAGAGCTGGCAAGGAATCTATTCGTGATTCTGGCCTTACTCTACGCGGTCGTTCTTGGCCTTGATCGTTACGGCGAAAGATTCATGAAGACGCGCCCCAGCGAGAAGCTGACCGTCACCCTCATGGCCATCTATTTCCTTCTGTACGTGGGTGGCTGTGCAGCTCTCGTAAATGCAGCGGCGCGTGGTGGTGAGCTTGTCCACTTGCACGGCATTCGTGCGCCTATGGGACGGTCGGAGATCAGTACGCCCGATATTCCGAAAGCCAAAGGCATAGATTCAGAGACAAGAGAGCATGAGCCAGAAAAACGCTGAGACGTTCAGGCTCACTTCTAGCCGCTATTCGGTGGGCGGCCCAAATAACCGCACTGCGGTTTCCGCGAACGTTTGGCCCCATCGCAGGCACACTTCGTGAGCCCGTTTATCGGGCTCGCCAATGGAGACGGGACCGTAGTGATCATTAGAATAGTCGCCCATCACTAGCATGCCGTGAATGAGCCATCCGTGAATGATATCAAGAATGGCCGTCTCGTTTCCACCGCCCACATTCGCGGAAGACGCAAAAGCGCCACCAAGCTTTCCTTTGAGCTGGCCATGGAATTCGACACTCTCGTCGAACAGCTGCTTCATTGCCGCGGGAATCATTCCATAATAGACCGGCACGCCCGCCACCAGAGCATCATAGTCTAGCCATAGGGACGCCTGCAAGCCTGGTACTCGTGCTAGCTCCACCTTCACGCCTGGGACAAGCTGCATTCCCTCAGCAATGAGCTGAGCCATTTTCTCCGTGTTCCCGGTGCGCGAATAATAGAAAATGAGGATTCTGGCCATCGTTCGCATATCCTCCTTGAATTCTAAAGCGCTCTCACGCGGGGGCCGTAAGCCACCGTCTCGATCTGACTCTCGGCGTGGTCGTATTCAATTTCCGTTGCGATTCTGATTAGAATTCCCACTGCAAACATGTTAGCAAGCAGTGAGCTTCCTCCATAGCTGATAAACGGCAAGGCTAATCCTTTCGTGGGCAGCAAGCCGATTGCCACAGCCATGTTGCCGAAAGCCTGGGCACCAATCATGACCGTCACACCCACGGCAATGAGCTTCTGCTCGATTTCCTCGACGCGCTTGGCCACATCAAATCCCACGATCACAAACGCAAGAAAGAGCAGAAGAACAATGCAAGCGCCAACAAAGCCCGCCTCTTCGCAAATAATAGAAAAGATGAAGTCTGTGTGACACTCAGAGAGGAACAAATACTTCGATGGTCCTTGGCCGATACCGCGGCCGGTCAGGCCCCCAGTGCCGACAGCGATGAGCGAATTGAGAAGGTGATAGCCTGCACCAAGCGGATCTTGCTCAGGGTCGAGAAACGCGAAAAGTCGGCGCATACGGTAGGGCTCGGCCAGCACAGCAACTACCACAAACCCCACGCCCAGCAGTATCATCGATGCGAGATATCGAATGGGTACTCCGCCAACGGCCCACATGGAAAATGCAATGATACCAAGAACCATACATGTGCCCAGGTCAGGCTCGATGATAATGAGCCCCACAAGGACCCCGAGAACGGCGAGGAGAGGCAGAAAATCGAGGAAAAAGCCAAATTTTCGAGGAGCACCACCTCTCTGAGTGGCGAGCTGCACGGCGCAGTGCAGGATCAGAGCAATTTTGGCAAATTCTGAAGGCTGGATCTGTACGGGTCCAAACCCGATCCACCGGTGCGCACCGTTGCGTTGGATTCCAATGTGTGGCACAAAGACTAACGCCAGCATCACGATGGCAGCGAGGAGATACCATTTTGAGTGATCCGCATGAAAACGCGAATCGGTGAGGGAAATCCTCCACATCACGACGATGGAGAAAAGGGCCCAGATAAGCTGACGAACAAAAAATTTGGCCCCGTGGACGGTCGGGGCACCTTCGGGCAAGTTTCCATCCCGCAGAGAAATGGTAAACATGCGCATCTCATCGCGCGCAGCATATGGCGCACTGGCACTTAGCACAAACACCACGCCGATGCCCGTGAGGATCAATGTCAGCGTGAAAAGCCACTTGGCGTGGTTTCGAACAGGCAGCAGCGTTAACCCAGACATAAAGCTCCCTCAACTATTCGCAACGCCCAACTTTTCCGCAAGCCAGCCAACCGTCGTTTTCAGCAGATCATCAAGCGTATCGCAAGAGGAAAAGCCGTGATCCGCCCCAGCAAAAACTTTCAGCCGATCGCCGGCATTGCTTCTTGCGGAGAGAAAGAGATGCGACTGTTCGAGCCGGACGATGTCGTCGTCCTCACCGTGACAAAATAGAATCGGGCCAGGGAACTGTTTTGCCCATTCGACCGGGGCTGTGAGCGTCCCGATTTCGTCAATGTAAGCGGCACTAATCCGAAAACCGCCGTAATCCATGTAACCTCGCTCTCGGTAGCCCTGGAAGGCCGGATATTGAGCAAGGCGATCTCTGATGATTTCCGGTCGAGCCACTCCCGCCCAGAAAACAGCTGTCTGCCAAAGTTGTGGATTTCGCGACAATACATAGGATGCAGCCAATCCGCCAAGGCTGTAGCCAACCACGGCGAGACGTTGCTGGTCGAGCCGCGGCTCCGCAATAAACTGCCGTGTGGCTGCTTGCAGATCTTCAAGCAAGCCTTTGGGAGTAAAGTCAATAAAGTCACCACTCGAATCACCACAGCCGCGATGATCGAACCGAAAAACGGCAACCCCACGGTCCGCAAGCATCCGGGCCAAACGAGAGTAGAGCCGCCTGGCCTCCACGTGATGTCCTGTAAAACCATGGCAACAGAGCACGCCCGGACATGGGCCGTCGCGCTCGGGCATATCCCAAAAGCCAGCTAGCTCGAAACCGCCGCTTGCAAAAACCACAAGTTTTTTTGTCATCGGGCTGCTCAGTTGACTTCGCAGAGTTCGAGGATTTCTTTTACGGCTTTTTCGATGCCGACGTAGAGCTCAGCAGGGCCTTTAGCGAGCATGTACGCCGGCGTGGTGACAATTTTGTTTTTGCGATCTACGATGATCTCCCGTGCCGAGCATTCTACGTGATCTGCGCCCATGGTGTTGAGATCGAGGATGGTCTTCTGATCATTGCCAATAGTGAGCGTGGGGATGATGTCTTTGGTATCGCGAAACACCGCAGCCACGACAACCGGGGCAATGCAAATGGCAGCGATAGGTTTGCGTGCCTGAACAAAGTCGTAGATCACACGTGCCACCTCTGGGTGAACCTTCGCGCGCGGTCCATCCACTGCGTAGGAGCACAGATTTTTTGCGGCTCCATATCCGCCCGGTATGATAAGTGCATCGACGACGGCAGGCGTGATTTTTGAGATGTTTTCGATCTTGCCCCGTGCGATACGAGCCGCCTCCACGAGCACGTGACGCGTTTCAGGCATCGGCTGCCCCGTGGCGTGATTTATCACGTCTCGCTGGTCGATGTCTGGCGCACAGCACACAGCTTCCGCGCCATGATTGTCCAAGGCCAAAAGGGTAAGAACAGCTTCATGAATTTCGCTTCCGTCAAACACTCCACACCCAGATAGCAGCACTGCTACACGTTTTGCCATGTCTCGTCCTCCTCAGGATAAACTTTTGCCGTCTAAACGTATTGAGGCAGCGGGCGAAAATTTGCGCAAGCCGTCATGAAAATAAACGATAGCGGAAGAGTACCCAAAGCGAAATGAAGCCGTCGGCCCAATAGAGCTTTTTCCCTTCGGCCTTTGATCGCGGCACATAAGTGACGGGAACCTCTTTGATTCGCAGGCCGTTGCGGATCATTTTTACAGCGAGCTCGACGGTGAATGACATGTCCTTGCGATCGAAATGAATGTTTCGAACTACATCGCGTCTAAACATCTGGTAGCACGTTTCGACATCGGTGATCTGTGTCCCGTAGAGCAAATTCAGTACCGCATTGACTAGTCGGTTGCCCCAAAACTGAAGGAAAGTCATAGGCGGTTTTTGGCTTAGAAATCGCGAGCCGAAGACGACGTCGCACTCGCCAGCAACGATGGGTGCGAGTAGTTGGGGGAAACATGATGGATCTAGCTCAAGGTCTGCATCCTGGAAGACAATGACCTCTCCGCGGGCGAGCTTGATTCCTTCTTGCAGCGCCCCTCCCCTACCGTTGCGTTGCGATTGAAAAACGGGAATGATGTCTCCTCGTTGAGCTTCTCGTTCGAGCACATCGCGGGTACCGTCGGTCGAGTTCCCGTCAACCACAATGATCTCCTTTTCAATAGGCACGCGCCGCACGGCATCGAGCACCGTCGCCAACGTGGCGACCTCGTTGTAGACGGGGATGATGACTGAGAGCTGTGTCATATGGGCTCCCCTGTGGCGGCAACGGTCGAGCGAATCAAGTCACAGATTTCATCAACAGCGCTTTCGGATAATTTGGGATAAAGCGGAAGCGTTAGCACTCGGTCGGAAAATTTCTCTGCGTTTGGACAGGGCATAACCCGCAACCCCGAGTTTTTCGCCGCGCGATTCCGATAGATTTGAAACGTATGCACGGGACGGTAATGGTGCGAGGTCTGAATACCATGTTGGTGCAGAACGTCGCGCACCCGATCGCGAATTGTCGAAGTGGAAAAGGCCGCCACACAGAGGTGGGCCGCGCTGTGGGGTAGTGTGGCGTCTTCGGCAAAGAGAATTCTCGCTCCCTTCGTACCCTCTAGATTCCCTGCGTATCGCCGAAGCAATTCGCGCCGGCGCTGATTCATCTCGTCGAGTTTTACGAGTTGAACAAGACCAAGGGCAGCGCTGATCTCTGTCCACCGGAAGTTGTGACCAAACTCGACGACGTCATAAGCACCGACCCGAGCAAAGTGGCGCTCAGCAGTGCTCGATGTGAGACCATGACCGCGCAGCAGACGCGCCAAACGCGCGAGTTCGTCATCATTTGTCACGAGGGCGCCCCCTTCGCCGGTGGCAAGATTCTTGTTCGAGAAAAAAGAAAAGCAGCCCAAATGGCCGCTGGTTCCAAGCTTTAGGCCCGCAGCTGTGGTCCCGCCAATGGCGTGGGCAGCATCCTCAATGAGCCAGCCTCCTGCTTGTTCTGCGAGCAACTGAAGGTGCTGCGTCCCAACGTCAACACCTGCATAATGCATAGCGCAGATGTGAGCGCCACCATGCTCATTGATAGCTTGCTCAACTCCCTTGGGATCTATTCGAGGATCATCGTCAGCCAGTGAATCCACGAGGATTGGCGTCCCGCCAGCAGCAATCACAGCATTTGCCGTGGCCACAAAGGTCATGGTCGGCACCACCACAAAGCGAGAGTGATTTGGTGCAGTGTGAAACGCTAGCCGGTAGGCCAGTTCAAGCGCAGCGGTGCAATTTGCTACAGCAATGACATGGCGCACCCCGAGATAGGCAGCGAGGCGTTCCTCGAACTCAAGAGTTCGGGGCCCAATCGTTAGCCATTTCGATCGCAGAACATCGAGGACCGCGCGCTCTTCTAGCTCGTCGTAGGTCAGATCGCATAATGGGATTCGCCACGTTGTGCTCATACTTTTAGGATGTCATACCACGCGACGAAGGGGAAGCAAGCATCGACTCCTGCCTGCAGTTTCGGTTTACAACACAGTCTGAAGAGTTTGGCGAATGGCGCGGATGTGGGCGGGGGTTGTGCCACAGCATCCGCCGATGACCTTGGCTCCAGCGGCAAGGAGTGGGCTTATCCAACTGGCCAACTCTTCGGGGGTAGCTTTGTAGACAATTTTTCCATCTTCCAGCACCGGCGTGCCAGCGTTGGGCTCGACGAGAACAGGACGTTTTGAGATCTGCGCGAAGCAGCGCACAATTTCGACATAAGAATCTTCGTCAAGATTTGCGCCGCAATTCGTTCCTACGACGTCCACAGGGAGGCCCGTGAGCAATCGTGCACAGTCCTCCGGAGTGGCGCCAGTCATTGTGCGCAATCCCGCCGCGGTCTTTTCGAAAGTAAAGCATGCCACCAGCGGTGTGGTGGGCGCGACGTTGCGCACAGCTTCCACGGCACATTCCATTTCTTCCGTTGCCGAGAGAGTCTCGATGATCATTCCATCCACCCCAAGGTCGGCAAACACCTGAGCCACTTCCTGAAATGCGGACACCGCTTGGGCACGCGTAATTTCTCCAATTGGCTCAAGGAATTCGCCGAGCGGGCCGATGTCGCCGAGGATGTAATTCTGAGGGCAGGCGGAACGGCGCGCAATTTCCACGGCGGCGGTGGCTATGTCGCGAACTTTATTGCTCAGCCCAAAATGGGCCAAACGGTAACGGTTCGTGCTGAAAGTGTTTGTGAGAAGAATATCGGCTCTCGCGGCTACATAGCTGCGGTGGACTTCAGCCACAGCGGTGGGACTGTCGAGGTTCCAGATGTCACCGCATAGCCCGAAGGGAAGCCCCCGGCGCTGCAACTCTGTTCCTGCTGCTCCGTCACAAACCAGGATTTGTCCTTCTGCCACCGCGTTAAGAAACGATTTGCGCATCATGTCTCGCTCCGGCTCACGAGTTAGACCAACAGCGATATGGGGCCTTTTTGGCATTCGTTTTGCAAAGGAAACTGATAGACACTGCGCATGACATTTTGTGAATCAGTAGATGTGGATGAGGTGACTTGGCTGGCCGTGAGATGGCCGGCTGACTCAAAGCGAGGGACGGCCTATGGAAAATATGCAGCCGATCGTGGAAGTTCAAGATTTAGTGGTGGATTACGGTTCAGGCGCTACGCGAGTGCGAGCAGTCAACGGCATTTCCTTTGAGATCTATCCGGGGGAATGCGTGGGCTTTGTGGGGGCAAACGGCGCCGGCAAGTCCACCACAATAAAGACGTTGATGGGCTTTATCTTTCCGACCGCTGGCACCGTGCGAATTTTCGGCGCTAAAGCCGGAACAGTCGAGAGCCGCCGGCGAATTGGCTACTTACCAGAGGTTGCTCTTTATTATCCTTTTATGAAAGGGCGCGAGTTACTCGAACTTTATGGTGGTCTTCATGGGCTCCCGAAAGAAGAACTGCGCTGCCGGATTCCGGAGCTTTTCGAGGAACTTGCCCTCAAAGGGAAAGAAGAAGTCTTGCTGCGCAGCTACTCAAAAGGCATGCAGCAGCGGCTTGGTATTGCCCAAGCCATTATCGCTGACCCTGAGCTTCTCATCTTCGATGAGTTGTCCAGCGGTTTGGATCCCGTCGGGCGCTACGATCTGCGCCGGGTTCTCATGAAACTCAAAGAACGCGGCCGGACTATTTTCTTCAGTTCGCATGAATTGACGGAGGTTGAAAATCTCTGCGACCGGGTCATCATCATTCACAAAGGGCGCATTGTGACCCAGGCGCCCGTGCAAGAGTTGCTCAAGCCACTCAACATGTTTGAAATCACATTCGTTATGCCAAATTCGGCAGCATTTCCCGATGTGCTGAGGAAGCATTCCGTAGAAAAAATGGGCGAGACGTACCGCGCAACGATTCGAGATGTGGCGGATTATGCACGTGCGGTGACGGAGCTAGTTGCAGTGGGAGCTCAAATTCTGAGCACAAGTTCGAAGAGCCAGTCGCTGGAAGATTTTTTTATCAATCTTATCCATGAAGTGCGCCAAGAGGAGGATCAAAAATGAGAGCCGTATGGCTGATCGCGCGTAGTGTGCTTGTTGAAGCGGTACGGCGCAAGGAGATCTATGCCATTGTGCTTGTGTCGTGTTTGGTCATTGCTGGAGTTATGTCCATAGATTTCTTCGGTTTGCGGGGCTTGAGCAAATTCTACTGCGAGGTTTCGCTGGCGGTCATGAGCACTGCCTCGGCCCTGACAACCATCGTGTTAGCGGCGCGCCAGTTGCCGCGCGAATTCGAAGCGCGCACGATCTATCCCCTTCTTGCCAAGCCAATTTCACGCGCCACGTTCATGGCTGGCAAACTTCTGGGTGTGATGTTGGCTGCAACCTTTTCCTATGCTCTCTTCCTGGCTGTTTATATTGCAGGGGCCATCTACATCGGCTCGAAACTCTCACCGGGGCTGTTGCTCCAATTTGTTTATTTGCAACTTCTCGCCCTACTGATCCTGGCTACACTAGCATTCTGGCTCTCCATGTGGCTAAACCTGGACGCAGCAATCACCATCGGGGCCATCCTTTACTTCGCCGCCTCTATTATCATGACAAGCATTTCCTACATATATGACTACGTCGGCAGTAACGTGAAGGTAGCACTGAAAGCAGTTCTGTACCTCGTTCCGCAGCTGCGGTTGCTTGACTTGAGCGAGAAGGTTGTCCACTCGGACACCTGGAAGCCATTAGCCTTGTCGACCATGGGGGCGCTAACCGTCTACGCGGCCGTTTATGCGTCTGCCTATTTTGGCTTAGCTTACCTCTTTTTCCGGAGGAAGCCGCTATGACGACTTCAAGCACTCGTGTCGTGACATTGAATTGCGCAGTCGCGCTCCTAACGCGTGCGCATTTTCTGGAAGTTCTGCGCCGTCGAGAGTTCTACGCTCTCCTACTTTTGATGGGGCTTTATTTGGTTGGAGCTTTGCTTGTGCGCATCGTTGGCGTGGAAGATCCTGCAACAGGAGCTTTCGTACTAAACCTGGGACTTTCGTTAGCGTTCTTTTTCGGCCATTTGATGGCTTTGCTTTTTGCTGTGCGCGCCCTCCCGGATGAAATCGAAGCCCGCACAATTTATCCAGTTCTCGCAAAACCGGTGGCACGCCATCACTTCATTTTGGGAAAGTGGTTTGCGGCGTGGGTAGCTGGTGTTTTTACGACCTTTACCCTTCTTTTGCTGTGCTGGCTTCCGGCGCCTTATGTGGCTGGACTTTCCCCAGCGACATTCGCCCAGGCTGTGATGCTGCAAATGGCTTCGCTGGCAATGCTGGCAGCCATGGGAATTCTCCTTTCCGTGTGGTGGCCTAAGTCGGTGAACATTGTCGTCCTTGTTTTGCTTCTTCTTGCCGGACACCGGATAAGCGCTGCGGTGCGAGGGCACCTCCCCGAAACGACCTTGGGCCAATGCATCGATTGGATTGTACGTTACATCCCTGATTTTGGAATTTTGAACTTAGTGGATCGCTACACAGATGGCATTCCGCCGTTACCAACACTTGATGTGGCACTGAGGCTCGGATACGCGGTCATAGTCTCAGCGTTTTGCCTCGGCTGGGCGTGCTATAGTTTCTATAAGAGGGGGTTGTAAACTATGGCAGAACGAAAAGACACAGTCGTTGCGCAAAGCGTGAGAGCAGCTACATGGGCGGCCACGGTGCTCTTTGCTGTGGTCCCAGCAATTTTGAAAATGATTTCCGCGCAAGAAACCTATTCGGTGCGTTTCTCAGACTTCGCCGCGCAGCAGCGGCGTAACTCTAGCGCCATAGCCACAATCCTTGGCGAGTTTCGGACCAACCTCAGTGATATGCTTTTTATCAAAACAGAACGCTACCTTCATGGTGGGGTGGCTTATATGCCGCATATTGATGCGGAGGAGTTGGCTGCATCGGGAAACATTGAACACATGAAAAGTTCCTCCACTGAGCCGGGCCATGGAACCGACACGGCAACGTCATCTCCGGCATTGCGGGAACACGAAACCAGTAAGACCGCAGGCGAGGAACATGACCACGGGCACGAACACCTCGCGACATTGATTCGCACGCCGGAAAACGATTTTCGGGGCTTCTTGGGTGACCTCGAACGCCAGGTGAAACCGTGGCGCGATCCTCGCCTCCCTCACCAACACATTGGCGGGGTGGAGCTGCTGCCGTGGTATCGGCTTGCCACGCTCGTCGATCCGAAAAATGTGCGAGCGTACATGATTGGGGCCTGGTGGCTGAAAACACTTCACAACGAGAAAGCGTTGCGCGAGGCCGTGAAGTTTGTCGAAGATGGATTGCAGCACAACAAGACGGCCTTCCAACTAGAGCTCATGCGCGGATACTTATTGCGTGAACTCGGTGAGAAAAAGGAAGCACTGCAAGCGTTTGATCGCGCTGTGGAACTCGTGAAACGCCAGCGACCGAAGGACGGCGCCATTGGCAAAACTTGGACAATCTACAACGAGGAAGATACACTGGCCGCATGCAGCATGTCAGCGCTGACGCGGCGTGAACTCGCCGAGAATGATGCTGAGGGCATCAGGGCAGCTCTGGAGCGAGTGATCGCGCTAAAAAACGAATTTGATAACATGCCTGCCCTTGATCGACTAGAGCGTAGCCTGAAAGCTCAACTGCAAGCGTTGGAGAAGCAATAATTTCTTTTATCCAGCACACAGGCTTCAATGTTGCGAAGGGGCAAGGTTCGCTTCCCTGAGAATTTGACGCGCGATTAGGCGGGGGAAAACGCCATCATCTGCGCGAACCGATCTGCATAGTCAGCGTGCTCGGCGAGCTCGACGTGTCGGGCAGAACTGGGCAAAGCGCATGCGCGCTTCCATGCTGATTTATCTACGAGAACCTGACGGCATCCGAAAGCCGCTGCATTGCCAAGCAGCTCGATCTTGCCAGGTTTGACTAATGGCAAGAGACCGAGGCGAAGCAAACTGGACTTCTTGAGATGGCATCCCAAAAGTCCTGTCACAAAGATGGTCTGAAGTTGATCCGCAGAGAGCTCCGCTTCCTTGAGGAGAATTTCTATCGCTGCCCGAATCGAACCTTTCACCAATTGCAATTGGCGTACATCAGAAGCCGTAAGTGTGATCGTTTTGCCATGAGGGGGATCAGCGACAACAAAAGCTTGTTCGCCTGAGGGGCTACAGACAATGCGTTCGGCCAGTGGCCAGGACGCAACCGGCTCAGGCAGTTCTTCGCGCCAAAGCAGCCGGCCTGTTTGATCAATCACGCCCAGGGAAACTAACAAATCCACCAGATGAACGAGACCAGCCCCACAAATTCCAAGAGGCTGGGAATTCCCTATCGTGTGAATCCACAGATCGCCGGCGGCGGTCAGGGCAGCTCGATCTATTGCACCTCGTGTGGCACGCATCCCATGGGTGATATTTCCGCCTTCAAATGCGGGCCCTGCAGCAGCGGACGTCACAAGTAATGAGCCTTTGACGGATAGGACGACCTCGCAATTCGTGCCGAGGTCTACCAGCAGCCGCGGCGCTTCTCCCACGTCGAGCTGTGTGGCCACAATAGCGGCCGCTGCGTCCGCGCCGACATGGTTCCCTAGAAGGGGTGGCACAAAAACCAGCGCTTCCGCTAGCGCAGGCAAGCCAATCTCCGAGCCGAGGAGCTCAAGGGGCTCACGCCACAGAGGTCGATAGGGAGCTTGGCCAAGCGAATAAGGATTCACGCCGAGAAGAGAGTGAAGCATAAAAGAATTTCCCACTAGAGCCCCAGCCACTATCTGCGATGGAGAAATCTCAGCTGCCTTGCACAGTTGGAGCGTCATCTGCTCCAAGGCCTTAGTGAGAACCTGACGCAGGGGGAGGCATCCGTGTTCAACACTGTAGGCAATGCGTGAGATAACGTCGCCCCCAAACCGTACCTGAGGATTCAGCTCAGTCACCGATTTCACAATGCGCCCGTCCCGAAGATCCAGGAGCGCGGCAGCAAGCGTTGTGGTGCCAACGTCAAATGCCACAGCGTAGTGCGAAGACAAGCCAGGGAACCTCGCACTTGCCACGTGACACTCATCGCATACCAATAGATCAACATTTTTCGTTCTGTCCGCGATATGTTGAGAAAGCTCGCGGCGAGCACGCATCGAAAACTCTAAGATCCTTGCAGACGATCCGGTCGCTGCATGCCAGATCACTTCCTCAACTGATGCACTCTCGCGTTCATCGTTTTCTCGCTTATCCAACGTGATGGGCATTTTTTGCCAGCGCTGCTCAGCTATGGGAATTGGCTCAGGGGGACCGAAATCTTTCCATACCCCGAGCGGGGAGTCGGCCACGTTTTCTACGACAGCGTCGTGGCAAAGCTGGTGGCGGCATGAAAGACGCCAGCCTTGCGCCAGCGCCTCGCTACCGAGTAGAGCTGTTTCCTCGGCTGTCGGCTGAGGGGGCTGCGATAGAAAACGGACGCGACATTTGCCGCAAGTGCCGCGCCCGCCACAGGGCTGATTGACGAGGACACCGCAAGCTGCAAGTGCCTCAGTAAGAGGCAATCCGCTTGGAACTGTTTTGCTGACTGAAAGTACGCCCTGAACTTTTAGCTTTACGCTATTTGAGAGCTTCACCATTGGAATGCTCGTCGGTAACTGGCCTAGTTCGTTTGCTTTCCATGTAGGGCAAAAGTGCATCGACTAAGTTATGAACACCAGTGCGAAAGGGATCGCAAACAGGGAGGCCGATTTCTTGGGTGTACCTTTCTATGATATCGAAAGCATCGCGATCAGAAAGCTCGCTTGTATTGAGCGCAAGGCCACGCACTTTCGGTGCTTTGTAAGCAACGCCCATGACACCCTCATACAATCGGATGATTTCCTTGAGGGGTGGTATGGGGAGCACATGATTTGGTCGGTAGGTTTGGCGCGTTGGCACACTGCAGAGAATGAAATCATCAGGCATCGCGCCAAGCATCAGCGCGAGCGTGACGGGCCCGAAGCCGGGATGCAAAAGACTTCCTTGCCCTTCGACCAAAATCACCTCCGCTCCCTCCGCATCTTTTTGGAGGACAAGGTGCTCCACCTCCCCCGACATAAAGTCCCCCGGAACAGCGTCGAGCGGTGTTCCCTCGCCTTCGATAAGAATACCTGTTTGACCCGTTGCAACAAAAGCGGCGCGAACCCCACGCTGGGCCAGAGCGTTGCGGAGTTCGAGCGCAGCGGTCATTTTTCCGACGTTGCAGTCCGTGCCTACGGTGAGAACCACATACGCCTTCGTCGTCAGCGCTTTACCAGATCCGACGACGAGGTCACGTCGGGGTTTTCGGACGTCCCATAATCGCACATTGCATCGAGCAGCCTCAGCGGCAAGCTCTTCGTCATCAGAAAGGAAGTAGTGGAGGCCGCTCCAGATGTCGAGACCATGGCGTATCGCCTCAAGAAGCGCGTGTCGGAACTGAGGCAAAAGCTGTCCACCCGTAGGCGCTATGCCAATGAGGAGAACTTCGGGCCGAAACGCCAAAGCTTGTTCGACAGATTCTACAATAGGAATGTCACCGCCAAAACCAAGAATATCTTCGACCACTTTGCCGCTTTTGGTCGAATCAATCACAGCGACCACCTGGTGCCGCGAGTAACGCAGCACGCCGACAGCGGTCTTTGCGCCAAAAATTGAAAACGCACCCTCGGCAAGAATTGCAATTCGGCGACGTGGCTGCATCGGTATGATCCCTCGACTAGCGGTTTATGTAACGTATGGCTCTGCCGCGGAAAAAATACGTTTTCCACTGGCCCTGCATCAGAGAGGGAAACGGCGTGCGAGGATTGTTCACAAAGCCTTCGTGGCGATCCGCCAAGCGGCGCACGTCGACGACGGCATCAGCACCAAACCTTGCAGCCTTCTTTTGCAAATCTTCCATCATGCGAGCTGTGACTTCTGGATCGAGTTTCTTCGCTCGAAAGCTGTCCACGACAGCGATCTCTCGATACGGCCGGTCTGGAGCCTTTGTGAGAAGTTCCACGCTGCGCGGCGGCCGAGCGGGACGGACCTCGCCGGGGTCTAAACGCTGAATTTCCCGCGGGCTCGCAGAGCATCCCGATAACACAGCACATGCTAGTGCAGCAACAACAGCGCAAATCGACATAGGGCGCATAGAAGGCCTCCAAAAATTCATAAATTGCTTGTCCGCGAATCGCAACATCTTTGTCAATCTTTCACCCAGACAGTGCTACTCCACGCGAACCTCCAACAAACGGAAACCCAAACGCCCGGCAGGAAACTCAGGGGCAACCGCAGGCCGGAGCGATTGAAGCTCAAGGGTGGAGTCGGGCGCAAGATCCTCCGGAGGAACCGAGACAGCGCATACGGTCCAATCGCGACCGACTGTGGTAACAGCGAGCTTCTTGGCTCGGTAGGGTTTGTCGAGATCCAAGTACCAATGTACCTCGAGGGACTGATCCTTTCTTCCGGAGTGACCTGTAATGATAATCCGTATCGGCCGCTGCGGCAAAGGGAATTTAATGAGGCGACCGATAGCCAAGCGCGCGTTGCCATTCGTCCAGCGGTAGGCTGTGCCGTCGTTCTGAGGCGTAGGATCAAAGAAGCCTTGCACCAGATAGGGTTCGGCCTGGCTGCCCATCCGCAAAACAGCTGGAAGTGGACTTGGTGGACCCGGCTCCAGCTTCGGTTTCCAGCCAGTCCACCAACCAGCTGGCATTTTCGCCCAGTCGAGCTCATAGAAGCGAACCGTTTCGTGAATATGCAATGCTCTCTCGGGAAGTGACCTGAGTTTATCGAGAATGACCGGATAGTGCAAGACACTGGTGCCTACCAGCCTGGCGAAATTCGCGCATGAGACAGAAAGGTCTTCGTCGGTGACATAGATGGTGCGGTGTGCAGGCTGACCTTGCCCGAATGCAACATTTTTCGTCTTTTCCCAGAATTCTGGTGTGTTTTTCTGGACATAGCCTTGAATGTCGAATCGGGCCGCGAGATATGGGCCAAATTGTGCGATGAGCGCTGTGGGCTCAAGGAGGACGAAATCCTCGGCATGCAAGAAGCGCGTCCACTGGTCCACCTGTGGAATTGCTCCCCGATAATTAGCTGTCGTGACGAGAAGCGGCCCTTGCAGCAGCTGGCTCGCCACAACCGCACATGTTCCAGCGACACTGACAAGCCTCCTCCATGCTCTGGAACATAAGGTTGACAATTCGTTTAGAGCTAAAGCTGCGGCCAAAGCCATCGACGGGACAAGGACAGGCAGCCATCGACGACTCGCCCAGGGATGAATAGCGTCGAGATTGCGCTTCACCAAAAACACAGAGGCGGCGAGAATCAGCAGCACCAGAAGGCGCGCTGTCTCATGGGGATTTCCGCGCTTTAGCCAAAGAGCAAATCCGGCCACGGCAACGGCAAAACCGAGGATTCCATAGTATTGCGCAAACTCGTAGAGGTTGGTCTGCTCGCTCCAAACGTCCGACGAATGGAGGTAGTGGCCTACATAGCACTGATAGACATACACGATTGCGATGAGCGCAAAAAAAAGAAGCGCGAAAATTCCTCGCACGCGCGACCAAAGCTTCGCTATGGGTTGGGCAAAATCAGAGACTATCGCGCCGGCCACGAAAGCCGCCATCGTGCCACCTATGAGGATCACGGGGAACATCTGAAACGTGATCCCAAACTTGCGGATGGTAAAGTTCCAAGATCCGTACAGGTAGAACCGCGCAAAGAAGAACGCGTGAAGATAGGCAAATAAAGAGATGGCGAGAAGCCATCCCAAAATAGAGCGGGTGCGAAGACAACGACACTGCTGATGGCACGCTGCGCCCAATTCGAAGGCAAACACCGCAAGCAAAGGCCAGAAGGCAAATTTCACAGTCGCTGCAGCGGCAATTGGCAAAAACAACGGAAAATTTAGCGAGCGCGGTAGTGGGTTGTCGCATGTTGAGGCGTGCGTTCGCGCAACGTCTCGCAGCAAGATGTAGGAAAGAAGCACTCCCCAAATCAGAAACTGGAGCACCGGCTCATTGCTGGGGAAACGCGCGTACCAGAGTTGCGGAAGGCTTGTCGCTAACAAGATTGCTCCCAGCAAAGCAAGGCGCGTGTCGTACAATCGCCGAATTACAAGAAAAAACGCGAAAAGTCCCAGCGCTGCAAAGACGCCGTTGACACATTGCGTGGCTTGAGGGCCGCCGACCTGATACGCCAGCGCAATCCACACCTCATAGCCATGAAGAAATTGGGGAACAACGCGACCACAGTCCGGCGGATCCAGGTAAAAACCGGCAAAGCGCAGGTAGCGTGGTCGCCCTTGCAGAATTTCGCCTATATCTTCGAAGAGGTGAGCGACTCGTTCGAAGCCGTATTTAGTAATAAGCGCGTCTCGCCAGAAAAAACTTCCGGTGCGGGCTAGTTGTATTCCGGTGGCCGTGTAAACTCCTTGATCTCTCATTCCTGCGATCTCATGGGAACGCAGCGCGGTCGCATAGGCGATAAGCACCAGAGCTAATGCCGCGGCGGCGAGCTCGCCCTTTGATGCGCAGGCTGCTCGTAAAGTCCAGATCGCCGCCCTATGTTTGGCTAAGAGCATCGAGGCCACCCCCCCCAAGCCCAAGCCGAGCACATGCAAACTGAAGAAACCTGCATACCCGAGAGCAAGGCCAAGGAATGTCGCGGCTGCGACGCCTGTGACGGCGCAAAGGCTGATAGCTTCGCCTAAGGTGAATTTCTTGGAGCCAGAGTGCAGCACTTGCAGAAGCGGCAAAGATAGAGCGTAGCCCACCAGCAGCACAAGGCCGGCGAGCAAGAACAAGGCAATGAGCGAGTGCGCAAGCGGCAACATGTGTGTTAGTAAACTTTCACTCCGCCGACATAAGTGGCCATTACTTTCGTCGAGGGATGGATAAGGATCTCGCGCAAATCACAATCGAGCGGGAGGTCGGTCGCGAGAGCAGTGAAATCAGCCGCAGCCCCACGTGCAATCGTTCCAATCGGCGGTTTCACGCTCCGGAGAAAAGTGGAGCGAGCGGGGATCGTTGTCACCATCGCCAAGAGCTGAGAACCGGTGAGCGACGGAAAGTTTTCTGAGGCCATTCGCAGCGTGTCGAGCATCGAGAGTGTGTCGCTGGTAGCGAGACTGTCCGTACCAAGAGCCACGGGCACACCAGCGCGATGAAGAGTATATAAGTCAAATGAGGGGCGCGCAAAATAACGATGGGTTGTGGGGCAATAGACAATCGTCTGGTGTCGGCTCAGAAGGTTCACATCTTCTCGGGAAAAGTGGTTGAAATGGAAAAGCAAGTCTGCTGATTCGAGGAGGCCTTCCCTGGCGAGGAATGCGGTCGGTGAGCATGCTGGCATCTCATCAAATGCGGTTGGCAGCTGATGCCTGGTGCAAAAATCACGGAACGGCCCTAGGCCCGTCTGGAAAAAGCGCATCTCCTCGTCCGTTTCTGCCAGATGCCAGCCGATTGGTGTGTCAGGGTGAGCTGCTGCATGCGCTCGAAGATGTTCACGCAGTCGAGCTCCGACACTATAGGGAGCATGTGGGTTGAGGCCGACGGCAATGCAGTGGGGCACTCGGGGTGCATTCAACTGGAGCTCGACATTTTTCCACACGGCATCGGCTTGCTCATCAAAGAGGGCAATCAGTTCCCACAAGATCACATGACGCAGGCGACTTTCGCCCCACAACGCTGTCATCTCTCGGCGATGAGCGCAATCAATCACGGTCGTGGCTCCGCCAGCAGCCAGCTCACGCATTGCCTCGCGAGCTGCCTCCACGACGTCCGTTTGCGTCGCATTGCGTTTTAGCTCACCGATAGCCTCAATCCACTGTGCAAAGGACACAGGGCCACGCGGTAACTTGCCTCGGCAAAAACTGTATTCGATGTGGGCGTGGGAGTTGATGAATCCTGGCAGAAGGATCTCTTCTTCCAGCACCGGGACTACAGAAGCATCGAGATTGATCTGGTGTTCGGAAAGGATATCGGCAACGATGCCGTTCTCGATGCATAGTACCGCATTGTAGCGCAGGTGGGTTCCTTCCACCCACACGGATCGACTTTTGATAAATTGTCGCATAATTTTTCGCTTATGACCTCTTCGTGCGCTTGTGCGAGATTAGTTTGATTTCATTGATGGATCCCAAAGGTGGCATGCAACAAAATGCCCTGGGGCCGTCTCAAGCATCCGCGGTGGTATCCGCCGGCATGGCTCGAAGCACTGGGGGCATCGTGGATGAAAACTGCATCCGGTCGGCGGTGCCACTGGTGATGGCACATCGCCGGCAAGAACGATTTTCATGCCGCGCAGCTTCGGATCAGGGCGAGGGACCGCGGCCAGTAGCGCCTGAGTGTAGGGATGCAGCGGCTGCGAAAAGAGCGAATCCTTTGGGCCAACCTCGACAAACTCACCAAGATACATGACAGCCACGCGATGGCTAATGTGCGCGACCACACTGAGATCATGGGAGACAAATAAATATGATAGCTGATACTGGTGCTGCAAATCTTGCAGCAGGTTGATAATCTGGGAGCGGATGGAAACATCGAGGGCGCTAACCGGCTCGTCAGCGACGATGATTTCGGGGCCAGCAGCAAGGGCTCGGGCGATCCCGATTCGCTGGCGTTGGCCACCGCTAAATTCGTGAGGAAATCGGTTAGCTGCTCGGGGCGAGAGTCCAACTTCTGCCAGGAGTTGCTTCACCCGCTCGTGGCGCTCACTGCGTGAACAAAAGCCATGAATAATAAGCGGTTCTGCAACAATGGCGCCAACAGTCATTCGCGGATTGAGAGAACTGTAAGGATCCTGAAAGATCATCTGCATGCGGCGGCGAAACGGTCGCAGTTCGCGTTGCGAGAGAAGCGTCAGATCTGGCGAATCGGCTAAAAACACACTTCCGGCATCCGGACGGATCAGTTGAAGAATGAGACGAGCCAACGTCGTTTTGCCGCAGCCACTCTCTCCGACAAGACCAAGCGTCTCTCCGCGAACTAATGAAAACGTTACTCCGCGCACTGCTTGGAGAAATTGCTTTCTCCGCCCCAGGAGCGCGTGTCCAATCACAAAAGATTTTCGCAAATTTTCCACTCGCAAAAGCGCTCCGTGGGATGGCCCCCACGTTGCAGTGTTCTGCGAAAAGGCTGTGTTGTGGCGCGCTTCGTCGATCATGCGGGAGAACAATTGCGCGACGAGAGGGACAGTTCAAAGCAAAACCTTCCGTCTGGCCTCCCCTCGTGCTCAGAAAAGAAAGCGTGGATGCAGCCAGCGACTGCATCCAGGCCAAAAGAAGGTCGCGCTAGAGTAGCGCCCAGCGTTTTACTCGTACAGGCTCCAGTCTTGCGCGGCTGCCGAAACGGTGCGGGGGAACAACGGCGCAGATATATACGCTTCGTTCGAGACAGCACCGTCGCTTGCACGCCGAATACTCACGACGTACAGGCTTTTGCTTGTGGGCGAGTAGACGACCGCATGGTACCGAACTCCGTCGGGCAGTTGCGCATCTGTCGAAGTCTGCCATGCTCCCAAGCTGCTGCCCGTCATCTGCGCACGCCACACGTTGTTTTGCGGTGTCCCGCCCGAGGCGCGCCCACCAATGGCGAACACGGTATCGCCGACAGCGACTAGGCCTAGATTGTAACGGCCGGCCGGCAAATTTGCCGATGTCTGCTGGACCCAGCTACCCATGCTTCCATCGTTGTTCACGGTATTGACGTAAATATCGCTCGTCACGGACGTGTTCACACCCTTGGTCGTCAGTCCGCGGTGCAGAATGATGTTGTTGCCAATTGCTGCATTCGCATTGAAGTAGCACGCGGAGGGAAGTGTCGCTCCCGTGGCAAATGTTCCCAAATTCCCGTCAGCCTGAGTTTGGGCATAAACGCAAATGTCGTAAAGCGGCGGGGTTCCGCTCTCACTATCTCCGCCCATAGCGTAGATGTAGCCGTTTTGTGCAATCGCAGCCGAGCCAAGTTCCGGATCATATCCGCCGGGGAATGCAGGGCTTTCCTTCCAAGCCGGCGAGGAAAAGTTGCCATTCGAATCCACACCAATCGAGGTAACATTGTTACGGTTGGGGCCAGTCGTATTGTAACCACCGCCGCAAATGTAGATACTGTCAGTCGTGGCTTCAACTTGCTCGCCAATGTAGACAAAATTGTTCATCGCCGGCAAAGTGGTCATCGCAGTGCAAGCGCTGAGCGCACCGGTTGCCGGATCAATCTTTAGGCGAAAAACGCGACCCGTGTCGCCTTCCACCAGGTTATTGCCACCAAGAATATAAAGGTAATCGCCGACGACAGCGGCACCAGCCATCTGCGTGGGATACCCAGGAATGATGTCGGACTGTGCGACCCAGTACCCGATAGCATTCGGCGTGTCAGCCATCACGACAGCCCCTGCCAGGTAGACAAAGCCGCACACGAAGAGTCGCTTCATCGTTTTCCCTCCTTCTCGTTCGAGCGTGTTTTTCTTCCCGCTACGGAGAGAGTCAGCTCGGAGACCTTTCTGACCCTCTGTCACTCATCCGCCAAAACATGTACTCGCGTGCTTTGCTTGCTGCATCACCTCCCTTTTTCGCCACTCAGGTGCTTCCTACTTGAGCTCAACCTGGCTTGCAAGAGAAACAATTGCATGATTCATTTTTTTTGGGAACGTACCCGCTTTCTACCAAGAGGCGAGAACGCAAAGAACGTCAAACACAGGCAGGGATGTGGAATTTGCAAAAGTGAATAGAGTGTTGGGATTCGCCCTGGGGGCGTTGGCCAGTATTTTGTTTTTGTCGGACAGGGCCGGAGAGAATCTATTTTTGGGGATCGTTTTAGTAAGCGTCCTCACTGCTGCGGCAACAATTGCCATTTCCTGGGCGCGCACTGTTCGCAGGTCTGCCCGCGAATTGGGCGCAGGGGTGCTTGGAGCTTCGCTGCTTGGTGTTCTCGCCATCGCGGCTTCCCCGAGCGAAGCGCGTCCGCGCACCGCTGTTGCAGTTTTGGGTATTCTTTGTGTGGGCCTCCTTGCCCGTGAGAGCGCGCGGTTGACCGATAACATTCTGTGCGCCAGAACAGAATCCGGGATCACACAAAGAGCGTATCGGGCAATCCGCCTTTGTCTCAGTTCGTTGCTTGCCTACTTGCTATGGCAATATCTGGTGTCGCTCGCAGGGCCTCTCCCAAAGATTTCTCTCAAGCTGTTTGCCCGCGAACTCGTTGCCTACACTGGTGTTTTTTACCTTGTCATTCTCCTCTCAAACCGAGCATCGGGTTTTGGTCAGCAAGTTGTACGAGGGATTGTGGGAAGTTTGGCCATAGCATGCGTTGTGATGCTTGGCATCACTGCGCTTTATGGGATTGGTATGCTTTCTTCCTCGTTTGCGGTTGAGCAGAAATGGATTCGGATCGAGCCTCAGGGCAGCGGTCAGACTTGGCGACTGCAGTTTCCGTTCGAGCATCACAACCGGACAGGCTTTTTTGGCATGATCCAAACTTTTCTCCTTCCGGCATTGATGCTAGTTGGGGGCTTTGGCTCTCCGGCATGGGCCATTGCAAGTGCTGTGGGAGGGTTACTCATTGTCGGCGCCAGTGTAACCCGTGGGGCTTTGGCAGGAGCTGGAGTGGGAGTGGCGGCGGCCCTGTGTGCTGCGCCTCCGCGGGCTCGCGTACGCTTTGCGGGCACTCTCTCTGTGGTGATTATTGCGGGAGCCACCTTCGCCATCTTTAGCCCATCGCAACGCGCCCACTGGAAGGATGCGTACCGGTGGCTTACTGGTCGTCATTTTGCACCGACTTCGCTTGCAAGTCGGATGGCTATCCAAAGCACAGCCCTGGAGATGATTGCCGAGCGCCCGCTTCTTGGATGGGGATATGGCTATTCGACTTTTGAAACCTCTGCGCGGCGCTTCTTTCCCGCGGTCGCAAGTCAGGTGGAAGGCATGAGTCACCCGCATAACCAGTGGATCGAACAAGCCTTTGCCGGCGGGCTCCCGGGCGTCGTCCTATTTTCGCTATTCACCTTTTCTCGTCTGATCGGGCTGGCTTTTGCCGTGCGCCGAGCGACGTCAGTTGCTAATATGCGATGGGCCATTGCACTGGCTTTGTGGTTCGGCCTCGAACTCGCAATTCAAGCCTATGGCCTCACGAACACAGCACTGCGAAGAAATCTTGGGGTGGCCTGCTACGCTATATGGGCAGGTAGCGTGATTTTCACGCTGAGCACTTTTGCTTGCCGTCAGCCCAAAGAAGTTACTGTTTGACGCCGCCCTGCGTCAAACCGCTGATGAGGTAACGCTGGGCGAGCACAAACACAGCAAGAACGGGAATTGTCGTGATGATTGACCCGGCGGCCATGAGGTGCCAGAACGTCTGGTACTGATCGCCAAATGCGGCCGCCATACCCACGGGAAGCAGATAGTTTTCTTCACCGGTCATGAAAGCGAGCGCAAACATATACTCATTCCATGCTGTGAGAAAGGCAAAGAAGGCGGTCACCGCAATCCCTGGAAGGCTGAGTGGGAGAATAATGCGCCAGAACACTCCTACGATGCTGAGGCCGTCCACAATTCCTGCCTCGTCTAGCGACTTGGGAATCGTGTCGAAATAGCCTTTTAACATCCACACGCCGAACGGGAGACTGACCGTGCAATAAGCCAAAATCAGCCCCGGAAAGGACCCAAGAAGGCCTAGCCGTTGCAAGATGAAATATAGAGGGACCAAGAGGACGACGCCGGGAAACATTTGCGTGAGCAAAAAGAAGAAAATCAGCGGCTTCCTGCCGAAAAAATTGAAGCGGGAAAAGGCATAGGCTGCGCTCGCCGCTAAAAGCACGCCAAAAAGCGCCGTCGCGCTCGCCACAACAGCAGAATTGCGAAACCAGCGCAGAAAGATGCCGTGGTTCATCGTTAGGACTTCGTGATAGTTTTCAAAATTCGGTTGCGAAGGAATGACCTCGATACGGACGGTTTGGTAAACGTCCTCTTTCTTCTTTAGCGACGTCGATAGCACCCAAATGATTGGGAAAATTGCGATAACACTGGCGATGGCGAGCCAAAAGTGGGTGCTAATGAGCGGCTGACGAGGCATTTAGTAAAGCTCCTCCTCTCGATGCAGGAGCTTGAGATAAAACAAGCTAAAGATCAACAGTAAGAGAAAGATGAGTGTGCCGTAAGTTGCGGCACCGGCGTAGTCGTGGTAATCGCGGAAAAGGCGGAAGGCGTAGGTCGCAAGGATTTCTACGGCTGTCCCACCGCCTTGCACCAGCCAAATGACGTTAAACATATTGAAGGTCCAAATGGCCCCTAGCAGAATAATGGTCAAACTCACTGGCCGAAGCATTGGAAGCGTAACATAGAGAACCTTTTGCCAGCGCGAACACCCGTCAATTTCTGCGGCCTCATAGAGATCTTTGGGGATTGCCTGCATTCCGGCTAACAAGCTAATCATCATAAAGGGAATGCCTAACCAAACGTTCGTGATGGTGACTGCGACGAACGTCCACAGCGTGTCGCTAAGCCAAGGGATGGGGGAATGCCCTAGTTTTTGAAGTATGACGTTGAAGAAGCCATACTGCGAATTGAAAAGCCAGCGCCATGAGAACGCCGAAACATACACGGGCACGGCCCAAGGCAACATGAGAAGGACGCGGTAAAAACGCGTGCCAGGAACGTTTCTATTGAGGAGAAGGGCTAGGGCGAAGCCGAAGAGATAGTGGAACGTGACGTTGATAGCGGTCCACAGGATAGTTATTCCCAGAACTTTATAGAAGGTGTGCGCTTCGTCTGAATCTTTCGAGGGAATCAGGACGCGCTTGTAATTCGCCAGTCCGACAAGTCCCCAAGTGGAGTTGTCGCGGTTGGGATCAACGCGCCAGTCGAAGGGAGCGCGCTCGAACCGCAGTGATACCGTTGTGCTCGTGGGGGAATGGGGGTCAAGGTAAGTCAGGGTAACCGACTCAATTTTGCCATTAACGAACTCGCGCTTCGCTTTCTCAAGAAGACGCTCGAGCACTCTTGTGCTGCTTACGTCTTGCTCGCCGATAGCCAGCGCGCAAGCGCCGTCGGGCACGCCGTGTTTTGCTGCGGGACCGCGCGGAATCACTCGCACGGCAACACCTCGGGAACACTGGGTTGAGCCGGCGATCGGCTCGATACCCAGTGTCCAGAGGTCGAAGTTCTTTTCTTTCAGATTCGTGAAGCTGAAGAAGATCGTTTGGAGCAGCGGCACACCTACCAGCGCCAGCATGGGGACTAATGCCGGTAGGATAAACAGATAGATTACGGTTCCCCGGAACAGTTTTTTCACTGCGCCTGGCGCCATGCGAATCGCGCTTTCTCTACCGTCCTAGAAGGATTCGCGAAGTATAGGCCTCTATGGCAACGTCAAGAGTTCGTCCCTTCGCCTTGATTCTCGGTTGGGCCTTTGTGTAATCAATGCGGGTAGTGTCGGAAGCATCAAGGCGTTTGGCGGGAATGACTTTCACTCGGGGATCGTTCAGCACGTCGATGTATTGCGCAGGAGCTCCTTCTGGCAACTTGATCTTGGCCGTTTTTGCTTTGCTCGAGTTATTCGTCACGACGATGACCGTCTGGTCTTTGGTCCAGCGGCGGAAAGCAAAGAGCGCTTCCGCGTCATCGGCCAGAATCGTTTCATAATCGCCGACATGAAGTGCCTGCAAAGAGTTGCGGATGGCTGCGCACCGCTGATAGTGCGAGAAGATGTCCTGCATAAAGTAGTTCTCTTCAGGCTTTTCGTACGGTTCGAGATCTTTCCAGATCATCGGCTTACGATCACCAGGATCATCCGGGCCCCACATGCCGGCTTCGTCACCATAGTAGATCATTGGTCCACCGACGTAGCAGAACTGCACCCCCACGACGGCCTTCATCTTGTGGTAGGTATCGGTGGTAGGTTTGTCGGTCTTGTAAGTTTCGCCCGCTTTCAGGTCTTGGATGCGGTTACCGTTATCGTATTCGCGGCCGGGGTTATAGAGCATCGAGGCGAGTCGGTCAGTGTCGTGGGAATTGAGGAGATTCATCATGACGTAGTTGGCCTGTTCAGGAACATCGAAAAGCATCTTCGCGATATCGTTCGCCAGGCGCGTAGCGGTCCCGTTGTTCGCGTAGAACCGGAGCAGAGCTTTTGCGAACTGGTAATTCATGACGCAGTCAAATTGGTCGCCGCGCAGCCACTGCTTGGGCGGATCCCAAATTTCTCCCATGATGAGGGCATTGGGATTGATCGATTTTACGAGTTTGCGCCATTCCCGCCAAAATTCGCTGCTCACCTCATTGGGGACGTCGAGACGCCAGCCATCAATTCCATCGGACGGATCGCCGTCGCCATTGGGATCCATCCAGCGCCGCGTCACGGCAAAAATATGCTTTCTCACTTCTGGGTCAACATAGCCGTGTTCATCCTCTTTGAACACAGGCAAATCCTTATTCCCATACCACCCTTCCCAATCAAGGGGGGCCCAACTCGTGATGTTGTACCAGTCTCTGAACGGGGAGTTTTTGCCGTTCTTGAGGACATCCTGAAAGGCAGGATGTTTTGTGCCTGTGTGGTTGAAGACTCCATCGATGATAATTTTGATGCCTGCGGCATGCGCTTTTTTTATGAGCTCGAGGAAAAGTTGATCGCTCTTATTGAATTTCCACGTCGAAGGATCCAGCAGGTCCTCTTGTGCCACAATTCGCTCGTACTCGCCTTTATATCCGAACTGGTCATCGATGTGGCGATAGTCGGTAGCATCGTATTTGTGAAGTGACTCTGACTGGAAAAGTGGATTAAACCAGATCGCCCCCACGCCAAGCGACTTCAAATAGTCCAGCTTTTCCATGACCCCCTGTAAGTCGCCCCCATAGCGCCGGAAAAAAACGCTGGGATAGAATTTCCCACCGTCCTGCGGGAGGAGGTGCTCCCAATCGAGCGTCCACGCACGTGTTCCTGTGGGGTCATTGTCTTTTGAGCCATTGCGGAAGCGCTCGGGGAAAATTTCGTACCAGACCACGTGACGTGCCCATTCTGGGGTGACGAAGATTTTGCTTTCATCAATTTTGGCCGTGAACGGGGTGACTTTCGCGGGAGGTGTTTTGACTTCATCTTGGCCATAGTCGATACGCGTTTTACCGTCGCTAAAGCGGAAATAGTAATTTTCGATTTGCGGGAGCTTACCACCGAAATACTCGAATCGCTCATCTGAGTAAACCGAGCGAAGAAGAACGTCCTTTTCCCCTGCCGCTTCTAAAAAACGTAGCCATGCTTTCTCAGCGTCGTGGGCCAATGTTCGCACGCGAATGACGACGGGGCCGTTCTTGCTGAGCGGGTTGAAGAACTCGATCGATTCGGGATCGTGGAAGAGGAAATCTCCGTCAATCTTTCCGTCGCCGATTTTTGCTTCAGAGCGGACAACAGCGGCTCCGTGTCCCAAGCGCAGCACGCTGTTATAACCTCCTTGCCCATCATCGGTCTTGACCGGGTTGAGGGGATCTTCCTGCCACCGGCTGTGATCGATAACGAATTTATATTGATGCTCCCCATCTAGCAGCACTTGGGAGATGACGAAGGTGTCGCCCTCTTTCTGCATTTTCAGGGTTGTGGGATTCCAGCCATTGAAGGAGCCGGCGAGATGGACTGTGTCGGCGTCGGGCGCCTTGAATCGAAACATCACACGGTTTTTATGGTTACCCAGGGGGACAATTTCGATACTGGGAAAAGGGCGAAGAGCTGTCGCACTTGTTGTGGGCTCCGTAGGGTTTGTGTTGGTGGGTGGAGTCTTTTCCTCATTACTCGGCGAGGTCTGCTGTGTCTTTTGCCCCTTTTCCCCGAGGCGAATGACACTGTTTTTGCCGCCGAGACCATTTTCTTTGCTCTCTTGGTTGAGCGGGTCCTCGCGCCACTCTTTCCCGTTCACAACAAATTTGTATTCGTACTCACCAGGCTTGAGGTCTAGGGTTGCCACGAACTCATCGCCTTCGCGCGCCATGGGCTTGGCATCCGCAGACCAGTCGTTGAATGAGCCAGCGAGAAATACTTTTTCGGCATTTTGGGCTTTGAAGCGGAAGGTTACAGCGTAGGTTCCATCGCCGTGGGGCACAGCCTTGACCGACGGACAAACCTGGATTCCCTCCGCCGCGATGTCCTTGGAGATGTCAGGATCACCCACCACAGCCCGCTGTGATGCCGCCACGGCTTCCTTTGTCAGTTCGAGAACACTGTTTTGTCCGCCGAAATTATCGGGCGCACCTTTTGGGTTGAGAGGATCGGGGCGCCAGGTTTTGCCGTCTTCGACAAATTTGTATTCATGCTTTCCTTCCGGGAGTTCGACGGTCGCGGTAAAGGCTTCACCTTTTTTAGTCATTTCAATTTTGTCGGGACGCCAGTCGGCAAAGGATCCCGACAGATACACACTTGATGCTTGGGATTTGAGCGTGAATGTGACAAGGTATTTTCCCCCTGACGTTTCCTTGACGGTGATAGAGGGGGGCAACGACGGGGCTGCTTGAACTATGGCGCAGAGCGCGAAGATATGAGCGAGGAAAAAGCTCAGTGCTCTTCTAAAATGTGCGGTTTTCATTAGCAAAGACTCCGGTCATTTTATTGAATCGATCCAATTATTTAGAGTTCTTTCACGACGTCAACAACGAATCAATGATTTGTGCACGAATTTCGGACAGTAACGGGGATCAGAGGCCCCCCGGGTCACGCATGCGAAAATTCCCAATTTTGACACAGAACAGCCGGCGGCAGAATATTCTTTTTTTATCCTGCATTTGCTGCCCAACAAGCCAGATAGTCCTCGATAGCTTTGTTCACCGGCTCAGGGGACTCGATAGGTGCGAGGTGACCGGCGTCGGCGACAATCTCCATAGTGGCTTGCGGCAGACGCGCCAGCATGCGAACGCCGCAATCCTTTGGAGTGACGATATCGTCCGCGCCGAAGAGCAATAGCACGGGGACATTGATCGTGGGGAGCGTTTCGGTAGAGTCCGGACGTGACGCCAATGCCTCCAAGATTCCTATCACGCTTTCCGGATGGGCTTGAAGGGTCCATGATACGATTTCCTGGACAAGCGCAGGGTTTCGCTGACGTGTTTTGGGCGAGACAAGGTTTCCCTCAACAAAATTCGCGAGAAAGCCAAGTCCTTCGCGACGAATACGTTCGATCTGCTCACGGCGCCGGGCGCGAATTTCCTCCGTGTCAGCCTCCGCACGCGTATCGCAGAGAATCATCCCGGCAACGCGGGCTGGATATTGCCGCCAGAATTCGAAAGCGATATAGCCGCCCATCGAACAGCCCCCTAGGATCACTTTGTCCAAGCCGTTTCGATCAAGGAAAAGCAATAAGTCCCAGGCAAAGGCGCGTACGGACCATTCGGGGTACTCTGCACAGCCAATCGCTCCACCGAACCCGCGGACGTTCGGGGCGAAGACTTGAGTGTGAGCAGAGAGGTACGCCATTTGCTCGCGCCACATACGTCCGTCGAGAGGAAAAGCATGGAGCAAAACGATGGGAGGTAGTTTCTGGCCTTCTTTTGTGAGTTTCATGATGCCGTCCCTCAGTTTTATGAGTTTTGGGTGGCAAACCTTTTCTGCCACAATGAGTCTAAAGAGCATTAGGGTGCGCAAGCGAAAGGAGCACAGCCGTGAAGGGGAAAGTGTTTGGGAACAGTTCCAGAGCCTTTGTCTCTGGTCTGTTTCAAAAAAGTATGCTCGCGATTTTGGGTTTTGCGAGCCTGCACGCTCAGGCAAGCTGGGGACTCGGGCTCCTCGTTCCCCGGCCGCGGGATGTTTTGGCGATTGAGCCCGGGCGAGCCGTAATTGATACCCGAATACGTGAAAACATTGCTCGCACTCGGGTTCACCAGGAGTTTTTCAATCCGAATCCTCGACCCTTGGAGGTGGATTTTTTCTTTCCTTTGCCCCCAGGAGCAAGCGTGACCGATTTCGTGCTTTATGTAAACGGCAAGCCGCAGCGTGGAGAAATTCTCGAAAAAGATAAAGCACGCAGGATTTACGAAGACATCGTGCGACGCATGAAGGATCCTGGCGTGTTGGAGTGGGCCGAGTGGAATCTTTTTCGGGTAGCGGTTTTCCCTGTGCCGGCAGGCAGCTCACAGACCATCGAGATCGAATTCAGCCAACCACTGTCTGCGCAGCAGGGCATTTTTCGCTATGTTTTTCCGATGGGTGGTCCAGATCCAGCAATGATGCAAGGGGGTCGCACAAGCCGGAGACATGGCAAGGCTAAACAACTGGACGTAGAGTTCACGGTTTCAATCGAGGCACCGCGGAAACTCGGAAATGTTTACTCCCCCACGCATAAGATCGAAACACGAGACGTTGGAGAAAACTCTACCGAAGTAAAAATCGTCCCGACGAGCGAGACAGACTGGAGCAAACACTTTGTCCTCCTGTACGATTATCGGGAAAAAGATGTGGCGGTGACCCTTCTGGCTTCGCGTCATCCTCCTGAAGCTGGATATTTTTGCCTGATGTTGAGCCCACCAGTGAAAAGCCAAGAGCAAACATCCGTACCGCTCGATCTCGTCTTCGTACTCGATACAAGTGGCTCGATGAGCGAAAGTGGCAAAATTGACCAAGCACGGCGCGCTGTGAACTATTGCCTGAGCCAACTGAATCCGCATGATTGCTTTGCTCTGGTCCGATTTGCCACGGAGACTGAGACCTACCGCGACCAACTCGTGCATGCAACCAGCGAGGAAATTGCCCGCGCCAAGCACTGGCTCGAGAATTTACGAGCTGCTGGCGGAACAAACATCGCGGATGCACTCGATGTAGCAATAAAAGTCGCGGCAAGTGAGCCGGATACCACTGCAAGTCACAAGCGCCGCAAGCTTGTTCTCTTTGCGACGGACGGCCTTCCAACAGTTGGCATCACGGCGACGGACAAAATTCTCGAGCGGATTGAGCAAGGCACGCGAGGAAAAGAGTTACGCATTTTTGCTTTCGGGGTGGGCCACGACGTTAACACGCACCTGCTTGATCAAATTGCTGAGCGCACGCGTGCCTGTGCGGATTATGTGGCGCCCGAGGAGGATCTCGAGCTGCCAGTCTCGCGGCTTTTCGATAAAGTTGCCCGACCGGCCTTGAGTTCTCTTGAGCTCACATTTGAGGGCGGAGAGGTCTTTGACTTCTATCCCAAGGTTTTGCCTGATCTTTTTTTCGGAGAACAGCTCACCGTTTTCGGACGCTACAAAAAGAGTGGCCCTGTCCTTATCAGGTTGCGCGGAAATATTGGAGAAGCGCCTGCGCAATTTGATTTTGAGAAATCACTGCCCGAAGAGGCGCGCGGGAACGAACCGATCGAAACGCTGTGGGCGACGAGAAAGGTGGGCTATTTGCTGGATGCATTGCGCGACAAGCCGGACTCAAAAGAGATCCGCGACGAGATCGTGAGCCTGGCAAAGCGTTACGGTATCGTCACCCCGTTCACTTCGTACCTTGTCGTGGAAGACAAACCTGAGTTATTCCCACAGAGTGCACCTTCAGCCTCAGCACACGACCGTCCACTAGTTGAACCGCCACAGCACTTGACAATTGGGCGGCGCGCGATGGGTATGCAAGCAGGCGTCGCACTGGCGCCGCTGAAAGCACTGCGTGCTGAGAGCGGGGAAGCGGCCATAGCCGCAGCGAAGGCGGTTCGGAGCATGAAAGAAGCGAAATCCGTACCTAGCGGTCTCACGACCGATGAGGTGCCGTTGAAGTGGATCGCGGGACGTGGCTTCGTGCGGGTTGGCGATATGTGGATGGAGGAAGGTACGGTAGAGGCTAAAGAAGTCGTGCGCGTGAGAAACTATTCGCAGGCTTACTTTGAGCTCGTGCACATGCATCCGGAACTGCGGGCTATCTTCCGCTTGAGCGATAAAATACGTGTAAAACTTGGGCAGGCTATCGTGGAGTTCGCAGAAGATGGGCTAGAGCAACTGCCAGAGGACTTGTCGAAACTCGTGGATGCAAAAAAATGAAAAAACGTTGGGAACCTTTTTTGAGGATATGATGTCTGAAACAGTGCAGCAGGCCAGAGCACTCTCCGGCAGGAGAGATTGAAAAAGAGTTCCAGCAGCTGTCCTCGGACAGTTTACCATAACCTCCTAACCTCAAGATTAGACCCTCGAAAATCGGGGGTCTTTTCTTTTTGGGGCTATGCCCATCCGGCAAGGGGCACAGCCAGCCAACAGCAGGTAAGCGTGCCGGTTAATCACCCTGCGTTTGGCAATCTGTGCTGGAAAACATCTCTCTTGCCCATGCCGGCCGCTGGGTCGATAGATTATTCTACCGTTGAAACCGTCTCAGAGCAATGGTCAGGTGGAATAGCCAGAGCAATGACAACGCGACAACGGATGGAAGGGACGATCGATGAGTCTTCTGCGACGGGATCCTACAAGCTACGGCTGGACTATCTACCCCGAGGAGGAGTTTCGTTCTTCTATTTCGCCCTGCGAGGACGAAAACCGTGAGGGACCGGAGACATGTCCTTTCTGCGAAGGCCACGAGTTTCAAACCCCGCCCGAGATCGCAGCAATTCGCCCCTCCGACTCAAAACCAAATGGCCCAGGCTGGCGTGTGCGCACAATTCCTGATCAGAATGCTGTGCTGAGAATTGAAGGGCAGTTGGAGCGACGGGGTGAAGGGCTTTACGATATGATGAATGGGATCGGGGCTCACGAAATCATTGTCGAGACGCCCAACCACTATGCGCTGTTTTCCGAGTTCGATGAACAACAGTTGTGTGACATCATTTGGATGTACCGGGAACGTATGCGCGACCTGCTCAAGGATCCGCGCTTTCGCTATATTCAAGTGTGTAGGAATTATGGCATTCGGGCGGGTGCACGTCTTGCTCATCCCCATTCGCTGGTTTTCGCGTTGCCGGTGATTCCGCGCGCCGTACGGGAAGAGATCGGTCGCGCGGCTGAATATTGGCAAATGAAAGAGCGTTGCGTCTTTTGCGATATTGTGAACCAGGAATCAGAGAGCGGTGGGAGAATCGTTTTTCGAAATGGGGATTTTTTGGTTTTGGAACCTTTTGCAGCGCGAATTCCTTTCGAGACATGGATTTTACCGATTGAGCACCAAAGCCGGTTTCAGGACTTGCCAGACGAGAAGATCGTGACGTTAGCTCGAGCGCTCCAGCACAGTGCCCGTGCATTGGCGATCGAGCTCCGAAACTCGCCGTACAATCTTATTATTCACACGAGTCCCGTTCGGCTGGAGAAGCAGTTTGATACTCACCAGACGCCCCTCGCCGATTATTACCATTGGCACATTGAGATTGTCCCGCGCCTGCGAGAACTCAATGGCTTCGAATACGGAACAGGGATCTCTGTGAATCCTGTGTTGCCGGAGAAAGCTGCGGCGCTTCTTCGGGCGAGACTCGAAGAGAATATTACACCCGCAAAGGATCAGCAGCAAGGGCTCTCTTGAGGGAGGCGGGAACTGCCTAGCACCAAAACGTATGGATTGCGTAGGAGAATCGCGAGATGAGCAAAGCATTTAGCTTGCTGCGCGGAATCATGGTGGTCGGTGTCATAGCCGCCTTCTTACTGGGATGTCAGCAGTCAAAAAAAGAATTTCCCGAGGCTCTTGAGACACCATTGGCAAAATCCTCGGAAGGCACTAGTCCCACCTCCGAGCAGCGCACTTTAGCAGTTGAGCCACAAACCACCGGTGTTGAAGCAAAGGACCAGACAACCAGTCCAGCAGAGGAAGCACTTACCACAGTACCAGAGGCATCCCCGGCCTCCAAGATAACGACGCCAGTCGTGCAATATAGAGACGAGAATTGCCTGGCAGACGAAGCAAGCCCGTATCTTCGCTCTCTCACAAGCGCCCCGGTGCATTGGCATCCCTGGGCAAAAGAGGCGTTCGAGGCAGCACGGCAACTCGACCGCCCCGTGATTGTAGCACTAGGGGCAAGTTGGTCATTGGAAAGCCGAGCTCTTGATGAGGAGACTTTTAACGACCCGCAGGTTGCTGACTTTCTCAACACACACTTTGTGCCCTTGAAGGTGGATGTCGACGAACGTCCTGAGGTAGCACAGCGCTACGAGTTGTTTCATGCCATTTTGCGTGGCGACGCAGCTCGCGGTTCGCTGGTTATCGCCGCCTTACCCGACGGGGCGCCTTTCGAAGCAACGTCGTACCTGCCCGCGCGTGCTGAAACCAGCGGCGCAACGGGAATGTTGGATTTTCTAAAGGCCGTGGAGCAGGTTTATCGCTCAAGCAAAGATCGAGCTGTAGCTCAGGCCAAAAGGTTCGAGCAACTCGTAAGCGAGGCACGGGCGCAGTTGTTGCAAACTTCTCCGACCGCTGAAATAAACAAGGAGGATGCGGCGCGCCGTACGGCGGAGATCATTCACCGGGCGGGAGCTGACTTGAAAAAGGACGGTGCTCTTCGCGAAACAGCGCCGTGGGGGCGGATGGTGTTGCTCGCTCTTCATCATTATTCCGACACCGGTAGCAGTGTATCGCTCGCCGTGGCTGAGCAGATCCTGGATGCATTAGCGACAAGCCCCCTCAAGGATCCGATCTTGGGAGGCTATTTCCACCGACTAGATGCGTCTGGATTTGCCCTCGATGGTAAGCTCCTTCCTGATCAGGCGATAATGTTGCGGGCCTACTGCTGGGCCTATGCAGCAACTGGCAAGAGCTCTTATCGGGAGGAAGCAGAGCATGTTTTGTCGTTCATGCGCGACACATTCGAAGATCAGCATGGGGGTTTCTATTCTAGCCAGCAGCCGGACGCCAATCCGCATGCGCCCGAAGCATACTTTACATGGTCGGCGGCGGAGATCATGGAAGCACTGGATAAACCATTGGAGCGAGAGGTTGTTTTACGGCTCTACGGGCTTGACAGTGGCAATCGGACGGAAAAGCGCATGCTTCGCCGTAGCCAGGCGCTCTCTGAGGTTGCAACAGCGCTCAATATCAAAGCGGCAACGGCACAGAAAGCGCTCACAAGTGCCACGCAATTTCTCCGCGCCAAACGATATGAACGCGACGATTTCCCCCTCGTCAATAAAGCGCGTGTTGTTTCGTGGAACGCATCCATGGTTTGCGCATACGCCGACGCCTGGCGTTATTTAGGGGACAAGCAGGGGCGCGATTTTGCGATAAAAACAGTGAGCGAGCTTTTGGATCAGGCGACGACTAACACCGGAATCGTGCATTACTTAGGACGCGGTCAAACTCCGGACCGCTCATGGGTTTTGTTGGAGGATCAGGTTGCAATGGCTGAGGCACTGCTGGACTGTGCAGAGATCAGTGGCAATCATGCCCTGATTCAGGCTGCCGAGGAGTTGATGGAGCGTGTCCACGCTCAATATGCTGCCAGTGGCAGAGCTATTTATTACGATGGCGAGCAGGGTACTGCGGCCGAGCTGTGGCACTTACCACTTATCCCGGTTCAGGACGCACTGATTGATTCTCCGAACGCAACGGCCGCCCGGGTTTGGTTTCAGTTATACCGGCTCACCGGTCAAAACAAGTTCATGGCACGAAGCACCGAGTGCGTAGGGTTAGTCTACCGCCAAGGCGAGTGGTGGGATGAGAAACTGTCTTCTTATGGCCGGTCTTTGCTCACAGTCGCTTTCGGCCCGCCAAAGGCAATCATTGTTGGGGCAATCGGACAAAAAGACACGCTTGAACTGTGGCGCACAGCACTTGGGACTTTCCGTGTAGGTAAATGTGTGGAGGTTCTTGCACCAGAGGCAGCGGCAAAGACTGACTACCTGCCTTCGAAAGACGGTAAAGCTGTGGGATATGTCTGCACAGCAGAGGCTTGTGCGCCGCCGGCGAAAGACGCCAAGAAACTCCGCACCACCTTGTTTGAATTCGGAAGGGAATAAGCGTCGGTGAAACGAGATTTAGATTGTCTTAATAGCAAAATAAGAGGATAGCATTGAAGGATAAAAAAAGAGCTAACGCGTTCACCGTTCTCGTGGTTGACGACGAGAAAAACACGCGCGAGGGGCTTCGCTGGGCATTGGAAACGTCGGATGTGTCGGTGCTAACAGCCGCGAATGGCCTCGAAGCGCTGGAGCTACTGCGTCAACATCCCGTGGACCTTGTGATCACCGACCTACGCATGCCTGAGCTGGACGGAATGGAGCTGTTGAAGCGAACCCGGCACGAGATGCCGGAAATACCAGTGATTATACTCACGGGGCACGGCTCGATTGAAAACGCGGTGGAAGCAATGAGAGACGGCGCCGTGGATTACCTTGTAAAGCCTGTGAACATCGATGAGCTGATCTTGCGCGTAGACCGGGTGCGGCGCGAGCAGAAGATCGAACGCGAAAACGTTGAACTACGCGAACGGATTGAAAACACCTTTGGATTTGAGAACATAGTCGGCCGATCGGCGGCCATGCAGGAAGTTTTTGAGAAAATTAAAATGGTCGCTCCGACGCGCGCAAGTGTTCTTATTTACGGCGAAAGCGGAACCGGGAAGGAGCTTGTCGCTAACGCAATCCACCAGAACTCCCCTCGGCGCAATAAGCCCTTTATAAAAGTGAACTGCGGTGCCCTACCCCTGACATTGCTTGAAAGCGAATTGTTTGGGCACGAGAAGGGTGCGTTCACGGGTGCCGTTGCGACACGGCGGGGGCGCTTTGAACTGGCTGATGGTGGAACTCTGTTCCTGGACGAGATCAGCGAGACGGCTCCGGAATTTCAGGTGAAACTCCTCCGTGTCCTGCAGGAAGGAGAATTTGAGCGCGTAGGGGGCTCGCAAACAATCAAGGTAGACGTGCGAATTATTGCGGCAACGAATAAGCGCCTCGACCAGCTTGTGAAAGAAGGGAAATTTCGCGAGGACCTCTACTATCGGCTGAAAGTAGTGGAGATTGATCTCCCGCCACTTCGGGAACGCCCAGAGGACATCCCTCTGCTCATTGAGTATTTCCTCGAAGAGTTCTCGCGGTTTTACGGCAAACCAAAGCCGCGAGTGCATCCGGCCGTGATCACGGCACTTCAGAATTATCACTGGCCTGGCAATGTGCGGCAGCTTCGCAACGTTCTCGAGGGGGCTTTCGTCATGTCGAGTGGGGAGATTACATTGAAGCATCTGCCCCCCGAGATACATTCGCAGGAAGGCAGAGAGAACTACATCAGGGTTCCAGTGACGGCCTCGATTGAAGAAGCTAAACGTCTGTTGATTCAAGCCGCGCTCGCTTATAATCACGGTAATCGCGCCAAGACAGCTCGACAACTGGGAGTGGGACGAAAGACGCTCTACCGAAAAATGGCTGAGTATGGACTTGAGTGATTTAGAGGCTTTGCTCCCACGTTGGCGCGCTGTGTTAGCGAAATTGACCGATGCGCTTTTCCACACGGTAAGGGCACTTCATCATCGCAACTTTCGCTTGTTTGTCAGTGGGCAGGCAATCTCGCTGATCGGCACATGGATGCAGAGCACGGCGCAAGGCTGGTTGATTTACAAGCTCACCTCGGATCCGTTTTTGCTCGGGCTCAATGGCTTTGCTTCCCAGGTGCCGGTTCTCGCCTTGGGCATTGTTGGAGGACTTGTGGCGGACCTATTCGACCGCCACCGGACAGTCATTGTAACGCAAATTCTGCTTATGTTTCAGGCATTTGCACTGGCAGCTCTTACGCTCCTGCCTGGCAAGGATGGCGCGCCATTGGTGCAAATTTGGCACGTCTTACTTTTATCAGCGTGTGCGGGCATTGTGCAGGCTTTTGACATGCCTACGCGCCAGGCGTTTATTGTGCAGCTCGTTCCGAAAGAGGACCTCAACAATGCCATTGCCCTTAATTCCCTCACTTTCAATGCTGCTCGGGTCATCGGACCAAGCCTGGCGGGTATCGCAATTGCACTTTTTCAGCGAGTGTGGCCGTCGCATCAGTCGTTTGGCGAAGGGATGTGCTTTTTGCTCAATGCGCTTTCATTTCTCGCTGTCATCGTTCAGTTAGCGCGAATGGATCGTTGGTTATTTCCGCAATTGCGGAATAACGGGAGTGTGGAGAGCTCGATCGCTGGTGGAGTAGATTACCTTCTGGTTCGTCCGCACCTCGTCAAATTGATTCTCACCGCTGGCATCATCTCTTTTGCTGCACTACCCTACCTCGTCATTATTCCAGCCGTGGCCAAGGATCTGCTTGGAGGTAACGCGACCACTCTGGGGTGGCTCATGACCAGTGTCGGTATTGGCGCGATATGGGGGGGAATCGGCCAAGCTCGGCGGAAGCGAGTGCGCGGCCTTGGAAAAGTCATCGTTCGCTCGCTCGTAGGCTTCTCTGTCGTCGTGTTTCTCTTGGGCTTCCAGCGCAACACACTGTTCACGTGTCTGGGGTTTCTTGCGGCCGGCTACTTCATGGTCAATGCAATGATCAGTTGTCAGGTGCTGGTTCAGGCCCTTGTTTCTGAGGATTTTCGCGGTCGGGTGATGAGTTACTACACGATGATGACGATTGGCCTGATGCCCTTTGGAAGTCTCCTTGTGGGGGCAGAAGCCCGACATTATGGCACTGATGTCGCTCTCATGCTCACAGGTGTTCTCACGCTCGTTACGGCCCTCACCTTTGGGCTACAGTTACCTAGTATTCGCCGCGCAGCCCAAGCATCGCCCGAGTATGCAGCGCTTTTGGGACGCGAAACAGACTCGTGAACTTTCCTCGTGTTTCGTCATGTCCGTTGGCAAGACGGGCTTGTGCGAGCAAAGGCCTAATAGTACCCATGTCCACGACCACGCTGAGGAGTGAGTCCCTCGCGCACGGCGTTCTGCATTCCCGACAGCGGCTGCCCTCCCTGCAACGCGGCCTGTTGCTGGGCGGGAGTGGGTTTCTTCAAGTCGGGATCGAGCAGGCGGTCTTGATCGTCAGCAAGCGCTAGCAATTCCTTTTGCGTCTGTTTTACTCGCTCTTCGAGTGTGGGGCCAAAGCCGCGCCAGACTGGCTCGCCTTTCTCGACGGGATAGGCATCTTCAGCCGCAGATGCAGGGATGTAACTGATGCGGCCGCGGTAGGAGAAAGTCACCCATTTCTCGGTGGAACCAAAAGCAAGGATCAGATCGCCCTTCGCGAGCTGGCCTAGCTCGCGATGCGTGCCCAAGTCGCGCACAACGACTGGCTCTTGTTCGCTTTTCACTTTGAGCCATCGAGGCCGCCCGCTTATCGAAAAATCGCTTGCCGATGCTGTGCACAAGCCTACCACTGCCACGATGAGCGCCGCTAACGTCACTTTTATCCGGAGCATCGCCACACGTCCTTCAGCCTTCAGAAGGCTGCACTTTTACGTTCTCTTTCTTCTTACAAAGAACCCGGACGAGCCATGTCAACTCAAGAATGAGCGAAAGTCTTTTCTGCACATTTTCGGGTGCTTCTTCTTCCTCTGAATTGTCGGGCATGGGCTATGGTATTGTGCGATGTCGGAAGCCGACGGCATAGTGATGCCTATCGGGGGCATCTGTCGGAAGAGGGTGCAAATCCCTCACGGGCACGCCGCTGTGATCAGGGACGAAATCCGCATCTAGGCCACTGGGGCATTGCTCCCCTGGGAAGGCGCGGAAAGTAGGGTGATCTGTCAGTCAGAAGACGGTGCCGCCGGACCCCTCCGAAAAAAAACTTCTTCGCTGAGAGAGAAGTGGAGGACTTAGGATGACGCATCGAATTGAGTGCGGGAACGGCGTTGTGCGTTTTTTGCGAAACGTCGCCGCAAATTCCGGAATCGTTTTTTGCCTTGCGTCAGGTCTAAACTTTGACTGTGGCCTAGCTGCTGCCCAGTGTTTCCCTGACGGCGTTTTATCATTTACACCAGGATTTGGAGCCGGGTTCGGGCAATCGTATCTGCCGCACAATGTCCTCGGTCCACCGCACGGCAATAGCAACCCAGAGCTGCCCAACGCAGACGAAACGGAACTTCTCTCGCTGGGAGTGGGTGGCTCCATCGTTCTCGAATTTACAAGCCACGTGATCGTGGATGGGCCTGGCTCCGATTTCACCGTGTTTGAGAATCCATTTCAACCCATCGGCTATCCGGATTTTGTATTTTGCGAAACAGCCACCGTTGCGGTGAGCACGGACAGCCTCACGTGGTTCACATTTCCTTTCGAGTTCGATGATCCTGGAACTACAGCGGGGCTCTATGAAAAATGGCGCTATCATGGACTTGCTGGCGTGACGCCAGTTTTTAGTTCGCCGACAAACGGAATCTCGCCCTTCGATCCTCACGTCAGTGGCGGGGACTCTTTTGATCTCGCGGCTGTGGGACTGAGCTACGCGAAATACGTCAAGATTACTGACACTGGCACCACGAATATTGCGCCCACGATGGATAGCCATGGTCATATCGTCAATGATCCGGGAAATGCGATGAATGCGCCGCCAACGGCAGGATTTGACCTGGATGCAGTGGCCGCAATCCATTCGACCCCTGTGGCAACTGTTCGCGAGGAAGATTGGGCTTTGTACGAGTGATTTCCGCACGACGTCTTTCCGTCGCTTTTACTCTCATTGAGCTTCTCATCGTGGTCGCCATTGTGGCGATCCTTAGCGCGATCGCATTGGTGAATCTCAAGCATGCCAAAGAACGCGCCAACCAGGCGCGTTGCGCCTCGAACCTCAAAGCGATCGCGTATGCGTTGTACGCATATAAACTTGATAACAACCGATATCCACCTGCTGACGGGACGGCTGGTTTGCAAGAAAGCATGGGCCAAACCACGCCAGGGGATGGACCGGCTGCAAATGGAAGCTGGGATGGGGTTCCGCGGGTTCTGGTTCGGATGGGCTACCTGACTAGCGATGAGTACCTGTTTTGCCCAAGCTACCGCGAGCAATTTCGCGGCGATCGGCTTCAGCGCTTCCGGTATGCCTACAACAATTCAGCGATAGACACCGGTGGCCCTATTGGAGCGCCAAACAATGTCGACAGAGACTCGCACGATATTTGGCTCGCCAGATGCCTGTGGGTGCCGGTCGAGTATAGTTTCAATCCGTCAGCGAAGGACGTACGCTATCCCCACGGTGAGGCTCATGATCGCGAAAACGCACTAATGTCAAACGGACGGGTAGAACTTCGCGATGGACGTGCAGACTTTATGCGCGCCTTTGGGATTGGCCCACCGTGAAGCGAGTAGGGCTTGCAGTTACTTGGCTGCGAGACAAGCTGTAGCACTATGAGAAATGACGATTGCATCCTTGATCTGCTGACACAGGTCGCGCAGGGGAAGTTGTCGCCCGAGCAGGCCCGCGAGAAACTCCACGTCAATTTCGTGAGCGGATATGCGGAGTTGATGCACACAAAACTCGATCTTCATCGCTTACATCGGCGTGGTGTGCCTGAAGCCATCTACGGTGCAAACAAGACGCAAGAACAAATTCTCGAGGCCGTGAAGCGCATGGATGAGGCGGGACAAACCATCTTGTGCACGCGGATTTCGGCTGACAAGGCTGAGTACGTCATGGCGCGCCACAAGGGCCTCACCTATCATCCGGAGGCTCGTGTGTTGGCCAAAGCTGCCGGTAAACCTCGCAAAGAGGGACTCATCGCGGTGCTTTCTGCTGGCACATCTGATCTGCCAGTCGCTGAAGAAGCTGCTGTGTGCGCTGAGATCATGGGCAACCGGGTGAAGCGGGTTTATGACGTGGGCGTTGCTGGCTTGCATCGGTTGATGAATGCGGCTAGCGAGGTCCTGTTGCGCGCCCGGGTGATCATTGTTGCCGCAGGTATGGAAGGCGCCTTACCGAGTGTGGTGGCAGGGCTCGTAGCGGTGCCTGTGATCGCTGTGCCGACAAGTATTGGTTATGGGGCAAGTTTTGGAGGAATTGCAGCGCTGCTCGGAATGCTCAACTCGTGCAGCGGCGGGGTTGCAGTGGTGAACATTGACAATGGTTTTGGCGCAGCACTTGTGGCACATTTCATCAACCAGCATGGGCGCAGAGCCACGAAAAGGAGACGCGCATGAAAAGCGCACACTTCGACTGTTACAGCGGAATCAGCGGCGACATGGTGCTTGGTGCCTTTTTGGATGTCGGTGTACCGCTTGAGGAGCTACGGCGTGCATTGGCGTCGCTGCCGATCGAGGGATATTCTATTTCCGCGCAGAGAGTTCTTCGGGGAGGCATTATCGCCACGCAGGCCATTGTGGAATGCCAACACCAGCACCATCACCGTGGTTTTGGTGAAATTCAGTCTATTATTAGCAATTCCGAGCTTCCCTCTTCGGTCAAAGAGCGCGCCATCGCGTGCTTTCGGCTGTTGGCAGAGGCAGAGGCGACGGTGCACAAGATGCCCATGGAGAAGGTTCAATTTCATGAAGTGGGTGCGCTCGATGCAATCGTGGACATTGTTGGAGCGATGTGGTGCTATGAGTATTTAGGAATAGGTCACGCAACAGCTTCGGAGATTGTGGTGGGAAGCGGTAGAGTGCGAGCTGCTCACGGAGAATTGCCAGTTCCTGCCCCTGCAACAGCTCTGCTGCTTCGGGGTGTGCCCATCACCGATGGTGGCAGAAAAGGTGAGCTGACAACACCAACTGGTGCGGCGATTTTGCGAACCCTTGTTTCGGAGTTCGCACAGCCTTGGCACTTGAAAATTGAGCAAGTGGGCTACGGTGCAGGAGGGCGCGAGGACAAAGGCTTTAGCAATTGCCTGAGGGTTTTTCTTGGCGACAGTGCAGATGAGCTACCTCTCGAGCGGCGCGAGCTTGTGCTTCTTCAGACGGAGATAGACGACATGACAGGGGAACTGTTCGGCTACCTTCAGGAGAGACTTTTTGCAGCCGGCGCCCTCGATGTCGCGTTTGCGCCGATCCAAATGAAGAAAAATCGGCCGGCGGTGAGCGTGCAGTGCCTGACGACACCGGAGCAGGTCCAAAGCATTCTAGAGGTGCTTTTGCGCGAGTCGACGACGTTTGGCGTCAAGGTCATTCCCTGCGATCGCTATTGCCTGCGGAGGGAACTCCATGAAGTTCCGACGCCGTGGGGGCCGGTTCGGATGAAAGTCGGCTTTTGGGGCGACCAAGTTTTGAAGATCACACCGGAATTCGAGGATTGCCGACGTATCGCTAGGGAAAAAAACGTCCCACTTGCTGATGTTTTTGCCATCGCCAATCGATCGGCCATGCGATGGCTTGAAGAACGCTGGGAGAAAAGTGTTCCTGCGATCGAATGAGAAAAGGAATCTTAACTTATGAAACTTTATCGGTTTATCGCTAAGGAGGGCAAGGCTCTCCTCGGAACTCAGCATGGAGACCGACTGATAAGTTTTGCGGAGCTGTGTGAAAAGCTCGGTCACCCAAACCCTGATTTTGTGGATCAGGCTGATCTGCTTGCGTTGGCAGCAAATCCCTCGCGTGGCGTTCATGAGCTTCAGCAACTGCTTGAAGCCGCTGAGCAGAAAGGCGTGCTTAAAGATTGCACTCATTATGACCCGGACACTGTGCGCATTCTGCCGCCTATCCCAGCTCCTCGCAAATTCATCTGCGTTGGGCTCAATTACCGCGATCACTGCGAGGAACAAAATCTCGAGCCGCCAAAGTCACCCGTGATTTTTGCAAAATTTGCTAACGCTATCCGGGGGCATGGGGACGTCGTGCCTCGGCCTAGCGTGACGACGAAACTCGACTTCGAAGGGGAGCTAGGTGTGATCATCGGTCGTGGCGGAAAGAGAATTCCGTCAGAGCAAGCGCTGGAGTACGTTTTGGGCTATACCGTTGTCAATGATGTCAGCGCGCGCGATATCCAGAAGGCTGATGGCCAATGGCTGCGTGCGAAAAGCATGGATGGCTTTGCGCCGACAGGGCCGTGTGTGGTGACGACCGATGAAATTCCGGATCCCCAACAGCTTGAACTCATCACGACAGTCAACGGGATGCTCATGCAGCACAGTCACACAAGCAGGATGATTTTCTCTGTGGCCCAGCTTATCGAGTTCATTTCGCAAGGCATCTCGCTAGAACCGGGCGACATTATCTCAACCGGCACACCTTCCGGCGTGGGCGTGTGGCGAAACCCACCTCTCTTTCTTCAACCTGGCGACGTTGTGCGCATTCAAATTGAGAAGATCGGCATTCTCGAGAACGTCATCGCGGAGGACGGTGGCACGCCGTAACCGCGCGAAACGGCGGGGGGTCCTATCTCACGGGACCACCCGATTCTGTGCTGGCGTGTCCTTTCTCGAAGGTGCCTCTTCGCCTAATTTTTCAGGAAACGGCCCATCGCAGGAAATTCTTTTTCTTCCACGATGCGGCCCTCACGGAGCTTGAGCATCTTTCCGGCGCTGTAATACGTCCACTGCACCACGCCGCTCGAGAGTTCCTTCACGTCCTCGGGATCGCCGTATTTGAGAATGAGCCGGACCTTGTCGCTGAGAGGGCGCTCTTCGTACGCTTGCCCACGGAAAACGATCTCCTTGCCGAGCGACGGATAAACCCACGAGTACGGTGGCAATACCTTTGGCTGCTTTCCGAAGACATCCTCAAGTTCGGAACGAAGTTTTATGTCGCCATTCGGCGGCCATAGAACTCGAAAGGCGGCTGGCCGGCCGTAGCGTTCGTACACGTCGCTCTCGACTTTTGTGAGCTTCTTGGTGTTTGGCCACTTTGGTCCTGGAAAGAACAAATTCACAGAAAAATCGGGTTTGAAGGAGAAATCTTGATCTTTGCAGCCTGCGAGCAAAAGCATGCCTGCCAACAACACAATCACAAGCTTCGAAGTTGAGACCGCAAGGGCCATGGTGGTGTGTTTTTTCATGATACGAGCATTGTTCTGGTGCCTCTTAGCGATGCAACCATATTCGTGATTGATTGTAAATGTCACAGAGTGCTGGCTTGTGTACCAAGAGATCAGAGGGCAAGGCGGCGATGACATTTGAGGAGAAATTGCTAAGCTCGTTTTGTTGCACAAAGTGCCGTGGCAAAACGGCGGTGGCGCGCACGGTCAAGTTGCCCGGCAAGTTCCCCCCTTTGCTCTCATTCGGTTCAGAGGAGTTTGTCCTTCTGACGTGCACGCTGTGCGGCTACACTGAAATGTATAGCCCGCTGGCGTTCGACAAAGCCGAGCAGCCCGCTTCGGAAGCGAAACCCGTTCCGAACGAGTCTTAGGGTAAGTGCTAACCTTGCCGGAACGCTCCCTGCCAAAGGATTCGACACATGAAAGTGGGGAGGCAATTTGCGTGCTTCCCGATTCGCGCTTCAGTTGTCAGCACTGTGGCCTTTGCTGCCAAGTCTTCCCGCGCATCCCAGTAGACAGCGAGCGCGCTGAAACAATTCTGAGAAACCTTCCCGCTATCGGCGAGCTTTTGAGCGATACTCTTCCCCCAACTCCGCTCAGCACGATCAACGAGGAGAATTCCACGTGCGCGACCCTTGCGCGTCGGGCATCCGGAGAATGCGTTTTCCTTACCCGCGACAGGAAATGCGCCATTCACATGATGTTGGGAGAATCCGCTAAACCGCAAGTCTGCCGCGATTTCCCTTATATCTTTCGCCGTACTCCGGCGGGGATATTTGTGGGGCTTTCGTACTCGTGCCCTTCTGTGCGAGCAGGCATGGGAACACTATTGAGCGAGCAACTTCCGCAGCTAAGGCGCCACGCCCACGAAGCCTATCGATGCGATACCATCCGCGACGCGATCGGGTTTGACGGCGCTTATGCGATTCGGTGGGCCGCCTACGAAATGATAGAGGGCGCGCTGTTTGACCTGCTCGCCCAAACAGCCTTTGCACTTCCCCATCGCCTCTCGGCTGCCCACGTTTTGTTCGGGATGTTCCGGCTATGGGCCGAAGCGCGCGTGCCTCGCGTACCTGGAAGCATCGAGCAACTTCTCATCGCGGACGAGGAGGTCCGCGCTTTCATAGGAGTTTTGCGCCGATCGGAATTTCGCGAGCCGTTGCGCATTGCCAGCAAGCCACGCCCCAACGCTGCAGCACGGCGAACTTTCCTTGGACTTCTGCTGGCATGTGCCGCTTCGATGTGGAAATCAGGCAAGCCGTTGCAGGCTTCCTGGATTCTCGTGGCAAACTACGTCGCTTCGGCACTCGGAATCGGACGGATGCAGGTTCCGCCGCTTCCGTCCGCATTGCCACGGAACATCCTCAACGCAAAAATTGATGGTTTGCCCCCAGAGGCGGACGAAATGTTGGAGCGCTACGTGAACATGTGCATCTTTCGCAAGGATCTGGCCTTAGAAAAGCAAGGTCTGCGGCGCGGGCTGGAGCTGTTGACTCTACGCGTTGCGCTTGTACCCGTTTACGCACACGCCAGCATAATCACCCACGGTACTGAGCCTCTTCAAGCCTTCTCCGAAGCGTTGGGCACAGTGGAAAATTATTTCGGACACCACTCGCAGTTGTTTGCCGTTGTGGACCAAATCCCCCGGCTCGCTAGCGTGTTCGATTCGTTTTTCTCGCAGAAAAATTTTGCAGACATGATCATGGGGCGTGACAAATAGGACGGGCGTTCCACGGTAAGACAAACCGGACATTCGAGTCCGATTTGTTGTTGACGTACCCCCTTTTCGGGCAATGATAGCGTCGAATTTTTGCTCGGAATTTTGCCCCGACTTTGAGCCTCAGCAGGCAAGGGAAGGTTGGTGCCGAAATCATGCAAGGCGGAGTTGTTGCGTTTTGGCTACTCGCCACGCTCATCGTAGTGAGCGCGACAGTAGCCGCATTTGCACGCAGCATCGTCAATGCGGCCTATGCTCTCTTCGTGTCGCTCCTCACAACTGCCGGGATTTACGCGCTTCTCGATGCAGATTTTCTTGCCGTCACGCAGGTGGTGATTTACGTGGGGGGAATTTTGGTCCTCCTGCTGTTTGGGATACTCCTTACGAATCGCTCTCTCGAAGATTTGATTAGCTCGAGTCGCCGCCCCTTTTGGGTGGGGACGGCGATTGCAGCGGGGGTGTTCGCGATACTTTTGACCATACTGACCTCGGCCTACTGGCCGGTTCGGCCCCTTTTAGCCCAGGTGCCTACAACCGCACCGCTTGGCGTGCTTCTTTTGCAAAAATATGTCATCGCTTTTGAGTTCTCCTCGCTCACGCTCTTAGCCGCACTCATTGGTGCGTCGTACCTAGTCCGCAGAAAGGAGCGTGACTAGGGCATGCTGACGCTCTATCATTTTGTCCTTTTGAGCGCCGTTGTGTTCGCCTTGGGTATTGCGGCCGTGGCATCGCGCAAAAATGCGGTGGGGGTACTTATTGGAATAGAACTCATCCTCAATGCAGCAAACATTAACTTTATAGCATTCTCACGAGTTGTAGAGCGCCCGGCGCCGGTGGCGGGCCTTTCGCAGGCGGTGGCGCTCGACGGCCAGATCTTCGCGATCTTTGTGATCATTCTTGCGGCGTGTGAGGCCGCGATTGCTCTCGCGATCCTTATCAACCTGTTCAACACCTTTGGTTCCATCGAAATAGACGAAGCCCATACGTTGCGAGGTTAGAAATCGGAATGAAACCGAGCATAGAACTAGGGGCGCTGGGATTGATCGCGCTGCCGCTCATAGGCTTTGCGATCGTCGGGCTCTTTGGTCGCCGTCTGCCCCGCGGCGGCGACTGGCTTGCTACAACAATCATGGGACTTGTGCTGGCGCAAGCCGCGACGATTTTCGCTTCGGTTTTTCAACTGCATTCGCCACTTGTTTCGGTGCGCTGGCTGTCGCCTTGGTTTGATCCACGCGGAAACGGCTTTCAATGGCCTGTTGGGATTCTCGTGGACAATCTTTCCGCCACGATGGTGTTGATGGTGGCCACGGTGAGTTTTCTGGTCCACCTTTATTCGATGGGCTACATGCATGGCGATCCTAAGTACGTGCGTTTTTTCGCTGCGCTGCAGTTGTTCAGCGCGGCCATGCTGAGCCTCGTCTTAGCGGACAATTTTCTGACGCTTTACATCTCATGGGAGATCATGGGATTTTGCTCGTACCTGTTGATCGGGCATTACTTTGAAAAGCCAAGTGCCGCTAACGCGAGCCTGAAGGCCTTCATGACAACGCGCATTGGCGACGTCTTGATGTTCATGGGAATCCTGATTCTTTACTGGCAGGTGGGCTCACTTCGTTTCGCGGACGTTTTTGTCGCTGTTGCTGACGGATCACTGACACATGGTTGGCGCACGCTGGTGGGTTTACTCCTATTTGGAGGAGCGGTGGGAAAGAGCGCGCAGTTCCCGCTGCACGTGTGGCTGCCCGACGCCATGGAAGGTCCGACGCCCGTCTCCGCCTTGATCCACGCAGCTACCATGGTCGCGGCGGGAGTCTACCTTATGGCGCGCTCTTACTTGCTTCTGACGCCAGAGGATTTCTTGATCATGGCATACATTGGCGGGTTCACTGCGCTCTTCGCAGCGACCATTGGCGTCGTCATGGATGACATTAAGAAAGTTCTGGCCTACTCGACGATTTCTCAGCTTGGCTACATGATGCTTGGATTGGGGGTAGGTGGGTTCATCTCGGCGGGTTACACAGCTGGCGTCTACCACCTCACGACGCATGCCTTCTTCAAAGCCTGTCTTTTTCTTGGCTCAGGAAGTGTTATCCATGCGTTGCACACACAGAATCTCAGCGAGATGGGGGGACTGCGGCGCAAAATGCCGATTACCTTCGTCACCTTCCTTGTAGCGACACTTGCACTCACCGGCTTGCCACCCTTTTCGGGCTTCTTCACGAAGGACTCGATCATTGCGGCCGCAATCGAATTCGCCATGGAAAAGCCTACTCATTGGCTACTTCCGGCTTTTGCGCTCGTTGCAGCTTTTTTCACATCCTTTTATATGTTTCGGCTTATCTTTCTCGCTTTCTTTGGCTCGCCACGCAACACCCAGGCGTATGATCACGCCCATGAAAGTCCCTGGGTGATGGCGCTGCCGTTGGTCGTGCTCGCATGCCTCAGCGTTTACCCTGTTGGTGGCGGAGCGGGAAACTGGTTTTGGAGCCGGAATCCAGCTCCTTCGCTGGGAGAAGTCGTCGAACGTTTCGGTCCACCTTCGCCAGCAATGAGCGCGGGAGGGGCCGGCCCAGAGATGGCTGCAGGGGGCTCTCACGAAGAACATCCTCAGATTTCGGCAGGAACGCACGAAGATGAGGGAGGGCATAGCGAAAAGGCTCATTTTGCGCATCAGGCTGCAGTGGTGGGCTCGCTGCTCGCGTTTGTTTTTGGGGTCGGATTGGCATGGATCACTTATCAAAGGCGCGCGATTGATCCCGCGAAGGTGGCTGCTCGTTTGCGTCTGCTTTATTTGCTGCTTTTGAACAAGTATTTTATTGACGAGTTTTATCGGGTCGCTGTGATCCGCCCCTTTCTCACCTTATGCCGATTTATCGCGCGTTTTGATCTGTCCGTTATTGACGGGGTCGTGAACGGGACAGGGTGGCTAACAAGGTTCGTCTCGTGGCTTGTGGGAGTTCACGATCGCTTTGTCGTGGACGGTATTGTGAACACTGTGGCTGATGCAGCGGCCGCGGGCGGAAAAACTTTGAGCCGCCTTCAGACGGGTCGGGTGAGCACTTACCTTGCCACCATTGGGGTAAGTGTCGTGTTTCTGGCGGGTTTCATGTTTTGGATTCTATGGAGTATGCGATAACGATGATTGAGCACTTGTTGAGTTGGATTGTATTCCTGCCGATCGCGGGATTGGCTGTTATGGCCTTGATTCCGAGTGGCAAGGGCAACCGCACCATCCGAGCGATCTCATTGCTCACATCATTCCTGGTTTTTTTGCTCAGTGCATACTTGTTAGCAGAATTCTATCGTTTACCGGCTGAGATGCGCGCGAGCTTTATTGGGCTGGCTGGAGCGAAATTCCCTGCTGGCGCAAGTAGTTTTTTCGAGGAACGCCACGCGTGGATTCCGAGTTTTGCGGTATGGTACCACGTCGGCGTTGATGGGCTGAGCGTGATCTTGGTGTTTCTCACGGGGCTCCTTTCGTTCCTGGCGGTGTTTGCAACATGGAACATCGACAAAGGCGTCAAAGGCTTCCACATGATGTATATGCTACTCATCACGGGGATGATGGGGGTCTTTGTGGCACTCGATCTTTTCCTCTTCTACGTCTTCTGGGAAGTCATGCTTCTGCCGATGTACTTTCTCATTGGCATCTGGGGTGGGCCGCGCAAGGAGTATGCAGCGATCAAGTTCTTCCTGTACACCCTCGCTGGTTCGGTGCTGATGCTGCTGGCGATTGTCGTCATTTACATGAAATATCACACCTTCTCGATTCCCGAGCTCATCCGAATTCAGCCGTTCCGCGATAGTCTGACCATCGCCCACCTCTTGTGGCTCGGCTTCTTTATCGCTTTTGCGATCAAAATCCCCATGTTCCCGTTCCATACATGGTTGCCGGATGCCCACGTTGAAGCCCCTACTGCCATTTCGGTCATCCTCGCGGGGGTGCTGTTGAAGCTAGGCGGCTACGGCATTCTCCGGATCAACTTTCCGATGTTCGTGGACTCAACCGCGTATTTCATTGGCCTGATTGCGCTTTTCGGAGTTATCAACATCATCTATGGCGCGTTTTGCGCAATGGCGCAGAAAGATTTCAAAAAGCTCGTGGCTTACAGCTCCGTCTCGCATATGGGCTACGTGTTGTTGGGAATGGCCGCCTTAAATGGGGAAGGGATGAATGGAGCGGTTTTTCAAATGTTCAATCATGGCCTATCGAGCGCGATGATGTTTCTCATTGTGGGCGTTATTTATGACCGTGCCCATCACCGCGAGATCGAGCGCTTTGGCGGGCTCGGCCTTCACATGCCGAAGTATTTTACGCTGGCCATTATTGGCTTCTTTGCATCGCTGGGGTTACCTGGCATGAGCGGGTTTATCAGCGAGGTCATGGTCTTCCTCGGTGCTTTTCGATCGAATTCCACCCAAGCATTCCCGCAAGCATGGCAGTGGGTACTCAGCATGAAAACACTGACGATTATCGGTTCGTTGGGCGTCGTGCTTGGTGCAGCATATTTGCTCTATACGATTCAGCGTGTTTATCTAGGACCACCGAAGAAGGAATATGCGGGGTTCTCAGATCTCCAGTGGTATGAATACGCATCGCTTGTGCCTCTCGCCTTTCTGGCGATTTTGCTCGGAATTCTCCCCGGTTTGGCATTGAACGTCTTCGCCCCGGCAATGAACTCGCTGCTAGGGCTTTGGCAGTCGCAAGGGAAGCTTCTCGCCGATGCAGCTCAGCAAATAGGAGGAGCGCTAGGACTGTGATTTCAGGAAATCCCACGCCAATGTCACTAGCGACGAGCGTGGCCGAGACCTTGCGCGGGCTGAATGCTCTGGTGCCTCACCTGATTCTGGTGGTTGGAATCATCCTCGTGCTCGTGGTTGACTGGTTCCAGAGCGCCGCGAAATCTCACCGGGTCAGTTGGATTGCGCTCCTGGCTTGCTTGGCAAGTGCCACTGCCTTGACCAAGTTTTGGCCTAAAGTTCTTGCCGAGCCCATTGTGCTTGGATGGAACGCGCTGGTTCTTGATCCCTTCTCGCTCTTCTTTGCCTTACTCTTTCTCATTGCGACTTTTGTGGTCGTCACAACGTCACGCACAAGCACGGAACTGGCCGGCAGGCGCGTCGGAGAATATTATGCGCTGCTACTCACTGCAACGCTGGCAGCGTCTTTTCTCGTAGCAAGTCGTAACTTGGTGCTGTTTTATCTTAGCTTCGAAACCTTGTCCCTTAGCTCGTACGTACTGGCCGGCTATGCAAAAAACCGACGCGAAAGCGTCGAGTCCTCGCTCAAGTACGTGCTGTTTGGTGCTGTTGCTTCGGGAGTTATGCTTTATGGGTTGAGCCTGCTGTACGGCATGGTCGGTTCGCTGGACCTCGAGGATGTGGCCAAGATAGCCGTCCAACCTTCGCCGAGCTTCCTGCTTGTCATGGTGCTCTTGCTGGCAGGATTTGCTTTCAAAATGGGCTTGGTTCCCTTTCACTTCTGGGCACCGGACGTCTACCAGGGATCGCCTACGCCAGTCACAGCTTACTTATCGGTGGTTTCCAAGGCTGCCGGTTTCGGATTTTTTTTGCGCTTCGCGGCTCCTCTCTTGGGAGTTCCGTTGTTCTCGCACGGAGAAAATGCCCTTCCCAAGCTGATGCATTTCGCTTTGCTTAGCCTGCTGTGGATTGTCGCGATCCTGACAATGACCTTGGGCAATTTGGTTGCGCTCCGGCAGTGTGATATCAAGAGACTGCTCGCCTACTCCTCCATTGCGCATGCTGGCTATATGATCGCTGCCGTGGTTGCACACAATACCGAGGCCTATGAAGCGATTCTTTTTTACTTTATCGTTTATGCTATTGCGAATCTCGGATTGTTTTTCGCTGCCCAAGTGATTCATGCGGACAGAGGCACATTCGACGTTGGCGGATTTCGCGGTTTGGTGCACGAGTCGCCCGTTTTGGCTGCCAGCATCGCCATGCTGCTGTGGTCGCTTATTGGCCTGCCACCCAGTGGCGGCTTCATGGGGAAATTCTTTCTGTTTATGGCACTGGTCAAGCGCGGCATGACGTCGCCAATAGCCAGCTTCTACTACGTCCTCATTCTCATCGCCCTGGCCAATAGTGTGATCTCGCTCTATTATTACATCGGCATCATTCGGCTGATGGCATTCTACACACCATCCGCGGATCTGGCACCGTGCAAACCATCCAAGGCCGCGCGCATTGCGTTGGCAACTGCCGCGCTACTCATTTTGGCGATTCAGCTATATTGGCAGCCGTTGACCGATCTCGCGCAAAAAAGCGTGAGGCTGGGACGTCAAGCTTTGGGGACCCCTATAAGCGCCCATCTCGTGACACGTGTCCGAGTGATGGAGAGCCCCACGGAAGGACGCCTATGACAAAAGACCCAAAGGAAAAGCTCTTGCAGGGACTTCAATCCGATCTCAGCCGAAAGACTTATTCGTTCGTCGAATACATCACCAATGCGTCGCCATATATTCCGGAGCACTTTGCCCCCCTTTGGTCTTTGCTTATCGTGCTACGTCGAGAAGAAAGGGAACACGCCAAGCTTCTGTCGCGGATCATCGCTGCGCTGGGGGGAATTCCGGATCCCATGCTTTTCGATGAAAGTGCTGCGGATCTTAATTACCTCCGGCTTGATTACCTAGGGCAACTGCTGATCAAGCACAAGGAGCGAGCAGTCACGGAGTTTGAGCAGAGGGTTGCTGAAGCAAATGGCTTCCCAGAAATCCGAGCCGTGCTGCTCGAACTTCTCGCGGCAGAAAAAGATCAATTGCAACGCATTCGCAACACTTTCGAGGAATGCCGCGCTAAAGAGAAGGCTTCGGCTGACCGGAGCGGCGACGCCGCGGCATCGGTTCACAATAATGAACCGCCCCAAAATTGAGGCAGCTCGTATAGCGGTTTGACATATACGCCGCAAGATTCCGCATAAGAGTCGTGATGAGAATTTTGTTTTTTTCGACAGACTTTCCCCCGCATCTGGGTGGTGTCGCTGCGCTTTCGCTCGAGCAAAGCGTAAACCTTGCTCGTCTGGGCCATCAGGTTCAGGTCGAAACCATCGATTTTGGGCCGCAGCCAAATGTTTGCCAGACCACTGTTGGGCTCCGGATCAATGCGCATCATATCGAGACTGGAGCAGTGAAACGCTTGGTTCCGCTCACGAAAATTGCGTGGAAAGCTTCCCAACAGTTCTTTCCGGACATCTTCTATGCTTCGACGCACCGCGGTTTTGGTCTGCCCATGGCTCTTAGCGCCTGGTGGCGTAAGCGACCCTATGCAATTTACGTCCATGGGAGCGAAATTCTGACGGAGCTTCCCTCGAGGGCACGACGTGCCGCTCTTGAGCTCATGCTGCGTGGCGCCAGTGTACTGACTTGTAATTCAAACAACACGAAACGTCTCCTAGAATCTCATTTCGATAGATTGAAGCGTATCGAAGTGATTCACCCGGGTATTGACCAGGCGCGGCTCAATGCTCCGTTGGCAAAGCAGCATGGCGCAGAGCTTCGCAAGCAATGGCTCGAAGCGCAAGGGCTGCCTTGCGAAACCGTGGTCCTATTGAGCATGTGCCGGCTGAGCCGACAAAAAGGGATTGGCGAAGTGCTCCGGGCTCTGACTGAAATTACTCGCCGAAATATGCTGACGGGCGACTGGCTGTATGTGATTGCTGGCTCGGGCCCGGACGAGAAAGAATTTCAGCAATACGCAACCCAAAATCTCTTGGGAAAGCGTGTTTTCTTTTTAGGGCGAGTTCCCTATGAGCAGACTGCAGCAGTGCTTCAATCTGCAGATGTTTATGTTCAACCAAGTCAGCCATTGCCAGGATGGTTGGAAAGCTTTGGCATTTCCTTTGTCGAGGCCGAGTTTTGTGGGCTCCCTTGTATTGGGACGAAGTTCGGCGGAATACCTGAAGCCGTGCAGGATGGAGTGACGGGGATTCTCGTGGAACCAGGTGACCTCCAGGCGCTTTCTGGGGCAATCGTTGCCCTTGTCAACAATGCTGAGCGACGACGACAAATGGGGCAAGCTGCCAGAGCCTTTGGGGCCAAGTTTTCCTGGGAGACCCATGCACAAAGACTGGCGGAAATTCTCGAAGAGAGTTGCCGACGGTCAGTTGTGAGGCGCTAACACATGAGCCGAGCCAGACAGCACTTGAAGGGGGCAACGGCGCTGACCATTTCCCAAGCCGGCACCCGCTTCCTGTCGCTTTTGACTCTTGTGATAATCCAAAAACATGTCACCGTCGAAGAGAATGGCCTTTTCCAACTTGCGTTGCGCCTTAGTTTTCTGTTGGCGCTTTTCACGGAGTTTGGGGTCCGTGGATACATCGTTCGTGAGGTAGCCCGCTGCCGGAGCGAGCGCCAACGTTCTCAGACCGTTTTCGGTAATGTGCTGAATCTCCGATTGGCTTTGGTCGTCCCCGTGGGGTGTATCGGTGCCCTTATTCTTTGGGCCGCAGGCTATTCGCGGACCACCTTAGCGGTTGTTGGCTTCTTTTATGTGTTCACGGTGCTCGATAGCTTTGCGACGTTGTTCAAGTTTCTCTTCCGCGCTTATGATCGGATGGAATTTGACGCGATCTTCTCGGTCCTTGGGCGATTCCTGATTTTGGCCGGTCTCATTGTCCTCCTTCAAGCCGGTCATCTGACTGTGCCCAAAATTGCAGCTGTTCATATTGGTGCCGCGGGTGCCGAGTGCTTGGCGTTGGCTGTGAGTATCCCGATGTTTCTTCAGCTGAGTTTACTTCATCGGTGGGATAGTCGTGGGATCCTCGAGGCGCTTCGGCGGTCGATTCCTTTTGCTGTTATCAACATTATTGGGACGCTTTACATGAGCACCGGGACTATTGCGTTATCGAAAATGTTGGGCGAGCAAGCTGTGGGATATTATAACGCGGCATCGCGTCTTCCGGAAGCGCTACAATTTCTGCCAACGGCTGTGGTGAACGCTCTCATTCCGTTCTTGTCGCGCCATCACAACGATCGAGCCCTTGTTGCGCGTTATTATCAGTTTCTCACGCGATATTTGGGATACATGGCATTGATTCTTTGCTCGGTGTTTGTCTTTGCGCCTCACTGGATCATTCAGTTGGTCGCCAAACGGGAGTATCTCGCGGCATCGTCCGTCTTTCGGTTTTATGGGGTCTGGCTTGTGCTTATTTATTATCAAATTATCTCTGCGAATATCCTTATCTGCCTCAATGCAGAAAAAATCGTGATGGTTCGCGCGATGGTTGCACTCGTGCTGAACGTGTGCCTCAATGTCGTGGGAATTCGTCTGTGGGGACTCAACGGGGCTGCGTTGGCGCTCCTCGCGACCGAGTGCGTGTCCGGAACTCTCTATTCCGTTGCGCTCTTACGCCGCGGTGTGAAACTAGGACTTGGAACACTGTTTCGGTTGAGCATCGTCGGTTTGGCGTCATCTGTTCCGCTTATCGTGCTGAATACGTCGATTCCGGACACTTTACGTGTGGGAGTCGGCGTGCTCTGCGGTTGCATTCTCACCCTGTTGTTTGCCCTTCGCGACGATAGTTCCTTGATCCGACGGGCACTCGGTGGCGAAAACCGCCAAACGAGATAGTAAACTCGCCGAACCACGCGTTCTTACATCCAAACATGATAACGAGGATGATATGACTGACCAAGGTTTCGTGCATTTCGTCGGAATCGGCGGTGTGGGAATGAGCGGCATTGCTCAGCTTTTGCTGCAGGAGGGGGTTCGTGTTAGCGGTTCGGACATCAAAGAGTCGTCCTACACGAAAAGTCTTCAATCCGCTGGCGCAAGGATTTTCATCGGGCACTGTGCAGACAATGTGCACGGCGCAGCTGAAGTGGTCGTGAGCACCGCCATCAAGCCAACGAACCCAGAGATTATCGAAGCGCGACGGTTAGGAATACCGATCCGTCACCGATCCGAGAAACTGGCTGAGCTTTTGGATGCACGCCGCGGCATCACTGTGGCGGGAACCCATGGCAAAACAACAACATCCTCGATGGCGGCGACACTGCTAACGCTGGCAGGGTTAGCGCCTTCGTTTGCGGTTGGCGGCACCATTAACACGGAAGCAGCCAATGCACGTGGGGGAAGCAGCGAGTGGTTTGTCGCTGAGGCCGACGAGAGTGACGGCTCGTTAGTGAATTTTCACCCGGAATTTGCTATCATCACAAACATTGAGTTGGACCACACGGACTTTTACGAGAATATCGACCAGGTTTACGAGGTTTTCCGGGCACACGTGAGAAACATTAAGCCGGGCGGAGTTTTGATAGCCTGCTGCGATGATGATGGGGTTCGCAGGGTCCTCGAGAGCTTAGGCTTTGGCTTGCACGGAAAAATCCGGAATGGTGTTGTGAACGTCACCAGCTACGGTTTTTCTTCAGAAGCTTCGCTACGCGGCGTAATCAAAGAAGTGCAAGGGGGGACTTGCCGATTCAGTGTTTTCCGCAACGACGAAGAGCTGGGAAGCGTCCGGCTGTCAGTGCCTGGCAAGCACAATGTCCTGAATGCGCTCGCCGTCTTTGCGCTTGGCCTTGAAATTGGCCTACCGGTGGCCTCGATTATCGACGCTCTTGAGCAGTTCCGTGGAGTCCGACGCCGCTTTCAAATCGTGGGCAAAAACGATCAATTCACGATCGTTGACGATTACGCCCATCATCCCACAGAGATCCGGGCTACGCTTGCTGCCGCGCGGGCAGCTCATCGTGGACGCATTGTGGCACTGTTTCAGCCGCACCGCTATTCGCGCACGCAGTCCTTGGCAGATGAATTTGGCAAGGCCTTTGACCATGCTGACGTTGTGGTGCTAGCGGACATCTATCCGGCGAGCGAGGAGCCGATCGTAGGAGTGACGTCGGAGCTTATTCTGGAGAGTCTTGCGCGTCATGGGCACCCGGCCGCGTTTTACGCGGGGGCGCTGGATAAAGCTGAAGATTTTGTCGCTGCGAACGCCAAACCCGGGGACATGATTCTCACTCTCGGGGCGGGCGATGTGACAAAGTGTGCCCCCTCCTTGGCTTCACGCCTGGGATGCACGATTTAGGATCATCGAGCACTCGTAATTGCCACGTAGCCACGGGAATTGCAGGTTGTGGCATATGTTGCAAAAGTCGGGAATCTCGCTCGTGAAGAGGTCGAGCGCATGCGAGAGGAATTGCTCGCTATCGCTCTTGGCAATCCGGCTGGTGCCGTGAGCGAGAATGGATTTTGAGCGCGACTGAAGGAGTGGCAGGAGCTCCTTCATGCTTTGAAAACGCAAGCCGAGCGGCGCTTCCAGAATCGCTAACAACTCATAGGCCTTGCGCATGCCGATGCGTACCATTCCGTCGTCCATCGAACGCAATGCTTCGAAGTTGACGCGATAACGAGGCGGGATTTTGCGAGTGTCCACATCGTCGGTGTTGATTCCGTAACGTCGGAGCACACACTGCGCGAGCATTTCGAGGGCACGGTAAAGGCGGGCGACAGCGTCGTCATATTTGCCTTCGAGCATGCGGCGCACTGCATTGTTCACCATGTCGGCAAAGATCAGGGGCGAGTAATTTTCCTGGGAGAGATCGCTCGCGAGCTGGGCTAGCAGCCCGAGTGTACCAGAATCTACCATGAATTTTTTGCACGCGTCTACGGACGAAGGAAGATCGCTCATGACAGCGACAAAATGCGCCGGATTGAAAGTGTCCCAAGCATTGTAGGCCTCAGCGATCTTTCTGAGTGAATTGAGTACCGTGACATCATAGGCAGAAAGAAGCGATGCGTCAATGCGCCCGAGGAGGTCCGATGCCGACTGGAACCGCAATTCTTCGATCAGGCGGCTTGCCAAGAGCAGATCGCGGTAGGCGCTGACTGCCAACGGACGGGTGATGATGACACGATCGCCTTCGGCTCCCCCTTCGTAAATGTAGCGCAGTTCGGAACATTGGTTGAACACTGCGGCAAGAACTGCGCCGCTGCCCATAACCTTGGTTCCGCTCGTGTAGTTGAGCGATATGTCCGCATGCGAAAAGCCAGCGGCCAGCAGGTGGCGAATGGTTTCGTTCGTGCGAGCAAAAACTTCGTTCAGGTCGTGAGGCGTTTCGAGCGCTACATATGTGACAGAATTCTCCGACAGCCCTGCCTTTGCTGCAATTTTCTCTGCAGCATTGCGACTTTCTTTCGAAACGATGAAGGCAACATAGGCGGGTTCGAGGCGCTTGATTTCGTCGGCTAGGACACTGAGGATGTTCTCGCGTCCTTCAAACACCGTCCCGACCGTGCAGATGATCGCTTTAGCCATTTTACACCTACCGCGAAAGATCAAGTGACAACATCAGAGAACCGCTTTACTGCGGGGTTAGCCTCTGGATGTCAATACTCTTCACGTGCGCGAAACACAGTTGCAGCGTCAATGGCCGTTCGGGCAAAAAAGGCGCATGAGATTCATTTTCTCACCGCAGTATGAGGTCGATATTGGGCCGCACGTCTTTCCGACGTCAAAGTATCGTCTGATTCGTGACGAGCTGCTGGCGCGGGGGCTTGCTTCGCCAGACGATTTCCTCGAGCCCGAACCAGCCACACGCGAGCAATTGTTGAGCGTCCACACGGCAGAATACCTGCAGGACCTTGAAAATCTCCGATGGACTGAACGCACGCGCTACAGCGAACTGCCCCTCACGCGTCCCATTATGCACGCCTATAAACTCGCTGCGGGTGGTTCGATCCTTGGGGCGCGTATTGCGCTCGCGGACCCGCCGCATCTGTGCGTGCATCTCGGCGGTGGATTCCACCATGCGTTCGCTGCGCGTGCGGAGGGCTTTTGCTATATCAATGACATAGCGGTCGCTATCCGCGTGATGCAGAGAGAGGGGCGCATTCGTCGCGCCATGGTGGTGGATTGTGACCTCCACCAGGGCAACGGAACCGCACACATCTTCGAACATGATGCGAGCGTGTTCACGCTCTCCATTCACCAGGAAAACAATTATCCTCTGAAACAACGCTCGGACTGCGATATCGGCCTGGAGGATTTTGCAGGCGATCGCGAATATCTCGACGCGTTGCGCAACGCAATGCTGCCAGCCATTGAACGCCATAGACCTGAGCTTCTCGTGTACGTGGCGGGAGCTGATCCTTATTACGATGATCAGCTTGGGGCTTTGCGCCTCACAAAAGAAGGTCTGCGCGAGCGCGATCATTTAGCGATAGGTGAAGCGAGGCTTCGCGGAATCCCGGTATTGGTGGTGCTGGCCGGCGGCTACGCACGCAAAGTCAGCGATACTGTGGACATTCACGTGGGGACGTGTGAAGTGGCGCTCGCTTTCGCCAGGCGACATGAAGAGTTGGAGTGATCTCGTGTCATCGGTGTGAAGAAGTCGCCATTCTGGGCCAAAGTGGACGAGGCGAGCTACTGACGTTTGATCTGCCTAGGGACACTTGTCATGGTGCCCCGTGCATGGGTGTCCCCAATCGGGCGTCAAGATGAAGAGTCTTCACTTTTTGCAAGCAAGGCGACAGCTAAGGCAGCAATGCCTTCTTCGCGTCCAACAAATCCCATTTTTTCCATGGTCGTGGCTTTGACTCCTACCGCACCGCTGTCAATTGCGAGCATAGCGGCAATTGTGGCGCGCATCGTTGCAACGTAGGGGCCTATTTTAGGTTTTTCCGCAAGCAGGGTGCAGTCCACGTTGACGATAGCAAAGCCTTGCAGCGCTGCTTGCGCTGCTGCGTGTTCCACGAACACACGACTCGGGCAATTTTGCCACCTTGGATCCGTGTTCGGGAAATGCTGCCCGATGTCCCCTGCCCCGATCGCCCCGAAAATTGCATCCGCAATCGCATGAAGCAGGACGTCGGCATCCGAGTGACCTGCAAGACCGTGAGCAAAGGGGATATGGACGCCACCGATATAAAGGGGACGATCGGGAGCGAAGGGATGCACGTCGAATCCCAAGCCGACGCGCATTTGGGGCACTCTAGCGGTCATGTCGTTGATCCTTCTGCTTAGAATTTTGGGCCAGCCGCTGAGCTAGATCTTGAACACACTCGAGGTGGTGCGGCCTATGGCGGGCCAGATACTCGGCAACAGCCCAGTCGTCAGTGGCGGTAAGTTTGATATTCCAACGCTCGCCCTCAACAACGCGAACTGGCCCATTGATGAGTGCCACAGCTGCCGCATCATCTGTCACCACCACATCGTTGCGCTGGCAATGTTCGAGAGCCGCCGCGAGCAGCTCGCGCCGAAAAAGTTGGGGCGTCTGGGCAGCCCACAGGCCAGAACGTTCAAGCGTCTCGTGAATGGATTTGTCCGGTCCGACTCGTTTCACGGTTTCGACGATTGGATAGGCAAAGATGGCGCTGCCGTATTCGCAGGCTACCGCCAAAAGTCGTTCAAAATGCAAAGGAGGAAATGGGCGGGCAGCATCGTGAACAGCAATGTATTCACATTTGGGCGACAAAGCCGAGACCCCGGCTACAACAGAATCCTGGCGGCGCGCTCCTCCCGCAACCACATGGACGGTGAGATCGGAAAGCGACGAAAAGTTTTGCTTTAGCGACGAGACGTTAGCAGCAGGTACGACTAGCGCAATCTCCTGCACGCTTGGCTGCGTTGAAAAAAAAGCAAGGCTCCACAGATAGACCGGATAGCCAGCGAGCGGGCGGAATTGCTTTGGAACATCCCCACCCATTCGTTCACCTTTGCCGGCGGCCACAATGATGATCCCACAGTCAGCCACGACCAGCTTCCTTCTTTTGCACGAGGTCTTCGAAAAATTGTCTCAATGCGATAGCCGAGCTTCTCCATGTGAATTCATACGCGCGCTTTCGGCCAAGCTCACGTTTGGTTTCGATCAAATCCTTGTCTTGGAAAATCTCCGCCAGGCGGGCTGCTGCCTTTTCAGGGCCGTCCTCTAGGGCGAAGATGAGCACGGCAGCGTCGCCGACCACTTCAGGCATCGCTCCGCGATTCGAGACCGCAACCGGACAACCTGCCGCCATGGCTTCGAGCGCAGGGATGCCGAAACCCTCGTGAGTACTCGGCATAAGCAGCAGGGCCGCACGCTTATAAAAGGGGACTAGCTCACGCTTAGCACGTACGGGATACTGATGCACCCAGGGGGGAAGGCTGGCATCGTGCCCCACCACCACGTACTCACACGGCAGGCGAAACTTTGCGCGCAGAAGGCGCACAATTTCTGCTCCGAATTGGGCGTTTTTGCGGGGCTGGCCGGCCCCAACGGTGAGGATGAAAAAGTTCGGCAAGGGGGGGAAAGGATCACTGACAGGAGAGTCAGCGAAAAAGAAGTCATCGACACCACAGGGAATGACTCTGCATTTCTTCGCCGTTTCGGGCCAACGCGCAGCAATACGCTGGCGCGTGTCGTGGCTCACGCAATGGATACCGTCGGCTGCACGCACTGCGCGCTGGATTCGCCACCGAAGATAAGCACCAAAGGCGGGTGGGTAGTCGGACGGATGATCAAAGACCGAGAGATCATGCACGGTGACCACACGTGGAAAGGGAGCTGGGGTGGATGGGACGGCGAAAGCAGGCCCCCAGAAGACCTGGGCACGTGTGCGAGCAGCGAGGCGGGGTAGGAGCCAGTGTGAGTATAGCTCGGCCAGCGGATGCCACTCGTAATCAACCCGTGTGGCAAGCAGATGGATATTTGGTCCAAAGAACCGCTCGCTGGGAGAGCGCGAAAGTATGAGAACTGTGAGCTGATCCTCGGGATGGGACTCAGCCAGAGCGCGTATCCAAGCTTCGGTTGCAGTCCCTACCCCGGTGCGTCCAGGACGCACGCACCGGGCATCGACGAAAATCCTCACGCACTCTTCCTCCGATCGGGCAAACTGTCAGCAGCAGGCACCTACAAAGCAACTCACCGAGGTCGGGCATTGAATGTTGTCAGTTTAGTCGTCGAGGCCAGCCAAAGCCAAGAGTTCCGTTACAGCCGCTGCGGCATCCTCGCCGACCTGAACCAGGATAGCGCGACGGCCATGCTCAGCGAGGGCCTCGAAATCTCCCAGGGCTTGCGCGCGGGCCAGGGTCGCAAATGAGTAGGCTTCGCCTGGAATCTCTGCATCTTTTGCTGGATCCGCCACGATCATGAGAAACACGCCAGTGTTCGGACCGCCCTTATGCAATTGGCCAGTGCTGTGAAGGTAGCGGGGACCGTATCCTAAAGTTGTCGCACAACCCGTCGCTTTTTGGATCGCCGACCGGAGGGCGGCGAGCTTTGCGTCCAAACGCTTCTGGCTCTGGGCGTAAACGAGTAGCGCCACATAGTCAGGCGGTTCTGCAGAAAGTAAAAGGGCGCGCAGAGCATCCTTTGGCCGGGAGATTTTGCTGCCAACGATTTGCATCGCGGCCTTTGAGAACGTCAGACGTAGGCCGCGGCTTTCGATCTGTGTGGGGGGCACGGGCAACTTGCCTTGCTCTGTAAAGGCCTCGAGGAGACGCGCGGTGTTCTGCTTGCTTTCGGTAACATTTGGCTCGTCGAAAGGATTGATGCGAAGAAGAGCTCCGGCGATTGCTGTTGCTACCTCCCACCGGAAAAACTCGACTCCAAGGTCCACGAGATCGGGCAATACGATGCGAACCACAGGCGCGCCGCGCTTTTCGATGGCGGAAAGCCGCGGATCTTCCTTCTCCTTGGCTAGGCGCATTGAAACAAATGCTCGGTCAGGACCACAGGAGATGGCAGGGATTACACGCTCCCCTACCACAGGCAGAATCCCTATGCCACATTTTCCCGTGCTTTCTGCGACGAGTTGCTCAACCCAATCGCCAAATGACGCGAACACATCCGAGATAACAAAGGTCAGCTTGTCACGACCGACCTTGGCACACTCTGCCAAGAACACACCAAGACGCACGGCTGAATCCGAGGTGCTGTTGATAACCGTCCCGCGATCCAGGGCGAAATCGATGGCGCGGGCGAGAAGCTGGGCGATATCAAGGCCAAGCAGCGCCATCGGCACGAGCCCGAAGAACGAGAGAGCACTGAAGCGCCCACCAATATCGGCTGGATTCTCAAAAACAGCACGAAAGCGTTCTTGGCGTCCCAGCTCTGCAAGAGGTGTACCTGGATCGGTGATAGCGACAAAGTGTTCGCCGATGTTTTTAATGCCGAGACTTGCGAGCTTCAGCCTAAAGTATTTATAGAAGGAGTTCGTCTCGATGGTTGTGCCGGACTTACTTGCGGGGATGAAGAGGGTTTTCTTGAGGTCTATGGATTTCTCGACGGCACGTACCGCGTCGGGCGACGTATTGTCCAGGACGATGAGTTTGGGATAGCCCGTACGCGATCCAAAAGTCTTGGAGCAAACCTCGGGGCACAAGCTGCTGCCACCCATTCCCAGAAGCACGACGTGGGTGAACCCGGCTTTAGCCACATCCGCTGCAAAACGCTGGATCTGACGACCGGCCGAAAGCATCTTGAACGGCGACTCGAGCCAGCCCAGCCGATTCACGATTTTTTGGGCGACGTCTTCGTTTTCGGTCCACAGCGACGCGTCCTTTTTCCACAGCCGCGGAAGATAGCGCAGCTCTGATACCGCACGCTGGACCGCCGGAACCGACGCGGATAAGTCTTGGGGCGATTCGGATTGCAGCCTGGCAAGGCCAAGAGCGTGCAGACGTTTTTCGGCTATGGCGGAAAGCAGAGCATCAAAGGAGCGGATAAAGCGCGCGACGCCGTCCTCGAGCAGTTGAGTGGCTACTGATTCGATGTCAATGCTCAACGAACTCAGCGTTTCGATGACTGCTCTGGCCTCTGCGACTCCTTCGTGAATAGTCTCAGCCGTTGGAAGCGTCCCAGCGAGCAGCGCTTCTAGCGTGGCAAGAGGCAGGGTGTTCACTGTGTCGCGACCAACCAAAGGCGTCACGTAAGCAAGGGGGTCGTAGAGTGGATTCTTCGTGCTCGTGCTTGCCCAAAGGGGACGCTGGGTTTGGGCCCCGCGCGCGGCGAGCTTTTTGAAGCGCGCAGAAGAGAAAAATTGCTCGTATTCAAGATAAGATAGTTTGGCGCATGCCACCGCCGTTTTTCCGAAGACGCGAGAAGCGGTCGTCGCAGCTATTTCGGGAAGATTTGTAATTCGTGAGGCCAGCAGGCTATCCACGAGCGTATCAAGGCGGCTGACAAAGAAGCTTGCGACAGACCTCACACAGTCGAGCGGCAAATTTCTTTTCGCGCGGCGTTGCAAACCAGCCGTATAGGCTTCCATGACCTTTTTGTAAACGGCAATGGAGAAGAGCAGCGTGACGTTGACGTTGATGCCACGTGCGATGAGTTCCTCGATGGCCACAAGCCCAGCTGGCGTTGCTGGGATTTTGATCATGAGATTTGGCCGTCCGACCGTGGCCCAAAGTCTCTCCGCTTCGTCAATTGTCGCCACCGCATCGTAGGCAAGGTGCGGCGAAACTTCGAGCGAGATGTAGCCATCGCCGCCACGCGTTTTTTGCCAGACAGGGCGGAGGATGTCGGCGGCTTTGCGGATGTCTTCAACAGCTAAGGTCTCGTAAATTTCGAGCGTCGAGTGACCGGTGCGGGCCAGACGCTCGATCGCCTTGTCATAAAGCGAGCTCCCAGCAATTGCTTTCTGAAAGATGTCGGGATTGGAAGTAACCCCGCGAACGCCGACTTGTGTGACAAGCCGTTTGAGTTCGCCGCTTGCAATGAGCTCGCGGCTGATGAAATCCAGCCATACGCTTTGCCCACAGTCGGAGAGAGCCTGCAAAGCGTTTTTCGCTGCCTTAGTCATCGCACAAGCTCCTTCACCTTTTTCTCTATCGCCTGAGCATCGATTTGATATTTTGCTAACAATTCTTCCGGCTTACCTGACCGTGGAAGCTCGCGAACAGCCAGGCGCTCGATTCGCGTGGATGTATCAGCCAGAGCCGCTGCGATGGCCTCACCGATGCCGCCCTCGGGATAATGATCCTCGACAGTCAGAATCACCTGACCGGTTGCGTTGGCGCACTCGATAAGCGTTTCGCGATCCAGAGGCTTGACCGAGAAGATGTCCACGATGCGCACCATGATGCCCTGTTTCGCAAGTTCGTCCGCAGCTTTCAATGCTTCGAAAAGAGTGACGCCACCGGTGACGATAGTGAGCGCATCGCGATCGCTTTTGCGGACGATCTTGGCTTTACCCACGGCGAATACCTCGTCATGAGGATAAATCACAGGGGTCTTGGGGCGGGAGGTGCGAATGTAGGCGATGCCGGGATATGCGCCAGCCAGGGAGACCGCCCGTTCGGTAGCAACTGCGTCCGATGGATAAAGGACAATGGAATTGGGGATTGCGCGGAAGAGTGCAAGGTCTTCAAGCCCCATTTGCGAAGGCCCATCTTCGCCAATAGAGACACCGACGTGCGATCCGCAAAGATTGATGTTTGACTGCGAGATTCCTGCCATCCGCACCTGATCGAAACCGCGGCTCAGGAAGACAGCAAACGAGCTTGCAAACACTGTTTTGCCGCGAGCGGCAAGCCCCGTTGCCATACTAATGAGGTTTTGCTCGGCGATGAACCCCTCGAAGAAGCGGTCGGGATAGGCTTTAAGGAATTTCTCCGAATAAGTAGAGTTCTTGGTGTCGCCGTCGAGGACGACGACTGTGGGATCGGCCGTGCCGAGCTTGACGAGAGCCTCGCCGTAAGCCTCGCGGGTCGCAACCATTTCGCCGATTTTGTAGCTCGGTGATGCCATTTCTTTTTTGTAGCTCGCTGGGAGTGCTTTCTGGGGAGGTGGCGGGGGGGTTAGACCTTCGTCGCCTTCAATGCCAAGCGCCATGATATCCGCGATTGCTCGCTCTTCCTCTTCGCCCTTTTTGAAAGGTTTGCCGTGCCAGCCATCTTTGTCTTCGGCAAAACTTACTCCGCGGCCCTTGAAAGTTTTTGCCACAATGACAAAGGGTTTATCCTTCACCGTGCGGGCTTTGGCAAACGCGTCGAGAAGCTGGCCGACGTTGTGGCCATCAACAGTGCCGGCTTCCCAGCCAAACGCTTCGAAGCGCGCTTTATAGACGTCGAGCTGGTGCTGGAGCATGGTGTGCTGGCTCTGGCCGAGGCGGTTGACGTCCACAATCGCAACAAGGTTATCAAGCTTGTAGTAGCTGGCGAGCTCGGCCGCCTCCCAGACCGCGCCTTCTGCAACCTCGCCGTCGCCAAGCAAAACATAGGTTCGATAGTTTGTTTTGTCGAGGTACTTGGAGTTGAGCGCCATTCCTACCGCTGCGCCAAGTCCCTGACCTAGGGAGCCAGTTGCCACATCCACGAACGGCAACCGTGGCGTCGGATGCCCTTCGAGATCGGAATCAATACGCCGCAGCGTAAGCAACTTTTCGACGGGCATGAATCCTGCTTCCGCCCATGCTGCGTAAAGGATTGGAGCAGCGTGTCCTTTCGAAAGCACGAAGCGGTCGCTCAGCGGATTTTGCGGGTTTTTCGTGTCGTAACGCATCTCGTGGAAGAAGAGGGTCGCCACAATTTCCGCGCAGGAGAGGCACGTGGTGGGGTGTCCTGACCCTGCTGCAGATGTTGAGCGAACGGAGTGAATGCGAAGCTTATTTGCTTTTGCGGAGAGTGCTTTGATAAGTTTGTCTCTATCCATGTCCCTATTAGCAAGGTTGCCAAGTTGTGATGGTCTAGCAAAAAAATGCATGTCTGCTGGTCGACTTCTGGAGCGGATTCAAACGGACCGCACCTCTAGCGAAAAAGACGTTGATTCCGTAGAGACGGTTTTGCGACCTAGGAATGCTCAGTAAGAACGGATCCTGTTGGGGATGTTGAAAGCACGGAAAGGAACCACCGTGGACGAGAAAATGATCGAGGCAATCGTGGAAGAAGTTGTGAGGCGACTTGGCCCGAATGTTGGAGCAGGTGGCACAGGAGCACAGTTTGGTGCGACTTCATCGCGTCGTAGTGGATCACCGACCGGATTGCGAGGCGTCTACACAACGATTGAGGACGCGATTGAGGCCGCTTGGCACGCGCAGAAACGCTATGCCGATGCCACGCTCGAGACGCGCAAACGAGTGGTTAGCGCAATCCGCGAAGTTGGGGAAAGTCATAAGGAGGACTTTGCGCGGCGAATCTTCGAAGAGACGAAGCTGGGACGAATAGACCACAAAATCCGCAAGCATGAAATCGTGATCCGTCTCACGCCGGGCCCCGAAGATCTCACACCACGCTGCTGGACTGGTGACCACGGACTCACGGTGGAAGAATATGCACCCTACGGAGTGATCGGCGCGGTCACACCCGTGACCCACCCCGTCGAGACCGCCATCAATAACGGCATTAGCATTCTCTCCGGCGGCAACACGGTGGTATTCAATCCGCACCCCGCTTCGAAACGAGTTTTTGCCTATGCTATCGACTTGTTCAACGAGGCCATCTATCGCGCGACTGGTCTCGAAAATCTGATGACGTGCATTGAAGAGCCGACCATCGAAACCGGCAAAGCCATGTTCAAGCATCCAAAAGTGCGTGTTCTGCTGGTTACGGGCGGCCCTGGAGTGGTGCGTGAGGCGCTCAACAGTGGGAAGAAATGCATCACTGCGGGGCCAGGCAACCCTCCGGTGGTAGTGGACGAGACCGCAATCATCCCCAAGGCTGCACGCGATATCCTCAATGGAGCGGGCTTCGACAACAACATTTTGTGCATTGGCGAAAAGGAGGTATTCGTCGTCGAGGCAGTAGCGGACGCCCTGATGACCGAGATGAAAAAGCTCGGATGTGTCGTGCTAACAAAAGAACAAATCAATGCGCTAGCTAAGGTGGCTTTCCAGTGCAGCGGGGAGCATGGCACAGGTAAATCGTGCGGGGGCGCGGTCCTAAATAGAGACTTGGTGGGACGAAGTCCGCAGGTGCTGGCGAGGGCAATCGGGCTGGATGTGCCGGCGGATTGTCCAATGCTGATAGGTGAGACAGAATTCGACAACCCATGGGTACAGCACGAGCAAATGATGATGTTTTTGCCGATTGTGCGTTGCCGGAATTTTGACGAAGCCCTCGAGATGGCCGTAGCGGCCGAACATGGTTACGGACATACCGCCGTTATTCATTCGCTCAACGTGGCCAATATGACAAAAATGGGCAAGGCAATGAACTGCTCGATCTTCGTGAAAAATGGACCGAGCTATGCGGGGCTAGGGGCGGGGGGCGAAGGGCACACGTCGTTCTCCATTGCGAGTCCCACAGGCGAGGGACTTACCACGGCTCGCACTTTCTGTCGAATCCGTCGCTGCACATTGGTAGATTACTTACGCGTTGTTTGAGCAGAGCTGCGCGCCACTCGTCTGGTATTGCCTGGCATCCACAGAGATTTTCGATGTGCCATGTGTACGCAAAATAAAGCACAAGTGGACACAATAAGGCGTGACCATGAAAGTTGTGATTGTTGACTACGGGATGGGCAATCTGCGTAGTGTCGAGAAAGCGCTAGAAAAGGTCGGTGTAAATTCGCTCATCTCGGCTTCTGCTGAGGATATCTTTTCTGCTGATGCAGTTGTTGTGCCCGGTGTTGGCGCCTTTGGCGACGCAATGAACGAACTTACGCGTTTGGATCTTGTTTCGCCGTTGCGCCAACGCGTCCTGGACAATATCCCCGTTTTGGGAATTTGTCTCGGGCTGCAGGTTTTCTTCGAATCGAGTGAGGAAGCGCCTGGCGTCAGCGGTCTGGGTTTTGTAAGGGGAACCGTGAGGAGATTTCCGGCCGACTGTGGACTCAAGATTCCACACATGGGCTGGAATTCGCTCACAATTTGCAAGAATTCTCAGCTTTTTGGCGGTGTTCGAGACGGGGCACACGTTTACTTTGTGCACTCGTATTACGTGGAGCCGACCGATCCCAAGGTGGTGGCAGCAACTTCTGAGTACGGCCTGAGCTTCTGCGCCGCGATTGAACACCAGAACCTTTTTGGCGTCCAATTCCACCCGGAGAAGAGCCAAACTGTCGGGCTGACTATTCTCTCAAACTTTGCGAGAATCCTCCAAAAAAGCTAAGAGGGGGGCGTGGGTAAGCCAGCCCCCCATAGCGCTATTTCTCGCCGCTGGTCATGAGCATTGAACTCAAGCTGTTTGCGATGCGGCTTCATTGCCGTCGCCCTCCTGCGCATGGAGCAGGAAGTACTCGATGGAATCGACGAGAGCCTGCCAGCTTGCCTCGATCACGTTTTCGGAAACGCCGACAGTGGTCCAGGAGCGATCCCCGTCACTCGACTCGATCAGCACGCGGACTTTGGCCGCCGTCCCGGCCCGGGCGTTGATGACGCGGACCTTGAAGTCAGTAAGATGAACGCGCTTCAGGTGGGGATACACATTGCCAAGCGCCCTACGCAGTGCGCGGTCTAAAGCGTTGACGGGACCATCGCCGTCGGCGACCACATGATGCTCTTTGCCTTTCACGACAACACGAACAATTGCCTCAGCGGGGCAAGGTGCATAGGGTCCTTTGCCGTACGTGATGACTTTGAAATCACGCATTTCGAAGAATGGTTTGTACTGCCCTTTCGCCTTCTGCACGAGGAGTTCGAAGCTTGCCTCGGCACCTTCGAACTGATATCCGTCTGCCTCGAGCTCTTTGATCTGCTGAACAATTTGTTTCACGTCCTCGGGCGACGTGGCCAAATCAATGCCGAGCTCTTCGAGCTTCGACTGAATATTGCTCTGGCCACTCAGCTCACTCACAAGCACGCGGCGCACATTGCCCACCAACTCCGGGGGGATATGTTCGTAGGTGGCTGGATTACGACGGACGGCGCTGACGTGAACACCGCCTTTGTGCGCAAATACAGTCTGGCCGACGTAGGGCTGCCGCGGATCAGGAGGAATGTTGGCAATCTCGGCAACGAAGTGCGAGACCGCCGTCAACTCGCGCAGTTTGCCCTCGGGAAGGCAACGTTTCTTGAGTTTGAGTTCAAGATTAGGAATGACCTGGATGAGGTCGGCGTTGCCACAACGCTCGCCGTAGCCGTTTATCGTGCCCTGGACGTGGATGGCCCCTTCATGCACGGCGACGATGCTGTTGGCCACCGCCATCCCTGCATCGTTGTGGGTATGCACGCCAATTGGGGTCGAGCCCAACGCCTCTTTCACGGCCTTCATAATTGCAGGAATTTCGGTAGGCATGGTGCCACCATTCGTGTCGCAGAGAACGACTGTATCCGCCCCCGCTTCGGCGGCTGTGCGGATCGTTTTCAGAGCATAGTCGGGGTTACTTTTGAAACCGTCGAAAAAGTGCTCAGCATCGTAGATCACTTCGCGCCCGTGGCTTTTGAGGAAGTTCACAGAATCGCGAATCATTTCGAGGTTCTCCTCAAGGCTGACGCGCAGAGCTTCGTGGACATGGAGGTCCCACGTCTTGCCAAAGATCGTCACAACTGGCGCACCAGATTCTAGAAGCAGAAGAATCTGAGAATCTTCGGCCGCTTTGATATTTTTGCGTCGTGTGCTTCCAAACGCCGCAAGTTTTGCATTCTTCAGCGGGATCGTTTTCATTTTCTTGAAGAAGTGAATGGCTTTGGGATTAGACCCGGGCCATCCGCCTTCAATGTAGTCCACACCGAAGTCGTCGAGGCGTTGTGCGATGTGAATTTTGTCTTCTAGAGAGTAGCTGACAAACTCGCCTTGTTCGCCGTCGCGCAACGTTGTGTCGTAGATGTAGACATCTTTCTGTAGCTGGCCCATGGTAAAACTCCTGTCTTGGTGTTGAAAAAGGTTCGGTCGCCAATGCGATCCGTTGTGCAGCTGTTTCGAGAGACTTCAGGGAATGGTTTTATGTCGGCGCGTTTACTGGACCCGTGAGGGCCCAATAATAGCGATCGAAATGAGGGTGGTCGGAGTTATGAAAATTTTGGACGCCATCTCTTTGCGAGTTTTTATCTTATCCTGGCCTACTTATTCACGGAGTTTTTCCTGCTGGGATCTTTTCCCCTACCTGAGTCCGCTGGCTCGCCCCCTGCATCAGCTGCAACTCATGTGGCGCCCGCAGCACGCTCGGCACCTATTTCCACGATTTGCATAAGCGCAAATATCGTGATCCAGCAGAGGACGATCACCACAAGCGCCGTAAAGAGCGCTTCGCTGACTGATACAAGTTCCTGCTGCTGGAGCAGGTCGAGCGAGCCTCTGTGGCGGCTTAACGCGGTTCCCGATGAGCTGAGCGAGAGGGTGATAATTTTCATCGAGATTTTGCGGAGCTCTCCGGGGAGCAACGCAGCGAGAAAATCCACGAGCACAACGTAAGAAATTGCTAACGTCATCCCGCGCTTGCCGAAAAGGCTAAAAACCAGGCCCAGGAGCAGGTAGACGACAGCCCCAACCGTGAGTGCAGCACTGTCCCAGCCGAGCATTAGGGCGCTTGCGACAAGCTCTTTTGGATCACTGTGAGCGAGCATAATTCCCATATAGAGAATGGCCGCAGCTAAAGAGGCAAAGAAACTGAAGACGACGGCGGCGACAAGCCACTTTATGAAGAGCGGGAGAACACGGCCCGTGGGGCGCGTCCACAAGTAGACAAGCGTTTTGCTTTCGACCTGTTCGCGCAGAATTCCGACGCCAAAGCTCACAGACACAAGAGGCACGATGAAGGAAAGGAATACTGCGGACCACGTTCTATAAATCTCGACCGCTTGAGCTGGCGACTGAGCATGGCGAGAGAATCTCAACGCCCAAACAATGGCAACGAACGCTATGGCAAGGAGTGGAAAAAATAGCGGGCTGCCACTCTTTCGGCTACGCCACACCGAGTACCAACCGATTTTGACTAGAGCTGAGACCATTTTGCTCTCACTGCTTCACGAGATATTGGAATACTGCTTCTAGAGAATCATCGACCGGTACAACGGATTTCACCTCGCATTGCTTGGCGCAGACGATCTCTTGGATGGCTTTGCAGAGCGCCAGCGCCTCCGTCGTTCGAACATTGATTGCAGAATTGCTGGAAACAAACTCAACTGATTCGATGCTTGGCTGGGTGACAAGTGCTCGCGCCAACGCACGCGGATTTGTCGTTTCGATGCGATATGTGTAAGGCTGATTGGCGATAAGGGAACGAATCTCCTCGATCTGGCCTTCGGCGAGGATGTTTCCGTGGTGAATGAGCACAATACGCGACGTCAGCGCCTCGACTTCGGCAAGAATGTGGCTCGAAAGAAGGATTGTCAGCCCGTCGTCGGCAAGTTTCCGCAGTAGTCGGATCATCTTGAGCCGCGCAATGGGATCGAGCCCGTTGAGTGGTTCGTCGAGGACAAGCAAAACCGGATCATGGACCAAGGCCGCAGCTAGCTTTACGCGTTGCCTCATCCCTTTGGAATATTCTCCGATTCGCTGATGAAGATCAGGCGACAGTCCCACGAGTTCAAGGCGCTCCCGCGCACGCTTCTGACTCTCGTTGGCCTCGATACCAGTGAGCCGTCCCATGAGGGAAACGAACTCCAGCGCAGACATCTTCTCGTACAAGCCGTCAGTGTCGGGGCAGTAGCCGAGGCGGTAGAAAAGCCGAGGCTCGCGCCAAGGATCGTGGCCGAGAACGCGCACTCGCCCCCTGCTTGGACGCAAGCGGCCGATGATCAATTCCAGCAAGGTTGTTTTGCCAGCGCCATTTGGGCCCAAAAGTCCCACGATTCCGCTGCAGATTTCCAGAGAGACGTTATTGAGCGCGATAACCTGGCCGAACCACTTGCTGAGCTTTTCGCAAACGATCACTGGTGAGTTTCGTTCAGGGATGCGTTTGTCGTCCATGCTTACCGCACTCCCACAAAGAAGCTTCGTGTTCGCCAACCTAGCACAATGAAGTGCGCCAGCAAGGCCAAGACCAGAAGTGACGGCCTGACTTCTCCGTTCATGAGATCGCGGAGAAAGCGACTGTCCACACCTTGGGGAGCTCTTACGCCGGAAAGCCAAAGATAGATCCCGTCGAGGATATGAGTTGGTGACAGAAGAGATACGACAGTCCTCAGGCTAGGCGTTGTGGAGACGGTTGAGAAAAGCCAGGTTCCAAACCAGTAAAAGAAAAATCCCCCGGTAGCTCTGCGGAACGTTGAAGTGTGAGGATGAAGCGCTAAGGCGCTGAGACCACAAAGTATACCAGCTAATCCAAGGTGGAACAGAGCACAAATAAGCACGGGTGAGTGGCGCAGCGCCTGATGGAAAGTGAAATAGTAGCCCCATAAGAGCATGAAAGCTCCGCACATGACGAGGCCTGCCGCGAGAGTGGGAAGGCCGGCGAGCCCCAGAATTTTGCCAATAACATAATGACGACGCCGTAGCGGTCGAGCCATGATGACTGTAAGTCCTCCACCCTGTACTTCTGCAGAAATCGCGACAGAAACACTGGTGATGACGTACAAGAGGAGGGGCCAGAACAGTATGCTCAGGTAGCGAAAGAAAATGATTGCGATGGGGAACTTGTGTGCACCAAGGCGGATCTCGAGCGCCTGTGTCGTCGGGTTGACTTCGAGGATCGCATCAATGGTCTGTGTTGCCGAACGCCAGAGATAGACAATAAATGCAAATCCGAGAAATGTTATAAAAATAAAAAATAGATACCGCCCGCTTGCTGGTCTCTTGAGCGTAGCCTGAGCGGTGTTTCGCGCAATCGTCCACCACTGCTGTCTGAGTTGCCGTGCTCCTTCATAGTGCTGATAAGAGAGATCATAGATTGGCATGTGTCCCCTCCTCAAAGAGCTCCATGACCACATCCGCAGCTTTCTTCTCGAGTGGCTCGACGCGCAACAGGACACAATCGCTCTCCTGAGCAGCGAGAAAAAGGTTCGTAGTGTTCTCGCGCGAAGGAAGCGCGACGCGTAGCTCAGCTCCTTGCGGAGGGCCTAACACTTTCACTCCTTTCTCCGCGAGTCGTCGAGCGAAAATATGCGGATCTCCGTGAACCCGCAGAGCGAACATCTCTTCAGATGCTGCACCTGACCAGACAAGCTTGCGCGAAATGATTTTCCCCTGATTGATGAGGATGATGTCGCGAGCGATCTGTTCAACATCATCAAGCAAATGGCTACAGATGATCATGCTCATGCCTTTTTGCGAGGCGAGCTCGCGCAAGAGTTCGAGGATCTCCTTGCGTCCGGAGGGATCCATCCCATCCGTTGGCTCATCCAACAGTAGCAACTGGGGGTCGTGTACAATCGCCTGGGCAAGTTTCACGCGTTGCTTCATTCCGGCCGAGAAGGTTTCAAGCGCACGATATCGCGCTTCGCCGAGGCCAACGTAATTGAGGGCGCTGTGGGCTCGTTCGACTGCAATTCGTCTGGGCAAACCAGAAAGCTCAGCCAAGAACGTCACAAATTCAACAGCTGAAAGTCCGCCGATTATGGCATCGCCCTCGGGCATGTAGCCAATTTTCGCGCGAATCTGAAGAGCTTCCGCCGGCAGGACGTGACCACAAACTTTGACACGGCCATAGCGGAAAGGCAGAAAACCTAGAAGGGTGCGCAGCAGTGTTGTTTTGCCGGCCCCGTTGGGGCCAACCAGCGCAGCTACCCCTCCTGCAAACGTCAATGAGACATTTTCAAAAACAGGTTCGCGCGCGTAACCTGTGGTAAGATTTTCAATTTCGACCAGCATCACACGATATCACCTTTACGGACGTGGGTTTATTGGAAGCAAAGCAAGGAGGAACGCGAACGCGTTGAAAACGAAATGAAACCCGACAGCGGCAAGTAGGCCCGCGCGGCGCGCGACGTAGGCAAGCACTAGCCCTAACAGAAATGCCTGCGCAATTTTCAGCCACTCGGGAACCATGAGCTGAACATGGCCGGCCGCGAATATTGCGGCCGTCACAACAGCAGCGATGGGAAAGGCAATGGTTTCCGCCAGCACCCGACGCAAGAGAAGAAAGAGACGCGGCAGAAGGTAGCCGCGAAACACAAGTTCTTCAGGAAATGGCGCCCTCAGGACTAGCCAAAGAACAGTCAGCGGATGTTTCTCCAGTAGATCCTGGAGTATTTGCCCTTGCGGGCCATAGTGCCAGTCTACGATGAAGAGAGGGACGATAGAGGCAGCCGCGCAAAGCACAAATAGACTGCCCAGCTCAAAAAGTACGGCTATCCCAGGCCAAAGCCGCACGTGAATCCCCGTAGCCACCACACGGGTCAGCATGTCCTTGGGAAATCGTGCTGCCGCGTAAAGAAACGCTGCTGGGACAAGTGTAGCGAAGATGAAAACAAAATCGAAGGTGATGGTAAGGACGAAGGATTCTCCTAGGACCCGGTGCGCACTCGCTAAAACTCCTGAGCCGGCGATGAGGAGAAAGAGCAGAATGCTGAGGATTCCTGCTCGAAGAAACACAGGCCCCCAGTAAGGGTGAGCGCGAGAACAAACGATAAAAGAAAAAATTGTCTCGACAAACGCTGCAGCCACGCTTGCAAAGAGAAATAGTTGGAAAAAACGACTTGTCGCCTCTGAAAGACTTCCGAACATCGATCCATGTCAGCACGTGAGTTACCGCGGCGTCAAGACCGGTGCGAAGGAGCCTTCATTTTGTGGTGCGGTGTCTTCGGTTTTTCCCTTTCGAGCATAGGGCGCAGGTATTGGCCCGTAATCGAGGCAGGGTCTCGCGCAACTTCCTCAGGAGAGCCGAGAGCAACGACGTAACCGCCGCCGTCGCCGCCGTCGGGCCCTAGATCAATGATCCAGTCGGCAGATTTGATGACGTCAAGGTTATGCTCGATAACGATAACCGTATTTCCCTGATCCACGAGCGCTTGCAAAACCATGAGCAATTTTCGGATATCCTCAAAATGGAGGCCGGTCGTGGGCTCGTCGAGGATATAAAGTGTGCGCCCGGTGGCACGGCGCGATAGCTCTTTTGCGAGCTTGATGCGCTGGGCTTCTCCGCCGCTGAGTGTTGTGGCACTCTGGCCGAGAGCGATGTAGCCCAAACCGACTTTTTGTAAAAGTGCTAATTTATTGGCTACTCCTGGTACTGAAGAAAAAAGCTCCAGAGCTTCGTCCACCGTCATCTCGAGCACGTCGGCGATTGAGCGGCCGCGGTAGGTAATTTCGAGCGTTTCCTGATTGAAGCGACGGCCTTTGCAAACCTCACATTCGACGTAAACATCCGGCAGGAAGTGCATTTCGACTTTGACCACTCCATCACCCTGACACGCTTCGCAGCGTCCGCCTTTGACATTGAAGCTAAAACGGCCCGGCGTGTATCCCCGTGCACGGGCCTCGGGAAGCTGAGCAAAGAGCTCGCGGATAGGACTGAGCACGCCTGTGTAGGTGCCGGGGTTCGATCGCGGTGTGCGCCCGATCGGTGTTTGGTCCACGTCCACAACTTTATCGACATGTTCAAGCCCCTCGATAGCTCGATGCGCCCCCGGTCTGGTTTTGGCACGATAAAGATGGCGGGCCAGGGCCCGGTAGAGAATGTCTGTTACCAGAGTAGATTTGCCGCTCCCGCTGACACCGGTCACACAAATGAAGAGACCGAGCGGGAATTCTACGTCAATGTTCTTGAGATTATGCTCGCTGGCACCGCGGACGATGAGGCAGCGGTTGGGATCGGGGCGTCGGCGCCGCGTCGGAACTTCGATCTCTAGCTCGCCGCGCAGATACTTGCCAGTCAGTGATGACGAGGTCCCCTCGATTTCGGATGGCGTGCCGGCGGCAACCACGTGTCCGCCTGCCACGCCTGCGCCGGGGCCGAGGTCCACGACATAGTCCGCCGAACGAATCATGTGTTCATCGTGCTCGACGACAAGTACTGTGTTGCCGAGGTCACGCAGACGCTTGAGCATGGCGATAAGACGATCGTTGTCGCGCTGGTGCAGACCAATCGACGGCTCGTCAAGGACATAAAGGACACCAACCAGCTGGCTTCCGATTTGCGTTGCAAGGCGAATGCGCTGGGCCTCGCCGCCAGCTAGCGTCGCAGCCCCGCGATCGAGCGTAAGATAGCCAAGCCCGACCTCGACAAGGAAATTTAGGCGGTCTGTGATTTCTTTAAGAACGGTTTCGGCAATTTGCGTTTCGCGCGCGGTGAGCTCCAAGCCACGGAGGAATTTGAGAATTTGTGCTGCCGGCAAAGCGCAAAGCTCGCTAATATTGTAGCGGCCCAACCGAACAGCAAGAGCAGCAGGTTTGAGCCGCTGGCCTCGGCACTCCGGACAGGGGACCTCGCGAACAAAATCATCGGCCACTGATTCAGCATTCTCCGCGAGCATTCGCTTCAGGCGCGGGATGATGCCTTCCCACGTCAGTTGAGTCTCCTTTATACCGCTGCGTCCCCGAAGCTTTGCAGGGAATAGCTCCCCATCGTTGCCGTAAAGAAGAATTCGCTGGGCTTTCTTGGGCAGTTTGCAAAAGGGAACATCGAGAAGAAACCCGTAGTGTGATGACAGAGCTTCCAAAAGCTGGCGCTGCCATGGGGAGGACGAGCTTTGCGCGGCGCCTCTTTCTATCTCTTGAAGTACCCCCAGTGCGCCTTCGTTGATACTGAGTGATGGATCCACAATGACGAGTTCCGGGTCAATCTCCTGCAGCACACCAAGGCCCTCGCATTTTGGACACGCTCCAACCGGCGAATTAAACGAAAAGAGTCGGTGGGTAAGCTCCTCGATGGCAATGCCACAGTCCGGACACGAAAAACGCTCGCTGAAGAGGAACTCACGGTTGGCTGAGATATCGCGAATCACCACGAGTCTGTCGGCTTTTCGGAGAGCTAGCTGAACGGCTTCCACCAAACGCGCTCTGTTTTCTGGTCCAACAACCAATCGGTCCACAACAAGCGAGATGTTGTGCTTGTGCGACTTCTTGAGCTTTGGGACCTCCTCAAGCTCAATCACTTCACCGTCAATGACGGCGCGGATAAATCCCTCGCGACGTGCTTGCTCGAGCAGGTCACGGTGTTCACCTTTGCGCTCTCGAACAACGGGCGCTAGTACCAGAAAACGCGTTCCTGCCGGCCAGGCGAGTATCTGATCGGCAATTTGTTCGACACCGAGCTGCGCAATGGGTTTTCCACATTTTGGACAATGGGGACGGCCTATGTTGGCAAACAGAATACGCAGGTAGTCATAGATTTCCGTAACGGTGCCGACCGTCGAACGCGGGTTTTTGCTAACAGTTTTCTGCTCGATGGAGATTGCTGGCGAAAGCCCTTCGACAAGCTCAACGTTGGGCTTGTGCATTTGCTCGAGAAACTGACGAGCATAGGCCGAAAGGCTTTCGACGTAGCGCCGCTGTCCCTCTGCGTAGATTGTATCGAATGCGAGGGAACTCTTGCCACTCCCGCTCAGACCCGTGATCACACTGAGCGCATTACGCGGAAACGACACATCAATGGATTTGAGATTGTGTTCTGCTGCGCCGCGGACAACGATAGCGTTTCGTGAAGCCATTTGCATGTTAGGGTACACGTGGGCGCAATTTAACTATCGGCAGCAAACAGATTGATGTAGGCCAGATTCCCGGAGTCAGACGCTATGCCACTTGATCGTGAAACAAAGAAGCTTCTCCAGAAAGCCCTGAGTATCCAGAAAAGCGAGGTTCCGTTCTATCGGGTGCTCGATATTCTGGCTACGCGCCACGGGGATATTTCTGAGGTCTTCGAGCGGTATCCTGACATTGCCGACACGCCGCTGCGCACAGCGTTTCATCACTGCGCCGAACTTCTGCGTCATTTGGCAAAGATAGAAGGACTAATGCCGGCATGGGAACTGGAGGGACCATCGACAGATGTGGATATTGTTGGGAGTGGCGCCAAAACTCAAAAATCTCCCAGGAGTTCCTCCGCGGCGCGAGACAAGAAAATAAAAGCGGAGTTAGCGCCGTTCGTGGACGAGTCAGTCCGTGGAAAAGTGAAAACAGCTAAGGTCTATATTGACGGCGCCTCGCGTGGCAACCCTGGACCGGCAGGAATCGGTTTTGCCATCTTCGACATGGATGGGCGGAAAATCGCACAAGACGCAAAACCAATTGGCACGGCTACGAACAATGTTGCTGAGTACTGTGCGCTCATAGAAGCGCTCAAGACAGCGATTCAGTTAGGAATCGAGCAGTTGTTTGTGCTTAGCGACAGCGAGCTGCTCGTCAAACAGATGAAGGGGGAGTACAGAATTAAGAACGCGGATCTCTACGAGAGAGCAAAGCTCGCTCATCAACTTGCTAAACAATTTAGTAAATTTTCTATTGATTACATTTCACGGGAAAATAACAAGCTCGCAGATGCACTGTCGAACTATGCACTGGACATTATCGCAAATGGCAGCACACCGAGTGAGCAAAATCCGCGCGATGGTGGGACCAGCGGCTGACAAAAGATTAGCCCGTGAGCTGGAATCGGACACAAAATCCATATGGGCCCGTGAGATGAGTCGTCGTCACCGGGACGAGGAGGAACCATGATGAGCTTGTCCAATTCAGAAAAACTTACATTGGCTCAATGCCGCCCCCGCATGGGGAATTTAGCTGGGAAGTGAGACCGGCAAAATCCGCGCCGCGATAGAAACTATTTTAGCGCAGGGATTGAAGTTTCTTGTGATAGGTCGGACGAGGAGCACTCTAGCGATGGCGAATGTTGGCTTGCAACTCTACACTGTACGAGATGCTTGTGGCGGTAACCTAGCAACGGCGATCGAAGCTGTCGCCGCGATTGGCTACAGATATGTCGAGCTCGCTGGACTCGGCGGACTGGACGCTCAACAGCTGCGCCAGGTGCTTGATGGCGTGGCCGTACAGGCGGTGTCGGCCCACGTCGCGATGGAGAGAATCCGTCGTGAATTTTCTCAAGTGGCGCGCGAGTTACAAGTGCTGGGGTGTCGCTACGTGACCATTCCCGCGCCCCCGAGCAATGTAGGCCACACAGAGGGCAGTTGGCGTTTCTTTCGTGAAGAGCTGAGATTCTATGCAGATCAGTTCCGCCATTTTGGGCTCCAGCTAGCCTATCATAATCATGCGCGAGAGTTCGAGCCTTTGGAAGAGGGCACTCGTCCGGTAGACATTCTTTTTGAAAGCACGGAGCCCTATGAGCAGCAACTCGACGTCTATTGGGCACAGTTTGCAGGCTTAGATCCGGCGGTGTTTCTAAGTTCAACGCCAGCAAGATGCACGACTCTGCACGTCAAAGACCTGGCTGATAGCCCGGCCGGCAGCGACACGATTGTGGGGGCGGGTGTTCTTGACTGGCGTGCAATTCTTGGTTCGGCTCTTCGGCGCGGAGTGCGTTATTTTTTCGTAGAGGTGGACAATCCAGGCGACAAAGCCCTCGAGCTTGTCGCCCAGGGTTATCGCTACCTGCACGAAAATTTCGCGGATCTTTTTTGCGAGCTAGCCTAGTGCTGCGAAAACCTGCCCCCCTTCCGTGGCCTCGTCGGGTTTTGCGGCTAGCTTACGCAGAAATTCCGCCGCCGTCTCCGGCGGAGTGGGATTGATGTAAAAACCGCTCCCCCATTCAAAGCCAGCAACCTTGGTGAGTTTGGGCATGATCTCGATATGCCAGTGATACGATTCGGTGCCGGCATCGGTTTCGAAAGGGGTGCTGTGGATAACGAAGTTATAGGGCGGGTCATCGAGCGCACGCTTCAGCAGCGACAGGGTCTGCTTGAGAATTCGTGCCAAATCAATGATCTCGTTTTTCTGAATGTCCGAGAAAAAAGCTGTGTGTACGCGAGGCACGATCCACGTTTCAAAGGGAAAACGCCCAGCAAAGGGGAGGAAAGAGACGAAGGTATCGTTTTCGACGATCGTGCGAAGATTGTCGGTCAGCTCTTGATGGATGATGTCGCAATAGACGCAGCGTTCGCGAAAATCGAAATACTTCGATGCGCCGTGAAGCTCTTCTTGCACACGCTTGGGCACAATGGGCAGAGCGATGAGTTGGGAATGGGGATGCTCGATAGAAGCGCCAGCTTCGCGCTTCCAGTTTTTGAAAATGAGGATGTAGCGCATCCGCCGGTCTTTGCGCATCTCCACAACGCGATCGCGGAAGGCCCAAAGTATTTCCTGGATTTGCTCTTCGGGGAGATCGGCGTAGGTCTTTTCGTGACTAGGCGATTCGATGAGCACTTCATGGCGCCCGATGCCCGTCATCCTATCGTAGATGCCGTGGGCTGAACGCTTGAGTTCGCCGTCGGGCTGAAGCGCTGGAAATTTATTCGGCACAACGCGTACCCACCATCCTTCGGTGTTTGGAAGGCTATTCTTGGGGCGATAGCTGAGCACCTCCGGTGGGGTCGTCTCTTCATTGCCGGGGCAAAACGGACAAAAGCCACCTTTAGGTTCTTCTTCGTCTCGCCTATATTGGTTTGGTCTTTTCGCGCGCTCGGTGGCGATGATCACCCACCGACCGGTTACGGGGTCTTTTCGCAATTCAGGCATGATTGCAAGTTCCTCTCACGCTTCAGCAACGAGATCGTCGTAGAGCGTTCCAAAGAAAAGTCTATGACAAGAAGAAAAGATCAAACAATGTTTTTCCGACTTCTTCTCTTTGTGTGTCAACGTGCACATCGCAGATACCCATCTCGTGCTCCACTTTCTTTCTAACAAACCAGCAGTGAGATCTTTCGTTGGCTTTCTAAGTTACCGATGGGGGATCTTCTTTTTCACCGCAGCAACGGGTCAGGAGTTGAAGTTCCCGCGTCGTTCTTTACCAATTCGAGTAAATAGTTAGTGATAAACTTTGATATATCAGGCCTTGGGGAGATCGTCTGTTCGATTTCCACCATTTTGAGGAAATCTTGGGCTATTTTGCCATTTCGGATGTCGAGCACAAGGTGACCGATTTGGCGCCCCTCAAAACCACCGGTAACAAGCCGAATCCCGCTCGCGTTTTCGATGGCGTTGCGCAGCCCAGAGAATTCGCCGGCAATGGCGATGTCCACTTTTGCGTCCTCACCGAGTTTCGAAAGCACGTCGTTTGTCAGGGCTTCGCGGTTCAAGTAGGCAAGAAGAATGACAATGTCGCATTTCTTGTCGAGTTCGGGAAGAACTTTGCGCAAAGCCACCACAGGATCGGTCACCACATAACCCTTGGGTGCCTGCTCAAAGGTGGCGATAGTAATGCGAGGACGGGTGATCCCTGTGACGCCAATTTTGACCGTTTCACCGTTGCGGAGTTTGACGTCGAGAATTCGGTAAGGCGCAAAGAGGGGGGAACTCGTGGCCAAGTCCACAATGTTTGCGGAAATCAGGCGATCCTTTTTGGCCCCGAGACTGTTTTCGAGAAATTGCCGTCCGATCTCGATATCGGTGGCTCCCACATTAAAGACGTCGTAGTCGAGTGCGGCAAGCGCGCCCAAAAGGTACTTTGTCGCTGTGCGGAATGTGGGGGATTGAGCTGCGAGGTCGCGTACGTAGCCACCAGCGTCGAGCTTGATCATGGGAAGACCAGCGGAGGTGATGGCCTCAATGATTGTTGCCTCCCGGTCAATTCCGCCCAGTTTGTGCGAAACGCAGCCGCACGGTTCAAGGCTCGAACGCCGATATCCGTTGTAAACGATAGAAAGCAAATTATTACGATTGGGCGGTAAGCCAGTTGGCAGCACATGCATCTCGAGCTGTGCACTGCTCATGGGTGCAGGTGTAACTTTCACGGGTGTTGGACGCGACGCCATGGAACCGCTCGTCACTTGAATTCTGGTGGCACCTCCGCGATTAGCGGCCGGTTGAACTGCCCAGGTCACGGCCGCGAGTAGACACAGGGAAACGGCGGAAAAGACTGTCGTGGCTTTGTTCATGGCTTGCTTCACTTTCTCGTTGTCACACATGTTTTTTTCGTCCTCGTTGTCGATCTTACCGTATTTCTCTATCTTTGCAGTCAAGAATGTAGTCGAAAAATTGAACGCAGAGAATGTCCGCACACGAATCAGATGCATCGTGAGGGAGTGGGCAGTCCGCGAAACGCGTTGGCTGGTTTTTCTGCTCCTTTTTTCATTAGTGCTCGTTACACGCCCTTCGATTCACGGCAACGACGGGGTGCAGAATTATGCCTATCTGCGCTCGGTTTTGATCGATGGTGACCTCGATTTTACGAATGAATACACTCATTATTTTTCGAATTCCGCGGAGTGGTTTGACAACAAACTGATTCCGCGTGATTCGATCACGGGACGACCCATTAACCTCTATGGGGTCGGCAGCTCAGTGCTGTGGGCGCCTTGGGTCCTCGCTTTCCATAGCGGAGCGAGTGTCCTGCGTAAGTTCGGCGTGGAGGTGACGCTCGATGGGTATTCGCGGCTCTACGAATGCGCCGTTGGCTATGCATCCGCAACATACGCAAGCCTCGGCCTTTTCTTGCTCTACGTCCTTCTTCGAAAATGGGTGAGCCGGCAAACGGCTTTCTGGACAGTGCTCATCACGTGGCTGGCGACACCGTTGTTTTTTTACATGTACCTGCATCCTTCGATGAGCCATGCCAACAGCTTCTTCTTGTCAGTGCTTATCAGTTATCTCTACTGGCGGGGCCCCGATTCTGCCAGTAAATGGTTGGGCATGGGCGCAGTGGCTGGACTTCTCACGCTGACTCGGTTTCAGGACGGAATCTTGTTGCTCCCGATTGCACTGGCTGAAATTTGGCGGCTACTTGAGCTCGCGCGCCACTGTGGGTGGGACCGACGAATTTGGATGTCTCTTCTGCGCAGAGCCAAGCGATGGGCCGCCTGTGGTGGCTGCTTTTTTAGCGTGTGCTTGCTTCAACTCGCAGCATGGAAAGTCCTTCATGGCTCAGCCTTTAGTGGCCCTAGAGGGTATCTCTCACAGGGGCAGGTGGATTTGTTTTATCCGAGGCACGTGTTGTCGGCGCTGTTTAGTCCGTTCCATGGATTGTTTCATTGGCACCCAGTTCTTTTGCTCGGCCTCATTGGGTTTGCATTGCGATCGGTGCCGCGGAAACCGCGGCTTTACGCAGCCGCAGGTTTTGCAGCTCAGGGGTGGGTTGTCGGGAGTTGGAGCATTTGGTGGGCGGGCGCTAGCTTCGGCCAGCGAATGTTTATCAGCACCTTGCCTTCCCTGGCCATAGGCGTGGCAGCGGTCGTGGCACGGCTCGAGCGAAAATGGGCATGGCTTGTTTTCCTAATTTTTGCGGTGGGCACAGCGTGGAATTTCGGGCTCGTCGTGCAATATGCCACGCGCATGATTCCGCGGCAGGCGCCGGTGACAATCGTCACGCTCGCGCGAAACAATCTTTTCGAAGTGCCTCGATTGCTGGTAGGTGGCAGCAAGGGCACGGAAAAAGAACCTGAAAAACAAAGTCGCTAAAATTCCAGTTGCTCCAAGTTCTCCGGCACATCTAACGAATCCACAATTCCGACGATTGCAGCGTCTACAGGAATATCTTGTCCCTGCAGTCCTGTAAAAACCGCATCTCCGCTGGCGACGTAATAAACAATTTCGCCAATGCCATGGCGTGATGTGGCATCGGTGGCAATCAGTGGCTGACCAACCTCGCGCAACTGCGCATTAAGTGGCTGGATGACGCAGATGGTCACCCCTTCGAGTGAAGGAACTTTCCGCGTCGCCACAATTGTGCCTATAATGCGCGCGATATCCATTGATGCAATTCCCTTGTCACAGGAAGTCATACGCAAGCAAAGAGATGGCGATGTCAAGTTACGCCCTCAGAAAAGCTAGCAAACTGGTTGTCCTCGGCCAGTGGCAGGAGGCTTGCCAATTGTTGTTATCGACCGAGCAGCGAAGCGCTGATCCGCGGCTACCATTGCAACGCGCAGTGATTCTGAATGAGGCGGGGCACTCATCGCAAGCGCTTGAGCTTCTCGATAAGCTCATTGCGAAGCACACCGATTTTGTGCCCGCTTATTTGTTTGCTGGTATAGCAGCATGGGATGCAGCGCAGTGGGAGAAAGCAACGGCACTCTGGAGCAGAGCTAAAGAGCTAGCGCCGCGCAATGAAGTTGTGGGGTCCTACTGGGCGCTAGCTCAATTTGCCTCAGGCGCACAAGATTTAGGACGCATGTATTTCGAGCGCCATGGTTTCGCGACCAACCGCGGTTTTCTCGTCCGCATCACAGAGTGGGTGGAGGATCAATGGCTCGAGGCCGGGCGTTTCTTCGCACCACGGCCCGCTATCCTGCCCAACGATGAGCGTCTGCTACCAACGGAAGGGCGACGCTCGCGCTTGGCTTTGCGGCGTGCTGCGGTGCGGGCTTTTCGCGCGAAGGAGTACGAGCGTTTTTTAGCACTCATGCAGGCGGAGCCCATGCAGGGGGGGCTTGATGCAGGTGATTTGTTCGCGTGTGCCGTAGCCTGCGAGATGCTTTGTGCCTACGAAACAGCGTTGTCGTTTCTCGACAGAATTCCGCCAGTAGACCAATCCGAAGACCCTGTGCTTGCGGTGCGTGGACGCTGCAATGCTCGGCTTGGCCGATACGATGAGGCACTGGATTGCTTCGAGCGTGTGCTGATGATTGGCCCCGAGGATTTCGGGACAAATTACTATTTAGGGGTCCTGTGTCTCGCACATCAGCAGCGAGCCAAGGCCAGAGAGTTTTTTCATCGCGCTTATCGCGAATACTTAGTTGATACGTTGGATTATCAATTCTGGCAAATCCGGCGAGCTGTGCTGGATGAGACCCTACCTAGCCGCCAGGCGGAGGAGGAGGCTAGCGCCCTATCCACCCCTAGCGACGTGACCTATCCTCAAAACTAAGATAGCCAAGCGCCGCCGCGTAGGCAAGCATGAGCAGCCAGGCCGCGAGGTAGTGCTTGTTCCACCCAAGATAAAGCGCCAGGGGAATAACGAACACGCTTGCGAGAGCAGCGAGATTTTTCAGCATTGTCCTCCAACGTCCTCCCGTGGTCAGTCGAGAAGCGTCTTGAGCTTGGTGACAATAAAATCAATAGCCACCTTGTTGTAACCACCCTCAGGCACGATGATGTCAGCATAGCGCTTTGACGGCTCGACAAATTCTAAGTGCATGAGGCGCACCACGTTGAGATATTGATCAACGACGGATTGGAGCGATCGGCCACGTTCTTTGACATCGCGCGAGAGCCGTCGGATAAAACGCACGTCGGCATCCGTATCCACGAAAATTTTCACGTCGAGAAGCTCGCGAATGGCGGGAATAGCCAACACAAGAATGCCTTCGACGATGATGATGGGCGCTGGCTCAACACGGATCGTCTCGTTGAGCCGTGCATGCATGGCATAATTGTAGATGGGCATCGCGATCGGTTCGCCGCGCCGAAGTTTACTAAGGTGTTCGACGAGCAGCGGTGTGTCGAACGCATCGGGGTGATCGTAATTGATCTTGGCCCGTTCCTCGACGGGTAGCTCTGAGTGATCGAGGTAATAAGAATCCTGCCCAATGACAACCACCTGGCGGCCGACTGCTTCGCCAATGGACTTGGCAACAAGGGTCTTGCCGGATCCACTTCCGCCGGCAATCCCCAAAAGCATTCGTTTCATTGCTCCACCTCAGGCGATGCATGTTTGGACAGGCGTGCCGTTTTCGACTCGGGCTCAACCATTTCACTCGGCGGTGCGGGCGGCAATAATGCTGAGGAGGAGGGATGACGCTTTGCCGGGACCTTATGCCATTCAGCCGGAGCGATGTAGCCTTCAACGCATACATCGGAGCCAAAGCGTCGAATGACGACGTCGTGCAAATCGATGGCGGCGTCCATGTGCATGACCCCCCAGGACGCGATGGGTGTTTTGGCGTTGAGGCCGCCAACGATTTTCGGAGCCACGAAGGCAATGATCTTGTCGACGAGCTGCGCCTGAAAGAGTGCACCTGTCAGGCCGCTGCCGCCTTCGCAGAGAATGGATTGAATTCCCCGTCGCGCCAGCTCAGCCATGACCTCGTGAAAATCGAGAAGTGCTTTGCCAGGAAACACAATCACCTCGTGGCCCATGGCACGCAGTTTGGCAACTTTATCCTGAGGTGCCATGCTGCTGGTGCAGATGATGACTTCCCCTTTTTTTGATAACGTCAAACACTTGGCCCGCAGGGGTATGCGAAGATTGCCATCGGCGATAATGCGATACGGCTGGCGCCCTGCATAGCCTTCAAGTCGGACGGTGAGAAGGGGGTTGTCCGTGAGAACGGTACCGACGCCGACCATCACTCCGTCAACTTGTGCGCGAAGCTCATGGACGAAGGCGCGACTGAGTTCGTTGGTGATCCAACGCGAGTGGCCACTCTCGGTGGCAATCTTGCCGTCGAGTGTCATTGCCCACTTGCAGATCAAAAAGGGGCGTTTTTTCTCATGATAGGTGAAAAAAAACTCATTGAGGCGGCGTGCCTCAGCCTCGCAAAGGCCCACATCCACACGAATTCCGGCCGAGCGCAACGCTTCGATCCCTTTGCCGGCAACCAAGGGGTTGGGGTCTAGAGTTGCAACGACAATGCGCGCAAAACGTCGGGCAATGAGTTCGTCTGTGCACGGAGGAGTCTTGCCATGATGGCAACACGGTTCGAGGGTGACGTAGAGAGTTGCGCCTTCGACATCTTCCTCTGCGCTAGAAATAGCCTCAATTTCAGCGTGCGGTAGGCCTGCAGCGCGATGCCATCCTTCGCCGATGATTTGATTATTTTTTACGATAATCGCGCCTACCATGGGGTTAGGCGCGGTTTGTCCGTGCCCGCGCGCAGCGAGCTCAAGAGCGCGACGCATGTAGCTAGCGTCAGCATTTGTGAAAAGGGTGCGATTCTTTGATCTGTCCAATTCGCACAAGCTCCCTTTACAGTTCTGGCCGGAGTGATGGTCAGCTGTCAGCTGGGCCGGCTATCTCTCTCATATACGCTCTTCGTTTCGAGCAAATTGTGCACTGCTCGTTGCGACACAGCAGAAGGGTTGGGTTCGCCGTCAGCAGCTCATTCATGGCTTCGATAAGATCGTTGAGCAGGAGGAGTTGTGACGGAGCATATCCGACGACGACATCGCGCAGTACGCCTGCACGTCGCAAAGGTTCCTCGACAACACGAAAGCCGCGTGAGCAGCCGGGAACTTCATAGATCGGCACATACTCGACTTGTTGTTCCTCGTTTATGAACCAAGCAAGCTCGAAATTTTGGTTATCGCTGAAGGTGACGTGGATGTAGGGCAACTTGGCCAGCACCTCGCACAGATGGAGCGAGGAGTTTGTATCCTGTGTGGTGCCGAGCATGAGTATTTTGGCTCCATACTTTCGCATGCGGTCAAACGGGCAATCCACGCCGAGAGGGGTTGCGTGGAGATGATTCCGCGTGAGAGCTTCTTTGTCTGGTCCGATCACCGCAACCGAATGTGTGGGATGAAAGCTGCGCACAGCGTCAGGCCGCAGGCGGATTGTTTCTGTGATTACGCCGACACGCGATTTTGTCGCGTCGATATCAAACGGCGGGATGTTCCAGAGGGGGAGACAGTAAGTGAAAGTGGGGACAAGCAGATGGCCTTGAGGTCCAATGACGTCGAGGAGTGCTTCCACCACTGTTTCAGCTCCTCCTTGGACTTGCCCTAACCTTTTTAGCGAAGAGTGGAGAATCACGGCGTCGCCCGCTGCCAGCCCCGCCCGTTGAAAGTGCTCACTCAGTTCGGGTTGCGTCCACACTTTTAGCAATTCGCTCATTGCGCACCTTAGCTTGCTATTGTTTGGTTACATTCGAAATATACTGCACTCATCACTACGGACAAAGGCAAGCGTTCGCTCTGAGGTATCCGGGCTTTATCGGCTTTTTCCCCGTTGTGCGGGATTTTCAGTTTTGCGATGCAAAAAAACAAGGTCACATCACAACAAGGGTATTTGATGAGCAACGCGTTTTCATTGGAGAATGATACGATAGTTGCGCCTGCGACGGGCAGCACTCGGGCGGCTGTGGCGATTGTCCGCCTTAGCGGCCCGCAAGCGGTGGCTATAGGCGAAGCTTTATTTCGACCAGCGGGGAACAGACGCGTCTCAGAGTTCGAGTCGCATCGTTTATATCGAGGGTGTATTGTTTCGCCGAGTGGAGAGATTCTCGATGACTGTCTGGCGACTGTCATGCGTGCACCGCGCAGCTTCACGGGTGAGGATGTTGTCGAGTTTCACCTGCACGGAAGCCCAATCATCGTGCAGAGCGTCGTTGGTGCATGCGTGGAAAAGGGGGCACGGCTAGCGCGGCCAGGTGAGTTCACGCAGCGCGCGTTTTTCAACGGGCGACTCGACCTGGCACAAGCTGAAGCTGTGGCCAATCTCGTAGCGGCTCAAACGAAGCTCTCGCACCGGCTTGCCCTACGCCAGCTCGAGGGCGGACTTTCCCGAGCAATCCATGAGCTCCGCGAGGAGTTACTTGACGCAACAGCTGAGTTAGAAGCGTGGATTGATTTTCCTGAGGAAGACATCCCTTTTCCCGCGCTCGAGAAACATACGGAGATGCTCCAGCGAGTGGAGTCGGAGATTTCCCGACTTTTGAAGACATTCCGAGTGGGGCAAGTGGCTGTGGAAGGAGCACGGGTCGCACTCGTGGGTGCCCCCAATGCTGGCAAGTCCAGTCTGTTCAATGCGCTGGTTGGCCGCGAGCGAGCTATTGTGACACCGCATCCAGGAACCACACGCGACACGATCGAGAGCACCGTGGATTTGATGGATCTACCCATTACACTCGTGGATACCGCCGGGCTTCGCGATACCCAGGACGAGATTGAGGCCCTCGGTATCGAGCGGTCACGGCAGGAGGTCTCGCACGCGGACGTTGTGGTGTGGGTGATAGACTGTTCAGTACCCAGCGTGTTGGAGGCGTTTGAGTGCTTGCCTCCAATCGCAAATTATCGCGAGCGACTGATCGTGGCTCTGAATAAGATTGATGTGGCTCCGCAGGACGCTGTCACGGAGCTCGAAAGGGAATTCGCGCAACAAGACTTCCCCGTGGTTCGGATCTCTTGCACACTGCGAATAGGGTTAGACGCACTCGAAAAACTCATTCGCGAACGTTTAATCGGCGCAGAACCAGCGGCCCAAGAGGTCTGCATCACTAATTTGCGCCATGCCAATTGCTTAGGTCGAGCCAGCGAGGCACTCAAACGGGCGCTCGATGGGTTATCACGAGGAATGCCGCCCGAGTTTATCTCTTTAGAATTACAAGAGGCAATTGCCGAGCTTGGGGCAATTGTTGGACTGGGAACAGGTGAGGAAATTCTCGATCGCATCTTTTCTCGGTTTTGTATCGGGAAATAGGTAACCGCGACCACAGATGGCAAAAGCAGAGGCTAAAGTTATTTTTGTGAAGGTACATCCACGTGCTCGGCGTGAGAAAGTTGAGCAACATGGCCCCGACCGTTTCGAAGTCTGGACAACGGCGCCTCCCGACAAAGGCAAGGCCAACGACGCTGTGTGCAAGCTCTTGGGGAACGAGCTAGGACTGGCGCCAAGCCGGCTTGTGTTGGTCCGCGGCGCTAGTTCGCGCGAAAAAGTCTTCGAGGTTCAATGACGGCGTGCCTGCTCTGGGTTGACTTTTGGCTGGCGCATTAGGCGATCTCTCCTAGTGGTCGTGGTGAGTTGTGCGGGAGAGACGCCGGTGTCGGAAAAGAACGCAAAAATGAACAACGGTCCGCAGGTCAAAATCGAGCGCGGGGAGTGCATTGCGCTTTTTGCTTACGATGTGGGGATGGCAATAGATCTGGATGCGTGCGAGAGAATTTTGGCTGAGGAATCAAAACGCGGCGGACTTCGCCACAAGCGGAAAGCGCCGCCGTACTTTGAATATCGACCCCTGCCTGTGCGGGTGACGCGACGTGCGCAAAGTTTTCCCATTGCGCAGTTTCGCAGCGAGGCCTCGGTGGAAGTGACGCTCTTCGACTTCGGCGCCGCTCAGCTCTCCTACTGTATTCCATTTTCGGGTGGCCTCGAAGAGGTTCTTCAGCTCAGCCGCGCACTTTACGACAATCCTCTGCTGCTGTCGGATTCTCGCCGACAAGTGGAGGAAATCGTTGCGATCGTGCGTGATGCTATTGTGCGACCACGGGTTAGCGATTTTGTAGAGGATTATTTTATTTACGAGATTTTATCTATCTGCGGTGCGCAAACACCGGAATCCTTTCTCACGACACAACGGGGAGTCATGGCGCAGATTCTTCGCGCAGAAGATTTCCCTCTCTCTAGTCAGGAAATTGCTGACGCTCTTTCCGTGTGCATGAGTTGCGGCCCGAATGACCTTACTATTATTGACTGGGCGTCGGCCATTGTGTTCGATGAAAATCCGGAGGAGGTGCGCACCGTACTTGAGTTTGCTAACGTCGAGTTGCTTGAGATGCGCTGCATGGATCAGGAACTCGACGACGGTCTCGAACAAGCCTATAGAACGCTCACGGGACCGCCGAAAAAGTGGTGGCAACAGCTCTTTAGCGTGGATCACGAAATTGAGCGCGTAGCCCAACTCCAGGCGGACTGCGCTATCCTTTTTGAGGGTGTGAACAATGCGCTAAAGTTACTGGGGGATCAGTGGCTGGCCCGAGTTTACGTGGCAACTTCGCGACGTTTCCATCTTCCTGATTGGGACGCAAGTATTCTGCGCAAGCTGAGTGCGCTGGAGAGTATTTATCAGAAACTCTCCGACCGAGCCGCCACGCGACGTCTCGAAGCCCTAGAGTGGATTATCATTATCTTGATAGCAATTTCACTCATCCCCCTGGTTCCAAGTTTATTGGCCTGGTTCAAGTAGAGGCCAGTAACTCGTTGCCCATCAGCGCCTTGAGGTGCGCAGCTGAGTAGATCGGCTCGAGGCACCGATCGCCTAGACAAATTTTAAGGCTTGCACCACTCACAACAAACGAGTCCGCCGAGGTTGGAGCTGACATATCTTGGCTTTCGGTGTGAGCTACGCGTACGATTCGGGTAGGTAGGTAATTTTGCATGAGCACTGAATGAATCTCACGCAGCTGCGGCGCGAGGAGATTCCCGGAAAAGGTGCAAACAATGGGGCAGGAATCGAGCTCCGCGACAAGATAGGCCGTCGCCGCAGAGAGGGGTGAGAGACGGAATACCTTGCGGATGCGGGACAAAGCCAGGTGGCGCACGTGGGCCCACTCATCTGTCGCCGTGATGAGATCGAGGCGGAGCAAAGATTTCACTAAACTTATCGCTGGCGATGGCAAAGCGCTGTCGTGAATGTTTTCGAGGGGTAAAATGAGAGATGAATCACCGGGTAGTGCCGAGTAGATTCGGCCCCTCTGGGGCTCCACAAACTTGTTCACCGCTTCCTCGGCGAGTTCACGTGCAAGCGCGAGATATTCGGGCAGGAGCGTATACTCGTAAAGATCAAGCATTGCTTGAATGAGATAAGCATAGTCCTCCAAAATGGCGGGAATTTTAGCTTCTTTGACGGCGAGGATTCGGTAAAGCTTTCCCTTTGCTGGCCTAAGACGATCCCACAGATACCTTACAGTCGTTTGAGCCACTTCGGCATATCGTGGAATGCCACTTACTTGAGCGAGACGCAGGAGCCCAGAAACCATGAGGGCGTTCCATGCCAAGATCACTTTGTCGTCGGTAGCAGGCGGGATACGTCGCTCGCGAGCAGTGCGTAGACGCGAACGAATATCTTGGATCCGCTGCGCGGCCATCTCAGGCGTCAGGCCAAAGCGTGCCGCTAAGTGCTGTGGGTGACGGGCTCGTCGCAAAACGCTCGATCCCCGCTCGAAATTTCCACCTCGAGGAATTTCAAAATACGTCGTTGCAAATTCCGCCAACTCAGGACCGAGAACTTCGGTAAGCTCCTCGGAAGTCCAGACATAGTATTTCCCCTCTTCGCCTTCACTGTCGGCGTCGAGCGCCGAGTAGAATCCACCCTCTGGCGATTGCATTTTGCAGAGGACCCACTCAGCGGTTTCGCGAGCTACGTCGAGAAAATCTGCTCGCTCGAACACAACGGAGGCATCTGCGTACAGCGGGATCAGCAATGCCTGATTGTAGAGCATTTTTTCGAAATGTGGAACCGTCCAGTCTTCGTCCACGCAATAACGCGCAAAGCCCCCTTCAAGCTGGTCGTACAGGCCGCCGTGCATCATAGCGTCGAGCGTGAACTCGACCATATTGAGCGCGCGTGTATCGCGGTATTTTGTGCCCGCTGCTAGAAGCGCACTCAAGAGGGTATCGGGCGGAAATTTTGGCGCATGGCCGAAGCCGCCATGCTGCGAGTCGAAATTTTCCTCAGCGGCAGCAATGAGAAGCTCGCGCGGTGCAGCAGTCACAGGAGCAAGGGACGGCTCATGGGCGAGCAAGCGTTGAAGCTCGCGGGTCATCGTGAGCGCTTGTTGTTGGAGGGCCTGCGGATCGCTTTGCCAAAGGCGCAGAATGCGTTCGAGCAGAGTGCGGAAGCCAATCCGCCCTCCGCGGTCGGTCGGCGGAAAATAAGTTCCCGCAAAAATCGGATGAAGCGATGGCGTTGTAAATACGGTCAAGGGCCATCCCCCGGAGCCGTTGAGTGCCATGCAGACGTTCATATAAACTGCGTCCACGTCGGGATGCTCTTCTCGGTCCACCTTGATCGAGACGAAGTGCTGATTGAGAAAGAAGGCAATTTCTTCATTATCGAAAGACTCGTGTGCCATTACGTGACACCAGTGACACGCACTGTAGCCAATGGAGATAAAGACGGGCTTGTTCTCGCGGCGAGCACGTTCAAGAGCCTCGTTGCCCCAAGGGTACCAATCTACGGGCTGGTGTGCGTGCTGACGCAAATATAAGGACGTTTCGTTCGCAAGGCGATTAGTGAAACGCGGTTCATCCGACTGGGAGTGCCTTGTTATGCTCATTGGCAATGTTCTCACACTAAATAGACACAAGAATGTGTACTTGTTGAGTACTATATTCTAGAAAAAATGTTTTCTCGAAATGAAACGATAGGCAGAACTTCAAAATGTTTTTTGTGCTCCGGGCCGCCTTTCAAAGTGCTCAAATGTTTCATCCGAAATGGCGACGGGGCGGCCATCTTCGTTGAGAAATTCCACGGCGTTTGGCTGATCGGTGACAATGCCGATCGGAGTCACGGACGGGATATTCTCCATACCCGCCAAAGTGCTTAAAAGATCCTCAGGCGCCAGGCTCGTGCAAAACAGCAGCTCGTACTCTTCGCCGCTGAAAAGCAGATACTTGTCGATGGGTTCGCGTATCGCATGGCAAAACGATTCTAACTCTGCGGAACGAGGAAGAGCAGCAAGGTTGAGCTGGAACCCAACGTGGCTCGCTTCGGCCAGGACGCTGAGCTCGTGGTAGAGGGAATCGCTGATGTCAATCATTGCAAGATCGGGGCACAAGATGCTCAGCGCCTGTCCGAGGGCAATTCGCGGCGTCGGGACCCAATGGCTAGTCACGAGCGATTCAGCAACGGTCGGCTCGACGAGGCTTTTCAATTTTGGGTCGAGGATTAGCTGCAGCCCGGCAGCGGACTCGCCGAGCGTTCCAGAGACGTAAACGCGTTGGCCAGGACGGCAAGCAGAGCGCAAAGCGGGGCGCCGATTGGCAGGAAGAACGCCTAATACCGCAAGCGAGATCACCACAGCCGATGCTCCAACCGTGTCGCCGCCGATGATACTCACCCCGTAGCCGCGAGCGGTTGCTGACAATCCTTCGTAAAGTTCGAGGACTTCGCGCACGAGCAACGAACAAGGAAACCCGACGGAAATGAGAGCATAGCGCGGCTGTCCGCCCATGGCCGCCACGTCGCTGAGGTTTGAGACCATGGCCTTGATGCCAAGCCGTTGCCAGTCCGCATGGGGACGGCATGGAAAGTGGGTTCCTTCGATAAGCATATCAGCCGTGAGAATTGTGCATTGCCCAGCAAAAGGTTGAGCCGAGAGGACTGCGGCATCATCGCCAACGCCAACGAGAACATCGTCCGAAACGCCGTCAAGATAGGGGGTGAGAAGTCGGAGAAGTTCTCGTTCCCCAACTTCAGCAAGAGTCTGATTTAGCTTGTTTTCATTCATGTGGAGGAGGCTTGTTCTCCCCTATTCTCGGCGAGGCTTACAGCGTTCTTCTAGCGCCTGGGTGTAGAGTTCACACAGTCGGGAGACTTTCTCGCGTATGTTAGGCGCCGTCATCACATCGCCAATCAGTGCAATGTTGTGCGCGCCAGCAATCACGAGGTCGCGGATATGCTCTTCACGAATACCGCCAATGGCCGTAATCACATGCGATGTTTTCTGGCGGACCTGGTGGATCAGTTCCACGCCGACAGTCGGCCACGGATTTTCTTTTGTGCGGGTGGGAAAAATCGGGCCGACCCCGATATAGTCCACGCTGAGTTTTTCTGCGGCAAAGGCCTGCGCGATATTGTGCGTGGAGAGTCCGACAATTTTTTCTTCGCCGACAATCGCGCGGACTGCAGGGACGTCAAGGTCTTCCTGACCGACATGAACCCCGTCGGCCTCGACCTCGGCTGCGAGATAAGGATCATCGTTGACGATGAAAATGACACCATGATCGGCTGTGATTTTGCGGATCTCGCGAGCAATGGGTCGCAACTCATCGCGCGACAGTCGCTTGTCGCGCAGTTGTAAGACACGACCGCCACCGGCGACAATTTCCTTACACAATTCAGCATGGGGACGCCCAGCTAACCTGGCGTCTGTGATCACATAGATTCCCCAGATGCAACGGGCTTTCCGGCTCTCCGGCGCCCCGATCGAGCCGCACGTAGCGGAAGCCCCAACGTCTTGATGTTTTTGTCCGGAACTCACTTCAGCCACCTCATAGTTGGCAATCGAGCAAGAGAAGGTCGATTTCTGATTCGGCGAAACGTTGTCGAATTGCTCTGAGAACGGAGTCCTTAACGGCTTCTCTATTTTCAATGCGGTTCGTATAGACAAAAAGGCGGAAACGTTGCTCGGTGTTAGAAAGCCCGTCGAGCAACACGGTCGGAGCTGGATGCGCACTGATGCGTGGCTCCTTTTCGACAATTTCGCGGAGTACTATGCGCACGGTCCGCTCATCGGCTGCCGGAGTTGTCCGGATGTCGAAGGACAACCGCGTCCCGGTGTTGGAAAGCGTCCAGTTCACAACAGCGCCCGTGATCAGGAGTTTGTTTGGCACCAAGAGTTCCTTACCATCGGCGTCGCGGATTGTCGTGGCACGCGTGCGAATATGCGTCACAACCCCCGTCGTTCCAGAGACTGTGATCCAGTCGCCGACACGAACCGGCCGCTCAAACAATAGAATAAGTCCTGATACAAAGTTAGCAAAAATTTCCTGTAACCCGAAGCCCAAGCCAACTGTTACGGCTGCAGCAAGCCACTGGACACTCTTCCAGGTAAGACCGAGGCTTCGCGATGCTGCTATGACTCCGCTGATGAGGATCGCATAGCGCACGACCGCCGCGATGGCATAGCGGGTACCTTGGTCAAGGTGGGTCGAGCGCAGCAGGAGAAGCTCAACGAGGCTAGAAATGTTGCGCAAAAGCACACCGGTGATGGTGGCAACAAGCAGAGCGAGCAATGCATCACCTAGCGTGACTGCCGCCGGTGCACCAGCCACCACTTCTCCTCTTTCCCAAAGGGGGATGCGGGTAATGAACGCAAGCGCGGGCAGCATGTCGGACCACGTAAACCAAAGCAAAATCGCAATGAGAGTCCATGCGACAGCACGTCCCATCCGGCGGACCTGAGCCACCAGCGCATGCGAGTCCTTCGTGTCCCTTGAGTGGGCCACATTGGCCGGGTCGCTACTCTCCTGTCTTTGCCCTGACGCGGGCAGAAAGTGGGGAAGGGTGTGTGTGCGGAGTAAGCGCTGAAGCCAAACTTCAAGCAGGTAGATGCTCATAAAGACAATGGCGATAATTGCTAACGACTTAGCAAGACGAGCAAGAATTTGCAGTGCTGAATAATGAAAGCCGAGCGCAGAAAGAACGCCAAGCGCGACCAAAATGAGAAAACCCGCAGTAGCCAAGTAAGGAAGTATGCGGCTGTAACGTGGACCAATGAGTTGTCCAAGAACCGCCTCGCAAACAGATTTTTGAACAAAAAGCCAGAAAAACGCCAAGGCCCATGCGGTCATTGTGAGAAGAAAAACAACCCGTTCCAGGGAGTCGCCCAGGACACGCGGACATGCTTCACGCGCGAGAACGAAAACAAAGAACAGCAAGGTAGAAAGTCCGCCAAGCAACATAATTGCTCTTCTGAGGCGGTGCCAAGCTGACTGGCCCGTTAGCGATACAGTGAGCAGAGCGAGCCTTGATCCGAGATTCGTAAGAAAAACTAAAAGAGAAATTCGGATCAAACCGTTGGCCACTGCATCGGTCAATGTCGAACCCTGAGTGGCTTCAAGTAAGCGATATCCTATAAAAGTCAAAACAAGTACCCAGGGAATGAGGGCATCAGCTAGCAGCAAGAAAAGTATTTGTGAGGCATGAGATGACCCCAGCAGCAACGTATGCGGTTGCTCTCGGGGGAACAAGTCGGCCAAGTGATGACGCTTCCGTCTTTTCCAAATTGTGCCTGCAGCAAGAGCAGCAAAGACGCCAAGATATAAAACCCAGTGGGACACGATATCGCCCGATACCGTGAGGAACACTCGCTGTAACGTTGCATGACCAGTGAGAAATGCCAGGGCCTCCGCGGCTCGGCGGATTTCAGAAAGCGAAAAGGGCCTGGCACTACGAATCCAGAGAATATGCTCTTCCAAAAACGTCGCGTATTGAGTAACCTCCTGAATGAGAAGAGCGTAGGTTGTTGTAATTTCTGTTAGCTTATTAAAAAGCTCATCAAGGTCCGTGATGAGTGCATCGAGCAGGGTTCGCCGCTGTTGGATCATAGCGGAGACCACCTGTGCGACGTCTTCGGTGGTCATGCGCGCATCTAAGGCGAGCTGCGTGCGCAAGCGGCTCTCAAGTGCAGGCAATTGCGAACGCTTCTCACGCGCGTCCATGAGCTCAGCCTGCACCTGACTGATTTCGGCCATGTAGCGCTTGAGCTGACGCGAAAGCTCATGGGGCGAAGGCAGATCGTCGCGCTCCTTGCGCATGAGTTGACCAACCACAGCGGTTTTGCCAAGGATTTCTAGGCGCTTACGCACAGCCTCGAAGCTCGATTGAATCCGCGCGCGCATTTGTTTCGTGACTTCGAGCTCGGCAGAAACGGCAGCAATGCGAGCGGGCACTCCGTTCTCGCTGGCTCGACGGCGGGCAAGGGTTTCGTTGTCTTCCGCAATTTCTTTTAGAGCTGGGTGCATGCGAGCGGCTTCCCAACGTGCGCGCCGAGCCTGTTGGATTGCTTCTTGCGCTTCACGTTGGCGAGCTTCCGCTGCTGCCCTCTGTAGTGAAACGAGATCGTTTTTCGATGCCGCGAGCAGCTTTTGCGCTTCCTCGTGGCGCAAGTCAAAAAAGTCTCGCGTGGAGTCGAGCATTTTTAGCTCGGCTTCAAGCGTCTGAATTTTCTTCTGGAGAGCCAGAGTAAGGGCGTTTTTCGCGGCGGATCGGAGGGTTTCCCAGTCGGGGGAAGCATCTGGTGCTGGCGGCACAAGTTGGCCTGCTTCGATTTTTTCCAGTTGTTGGCGCGCCTGGGCTATTTCTTTGGGAATGGCCAAGCGGCGTTGCTCGCGAGCGTTCAGCTCAGCTTCGAGGCTTTGCAGTGCCTTTTCGCGCTCGGCGACTTCGGCTTCTTTTTGCGCAAGCCATTGAGCGATTTGGGCTGATGTGGCCGAGGTGGGAACATCGAGCGCATGAGACTCAGCGAGCTTTTGCAACTTTTGGCGTAGTTCTTCTGTGCGGCTTGTCACCGAGGAGACCTCCGACTCGTAAGAGGCTTTCTCAGCCTCAAGCGACTCGGCCTGGGCGAGGGCATCAGCGGCCTGGGCAAGCGTGGCCGAGGTCCAATCTCGGAGTGCAGAAGGGATACTTGTGGCGTCTGAGAGCGCAGTTAGCCGTGCGACAACGGTTTCGCGGCGCAATTCAAGTGGCGCAGTTAGCAGCGGGGCTTTGTCGCTGGTGGCTCGTCGAGACGGCGTGGTTGGCTTTGGGCCGGCAGCGCCCACCACGCACATTGCGAAGCAAAAGATCGTCACAAGCGTTTGTGCTCGCCGCACAGTCATCGCTCCATGTTTGTGAGCTTTTCGTGGAATTACGATAGAATTTCTCAAGTTTTTAATGAGATGCGCCAAATCTGAAGAATATAAACACTTACCCACGGCAGCGGTAAGTCAAAACTGATGCACAGCACGATCCGCCGAATTGGACAATGGGTGAAGCGCGAACACTTGCGGTGGAGAGCGGAGCTTTCGCGCGGGGAGACCGTGAAGGCAGCGAATGCGGCCCTGAACTGGAAGGAATTTTGGCAGGGACGCACCAGGCTCGCCAGCTATCCTCGTCATGTGCAGATCGGCACGAATTGGACTTGCAACCTCAAGTGCAACTTCTGTCGCCTGACTCTACCCGAAACGCAGCAGGCGCTCCGTCAGTTGGACAAGAGCGAGCTAGAAATTAGCGGGCAAGTGCTCGAAGAGGTCTTAGATCTGCTCCCCTACCCGGAAATGATCACGCTGACGCCCCTGGGCGAGCCGCTGCTTTACTCGAAACTCGGGCGAATCCTCGAACGTCACCGTGAGCTGGGCTCGCACAATTTGGCAATGACGACAAATGCCAACCTCATTGACGATACGCGCGCGCAGATGCTTGTGGAAGGCGGCGTGGCGCACCTTTTCGTGAGCGTGGACGCCGTGACTCCTGACTTGTATGCGCAAATGCGAGTGCTGGGCAGCATCGAAAAGGTGCGCCATGCGCTTGAAGCAATCAACCGCTGGAAACGGAAGCTGCGCTCTCCATGGCCGACAATGACACTGGCCTCGACGTTTCTCGAGCGCAACTTACGTGAAATGCCACAGCTTCTGGACTTTGCTCTCGAACACGGATTCGAGACATTTAGCATCCAGATCATGGAAATTGAAAATCGAGAGCTGGAGGCGGAGTTTATCGGACATCATGTGGGGTTAGCGCGGGAAATGTTGGTCCAGACGCTTCGAAAAGCCGAAGGCCTTCCCATTAGGATCTCTGTGAACCTGGGCTTCCGAAATCTGATTTCCCACGTTCTTTCTGAGAAAGAACGCCGACTGATAAATCAGCACTGCGAAGGAGAGCCAATCGCGCAAAACGGTTGCGAGGCGGTTCAAGTTTTGCACGCCAGCGAGGCACTGGCTCAACTTTCGACGCGCGGGAAAACGCTTGTAGAAAAGTGTCATTATCCCTGGTACTTTTTACTCATAGATACCGACGGTGACGTTCGGCCGTGCTGTTGGGCTGCAGCGAGCTGGGGAAATCTCAACCGCAGACCTCTTCAGGAAATCTGGAACAGCGAGCGGGCGGTCGAGATGCGGCAAAACTTTTTGCGTAACCACATCCCGAAATCGTGCCAGGGGAAATCGTGCCGCGTTGAACTAGGACACTTCGGGACTCTGGAGGAGTGACGGGGTGTCGGCTTGGAGCTGCGCCAGCGCGCCGAGGTTCGCCCGCATGAGATAGGCGTGGCGGCCCGCACCATAGTAATTCCTGAGAAGGCGCCATGGCTTGAAACCGAACTTCTTGTGCAAGTGAAGCGATACGGTGTTGTTGACCGCTATCTCGCACGTGGCGCGGGTATGACCAAGGGCTCTGAGCTTCTTAAGGGAAAGCAAGAGGAGCTGGCCTGCAATCCCTCGTCCGCGGAACTCAGGATGGACGTCGAGGGTAATGAGCTCGGCATTGAGACAATCGAAGAGATGAAAGCCCACGAGAGGCCGCTGAGGAAGTGATTCTTCGTAGTAACGGAGAATACCAATGCCATTGAGAGAACAAAACATTCTTAGGGTGCGAAAATCGTAGCGGTCGGCGGGCGGATAGCAGAGTTTTTCAAGCTGTTCCAACTCGTGGATTTCTTCCGTGGTCAGACAAGGACGCAGGAAGCGGCGCCGCGTAAATGCAAAATTATAATCGCTGCAAATCAACCGCTGGTGCCTCGCGCCTTAGCCTTGGTGCATTTGGCGGCGAGGATCAGTAAATCCTTCATTCCTCGCCATCAAGTGGTTCGAGTAATTCGCTCGCTTGATGGATCTTTTCAAGGCCGAGTTGGACCATGGTTTCATCTCCGGCGCGTTGCCCCTGCTCGACCATATCGAGGCCATCATCAAGCATGCGGCAAATCGAGGAGACCTTGAGGCGCTTTTCAAGTGTAAGGGAATCCAGAGAGCGAAGGGTACAAATGCGGGCACGTATGGAATCCGCTTCTTGCTGGACGGCTGCGGCGTCGCCAGCGGTGAAATTTGTGCGGATGCGTGCCGTGGAGTTGCGCAGCTCATGAGAAACGCCCGACGGACGAACTCTCTGCGGGCCGCTTGCAGCGTGATATTTCGCCACGGTTTGTTCGATGGGAGAATAATCGCCAGTGCGCACAATCGACTGACCCGGAGCAGCACCTTGTACAGGCACCGGAGCAACAGCGTTTGGCTCAGGCGTTTCTTCCTGCGGCGAGCCTTCACTGGGACCACTTGGCGGGGAAACGGGCGCTAGCCGAGGTTCTGGGCTGGCGGACTTACGTATGGAGAGCCTTTGTTTTACGCGGCCCAAGATCAGACTGCTGGCTCGCTGTGCAGGGGGCGCAACAGTCGCAGCTGCGGGCGCATTTTCGGAAATTTCCATCTCGGGGGAAGTCGATGCTTTTTCGGTAGGAGTAGGTGAGGAGGTGATGGGGAAGGGCTGCTTGCGTGGGTTCATCCCCGCTGTTTTGGCTTCTGGCCCGGGGGGCGCGGGTTGCAACTCGCCCCGGACAACTCGTCCCATCTCCACGCCCGCCCCAGGTAGGCGGTTATCTTCTGGCGCAAGTCCCGGGCGCTTGGGAGTGAGTGACTGTGTCCAACCCACACTCGTTACCGATGCAATTCCTAAAATCAGCCATGCCGTTTTCATCGCAAGCCTAGAGGAAACATTTTTTGTGCCGCGTTGCAGCCTAGGCAAAAACTTACACGAAAATTATTATCAGAACAGGAGCTTAAGCATTCACGCTTCAAGTTTAGTCGAGGAGGAGGGAGTCGGACTTGTGTCCACGCTAGACACACGGTGTGCCAGAGATTTGGGCAATGTCAAGCCGAATTGTGCAGCATCCCGACACGCGTGACTCGCAAGACGCCTTTCACGCTTTTGATGGCGGCAAAGAGATAGGAAAGCTGAGCAGAACTGCTGACACGGACGCGGAAATTGAGAATAGCGGTATTCTTTGCTGGCTGGCTTTTTGTGTTGCTGCCAAGGATAAATACCTTTTCAGCGGTAATCGCCGCCGTAACGTCAGCTAACAACCCTGCTCTGTCGGCGCATTCAACGCGTAACCCGACTTCAAAACTCGAACATTTGGCAAGATCCCACTCGGCAGGAAGCAAGCGTTGACTGAGCTGCGCGTCCTCCCTCATGCGACGAATATGGGGACATTCTTCACAGTGGATGGTGACACCGCGGCCGACGGTAACGAAGCCAATAATTCGATCACCCGGCACGGGAGCACAACATTGAGCAATCCGGAGATATGCTTCGCGCAGATCCGCGACAATAATACCACCCGTCTGCTTCTTCTTTGTAGAGCTTGAAGCTTTGACTTGCGGGGCTGCAGTGCGAGACAACTCAGGGTAGGCACGACTGATTGCGGCTGCAGGCTCGATGCCGCCAAAACCAACCTCCCCGCAGAATTCTTCGAAGCTCTGGACCTGATAGTGTTTTAGCGATGGAGCAAGCCGCTTCTCAATCTCCTCCCAATCCACCGGCAAGTTGCGCGTGCGTAGTGCCCTCGACAGGGCTTCTTTTCCTTTCTGGACGTTTTCGGGACTCAGCCGCTGCTGGCGGATCCAATGCTTTATCTTCGTGCGCGCACGCGACGTCTTTGCGATGCCCAGCCAATCGGGTGTGGGGTGTGCCTTAGAAGAAGTTTTGATCTCGACGACGTCGCCGGTTTTCAGCTCGTAGCGAAGCGGGACCATTGCGTCGTTCACGACGGCTCCCACGCAGTGAGTTCCGACTGAGGAGTGAATATAATAGGCGAAGTCCAAAGCCGTAGCCCCAGCCGGAAGCTCGACGACGTCGCCTTTGGGCGTAAAGCAGAACACCGTGTCGTTGCTGAGGTCGACCTTTAGGGCTTCAACAAAATCTGTGGGGTCCCGCACATCTTGTATCCAGTCCACGAGACGGCGAAGCCAGACGAGCTTGTCCTCAAGGTCGTGGTCGCCGCGCACCCCCTCTTTATATTTCCAGTGCGATGCCACCCCTTCTTCCGCAATCCGGTGCATCTCCTGTGTACGGATCTGAATCTCCACCCGCTGATTGTGTGGCCCGAGGACAGTGGTATGGAGCGATTGGTAACCGTTTTCTTTCGGGGCGGCGATGAAATCACGAAAGCGGCCTGGTATGGGAGGCCAACGACTATGGATAAGGCCAAGAACCTTATAGCAATCGTCAGGCGTGCCGGCGCAAATCACGCGGACCGCCATGATATCGTAGACCGAATTGAGGCCGATCCCTTGGCGCTGCATCTTTTTCCAAATGGAGTAGAGATGCTTAGTGCGCCCTTGAATGTCGGCACGGACGTCATGTTTTTCGAGCGTGGCGCGAAGGATGTTGGACACTTTCTCGATGACGGCTTCGTGCTGCCCACGATGTCGAGCGAGTTCACGCACCAGCGCCTCGTACGCTTCGGGGTACAGGTACTGCATCGCGAGATCCTCGAGCTCGGCCTTGACTCGTGACATGCCAAGGCGCCCCGCAAGTGGCGCAAATAATTCGAGGGATTCTTCGGCGATGCGTTTTTGTTTTTCTTCCGGAAGCCAAGACAAGGTGCGCAAATTATGAATGCGGTCGGCAAACTTGATAATAATGACGCGCAGGTCCTTCGCCATGGCGAGCATTAGCCTGCGCAGTGTTTCAACCTTTTCCTCACGACTGCCTTTCAATTTCAGGCTACTGATTTTCGTGACACCTTCCACGAGCGCGGCAATGACCGGCGAGAATTCGTGGGCGAGTTGGTCTAAGGTGACACCGCAATCTTCGACGGTATCGTGAAGCAAACCGGCGGCTAAAGTTGTGGGATCGCGCAGAAGAGTGGACAGAATACGCGCCGTTTCCACGCAATGCGTGATGTAAGGTTCACCCGATGCACGAAGTTGGCCTTCGTGCGCACTTTCAGCAAACTTGTAAGCCCGAGTCAGCAGTGCACGGTCGTCCGCCGAATAACGGCCCTTTTGATCCCCGAGAATATACTCGAGTATATCCGTCGTCTCGGAAAGTGCTGGCTCGCTCATACCGTTACTGTCTATCATCGCCTACAGGAGGTTGCAATCTTCTCTTCAGCTGTGGCGCGGGCTCTCGATGAGAGCCGCTGACGCGGCTCCACGATACCCGAGAAGCTCGCTCGTCAGGTGTGCGAGGAACTCGGGTTCTCTTTTTCGTCTGCCTCGATAGGCTCGACGATGAGCTTCATCCCTTCAACGGCGACGATCCTGACGTGCGAAGCGGTTGTGCCTTGGCCCGATTTGAGCTCGGCGTCCCAATACGTGCCATTGAAAAACACTTTGCCGGCAGGTTCGAGAGGACGCACAACCTCTGCGGTTTTCCCGATAAAACTTTCGAGCCCGAACTGTGGTCGGTGAAGCTGCGCCCGTGTGACCAAAAACACGAGAAGCATGAGCAGCAGCGTCACAGTGGCGACGATGGGAATGAGGTAGGTCATTGTAACCCCGAAAAACGGCTTGGGCTGGTCGAAAAGAGCTAGTGCGCCGAAGAAAAGGCAAACCACACCGCCGAGCGTGAGCAGCCCATAACTCGTAAATTTGATTTCAGCAAGGAGCAAAGTGATCCCCAGCAAAATGAGCGCGAGCGCCGCATAGTTTGTGGGTAGCATTTTGAGCGCGAGCGCGGCCAAAAGCAGACAAATAAGACCCGTAATACCAGGGATCCACATACCAGGATGAGTAAGCTCGTAGCCAAGCAGAACAAGGCCAAACATGAGCAAAAGAAGGGCGATGTTGGGATTGGCAAGAATGTTCAAAATCCGTTGGCTGGCGGAAAAGTGCAACGTCTGGACGATCGCTGCCTTAGTCTGCAGGGTCACGGTGCGCGAATCCACAGCGATCTGGCGGCCGTCGAGTTTTGTCAGCAAATCGTCCAAATCGTTGGCAATAAGGTCTACAACGCCAAGCTCGGCCGCTTGGGCCGCTGTGACCGACACACTTTTTTCGACGGCATCACGCGCCCAGGCTGCATTGCGTCCTCGCATTTTCGCAATGGCCTCCACCCAGGCCAGTGTGTCGTTCATGACTTTTTCGCTCATGACTTCTTGGGCATCCAGAGGCATGCGGGGCTTGCGAAGCAAAGTGTCCGTAGATGTTGGATCGAGCGCAGAATCGCGGACTGGCCACTTGCCTGCGAGATCAACGACGTGCGCAGCCCCAATGTTGGTGCCCGGCGCCATGGCCGCAATGTGAGCGGCCAGCGTGATAAATACGCCGGCGCTTGCAGCGCGAGATCCATGGGGCGCTACAAACACAATGACGGGGATTTTGGCCGTGAGTTGGCGTTTGACAATTTCCCGCGTGGACTGAAGAAGTCCGCCAGGTGTGTCGAGCTCGATGATAAGCGGCACGTCGAGTTCCTCCGCCTTGTCCATCGCCTCGCACAAGAATCGACTTGTGACAGGATTGATGATTTCGTCCTCAAGCTGGACTAGTAGGATTTTCCCTCGATCATGATTACGGCTGGTCTGGGTGGTGCTGGTCTCGGCGGAAGCGAAGACGTAGACGCAGGCAAGTGCTGAAAGAACTGCTCCCAAGAGAATAGTTCCGTAAGTTCGGTGCCGCATGCGACTGTTCTTTCGTTCGCTTGCCATCTTTCCCTAGCCTGTTCTTCAATCTGGCTGAATTAGCCTTACCAATTACCAGTATGGCTCGACTGTTGCCACAGAAAAAGCCGTGGGTTCTGCTGGTAGCCAGAAAGCAGAAAGGGGCGTCGATAATTTGATGAAGTGGCGACAACAGCATATTCATCGGGAACACCGGCTTGAAGAATTTAGGGACCTCACGCTTATAGACCGTCAGTTTTATGAGGAGGGAGTCACGCTCCTCGCGGGTGTTGACGAAGCGGGGCGTGGTCCACTCGCCGGACCTGTGACCGCCGCTGCAGTGGTGTTTCCACCAGGCTGCTTCGTACCCGGCATCAACGATTCAAAAAAGCTCACGCCACAGCGAAGAGAACGGCTGTATGAGGAAATTTTGGTCAGGACACTTGCCGTGGGAGTTGGCTGGGCTGACCCGGCGGAAATTGACGAACTCAACATTCTTGAGGCAAGCAAACTGGCAATGGTTCGAGCGCTTTCTCGATTATCGGTGAAACCGGAAATGACCCTCATTGATGCCGTAAAGCTCGACACGTGTGCTCATGAGCAACGCTCGTTGATCAAAGGCGACGCACGAAGTCATGCGATTGCGGCTGCATCAATCGTGGCCAAGGTGGAACGCGATCGGCTCATGCTCCGATACGAGGAAGAATACCCCGGCTACGGTTTCGCCCGGCATAAGGGCTATCCTACGCGACAACATTATGAAGCAATCGAGCGTCTCGGGCTGACAAGCATCCATCGGCGCTCATTTGTATCGAACGATCTCTTCCTCACATCGGTGCGACGGAGCACAACGTTTGAACGACTGTGCGAGGAAATCCGCGCAAAACGCCTCGTATGGACTGATGCTGTGGCGCGACAATGGGAACGCCTTCTCCCCCGCGTGGAACTGGCCGAGCTGAGCGCTTTTGCCCATGCGCTTCGCGGGTGATCTGAGCAGCGGCTTGACGGTAGTCAGATGCAGCGCTTGGGAGGCAATTCGATGTAGCCGCGAAAAACAACTCGGGCAGGGCCCTCGAGAAGAACGTGCTTGGCCCCGAGCGGCGTGAGCTCAAAATCAATGTTTAGCACATCGCCACTGCGCGTTTCCACGGCGACAGGAGGGGTGACTTTCCCCAAGTGGGCAGCCACAATGGCGCTCGCGATAGACCCCGTTCCACAGGCAAGGGTTTCGGCTTCAACACCTCGCTCGTAAGTGCGGACCGAAAGAGCATTCGGCCCCTTGATGGTAATGAAATTCACGTTGGTCCCGGCCGGAGCAAAGAGCTCATGATAGCGCAGCCACTGGCCAATTTGAGCAACCGGCACATGAGCAAGATCGTTAGTGAAAAGCACAACGTGAGGGACGCCGGTGTTGATGAAATGCACTTCACCGGAAAAAAGCTCACCGCTTACGGGAATCGCGAGGCGGAGGCTATGAGCATCGCTCATGCGCACGGCCACAGATTCGCCACGGACTTGCGCTTCGTAAATGCCAGCCAGCGTTTCAAAGCGCATGTCAGGACCCGCAATGCCACGCAAAAAGGCAAAGCGCGCGATACAACGGCTACCGTTTCCGCACGTTTCGGCCTCGCGCCCATCGGCATTATAGTAGCGCATGCGAAAATGGGCACGTGTGGATGGTTCCACTAGCAGCACGCCGTCGGCGCCCACAGAGATTCCACGGCGACACCACTGGCTGAAGAGCTGCTTGCGCCCTTGCTCGGGCAATTGCCCATCACGGTTATCGATGACAATAAAGTCGTTCCCTGCTCCACTCATTTTCCAAAATTCAAGTTCCACGGATTCGCTCCTTGGTTAGGTTCTTCTGTGGCATTGACACACGAACGACTTGCCGCGATAGAGTTTAGTGTGAACAAACAAGCTAACGTGTGTTTTCTTTCCTGCGTGAAATTCTATCGATTTAGGGCTGTTCTTTGCGGTTTAGTTCTCACCCTCTCCGCTATCATTGCCGTAGCAGGTGAGCCACGTTATTCTCCCGTCTCGGAAGCTTCGCGCATGGTTGCACGTCGCGAGGCGAACGCACCGCTGCAACCTGGACGCGAGCGCGTGGACCTTCCTCTGCATCCTGTGCAACGAAATGGGCCTCTTGTGCTCTTGTCCATTAGCGGGGGAGGCAGCCGCGCTGCCTATTATGCTGCATGCGCGATGGAGCAACTCTCGAAGATTCCCTCGCCATCAGGTCACGGAAGTATCTTGGACGAGGTGCGTGTCATCTCAGGAATTTCCGCCGGCAGCCTGGCTGCTGCATGGTTTACGTTGCATTACCACGAGCGACACGATCCTGATTTCTTTCCCCGGTTCAAAGTTGCGATGGCAACGAATCTCCAGTGGCGCACATACGGCCACATGGTTGTTTTTCCCCCACTTGCCTTGGAACTTTTTGCTACGCCAATTACCAGAACGGATCTTCTCGCCAACGAAATGGAACATTTGCTGGGGGCGGGGCCTGTGACTTTTGATGATCTGCGACGATTAGAGTCCGATCCAAATGATCCTGCCCCTATTCTGATCCTCAATGGCACCGCATTGAACTCAGGGCAAAGGTTTGTCATGACGAACTTGCCGGCGGAACGTTTTCCGTCGCTGTTGCCGCTTGTGGGACCCCGTGTGGCGCTTTCGCTTACGGACCAGGCCATTCTCCGGCGTCTGGTGCAACCACTCACGTTTGAAGACATCGGAAGCGACATTGGCTCTTTTCGCGTGGCACGCGCCGTGGCTGCCAGTGCGGCATATCCGATCGCGCTCGCGCCTCTGCGGCTAAATATTTATCCGGAGAGCATTCCCGAGCCGCGGCGCGACCGCACAGACGAAGCACTGAAAGAGTCGAAGTATTTGTATGTTGCAGATGGTGGCGTTTATGAAAACCAAGGCATTGATCCATTGCTAAGCCTCGTGCGCACCCTCCCTCGCAGTCAGCCTGTTTTTCTCATTGTCATTGACGGGTCGCAGCGCATGGAAACCGTGCGCGTGACAGGACACAAGATCTGGGATCCGTTCTCTGTGATCAGAAAACTCTACGACATTGGAACACTGCGTCCGCTTGCTTTCTACGGAAGCGCTTTGAAAGATATCCACGACCCCGAAGCTTTCCAAGGTGTATTCATCCGTATGGAGGGCTACGAGCCAGGTATGGACGAATTTTTGCAGAGCATCCCGACTCTTTTCAAATTGTCGCGACGCCACCGCGAGGCTCTTGACCAAGCCGCGGCAGAGAATGTAGCGCGCATGCGCAAGACGCTTGAGAGAAACTATCGCCGGTTGCTAAGGCGATAGACCGTAGCTGGCATGTACCGCGTTTCGACAGGATAGCCTGGCCTCAGATCATGCTACCGCATATGGGGCATAGTTTGGCAGTTTTCGACACCGTAGCCCCGCAGACGCGACACATCGTCAACTCGGTCTCTGGAACTGATTCGAGCGGGGCCTCCTTGACGTGGCGCTGCAGCAAATCGTGAACATCAGCGTCGCTCCGCCACGCTAAGCTGCGTCGGAACGGTTCTTGGCGCTTTTCGAAGACTTGCTCTTCATCAGGGCTCATTTTCTTCTGAGTGGTGGGCGACTCCGCGGCTTCTGTCTGTGTCTGCATTCGATGCTCGACGAGGTAAAGGGCCAGCTCCACGATATAGTCTACGAACTCGTCCTCGTCCTTGAAGAGATTCACGTTGCGACGCAGAATCTCGATGATTTCGTCTTTTGTAAATTGCTGCTTGCCCTTTTTGTATGTCATGATGGCGCTTTACCTCGTCAGAGCTTTCCCTTTGTTGAAAGCACACCCTCGATACGGGGGTCGAAGCGGACAGCTTTACCTAAGGCACGCCCAACCGCTTTGAATGTGGCCTCAAGGATATGATGCAGATTTGCCCCGTAAAACAGCTCGACGTGCATTGTGATGCCGGCATTGAAGGCAAACGCGCGGAAAAACTCCTCGGCTAACTCGACATCAAATTCACCCACCTTAGCCTTCGGCACAGGAACATGATAGCGGAGATAGGGGCGATTGCACAGATCGAGCGCACAGCGCACAAGGCTTTCTTCCATGGGCACATAGGCCTCGCCATAGCGCTCGATGCCAGCTCGCTCACCAAGAGCCTGGCGCACTGCCTGCCCGAGAACAATGCCGACATCTTCAACCGTATGGTGGGCGTCAACGTGCAGATCCCCCCGGCCTTGAATTTCAAGGTCTAGCAATGCATGGCGCGCAAAGAGCTCGAGCATGTGCTCGAAGAAGGGAACGCCCACCGAGCCCGTGAATTTGCCTTTTCCGTCGAGATTGATGTGCACCACAAGTTGCGTTTCCTTAGTTTCGCGGCGAACCTCGGCGATACGCTTGCATTTGGCTTCGTTTGTGGACTTCTTCACTCAAAATGCTCCTCTACTTTTTCGCAAGATTGTTTATCGTCCGGTAGGGACGGGCCTTGATCCCGACGGCACAAGAGTGGACGATCGCTGAAGAGCAACTGTTCCGCTTCCTCTTGCATTCCGCTGCCGGGCGGTGCTTGAGACTGCTCGCGCGGCGCATGGAGTCGGCCTTTCCGAAGATCTGACTTTCTCACATCTTCATGCTTTAAACGCGAAGGCATGGCGGATGCGAGAAAAAAGAAACTGGCATCGCGGGCAAAACGAAAGCTTTACTTGCTGGCGAACTCTTTTCGTGCGATCGCCTCGGCTTCGTTAACTGGTTTGAGGATTCGCTCATCGAGCAGCCGCGCAATGCGCTCGAGTGCTTGCTGTGGGGTCGTGCGCCGCTGCAAGACTAGACTGAATTCGGGGTTAAAAATTTGCGGCTCAAATGTGTTGGCGAGCGGAATAGCTGGAAAAGCTTTGGCTGTGTTGATTTGCTGAATGAATGTTGGAACCTCGGGAAAACGCGACAGATTTAGATTTTTTTGTGCTTCAAGAACGACGGGGATTTCGCCCATCTCTTCGGCCCAACGGCGCTGGATGGGTGTGCTGGCAAAGAACAGGAGAAACTCGAGTGCGACGTCCGGGTCTTTGCATGTGGAGGAAATGATTCCATTCATTCCGCCGACATTGCCCGCGGTCAGTTTCTGAACTTCGGGGGAACTCTCTGTGGCATCGGGCGGAACAAGGCCCAAACGCATGGCTTCGTCTAGTGGCACGTGCGGAATGAGGGCCACTCCGAAATCAAGCCCAGCCGAGCGGAAATCTTCAATCATCCACGGCCCGGTAAGCACCATCGCGTAACGGTTGTTTTTGAATCCTTGGTCAGGATCGAGGGCTCCATCGCGCCAAGCCCCAGCTTCGATGCCGTCGCGCAGGTAGAAGTTGGCCTTGCGTTCCAAGGCGGCAAGAGCGTGCTGGCTAGGAATCGCTGGCCGCAACTCGCCATTCTCATCGCGTCGGATAAACTCGGCTCCGTACTGATTGAAGAATGGCATCGTAAACCAAAAGCTGCCATTCATGCCGAAACCGTAGAGTTCTTTTTGCGGTTCGGTGAGCACTTTGCCATATCGAATAAATTCATTCCAATCGCGAGGCGGGCGATCCGGATCGCACCCTGCGGCGCGCAGTTCCGCAGCCTTTTCGCGGAAGCGCTTTTTGTTATAGAAAAGAGCCAGGGTCGTGGTCTGCGCGGGAATCCCAAAAAGGTGGCGCTTGCCTTTGAAGACGGCCACATTGCTATCGAATGCGCCAGGTACGAACTTTTCTCGTAGCTCATCAATGGATTTTGCTGGAAAGTTGGGGAGTTCCTCGAGGGGACGCGCCACTCCGCCATAGATAAGCTGCACCATGTTGTTGACGTCCACGAAAGCGATGTCCGGCACTTGGCGAGCGAGCGCTGCGGAGCGCAGTTTCTGAACCATATCAAAGAAGGGCACCTGCGATTCGGTGATTTCGAGGGGACGCTCGGGATGGGCTGCGTTCCACTTCGTTTTAAACTCGCTGATGTTCTCGCGCAGCAGCGAGACCTCTTTGAATTTAAAACCCTGCCACAACGTCAGGCGAACCGATTTCACCTGACGGCCGGTGTCCGATTCGGCCCACCCGGCGGCATAGCTTATGACCAATATGATAGTGGCCACGGCAAAACGGTCTAGGCGACGGAGCACGAAACCATTCCTCCGCATCTTTGACTTTGCTAACATATTATTCTTTTACACTCCCCGCCGTCAGCCCCTGAATAAAGAAACGCTGAGCAACTGTGAAGAGGATGGCAATCGGCAGGATGCTAAAGCAGGCTCCAGCCATCATCTTCTCCCACTCGGTTTGATACTGCCCTTGGAAAAGGGAAAGGCCAACGGGCAACGTAAGGTGTGGAGAGTCGGGCGTGTTGACGATGAGTTGCCAGAGGAAATTCGACCATTGGCCAACGAACGTAAGGAGGAACAGCGTGATCATGACGGGCACGGAAAGTGGCACCACAATGCGGAAGAAGGTGCTGATTTCGCTAGCACCATCGACGCGAGCCGCTTCGAGTAGGCTATCGGGAAGACCCCGAATGTGCTGGCGGAGCAGAAAAAGGCCGAAGATGTTAGCGGTATGAGGCAGGATCATCCCCACGTGGGTGTTGATCCACCCGAATTTGAGCACAAGGCGGTACTGCGGCACCATGAAAATGATGCCCGGGACAAGCATGATCGTGATGAGTCCAGCAAAAATGAGATCTCGGCCAGGGAAACGTTTTTTGGCGAATGCGTAGCCGGCCAGCGTGCAAAGGGCCACCGTGACAAGCGCGCATCCCGTGGCCACCACGAAGCTGTTCCATGCAAAACGATAAAAGGGGAAGTCTTTGTCGAAAAACACCTGCCGGAAATTCTGCAGGGTATACATGTGCTCGTCAGGTTTGGGAATGAATTCAAGTTTTGTCCCGTAGCCAGGAGCCTTGAAAGCAGTGATGATCATCCACAGCAGAGGTAGGTGGACGAGGAAAAGAAGCGGAAAGAGGATGGCATAGCTAAAGACGTAACGCCGAAGTTTTGGCAGGGGGCCTTGTTGGGCAGAGGCGGGAAATGATAAGCTGATCGGAAGCGACATGACCCTATGCCTCCTTTCCCAAGATACGGAAATTTACCCACGTAATGACCAAGCCAATGAGCAGGAGAATGAACGACATGGCAGCGGCGTGACCGTAAAAAGCATCGGCGAAGAGTTGGTAGAGATAAAATCCCGAAACTCGAGCGGCCTGGACTGTGGCACCGAAGAACTGAAATGCGACTCCGCCTGTGGCCTTCGTCATGGCGTAGAATTCAGCGAAAGCGTTCAGGACGCCAACAAGGCCAGTGACCGACATGAAGAGGATCATGGGTCGGAGCAACGGAATGGTGACGTAGAAAAGTTTTTGTCGTGCGTTGGCCCCGTCAATCTCGGCGGCTTCGAAAATGGATTCAGGGATATTGTTGAGCGCCGTAAGGAAAAGAATCATGCCGAACCCCATGCCTTTGAGCACCATCGCAAATGCGATGCTAGGCAGAATGGTGTAAGGGTTGTCCACGAAGCCGTGCTTCTTAAACCAGTCGATTCCGAGCCAACGGAAGAACTCGGCAAAGGGACCAATCTGGGGGTTATAAAGAAGCAGCCAAATGATGCCCACGACGAAAACGTCGAAGACGTGTGGCAGAAAGAACGCAGAGCGCAGCGCTCGGTAGCCTGGCAAACGGGTATTGAGGAAAAGCGCGAGAGCAAGTGAGGCTGCAATCTGGGTGGGGATCGCTAGCAAGGCGTAGATGAATGTTGCAATAAGCGACCACCAGAACTCAGGTTTGGCTAGCAGCTCGCTATAGTTACGAAAACCGACAAAACGCATGTCGGCAAACTGGTCGAACCAGCTGGAATAGAGCCAAGTTTCGCGGAAGCTGAGGTAGAAGGAATATCCAATCGGGAAGATGAGAAAGACAGCAGCAACAACAAGGAAAGGAACGATGAAAACGTAGCCCCAAATGGCGTCGTAATACTGCCAGAGCGGGCGATGCTGGCGGCGCACTTGACTGTGCAAAGTAAGCGTGCTCATCTATGTTGGTCTCCCCTGAAAAAGCTCGGGTGGCAGCTCCGTTTCTCGGCTGCCACCCGTTTTGCTGTCAACACTTGCTTTTGTCACTCGCCGGGAGAAAGTGCCTCAGTGTTCAAGGCTTATTCGATCGTGAAGGAGCTGAGTGACACCGGCAAGCTGACTGACGATGCGGGATTTGTCAGTGACTGCGGATTACCGGTGTTGTCCCACGCGGTGCACGGCGTATCGTACGGAACAGAGGTGAAAAGCCCGTGTTCGTTGTGGTCGCCAGTTAGGAAGAACTCGACACGGCCTTGCTTTGAGCTGCGCATGTTCAGGACACTCTTTGCGATGCGGCACTCGATGAAACCATTTGAATCGGACGCAGCTGCATCACCTGCTGTGATAATGTTTGTCCCAAATCCCTGCCAACTTGAACCATCCCACTCGTGGCGTTCTGCCCACTCATTGTCCGCCTTGCCACGAATGTCGAATTCGGGCTCATCAAAACCCGTAGCCGAGGAAAACGCATAGAGTATTTGACGGCTCCACGTGTCCTGGCTATTGGTCCCGCCGGCGCGCGCATCGATCACAAATCCATAGGTCATCCAAGTTCCCAGTCCGGTCACCGAGGCCCCAAAGTAAACATAGTTGGCGTCATCAGTGACATAGAGAGCAGTGGCCGTGGTTCCAGCATCAGAGAACCCCGGAGTCGAGTTTGTTGCAATGGCCGGGCCCCACACGCTTTCGCCATCAAAACTGCCATCAATAGTGGGTGTTCCGGCAAGCGCGACACCAGCCGTCATAGCAAGTATTCCCGCTACCAAGGTGAATCGCTTCATGACAATTTCCTCCTTATTTATTGAAATTCGTGATAATGAAAATCGGGTGAAATCCGCTCGGTTTCAAGAAAAAATTGAATCGGTTTATTGTAAGACAAATGCTGACACGGAAACCTCTTGACTTTTTCATTTTCTTCTCGACGGCGCCCAACTTGTGGTCTTGCGCCCACAGATCGATAATATTTTCTCACCGCTAAACCTGGCGTTCGGCGTTCTTTGTGCGAAAGGTAGCCTTACTTATGATTCTCCTTGCATTTCTGGGTCGACACCCTAGCTGAAAGTAAACAGCACGTGGTGCCTGTCAAAGAGGTGGCCTCGTCGGTGCGCTCATCTTTGTTGGCGAACGAAGAGGGTGCAGACGTGCTGACGACAGTGATTGTGGAGCGACGACTTCGATGTCTAATCCGAAGGAAGAAAAGAAACGTTACACGATTCGCGACATCGCCGAAATGGCGGGGGTCAGTCGCTCGACGGTCTCGCTAGCATTGAACGACTCGGACAAAATTAACGAGAAGACGAAAGCGAGAGTGCTAGAGATTGTCGAGCGCGTAGGTTATCGCCCGAGCGCCATTGCCCGCAGTCTTGTGCGGCAGAAGGCTGGCGTGATTTGTGTGGTGCTCCCGCAAATTGGGCACGTTGTGTCGGATTTCTATTTCTCTGAGAGCCTAAGCGGAATCCTCGATGTCGTCACAGCCCACGGTTATCATCTTGTGGTAGAAATGGCAACGCCAGAATTCAAAACGGACAAGAAAGCGCTGGCGCTCTTTCGGCAGCGTGTGATGGACGGGGTGCTGTGTGTGGGAAATCTGACAACAGATACTTATCTTCTTGAACTGGCTGATGCGGGGTGTCCGGTTGTTTTGGTCAACAGCATGCTGGGACAGCTCCCGGCGGTGATCGGAGCCAATCGTCAGGGGGCTTACAAGGCAGTTGAGCATTTAGCCAAGCTGGGCCACCAACGGATCGGTCACATCCGCGGAAGTGAATTTGTGACTACCGCTATTCATCGCACAGAGGGCTACATGGCTGCGGTGCGGGAGTTGGGTCTGGAGCAATCAGACGATCTCCTGGCCCAGGGCTACTTCGACCGCGAGAGCGGATACATGGCAACGAAGTGGCTTTTGTCGCGTGCTCGGCGACCGACGGCCATTTATAGCGTGAACGACATGATGGCCATTGGGGCAATGGAGGCCATTCGTGAGGCTGGGCTGTGCATTCCGGATGATATCGCGCTTTTTGGCGGCGACGACATCGTGCTGGCGCAATATGTCAGCCCCAAACTCTCGACAATCCGGCAGAATATGTACCTCATCGGCCAAATTGCGTGCGAGCGCCTGTTTGAGCTTCTTGAACATAAACGTACAGAAGTTTACGAGGAAGTGGAGCTTGAGCTCGTAATTCGCGAGAGCTGCGGTGCACGCAAAGCGTCCGGCTGAAGCCTAGCACGCCAGCGCCTGGCGAAACGAGAGGCCCGAGTGGCTGGGTGCCAACAACGCATCAAGGCGACGCAGTGACTTTCGACAATCGCCAGCTTTCACATTTTCGTGCTGCATGAACGCGCCTCAGCGCGATGGAGCATATCTCGCTGTAGGTCTTGCTTTAGGAGTTTGGTGGCTGTGGGGGCGATTCCAATTTGGGGAACAGGATGCCTTCGGGTTTGATTGTGGTTTCCGACAGTGCGCCCCAAGTTGACAACTCGGTAAAGGAGGTTTTATCGGGCGGTTGAGCAAGGCCTAGCTGTCGCCAAATGGCTGCTGCAGAACGCGGGATGATCGGGAAGAGCTGAGCCGCGACAAGGCGCAAACCTTCAACGAGAACATAAAGCACTTGGTCGAGCCGTTGGGCTTGCGCAGGGTCTTTTGCAAGCGCCCACGGTCTCTGTTCCGTGACGTAGGCATTCATCTCGGAGATGGCCGCAAAGCATCGCTGAAGTAGCTGGGCAAAAAGCCCTTCGTCCACAAGCTGCTCGTAAAGGAGACGGCTGCTCTGATCGTGGGCCGGCTGCCACAAGGCCAAGACTTTGGCGCGAATGGCTAGGTCAGCCGCCTCGAATGTTGCAGGACGCACGACCCGCCCGTCGCGATATTTGGTCACCATGGAAAGGGTTCGCGCCAACAGGTTGCCAAGCTTGTCGGCAAGATCGGCGTGATATTTCCCAATGAGCCCGTCGAGACTGAATACGGCATCGTGGCCAAAATCGTTTTCACTCAGGAGGTAGTAACGCAGAGGGTCCGGGTTGCCATGGAAAAGCTCAAGAAGTTCCCGGGGATCAACAACATTGCCTTTGGATTTCGACATTTTTTCAGCGCCACGCAGAACGACAAAGCCGTGGCCGAAGACGCGGCGCGGAGGTTCGACGCCAGCCGCCATGAGCATTGCCGGCCAGAGCAGCGTGTGAAACTTGAGTATGTCTTTGCCAACGACGTGGAGGTCGCATGGCCACCAGTGGCGAAAACGCTCCTCGTCGGTGCCGTAGCCAATCCCCGTAATGTAGTTGAGCAGGGCGTCGAACCAGACATAAATGACGTGGGCTGGATCATCTGGGACGGGAATTCCCCACGCAATGGTGGTGCGGGAGATAGAAATGTCCTGGAGGCCTGGCCGTAGGAAGGAATTGATCATTTCGTTCGCGCGGAACGCTGGAGCGATAAAATCAGGGTGTTCAGCGATCCACTGCTCGAGTGCCTGTTGATATTTTGACCAGCGGAAGACATAGTTTTCTTCGCTGTGCCACGTTAGCTGGCGGCCACACTGGGGGCAGAGTTTCTCACCATTCGATCCGAGCTGGACCTGTGATTCGAGCACGAAACTTTCGTCAGGCACGCAGTACCATCCCTCGTATTTGCCAAGGTAAATGTCGCCGTTGTCGCGGACCTTTTTCCAAAACTGAACAACGCCGGCACGATGGGCGGGGTCGGTTGTTCGCACAAATCCATCATAAGCAACGTCGAGATCGCGCCAGAGGTTGCGGAAGCGTGGCGCGATTTTGTCGGCGTATTCCTGAGCGGAGAGGCCAGCTTTGCTGGCTGCTTCGAGCATTTTCTGGCCATGTTCGTCGGTTCCGGTTTGGAAGTACACCTCATAGCCAAGCAGCCGCTTAGCACGGGCAATTGTGTCGGCTCCGATCAGTTCAAGAACGTGGCCGACATGGGGCTCTGCGTTTGCGTAAGGAATCGCCGTCGTTATGTAAAATTTTCTCGTGCTCATGAAAAGAAGCAAACCCGTGGCATGCAAGCTGCGTCAAGCGCGCAAAAAAGTTGATACAACCCGCTCGTGTTTTTTGGAACAACCTGTCGCCCGTCGGCGCGCATATTAGGCGCGGCGGCATGAGTGAGCTGGCAGCGCCACTTCCCCGTGGCCACGGCTTCGGATGCAAGATCGATCGTGGCTGCGCACTCGCCTACCTTTATTTCTCCACAGTCTGGTAGCGCTTGGGCGGTGCAGGAGCGGGCGGCGGTGCCACGACGGGAGCTTGCTCGCGCTTGCCGTAATCGGGCTCGTTGGTAAGGGAATCGGCCGCCAGGGCTCCGACGAGTCCACCGGTGAGCGCGCCAAGGCCGGCACCCTGGGCGGCAGTGATCCCATGGGCTGCGTGACCCCATACTCCGCCAACAAGGCCTCCCGCGAGTGCCCCAGCGCTTGCGCCGCGCTGAACCGGCGACATGCTCGCGCAGCCGCTCAGAAGCGTTGTGGTGGCTAGCAGAGCAAAGAATCGTTTCAGCATGATCGTCTCACTCCCAGATTGTGGCGTCTAAGTCTCGCTGTCGGGAAGGAGCAGAATACGGGCCGCCTGGGCACCCAAAAGAGCTAGTTATGTAAACGCTAAAAAATGAAAGGTTAGCAGTAATTCTGGAGCAAAAGCTGGCAGAATGACGTGTGTCGGTATTACCCCGTTTTATGGTTTAGTGTTCGCATTATGAACAGGAGAAAGAATTCTTTGCGGCCTGGGGCGATTTCGCTTGCACTGGTTTGGGCTTAACGACCCCGTGGATTCTGCAACTGTCTCCCACCTTGCGCACAACGCGCGAAGTTTTATTGCACAAGAGACGGCTGTGCTCAACAATAGGATTTCGTTGGTACGGTATTTTCCGAGGCGGGAGAACCGAGCAAGGTGCAAAATCGTAAGTAGGAAGTGAAGGTTATGGCGCAGCGTTTCCGTTTGCAAATTTTTACGCAAGAAGCGGAGGTTCTGAACCGCGACGTGGTCAGTGTGACGTTGCCGGGGGGGCAAGGCTATTTTGGGGTGTTGGCACACCATGCTCCTCTTGTTGCGTCGCTCGGACGGGGCAAACTCACAATTCGCTGTGCAAACGACGAAGTGAGCGAGTTCATGATCGAGGGAGGCTTTGCGCACGTTTCGGACAACGTGCTGACTGTCCTAGCGGATCAGCTAGTCGACGCTCAGGCGAGAGGGACATAGAGGCACATCACGACGGGAGCGGAAACGCTGAATAGCAGTTGGGGCCTACTTGTATGGCAGACCAAGAAAAAATGCCGAATCAGCCATGTGCTGAGCGGGGGACCCAACTCTGGGGCGAATTGTGCGGCGATACCGCGCATAGGCAAGGCTTCTCTCACCGAGCCCGTCAGCTAACCTCGTAGGCATCGAGAAGCGCTTTTTACGGCTTCTCCTAAGGGTTGACCGAATCTTTGGAGAAGATACCAGAATAAACTCATGAAGCCTCATCCTGGTCCGCGATGTAGCAGAGTGGTGCCTCTGCGTCGGTCGAATCATCTCCTTTCAGCGTGGGCAGGCATCAACTTATCGCACGTTGCCGCAGTTCGGTCCTGGCAACAATTCCATTTAGCATTCCATGTGAGCGGATTCCCTAAGGAAGGTTGGTGGGCCATTTCCCAATGACAGAAAGCCAGAGTTCTAACGTCAGCACGTCTGCGTTCTCGCCTTCGTCGTCGAGAAAGGGAACCCGGGTCGTCGTTTTGACGACGGCGATGTTAACCTTCATCTCGTTCTGGCATGCAGCGGCTGTGGTGCTCAGCGACCTTGCAAGTACTGCCTATTACATTGGGGGCATTGCCGAGCACGCGATCGGCAAAGCAGCGCCATGGTTCATCCTGTTGGTGATGCTTTTCTCGGGTTGTGTGCGTGCGGTTTACGTGGAGAGCTGCTCGATTTTTGTACGCGGCGGTGTTTACAGAATCGTCCGCGAGGCGATGGGTCATTTTATGGGCAAGGTTGCGGTGTCGGCCCTTATTTTTGATTATGTTCTCACGGGGCCGATTTCTGCGGTTTCGGCCGGTCACTATCTGCGTGGGCTGGTTGAGTTTGCAGGTCAACAATTGGGGCTTTCGCTTGCGATTTCGCCAAACCTTTTCGCCTGCGGCTTTGCTGTCGCGGCAACGCTCTATTTTTGGTGGCTCAACATCAAGGGCATTGAGGAGAGCAGCGACAAGTCCCTGAAGATCATGATTGTAACGGCTGTGATGGTTGCAATCCTGATCGTGTGGTCGCTCATCACGATGGCTCTGCGCCCTGTGCAGCTTCCACCGTTGCGTCCAGTTCTTGAAGACCACGCGCTTGGCTGGCTCAAGGATATCCCGTGGGTAAAGACGATGGGGCTTGCCGTATTTCTCGTCGCCTTCGGACACAGCCTACTGGCGATGAGCGGCGAGGAGACGCTGGCACAAGTTTACCGCGAAATTGAGGCGCCGAAGCACAAAAACCTCGTTCGCGCAGCCATGGTTATTTTTGTATTCTCCGTGCTTTTCACGGGTTTCACGGCCTTTGCGGCAGTCATGTTGGTCCCAGACGAAGTTCGCAAAGCTGCTGGCGACAACCTCTTGAACGAACTCGTGAAGCATTTGGCAGGTCCCGTGCCGCTCAAACTTCTGATGACAGCTTTTGTAGTAGGTGTGGGTGCCTTGATCCTATCGGGAGCGGTGAATACCTCACTGATAGGCTCAAATGGTGTCCTCAACCGCGTGGCGGAGGACGGCATTTTAGATGATTGGTTTCGTTATCCGCATAGACGATTCGGAACAACGTACCGTATTTTGAATCTCATTGTAGGATTACAGTTAGCGATCATTGTGGCGAGCCGTGGCAATGTGACGCTTCTGGGGGAAGCCTATGCATTTGGGGTGGTCTGGAGCTTTGCCTTCATGGCCATGTCCATGCTCATTCTGCGTTTCAAGTACAAGGGCGAGCGCTCCTGGCGAGTCCCCATTAATCCGAAATTTCGAGGAGTGGAAATTCCAGTTGGATTAGGCGCGGTCACGCTTGTGTTGGTAGCCGTGGCGTTCACGAATCTCTTGACGAAACAGTTAGCGACAATTTCTGGCGTCTCGTTTACAGCGGCCTTTTTTGCGCTTTTCACAATCTCTGAACACTTGTCCACTCGGCGACGTCGGAAGGCAGGCGTTGCGCACGAGCACAAAGAGAAGTTTGCCTTAGAGAAAAAGAGCGAATTGTCCCCGGATATTATCCAGCTGGAGGAGGGCAAGCCACGAGTGCTTGTGCCAGCCCGCGATCCCAACAACCTTCAGCATTTGAAGGTGGCCTTGGACGAAGCAGTGAGTCGCGACAGCGAGATTATTGTCATTACTGTGAAGGTTGAAAAAGGCGACCAGAGTTTCGAGCATGTGTTCACGAGCGATGAAGAGATCTTGTTCACGAAGGTCGTGGAGCTGGCAGAGAAATATGGCGTAAGTGTCAAACCGCTCGTCATCCCCTCGAATAATAGTTGGTTTGCTATCGCTCGCGTGGCGTACGAGCTTCAGGTGCAGGAAATCCTCGTGGGGAAAAGCGAGCGCGTCCCACCAGATGTGCAGCTCGAGCAAATGGCTATGATGTGGGCCATGGTGGCAGAGAACAAACCTATCAAATTCCGGATTATTGTCGGCCCTGACCAGGAGATCGTTGCCGAGATTTAGATAGGTTAGAAAGCTTTGCGCGTGGGTGTTCTGCAGTGGGACGGTGACGGGGCAGGTTTGCCCTGTGCTGTTGCATTGATCACGACAGCCATCACACTTGAAGATGGCGAAGAAGACAGTCCCACCACACGATTGCACCGGCATTTGCCAACTCAGTCGCGGTGCCAATGGCCCACTGGCGACCGAAGTGGACACTAACTGGCTTGTTGAGCGGACAAGCCTTTAGAGCTTCGCCCCCTTATTTGGAAGCAAGCTCTCGGAGCTCTTTGGCAAGGTCCTCTGGTGATGAGGGAATTTTGGAGATTCCGCCGATCCGCTCGCCAAAGCTGTCGGTCACGGCGATGGTGCCAGCGCCGTACACCTTCACCTTGTAGGCAGCCTTCGTGTTCAGCGGGAAGTTCACCCTCTGCAGAACAAATTTGGCCAGTTCTTCGCGTACGGCCGGATGCGAGAAGTACTCCTTTTCGTACCTCTCAACGTCACGGTTCCCGTCCGCTACGAAAAAGACCAGGACTTTCTTATTCTGGCTTCGTGCAATGGAATGGGCTGTCCCTTCATCGTAAACCCAAGGAAGGCCATCGGAAGCGGGTGGAGCTTGGGCGGTAGGCTGCTGTACCCCAGCGGGTGCTAGAGTTGGCGACCCTGCCGGCATAGATGGAAGGGATGCCTGTAGCGCCGAGAGCGGTGCAGACAGTTGACCGGCTGGCGCTACCTGCCCAAGCGGCTGAAGCTGAGGCATGCCAGGATTTTCGGGTGGGGATGGTGGTAATGCCACTGCTGGTGGGAGAGCCCCAAGCTGAGGCAAATTCGGCGCTTGGGTGCCTGAGCCCGCTTGGGCCAGCATGGGCGAAGCAGATGAGCCAATTTCAGGAAGTACAGGCATCCTATTCGACGTGGCTGTGAACGTTTCAATGGAGGGAGACGCTTGCTGACGAGGTACAGGGGCCGATCCCGGAGCAGGCGTGAGTTCGCTGCCAAGGGTGGGCAGGGACGGAGCTGTGGCCGATGGCGCCGCACTGCCGAGCGCCGGAAGTGAGGGCGGTTGACCAGCTCCGGCGGAGGTAGACCTAGAAGAACCAGGCTGCGCAGCACTCGCGAGGCCTGGGAGACTGGCGGCTGCAGATTGATTCGTCGTTGCACTTGCGAGTGACGGCAGAGATTGAACCGCGGGAGCACTGGAAACGGGTGGCACACTTCCCTGTCCCAACGGTGGCATGGTGGCTGAAGCAGGAGATGACGGCGTTGGCTGAGAGGATTGAGCAACAGGTGTGGCTGGAAGATAGGCGAGCGAGGACTGCGCGAATGCGCCACTTCCCTTTCGCGCGGCAAACTGCGGCGGGAGTGCGAATCCAACAGGGACAAACTTCACCGCGTCGGCATAAATCCGAACATTCGGCTCTTTCTCATTAGCTGCTTTGCCGGTTTGTGGGTCTCGGATCTCAACGTAGCCTTCCTTGCCTTTGGCGAATTTAAACTTTCCAAGGGAAAACCAAGTGTTGGCCAGAGGCTTGGCACGCTGGTCACGCCCACGCTGATCGATGACGACTTCAGAGTCGCCACTGGCTGAATGCACGTGATAGATCACGCCAACTGCATTGCCAGAGTCGGGGTAGGTGGCAAAAACTTCGTACTCGCCTTCGACTGGAATGTCCGGTGTGAAACGCGCTGCGCCAGCAGGTCCGGCTGTCTTGAACATGGCTTTCGAAGCGGTGAGCCCAGGTGCCTTGCTCTTGCTGGAACTCTCCATCCAGTTGCCCTCTATGGTGGAGAACCACTCGACATTTTGTCCTCCCTGACCAGACTCGACAATAACTTCATAGTCTTCGGCTAGAGCAGGAATCGTGGCCATCAGTGAGATGGCCAGAAGCAGAGCATTTCGGAGCATCGCACTCATCCTGTGTGTTTTGTGACAGCAAACACCCTTGGAATATCTTCAGCAATCCCAAGAGAAGTATAGATCAACCGCTATTTGGCTACGCACCCAGCGTGTAAATAAAAATCTCGTTCGGACCGCATTCACAAGCTATGGAGTTTCTGGGTAGAGCCGCCCTTCGCGAAGGCGCAGACATCGATCAGCTCGGCGCGCAATCTCCGGATCATGCGTCACAATCACAAGCGCTCGGTGGTTATCGCGCACGTTGTTCCATAGCAATTCAATGACCGCTGCTGCAGATTCAGCATCCAGATTGCCGGTAGGCTCGTCAGCCAAAACAAGATCAGGCTCATTGATAAGAGCACGCGCTAAGGCTACGCGCTGCTGTTCGCCCCCGGAGAGTGTCGCGGGTCGATGGTGAAGCCTGTCAGAAAGCCCAAGTTCGTGGAGACGCTGGTCGGCAAGGCGCACGAGTTCCTCTTTGGGTCGTCGTGCGATAAGCCCTGGAATGATCACGTTCTCGCGGGCTGAAAACTCGGAAAGCAGATGATGAAACTGAAAAATGAAGCCGATGGAACGATTGCGAAGGGCGGCGAGTTCGGCATTCGACATGGCGGAATAATCCCGTCCGCGAAAGGAGATTGTTCCGGAAGTGGCACGGTCTAGCGCGCCAAGCAAGTGCAGGAGTGTGCTTTTGCCAGAACCGCTCGCGCCGACAATTGAGACAATTTCGCCGGTATACACTTCGAGCGATACCCCTCGCAGGACTTTGAGGAGCCGCTCGCCGTCGCGATAGTGCTTCTCCACGTTCTCGGCGTTGAGAATGAGTTCGCGCAGCGTCGACATCTCATTCATACCGAAGTGCCTCCACGGCGTCGAGCTTGGCAGCCTGTCGAGCTGGATAAAGTGACGTCAGAAGGCAGATCGCTAGGGCTGACAGCACGATGAGGATATTCCAACGAACATCCATAAGGATGGGAATACGGTCGGAGAGATAGGCTTCGGAAAGAATGTCAATGCGCACGTGATTTTGGAGCAAGTAGCAGGTGGAGAGGCCAGCGACAGCGCCTACGAGAGTTCCGATGCCTCCAATAAAGAGCCCCTGGAGCACGAAAATCCGCATGATGGTCTCCTCGGTTGCACCCATGGATTTGAGAATCCCAATCTCGCGGGTTTTCTCTATGACAACCATAATGAGCGTTCCTACAATGTTGAAGGATGCAACGAGAACAATGAGCAGAAGTATGATGAACATAGCCCACTTTTCGAGAACAAGGGCGTCGAACAGGACAGGGTTGCGCTCGCGCCAAGTTGTGACGAGGTAAGCAGCGCCCAACTTTTCTTGGAGAAGGCGTTTGATTTGGTCAACCTTTTGCGGGTCATCGACTACCAGGTGGATTCCGTCGACCTCGTTTTCTGGCACCATGAAGAGTGCTCGCGCTGTGGCAAGATCGGTGTAGGCGATCATTTCGTCCGCTTCGGGGAATCCTGAATCAAAGATCCCAGCGACTTGAGCATTTCGTGCGAGAGCAGAGCCACCGGTGGGCGTGCGCACAAAAACCGGCGAGAACACAGTGACGCGGGCTCCAAGCGGGATGTAAAGCCTTTGTGCTACCTTTTTCCCGATGACAATTTCGCCCTGGTCGGGCTTGGCCTTGCCTGCGACTTTTTCCATAAGTTTTGTGATCCGGCTCTCGCGGTCTAGATCCACGCCTTGGACGAGGACAGCTGTTTGGCGCGGCTCTTCGCCTTCACTAGGGATCACTTGCAGCAAAGCTTGGCGCATGATAACCGGTCCGGCTGCTTTGACGCCTGGGAGCTTGTCAACCTCGGGGAGAATCTTGTCGAGCTCAATGGGTGGCGATTCTGTGCTTGCCCGAACGATCTCGATGTGGGCGTAAGCGCCGATGATTTTTTCTACGAGGTTTCGGTCGAAACCTTCCATCACGGCAATCACAACGATGAGCGCAAAGACTCCGACAGCTACACCGGCAATTGAGATGAGCGTGATGGCGGAAACCAGAGCTTTGTGGTGACCGCTAAAAAGATAACGTCGCGCTACGAATCGCTCGAATCGCAACTAAAGCCATCTCCTTATTCAAACATTTCTTATGTGCTAGGTGGCTGTGCAAATCTCGCGTCAGTCAATTCGAGTGCAGGTCAATGGGTCAAGCATCGAAAACCGTGCACGTGAAGATCCTGCAATGACGCTGGACTGTCGCACGAAGCTCTTAGAACGCAGCATCCTCTTTTCAAAAGGAGGCCCGGCTTCAACTAGCAGCTGAAGCCGGGCTCACACTGTTAGCGGCGAGATCTTAGTTACCGGATAAAAAGTGGCGCGAGTACCAGAGTGATGGTGCTGAGGAGTTTGATCAGCACGTGAAGCGAGGGACCGGCTGTATCCTTGAACGGATCGCCGACGGTGTCGCCCACGACTGCCGCCTTGTGCGCATCGCTGCCCTTGCCGCCGTAAGCCCCCGTTTCGATATACTTTTTGGCGTTATCCCATGCACCACCACCGTTGTTCATGAATAGCGCCATGAGAATGCCCGCAATGGTGCCAACCATAAGCAGAGCTGCAACAGACTGCGGAGCCACGCCCTCTTTCGTGTAAAATTTCAAACCAAAACCGAGCGCGGCTGGTACGACGACCGGCAGGATGCCTGGCAAAACCATCTGACGGAGGGCTGCCTTCGTCACGATGTCCACGCAGGTGGCGTAATCGGGCTTTTCAGTACCTTTCATGATACCTGGTCGCTCGCGGAACTGACGACGGACCTCGACGATAACCGACTGAGCGGCCCGACCAACCGCGCGGATCGCCAGCGCAGAGAAGAGGAAAACAAGCATTGCCCCAATCATTCCGCCGACGAACACAGGCACATGACCCAAATCTACGGTTGTCATGATGGCCCGTCCAGCATGCTTGAGGTATTCGTTTACTTCATCAATATATGCTTGGAACAGGAGGAACGCTGCGAGCGCAGCAGAACCAACGGCATAGCCTTTGGTGAGCGCCTTTGTGGTGTTACCGACAGCATCGAGGCGGTCCGTTTTCTCGCGGATGCTCTGGGGCTGTTGGCTCATTTCAACGATACCACCAGCGTTGTCCGTAATCGGACCAAACGTGTCCATCGCTAGAATATATGCCGCCGTGGAAAGCATGCCCATGGTGGCAATTGCGGTGCCATAGAGCCCTGCCGCCGTGGGTGAGATGCCGGCTTTTTCCAAGCCCCCCCAGCCCCCGAGCACGGAGAGCATACCGAGTTGGCCAAATTTGTAGGTGAGCATAAGCGCAGCGGAAATAACAAGCACAGGGATCGCGGTGCACTCCATGCCGACCGACAACCCGCTAATGATTGTGGTTGCTGGGCCAGTCTGGCAGGAATCAGCAATCCATCGGACAGGCCGGTAGCGGTACTCGGTATAGTATTGGGTGATCCAGACAAAAGCATAGGAGCAGAGAATTCCCACCAACCCGGCGAGGAAGAAGTAGATTTCACCTTTTAGGAGCAAGTGGACAGCAAGATAGAATCCGATGATGGCGAGAATCGTGGTGACAAGATACCCACGATTGAGCGCAGCCATTGGATCTTCCCACCCCTCCTGCTCGCTTCCTTTGACCTTTACTGAGTAAACGCCGATGATGGAAGCGATGAGACCGAGAGCACGCGCGAAGAGGGGGAAGATAATGGCGCCAAGACCAAAGACGGGACCGTGATCGCCGGTGACCTTGTAGAGGGCAATTCCGAGAATCATTGCGCCGATATTCTCAGCGGCGGTGGATTCGAAGAGATCGGCACCACGACCGGCGCAGTCGCCCACATTGTCCCCGACAAGGTCGGCAATCACCGCGGGGTTACGTGGGTCGTCTTCAGGGATCCCTGCCTCGACTTTTCCTACCAAGTCGGCTCCGACATCGGCCGCCTTCGTGTAAATTCCCCCACCAAGCTGAGCAAAGAGGGCCACAAACGAGGCACCAAAGCCATAGCCAACAATTTGGAGCGGAACGACGTCGGGGTGCTTCAAGCCGTCGAAAAACCAGAAGAGTAAGCCGACACCCAAAAGTGACATCGCGACAACCATGATGCCCGAAACCGCGCCGCCGCGCAGCGCTATGCGCAGCGCGCTATTAAGGTCTTTCGTTGCAGCGGAGGCAGTGCGGATGTTGGAGCGAATAGAAATGTACATGCCGATGAAACCGGCAAAACCAGAACAGAACGCGCCGAAAAGAAAAGAGACGAGCGTGCGCACTGCGAGCTCGGAGCCCTTTTCGTGATAGTAGAAGGCAGCGAGCAGAACAGCTAACAGGATGGAAAGAGCGAAGATCGTTTTGTATTGGCGTTTGAGAAACGCTTCCGCCCCTTCTTTGATTGCGTCAGAAATGACGCGCATAGCGTCGGTGCCAGTGTCGTGTGCCAGCACCCATTTGGCGAGAATGAAAGAGACGGCCAACCCCAACACCGAGATAGCCATCACAACGTAGAACAGCGTCTGTGGTGTCATAGCATCCTTTCTCTCTGTATGGAATGTGAGGCGAACTGCGCCCAGCTGTGCTCAGTTTTTGTCCTGACAACAGAAAACGGCCTCACGGCCGTTTCGGTTAGAAAGGCGAAAAGCGAGCGCATACACGTTTATGAAAACCAAATTTGCATCTTCGTATTCACTCGCAGGCAGCGTTTTACCTCTGTTCGTCGCGAACCTTGGCCCGCGACGGCCCATACTCTATTTGCCTTCGCTCAAAAGGCGCATCATGAGTTTCTGATACTCTTCGACGAAATGGGTGAACGAAGGCTTTGGCGGAATGGTCTGCTCGATCTCGATGAGCTTCGCGAAGACTTTCTCGACTCTGTTTCTCTTGTCGAACAACAACATCGCATGTCCGAGCTGGCGTCCTTCGAAGCCGCCAGTCAGGTAATAGACGTCGTCTACTTCCGCAAGATTAGCAAGGTAGTAATCGCGCGGCTGACCGATCGTGAAATCGCCGCACACGACAACATCGGGCTTCGCCTGAGGTGGCAATCCGCCAATGAGTTCAGGGGCTTCTTCGCGCGTGTAGTAGGCGAGGAGAATGACCACATCCGCTTTTTTCCGCAGCTCAGGGATAAGTTTTTCGAGTGTTTTTTTCGGATCGGTTATCCTGAGGTCTTCTGGTGCTGCCCCAACCCGTGGCAGATTTTCGCCGGGCTTGTTTGGACGCGTCACACCGACAATGGCAACCGTGACTTTCTTTCCGTCGCGAAGCCGAACCGGGAGTAGGGAGTGAGAGGCAAAGACACGCTTACCATCCTTGTCGACAATGTTCGCCGAAACAAAAGGCACGGAGAAGCTTGTTTGCAAATCGCGGAAGAATTCCACGCCGGCAGCAAGGTCTGTGACGCCTACGTTTACAGCGTGAATACCCATTTTGGTAATTGCTTCAAGGGCAATGGCGGCTCCCATTTTACTTCGTTCGTTTGGCGGCAAGCGCAAATAACCACCGGCATCCACAAGAATGCAGGGCTGAGTCGTCGCCGCAATTTCATCCACAACCCGCGCTTCTCGGTCAATGCCGCCGAGTGGGTGAGCTGGGCAGTGACAGGTCTCGACAGTGGAGCGACGATTGCTGCTGTGCAGCAGAGAGATAACGCGATCGAGTGATTGAGGGGCGCTGGTTGGGGTGACAAAGGCGCGCAGGACCTCGGGCGCCATGGGAGCGAATTTATGCCCATGGGATTTACGCTCCGCAGCATGAGCAAGCCTCGCCTGGAGGAGTGCTTGGGTTGTCATGCCGCCACGAGCCAAGGAAGTCGTTGTAAAGGGTCGCCGAGAAATCGAGGGGGAGGTAAGCAGTGCACTCCTCAAAAGCGACGTTGTGGTTGGTCGAGCGGGTCTACGCAGCAGCGAGGCGGTGCTCAGATCACCCCTCGGGCGGGCGCTACGTTCTGAAGCGACTCGCAAAGCTCCAGCGGCTGCGCTAGGCTTTGGCTGGGAGAATGCGGGTGTCGCGATAAGAAAACATGATAGCAAATAAACACCAATGCAAGACGGGACAATCCAAACGCACGAAGCATGTTTCATGGTAGCATTTCTTCTCTTTTGGTCATGTGGGCTGCTGATTCCGAGCAGCGCACGTTAATTTTGGCTCACTTACTCTGGAGTTCTTCGATCCACTTTTGAACCTCGCGAGCGCGAGGGCCGCCTAGCTGGACGTACATCTGGTAGTACTGAAGCGCCTGTTTTTTATCCCCCAGATGTTCGTCGTAAAGAATTCCAAGGTTGAGAACTGCCTTGTCGTATTTAGGATTTGTCGCGATCACGCTTTTGAACTCCTGCGCCGCCTTAGTGTATTGCCCCTTTTCCATGTAGACGACGCCGAGATTGTTGCGGATCACCACGTCATTGGGGTTAGCGGCAAGCGCCTGACGGTAGGCCGAGATTGCATCGTCGAGACGCTTGAGTTCGCGATAAGTGTTGCCCATTCGGAAGAAAACACGTGGATCGCCGGGGTCCATTTCGAGGGCCCGGCGGAACTGCTGTTCGGCAACGTCAACTTCGCCAGCGCGAGCAAGGCATTCGGCAAGCATCGCACGTGTTTCTGCGTCGTCAGGGTTCTTTTCGAGCGCCTGCTGGTATTCATCGGCAGCTTCGGTCCAGCGCTGAGCGCGACGGTAGGTGTCGCCTTTCTCCTTATGAAACTCGAAAGTGCCCAAGAGTATCTTCGTAGGATTGCCGTAGCGCTTTGCGCGTTTTTGCGCCCCTTGGTCATCAGAGGAAAAGGCGGCTTCATTGATGGCCCGCGCATCGGGGGCCGTGCGTTGCAGAGCAGACATCGGGTTTGATTCGACTTCTGGTGGGGAAGACGCACGGGTTGATGGCGGGGTGCTGACCGATTTACGACTCGACTGGGTGTCGTGGCGCGCTGCGGAGATAGGCTGCTCCTTCTTGCCGCGCCATAAACTGAATTTCTTGACGCCCTCGGAGGTGTTTTCTTGGCTACTGTCCGATGCCATGGCCGATCGTCCTCGCTCTTTTCCTGGCGCCACGCCGGCCGAAACAATTTCCCGCACAGGCACTTCTTGAATTATCTCAACAGGCCGCTGAGGAATAACAGCGTCGCGGGCTGTTCCATTGCGAACGGTAGATGGTGGATTGGGGATTGGGGCAGCCGACGCACTGGCCAGTTGTTTCGGCTTTGGAAGCAAAGCTCCCACAGCCAAGATTGTGGGCTTGGTATCTTTTACTTCCTCGTTGTCTCCTGGCTTGAGCGAATCCAGAGTCTCGTGTTCGCTGACCACCGCGTCAAAATTCGTGGCCTCGGCACCCGAATTTGCAGAGGGTGGTGTTTTGCTCCCTATTTCATTCAGGGCTTGTTTAGCCAGCTCGTAGTTGGGATTGAGCTCGATCGCTTTTTCGAAGGCTTCCCGTGCCTTTTGCTTTTGGCCGGCTTTTCGCAACGCCTGCCCCAGCAAGTAATATGCTGCGGGAGAGGGCGCGATCTCAACGGAGCGACTCAGGAGCTCAACAGCCTGGGTGACTCTTCCCGCTTTCAAAGCTTCTTGGCCTTGGGCAAGTAGGGCCAGCGCTTCACGGCGGCCCTCCAACGGCCGCGCTGCACAAATGTCCGTGCAGCTCAACATCAGTGCCGCTGCAATGCCAAAAAAGAGCAAGAGCGGCAATTTCTCCTTCCTGAGCAAGAGGCTAATCCTGCCCTGTAACTCAGCCATAACCACTTCCTTTCGTCTCATTGAGCAAGCTTTTGGACCGCACGAGGTTCAGTGCGAGTAGTTCTCGTCTGCAAACACCAATTTGCCGTTGGCAAAGCTGAACACCATTTCCTTATTGGGGTGCCAAGACGAATTGTAAAACCACGTTTCTCGGCGGATATTAGGTGCGACGGTGCTCGAGAGGATCTCGCGCGGGAGCCCGTAGGTCAGGACTGTTCTCTCCTGATCGGTAAGTGGTCCCTCGAAGACCATAGTTCCGTCAACGAACTGGAACAGGTGGTTAAGCCGATGGTAGGCCCACTCGATCACCGTGTCGCCGCGGCTACTGCGATAAGGGCCGCGAAGATAGTCTGGCTGCCCCCAGGCACGGAGAATGGCTTTTTGATCTTCAGAAAGCACAACTTCAGGCTGACGCTTGAGGCGTGCACCGCGCTGGATGTGCTCAACACCTTGTGTGTTTGCATAGTAGGGATATTTCCGGAAATGGAGAATTGACTGGCGACTATTCACCGGGTAGCGCTTGATGAGGATCGGCTGTCCGTCCTCGGTATAGTCCACCTTCGGACGCGGCGGACAAATCTGATTCGGTTGGTACTGGGATGGCCGTTCGCCGGATTTGGCGGCGTCGAAGAAGGGAAGGGGTGGACTGGAGCATTGGGCACGGAGTGCGACTTGCGTGCTCGCAAAGAAAGTCAGGAAAATGCTGAGGCCGAAGCTGGCTGTCCGGGCTTTGATCATCACAACATTCCTTGAGACGTCCATTGGTAATCTCTTGCCTCGTCTGGGCAAAAATCACACTTGTCGGACTTTGGTTGGGCAAAGTGTGTGCCATGTGATTGCGTCGAGACAAGGAGATTGCTCAAGCGTTTTCTCAGGTACCCGGAGGAAAATTTACGCGTGGGCATGGCTTTTACGTTTTGGCACGACGTTCTCTCGTTGACAGAGCATTGGAAAGCGGCGTGAATTGGCTCGCGTAACAAGGAAAAAGGACAAAAAATGAAGCCAGGTGTGACAATTCGTCGCGCAAGAGTGGTTGTCGCGGTGCTAATGATATGTGTTAGTGTCGCGCTGGGTGGCGGGGAATTGCCTAGAGGTAAGAGCATCTGTGAACCGGCCGGGGTGGCACAGATTCCCCCGAAGAGGATCGGTCCGCCGGCCGGGAATAATCAAGGCGAGCGCGAGGCCCCGCTGCCGGTGGCGCGCCGTCACGTCGGACAAGGTTTTGCGCTCCACGATGATTACGGGCCCACCTACTATTTTCCCGCCAGCTACAATCGCTACGAGGGTCTTAGCCCGAAGTATTATCCCTTTTACCATCCGCGCTTGTGGCCCAACTCTAAAGCGGAAGCGAAATACCCGCGCGGTCATTACTGTGGCTCAAGTCGGAGTGCCTGGTATTGGGATGAGTACGACGACTGGACACGTGGTGGGCGGTACGAAGAGTATCAGGAATAGCACAGGGCTAGGGTGCCGCTATAAGGTGAGTTTTGTTCTTTTCTAAGCTGGGCAATTTGGTCCACAAACAGGACAAAGTGCGCCCTTTTTGAACAATGGTAATTTCGTGGTCGACGGGCAAGCAAAAGCATCGCCGAAGGCGGTGAGGTGAGGCCCACGGGATTTGCTGCCAGAAGACATATCTTAAGTGTTGCTATTCTAATGCATTGCCGACTTGTCTTGACCGCAAGACCTGCCAGTAAGCTTCTCAAAGGGGCAATAAGCAGCCGCGAGCGGCAAGTCTCACGGTGATGGCATATTTTCTGCTTTCTCCGAAGGGAAAAACGAACTTGAAGGAGGGAGGGGGAAATGAGCCTAATAACCGTGAAAGAAGCTATCGAGATGGTTGACACTCTCTTGACGAAAAAACCTAAAAAAAACGCCCGAAAGAGTAACAAGAAGAGCGTAGTGAGCAAGCTCAAAACCTTTCAGCGCGTCAAAGAAGCTAAGCAGGAGGAGCCGGTCGCGGTGACGAAGGCTCCGGAACTCGCGCTGTTGCACCAAGCCAGCGAGGAACCGAGCGGCGTGCCTGAGCCGCCTCACGAAATGCCGGAACGAGGTGACCTCGACGCCTTGCTGGGACCCGAGCAGTTTCTCACACCCGAGCAGGAGCGCGAGATTATCCGACGAGTGCAGGAAGGCGATCGCGAAGCTTTTGAAGAGCTCGTCAACGCATACAAACGCAAAGCCTACTACACAGCGATGAGTTTTGTCAACAATCACGAAGACGCGTTGGACTTGTCGCAGGATGCTTTCGTCAAAGCGTTTAAGGCGATCAAAACGTTCGACCTGAACTCTCCTTTCTTCCCGTGGTTCTACAAAATCATCAAAAACCACTGCTTGAATTACATCAAGAAAAGCTCGCGGATGCGCAACGACTCGATTGATGAGCTCGAAGAAGAGCAGTACATGCAGTTCCGCGAACATCGACCTAACCCGCGCGAACAGTTCGAGCAGAACCAGCAACGTGAGCAATTGTGGGAAGCGATCAATCGACTAAAGCCCGATTTTCGCGAAATTATTATCATGAAGCACTTCCACAATCACTCGTACAAAGAGATTGCCGATGCGCTGAACATCCCCATCGGAACAGTGATGAGCCGGCTGTTCAATGCGCGGCAGGAGTTGCGTGAAAAATATCTGGAAGTGATCGGCGAGAAGAATTGATTGCTTTCTCCACAGGTGCGCGTGAGAAAAAACAACTGAGCTTTCGGCTGTTAGAGCAAAAGGTGGGGCGTGCCGCGCCCGACTATTAAAACTACGTTCTCAAGGGCATCCTGCCTTGGTTTTCGGCGGCGTTCACCAGCGCACCAGACCCGTGTTTCGCACAAACAGCCGCTTAGGGCTATTGTGGTGACGGATTTGCGGCGAGCGGTCCTGGACAGAGCGCTGCATGCAAGAGCAAAACGCAAAGCATTGTCCTCGGCAATGCCGAACTTTGCGGCCTATGGCATGACATCCACCAGGCGTTTCAGTTCCTCTTCGTCATTGTAGAAATGTGGAGAAATGCGCAGAAAACCGCGCCGCGCGGCGACGAGAATCTTCTGCTCTTGAAGCTGTTTGACCAGCTCGGCCGGGGCCACTCCGTCTTTTCGCACGCAAACGATGCCCGCACGCTGTTGGCGCGGGCGCGGCGTCACAAGTTCGTAACGTTTAGCCACAACCCGATCTATGAGCCATTCGGTGAGTTCGAAGATACGATCGGCGATCGTGTCAATCCCCACATCGAGCAATAAGCGCAGCGAACATCCGAGCGCATGAATCGACATGAGGTTATGCGACCCTTCCTCGAAACGTTTTGCAGTAGGTTTGTATTCCTGCTCGTAATTGTCATAATCCTGAGGATTACGCAGCCCACACCATCCGCACATGCTGTGATTGAGTTCTTGGATGCGGTCGGGACGAACGTAGAGTATGCCGCAGCCTTCGGGCGCCAAAAGCCATTTGTGGCCGTCAGCAGCGAGGAAATCGATTCCGAAGGCTTCGACGTCCATCGGCAGCACACCGAGCCCCTGGATAGCATCCACGAAAAGCAGTGCGCCGCGCTGACGGCAAATGTCAGCAATGGCTGCGAGATCGTTCCGTGTGCCTGTGCCGTATTCCACCCACGAGACCGTGACAAGTCGAGTGCGTGCGTCCATCGCTGCGACTAAGTCATCAAGTGAATAGCGAAAATCCGGGCGCTCAGGAACTAATCGGAGCTCCACTCCCCTTTCGCGCAGGTTTCGCCAGGGGTGAATGTTGGCAGGAAACTCGTGCTCGAAACCGACAACGTTGTCGCCTTCCTCCCAGCGAATGGAATTTGCTACAATTAAGATGCCATGCGTGGTGTTATGAACAAAGCAGATGTCATCCGGACGGCAATGCAGCAATGCTCCTGCCGCCTCGCGTGCCTGCGCCATACCGTGGAGCCATCCGGCATAGTTTGCGGGGCCTTCTTCAGCAGCGTCGCGAGCAAACTCGGAAATCGCCATTTGCGTTGACGCAGGGATGGGTGCCACGCCTGCGTGATTCAAGAACACATACTGCTCCTTGATGGGAAACTCGCTACGAATATCGAATGGCAGCTTTTCCATCGAAGCCATACTGATCGTTCCTTTTTGGTTTGCCTGTTGGTTTTCCTTCCTATGTTCTCACGGGTAGCTGCAAGCAAAGTTCGTCGAATGGCGTGCGGGAACAAAATATCATGAAGGAGCGAGATCTCCCCACTATTGTTGAGAGCGAAGCTCAACTCGAGGAACTTCTTTCCCGGCCTCATGAGGAGACGATCGCAGCATTGAGCCGATGCACTGGCGACCTCATGATTCTTGGTGTCGGGGGAAAAGTGGGACCGTCTCTTGCGCGAATGGCCGTGCGCGCTTTTGCTGCGGCAGGCAAGAATGCAAAAGTTTTCGGCGTTTCGCGCTTCTCTGACGTGGAGCTGCGGCGAGATCTGCAGCTCGCGGGAGTGCACCCGATCCCTTGCGATCTGCTTAATTTTCGCGAGGTTGAACAACTGCCCAAAGTCCCCTATGTCATTTTCTTAGCCGGCCGGAAATTCGGTGGTCGCGGCACGGAGCCCCTTACATGGGCAACGAACACTGCCGTGCCCCTGTGCTTGGCTCCGCTCCTAGCAGAGGCGGAAAGACTTGTCGCATTTTCGACCGGCTGCGTTTATCCGCTGGTTCCGGTGCACTCGTCTGGCTGTAGTGAGGAGCATTCGGTCGGTCCAGTTGGAGAATATGCCTGGTCATGTCTGGGACGCGAACGCATCTTTGAGTATTTGTGCGAGCACTGGCATGCGCCTACGGTGTTGATCCGTCTCAATTATGCCCACGCGCTGCGCTATGGGGTTCTGACTGACATCGCCAGCGATATTGCAGCAGGGCGTCGTGTGTCGCTTCGTGTGCCAGCAGTGAACATCATCTGGCAGGGAGACATGAATAACTGGACGCTGCGGAGCATCGCACTTGCGGAGGTGCCAGCCCGAAAATTGAATGTCAGCGGGCTTAGAAAGCTCTGGGTGCGCGAGGTGGCGCTGAGCCTTGCAGCTCAGATGGGAAAAGACGTACACTTCGCAGACGATGAAGGGAAAGTGGCTTACCTTACGGATGCGCGGCGAGCGCACGAAATTTTTGGCCATCCCCAGGTGGACGAAGAGACAATGATTCGCTGGACGGCTCATTGGGTGGGACATGGAATGCCGCTGCTAGGCAGGCCGACGCATTTCCAGGTGACCGATGGACAATTTCTCGACTGAGAGGAGGAAACACTTGTGACGCTGCCCATGCCTGACCACGATGTTCTGACAGAGCTGCGCAAGGGCGGAGTGATTCCGGCGGTGCCGCTGGCATTGGATGAGAAGCGTCGCTTCGATGTGCGCCATCAGCGCGCGCTTATCCGCTATTATGCCTCAGCAGGGGCGATCGGAATCGCGGTGGCAGTTCACACGACTCAATTTGAGATTCGTGATTCACAGATCAAACTCTTCGAGCCGGTACTGAAGGTGTGCGCAGAGGCAGCAGAGGAGGCTGAGCGTGTTATTCGCAAGCGCCTCGTAAAAATAGCCGGTGTCTGCGGCAACACGCGACAAGCCCGGGTTGAAGCGGCGTTAGCAAAGCGATGTGGTTACGACGCCGTTTTGCTTAGTCTGGCTGGTCTCGCTAGGCTGAGTGTTCGGCGACTCCTTGATCACTGCAAAAGAGTGGCCGAAGTCGCGCCGCTTGTTGGCTTTTATCTGCAGCCTGCAGTAGGAGGGCGCGTTCTTGCCTACGAATTCTGGCGCGAGTTTGTCGAGATTGAAAACGTGGTGGCGATCAAGATTGCCCCGTTCAATCGCTATCACACGCTGGACGTTGTGCGTGCGGTCTGCAACGCGGGACGCGACAAAGAAATCGCGCTGTATACCGGTAACGATGATAACATTGTAGCCGATCTCACAACTCCATTTGCGGTGGACACGCGCTGCAAGGGATCAGCAGTGTACGTGCGAGGGGGACTGCTGGGGCAATTCAGTGTGTGGACGAGAACAGCAGTGCGTCTGTTGCACGAAATCCATGAAGTGAACTTCTGCAGGGACGATGTGCCCAAGTCACTCCTAGTGCGTGGCGCACAGCTGACCGACGCGAATGCGGCAATCTTTGATGCCGCCAACAATTTCCGCGGGTGTATTCCTGGCATCAATGAGGTATTGCGACGGCAAGGCCTATTGCGAAGTCGCCTTTGCTTGGATCCGGCCCTAGATCTTTCGCCAGGACAGGCTGAAGAGATCACGCGTGTAAGCGAACAATATCCGTGGCTTCCGGACGATGCATTCGTGTCGAGTCACTTGCAGGAGTGGCTCGATTGAATACACGCCGCGTGCCGTGACGTCCAAATGCGCGCGGAAAATCGTGGGCAGGCCCCTAAAAAACTACGTGATGTCTTGGACTGACATCAGGAATCACCTTTTCGATGCGACCTTCACGGATGATCAGGGGAGGTTTATGTTGTGAACGTCCGCGAATGCCGCACAGACCGGCGCAAATTGGAATAGTCCTCCCACTGCGGAGAGGACTTCTGAGAAAAATAACGCAGTGCCCCTAGAAGACCTTCCACGGTCGCGCGGTCGTGCAAAGGGAAACTCTCTTTTCTAGGCGGCAGAGCTGAGAAAGGTCGACATGGAAAAATCAGTCGAGAGGGGGGGGATCGGTTGATGCGGCTGATTGGGAGGTGGGTTGGTGCAGCACAAGCCAACCGACCGCGAGGAAGACCAGCGAAGCCCCAATCCAAAACCGCAATGGTGGAACTTCCGATAAAAAGACTACAGAGAATAGCGAGCTCCAGAGGACCACCGTAAGCGAGAGCAAGCTGCCTTCCGCCGCCAAGAGAACCCGATAGGCTTTTGTCATGAGAAGTTGAGCAATCGCCGCGGTGGCGGCGAGCGCCGAAAGTAAGATCCATTCGACAGAGCGAGGCGCAGAGAAAGAGACAAGAAGAAATGGTGCGCTGAAAAAAACCCCTGTTGCAGTGAAAAAGATCACTATCCACCAAGAAGACTCAGCTTGGCGAAGACGGCGAACGCTGACGATGGCGGCGCCAGTGAAGGCGCCAGAGAGGAGTCCGACGGCATCGGCGTGCGAGAAGGAGAGAGCGGCTCCCTGCGCAAGATCCAGAGTGAGAGCAACGCCAACGATCGCAACGAGCGTCGCCGCCACAGCGTGGGGTGACGGCTTCTCCCCTAGCTCAATCCACGCCAGCAAGGTCGCCCAGACTGGGTAGGTGTAACAATAAAGCGTCGCTTTGGGCAAGCCGCACCGGTCAATGGCGTAGAAATAGCAAAGCAGCGCGAGGCTTCCGAAAACACCGCGCCAAATAAGGCCAGCATAGTTCCGCGGACGTGGAAGTGGACGGCAAAACATTATGAAAGCGGCGCCTGTGAGAATTAGTCCGAAAAGACTGCGGAAGAACACTTTTTCCGCGCTGGGGACGGAGGTGAGAATGCGCGTGAGAAGGGCCATGACACCAAAGCTAAGGGCCGAGGCAAGCATGAGCATGCGCCCTGCAAAGTGTGAGGAAAAGCTAATCATTTATGGGGCCTGACCCTGCAATTGCGGCACAACGCCGTTTGTCTTGGGTTGGAAGAGGTAATAGCGCCAAAGCCGACCGCTCTCTAGTCTTTCCGCACACACATAGTGCTCACGGATCGCTTGCCGCATCGCGGGAGTAAATGCGTCCGTGTAGGCATCTGTGGTGAGGTCAACGGTTGTGGCAATAAGGGAAAAGCGCTTGTCGATGATGTCGCGCAGAAATTTGGTTTCGTTCCAACGATGTTGGCGGGCGAGCTCGCTCATAATGAACGGCTGAAATAAGACTGGTTTTCCCGCGAACACTGTGTAAGCGGCTAGCTCGCTTACGACCGGCCCACGAGCTGAGCGGAGACGCTGGGTCACCAGGGAAGCTAATCGAAAGTCTTCGGCTGTGGGGTCTTTGCCACTACTAAACATCACAGGTGCCCAACGGGCGATATGGACCGTGTGGCACAAAAGGAGGATAGCAAGCACACCATCAACCTGAAGATGCCGAGAATTCTGTGAAGCTTGGGCACGCAAAGTATGCCCGAAAGCAACAGCGACAAGAATGGCGGCGGCAGCGAGAGGCTCGAGGAGATAATTTTCCGCACTTCCTGACTTTGCCAATGCGAAAAAATTGAGAAGCGAAAAAAGAAAGTATAACTTTAGGAGAGCAAGCGAGTCTCGGATGTTCTGCCCCGGCGATGAGGGGACGAAACGCTCGCCCCCGGAGAGAGTACTCGCGAGGTCATCTGATCGTAGCTGGTCGCTTGTCTTATCAGTTGGGGGAGGAGGAGCAACTTCGCGCTTTTGGGTGATCTCTTGCTGCGGGAGCGCCAATGCAGCAAGGAGCAGACCGAGGAGCCAGGGATAGAAGCGCCACACGTGTTTGGCCCAGACGACGAGATCGGCCCAATTCATGCGATTTACGTTGTACAACACCGTGTGGACAAAAAACTGACCGCGAGTCAGCATAGTGAGGAGAAGGAATGGAATCGCTACGGCAGCCCCATAGAAAAACAAAAATTTCGCAGCGAGCTGACGTTGGTGGAATGCGAGCGTAGCGGCAAGCGCAAGCGGCGCGGCAACACTTGTTTGTTTAGTGAAAAACGCACAGGCGAAAAGGACTGCCCCAGCAGCGAGGGTTGTGGTGCAAAGTCGAAACGAAAGTGCCATGCTGATTCCTAGCAGCGTGGAAGCTAGAGCCAGCATGTCGACGCGAAAGTACGGGCTCCAGCTGTAAACTTCGAACGTTGCGATAAAAATTCCTGCTGCGATCAACGCCGCCAGGACGGAACGAGAAACTCGCCATGCCGTGACAGATATTGCTAACCAAAGAACAACAAGCGCTCCTGCGGAAATGAGGCGTCCTCCGTAGAGCGATGGGGCGTCGGGCATTGTGAGCATTGCGGCGGCAATGAGATAGAGGGGTGGGTAGGTGCCTACGCTATAGGGGTAATCGTTAAGCGGACGGTAAGGCAAGTGCCCGCGGCGCAACTGCAATGTTTGGTCAAGCAACGCGCCTTCTTCGTTGTCGAGCTGAAGGTGGGGGTGCTCCAATGCAATAGCTATTCGGTGTGCTGTGAACTGGCCGAAAGTGCACAACCAAATCGCAAACAAGGCCACGAGGATCGAGGTCACACGAGGGCGAGAAATGAAAACTCCCGCTGGGGGATCTTTCGGCGGCGGAGGTAACTCATCTGCGTTTTGCTCAAGCATTCAATGGACCTCCACGCCAGATTGAAGCACTCGAACCACCGCATGGGCCACTGTGCGACCGGTCATGGCCTGCATACAGGTCGGACTTTTGTCGCACTGCTTGAGGTAGCATGGGCTACATTCGAAATCTGTGATCACTTTTTCGCCACGGTCGTAGAGATCAATTTCCGTGGCAGATGTTGATCCGAAAAGCGCGACGACCAGCTTGCGCAGAGCAATGGCAATGTGCATGGCAAGGCTGTCGGAGCTTACCACGAGATCACAGGCATCTACGATGCCAAAAAACTCTTCTAACGAGTTATCGCAACCCGTGTCGATGAGGCTGGGGCAATGGTTCAGGATTTGCGCGTTCATTTCGCGCTCTGCCGGTCCGCCGAGCAAAAGAAGTGTAAGAGACGGCAAGGTGCTTTGAAGCTCGCGGATTAGCTCAATCCAACGCTCCATTGGCCAGAGTTTCGTGCGAAACACCGATCCACAACCTGTGTTCAAACCTATCCACGGGCGGGGGGCGGCCGCAAAAGCTCTCAAGAGTTGCTCGCGCTTCGCGAAGGCGACCTTGGGGAGAAAAAGTTCGTAAGGATCGCGCTCATAAGTGAGCTCGGCCATCTCTGCGATAATTTGTGGATATGTTTTCTTATTTACACGAAACTTGAGTTCATCGCTGACGCCAAGCAGGAGCGCGTAGCGCGACGCATCGTTGAACACCGTGGGTGTATTCCACAATGAGGGGGCAAACCCACGATGGCAGCGCGCCGGCACGACACTCGCCAAAGCCAAGGGCACGGGCTCTTTCTCGAAATTGAGAAGAAGGTCAAAGGTTTCGGTTCGCAGCTGTTGCTGGGTTTCCTCTGTGAGCGAAAGGAGCCGATGTATTTGGGGATTGTGTCGGAGAAGCGGTAAAGCCGAAACGTCGGTAACCCAGGTGATTTGTGCGCTTGGATAGGCCCGAATAAGTGGGGCGAGCAAAGTTGTTGTTCGGAGCACGTCGCCCATCGCGCCCGTTTTTATGATGAGAATACGAAAGGGAGAGCGATCATCGAAGGAGCGGGCTGGAGCAACGGTGCGCAGCGGCTGGGCCGGCTCTGCGGCGTAGGGCTCGCGCGGCTCATAATGCCAGCAGCCATTGCATTCATTGCCGAAGCGGCACGGCTTATAGCCAGTGTAATGAGCGCAGTCGAAGCGGATATCATCGAATTGCAGCATTCTGAAGCTCGTCAGTAATAGCAGTGGCCTTCGGATTGCAAATACCAACGTTAGTCGAAAGCGAGTCACAACTCGCTGAGTACTCACGCATTCTCTGCGGTGGTGGCGAACTGAAGCTGGTAATAGCGAGCATAGCGGCCGCCAAGCTGGAGAAGCTCTTCATGAGTGCCGCGCTCAACGATACGCCCCGCGTCAAGAACGATGATCTCATTGCAGTGCAAAATCGTGGCCAAACGATGCGCAACAACGAAAACGGTGCGGTTCTTCATGATCTCAAGCAGGGACTGCTGAATCATTGATTCGGTTTCTGCGTCCAGCTGACTGGTCGCTTCGTCGAGAATCAAAATGGGGGCATTTTTTAGGAAGGCGCGTGCAATGGAGATTCGCTGACGTTCTCCTCCCGAGAGGCGCACGCCGCGTCCGCCAACGAGCGTGTCGTAACCTTTCGGAAGGCGCATGATAAAGTCGTGTGCGTTTGCGGCTTTGGCCGCCTCTATGATTTTTTCCAGCGGCGTGTCTGGCGGCATTCCGTAAGCTATGTTGTTGGCTACTGTGTCATCGAAGAGAATGACGTCTTGGGAAATCAGCGCGATGAGATTGCGGAGTGAGCGTACGCGTACAGCGCGGATGTCCGTGCCGTCGAAGAGGACGCGCCCTTCGCTGGGATCAAAGAAGCGGGGCAACAGACTGACGAGCGTTGTTTTGCCTGATCCGGTTTCTCCGACGATGGCTAACGCCTTTCCTGCCTCGAGGGCAAGATCTACGTCGTGCAGGACGAAGTTTGAGGTTGGATGGTAGCGGAACCATACATGTTCGAAACGAATTTCGCGCTGTGGCGCGCCGATTGAGGGCGCTGCGGGATCGTCTTTGATTTTCGGCTGCTGGTCGAGAACACGGAAAACGCGATCGCTGCCCGCCATGCCCCGCTGGATTTTGGAAATGACGCGGCTGCTCCCTTTGAGAGGGCGGAAAACTTGAGAGAGGAAGACGACAAAGAGGACGAATTCTGATCCACTGAGTTCGCGCGTCTGGAGAACATAATAACCGCCGAGTAGGATCATGGCGGCAACGGTGAAAACGCCAAGGAACGCGGTGAGGCCAGTTCCGAGCTCCTCGGCAATAACGGTTTTCATGCCGCGCTTGAATGCTATCCAGCTCTCGCCCTCGTAGCGGTTCGCTTGGCGTTCTTCCATGTTGAAAGCTTTTACTACACGAATGCCTGCAAAGGACTCCTGGGCAATCGAGGAGAGAAGTGCGCGCAGTTCCTGGATCCGTTGGCTTACTTTTCGAACGCGGCGGCCTATGCCGTAGAGAAGAAGGCCGATGAGCGGAGCCACAGAAAGGCTATAAAGGGTGAGCTTCGGCGAGACGAAGAACATTGCGGCGATGAGCATCGCGACGGTGATAGGGGTTTTCAGGACGTTGGAAAAGAGAATATCAATTGCGCCGGAGACAGCGGCGACATCTTGCGTGACGGTGGACATCAGATTGCCCACCGAGTAGCGATTGAAGAATTCCATGTCGAGCTGCAACATGTGCCGCATGACGTGATTTCGCAGCCGCGTGACGCACAGATTTGCCAAGTAAGCGCTGAGATACCCTACGCCGAACGAGGCGATGACCATGCCAAGAGCCGAGATGACAAGGAGGGCAAGAATGGCGGCAAGAACACGGAATTTGTTCGCGCTGCCGACCATGACGTATTCTTGAAGTTTTTCGATGTAAGGCAGAGCTGCCTCACTGGCGCGAGCTTTCAGTGCTGCAACCAACCCCTCTTTTTTTGGCTTGCTGAGTTTAGGCAATGGAGCCTGCGCAAGTCGGTTCGCGAGAAGCTCTTGCGCTGCGGGTTCATCAGCACCGAGGAAATGCAAATTCTTGCTGGGAGAGAAAGCGGAAGGGGGAGAACATTTGGGCGGCAGAATGATGTCGACTCTAATTTCCTGATCCGCAAGAAGCTTTGCAAAAAGGAATTGTGCCCACACGACATCCCCGATCGCTGTCGCCTGGGAGAGATCCACGAAGAATTGGCGCGTAGGGGGACGTAAAACTGCTTCGAAGATGTCGCGCAGCTCATCAGCGGCTCGTGACGACGAGAGCTCGCCTACTGCGCGCACGGCTGCGCAATCGCTGGTAAGCTTGACCGTGGGGCCAATTTCGAAAAGTCCTTTTTGGCGGACTTTGGAAGAATCCGAGATTCGGTTTTTCACCAGGAGGTCGAGGGTGGGGCGAACCAGGCTAATCGTAACCACCGTAAATGCCCCCTCGAGCACCATGCAGAGAACGAGAAGGATGACGATATGACGCGTGCCGTGGAGATAGCCGAAGAGGCGCCGATAGAGAGCAAGATCGGTATAGCGGCGCTTAGTGCTCGCCTTGCCCACTGTTCGTCACCGCGTGATCAAGTTTCTGCAAATAGATGGCTACGAGAGCCATGAGGTAAAGCATGTTGAATCCTCCGCCCACCATCTCGCGAAACCAGTCGGCCCAGGGGAGGTAAAAGATCGTTCTTGGGCGCTTGGGATGCTTGATGCGCAGGGCGCTCGATTGCTCGTCCGATTGATCGGGTAGAATTTCGAAACCTCGTTTCTGGAGTTGGGGCTGGACGACCTTCTCGATAAATCGTTTTACGTTGAAGAAAACCCAGATGACAAGACGCTGAGCCAACAGAAGCTCTTCAGCCAGTGTGGAATCAATCCATGAGTTCTGAAGAGCTCCCGTTTTTGGGCCACCGCTCGGAGCGACGGCGTCGAGAAAATCAATCCAGTAGAGATTAGCTGTGTTGCCCATGAGCTGACGCGCATGAGCGAGCACCGTCACCCACAAGGCTTCGCGATCATTCGCGTTCATCCCTTCTGCGGGGACAAACGCAAAGACGACGTCTGGATCGAACTGGCCAAGTACGCAGGTCCGGTGTTCGTAGGCTTCACGCGCGAAGGTTTGGATAAAGTCGCGAAATGAAGCCCAACGGATGAGTCCTTCCGCGGACTCAGCCAACTCTTGCGCGTGAGATTCAAGCGCACCTTTGCAGCTTTCGAAATCGTAAATGGCAATCTTTGTTTTCACGCCTTGACGCATACACTCCCGCGGCGCCTACTGTTCGGTTTCAAGCATGAATGAGTCAAAACGAGGCCGGACGTTGTTTCGCAGAGATTCTTTCGTGGGGCGTTAGACTCTGAGAACGAAATGGCGCTAGGTCACGTCTTGCGCTACAGTTTTCGCAAATTGCCATCCGCGGGATCATGGGGGGGGAAGAGCAAATTCGTTTCAATCGCTCCAATTAATTTCACAATTTTGTCGTTTTCTTAGCGAAACGTAAGCCGGCTAAAAATGTCTAAGAAAGTGGGCCAACAAGCAGTTTCGGAGGGTGCAACAATGCTGGGTAAAGTTGAGACGCGGATGCGGGAATCGGTGCGAGCGCTGCTCGTTGGAATTGACAACCAACTCGCTGACGCCCTCGTGCGGGGAGGGAGCGAAGTAGGGGTGCAGGTCCGATGCTCCTTTGCTGCGCAGCCAACTGAGGCGCGCGCACTCCTAGACGAAGGTGCGGTGGACATCGTTTTCGTGGACGCTGACGAGGTGGGCGCCGATTTCTGCGACCTTGTGAAGGAGCTGGTTGGCGCGCAACGCTACGTCCCCTGTGCAGTAGTGACCGAGGTCGGCGACGAGGAACTCTGGGTGAGAGCCCTGTCGGCTGGTGCTGTTGATCTTATCGAGAAACCCTTCCTTAACCAAGCTCTGAAGGAACTCGTCAGAAAAACACGGCAGAGCGCTGTGGCATAATTTTTTCGTCCTCCACGTAAAAAATCCTTGCGCGGGGCCATGTCGGCTTCGCGATGATCTTGCTAAGATCAGTTATTGTGATTTTTTTATTGGAGGCAAAGAGCTTGAACAACCAGCAAACGCGTGGAGTTCGCAAGAAGAAGTTGTTGCTGCTCGACACGGGTGATAACTGTCGGTGTCCGATGGCAGAAGGGTACCTCAGGAAGCTCTTACACGAACGGGGGATTGACTGGATCGAGATTTCAACCGCGGGGGTGATGACGCCGACGGGTCTCTTACCAACTCCGGAGGCGGAACAGCTTCTGAGAGAGGAAGGGGTAGATATCAGCCGTCATCGCTCACGCCCAATGAAGGTGCACATGCTTGAGGAGGCCGACCTAGTTCTTGGCATGTCGTCGCTGCACGTGCAGAAAGCGATTCGCGAGTATAAGGAGATCCACGACGACGAAGGGGCGCGGGAAAAAACGTTTCTTCTTAAGGAATACGTGGGCTACCAAGGCAAGGACGTTCAGATCCCTGATCCTATGGGGGGGACGATGGACACGTTCAAACGCGTCTTCGAACAGCTAAAGGCCGCTCTCGAGAAGCTCGTAGAAACGGACTTTATCCGTATCCCGCCCGAAGAATGGACAAGCCAACCTGCAGAACCGACCACGGAGGACATCGAGCCGGAGACGCAAGAGCCCCCCGAGGAAGTGTCGGAAACAGAGCAACGCAAACCTGCGAAAAACATCACACAAGAAGAATCGTTAGAGGTAGAAGCTGCGCCGAAGCGGCGTCGCGGACGCCCGCCAAAGAGCCCGCAGCCCAAGACGGAAACATTCACGGCAACACCACGCAAGAGGGGACGTCCGCGAAAGACTGTGACAGCTGAACAGGCCGCACCAGCAACGCCACGAAAGCGTGGGCGTCCGCGTAAATCTGCACAAAACGAGCCGGAGAAGGCTAGGCGGTCGCGCAGGGCAGCAACCACAGCAAAGCAAACCAAGAGTATAAGAGAAGAGGCAGCGAAAAAACGGCGGGCTGTTTCTGAGATGTCAACTGCAGCATCTCTGAAGCGAGCGGAAAAAACCAAAACAACTTCGACGAAAAGCCCGAGCCAATCCCAAAAGAGAACGAGGAAATCATCAGCAAAACGCCCCAGAACAAAGCGAAGCTGACTCAACATTCTTGCCCAAGGAAGGAGAAACAGCTCATGAGTAAATGGACAGGTATCGCCGTGACTGCATCCAAGCATGTGAGTTCGCTTGTTTTTGGAGCAATGGTTTCGCTGATGGCTGTCCCTAGCATCAGTGGCGCAGCAGAATCAAAAACAAGCCCCCCAAAGAGACCGACGAAAAGAGCCGAGAGTGTGCTTGCCGAAAAAGGGGGCACGACCACTGCAGCAGCGTCGCGAACCCCCTCCCTTCCTGATAAACCATTGCCAGACACTGGCAAGCCAGGCCAATTCCTTCTCGCCGTGGTCAAAGGCAAGGAATTGCGGGAGGACACCTTCACCACCTATTGCAGTCTGGTGGATTACCTTGAAGGGGGCGGAGCGAGCGAGAAGCGTCAGCATGACCTTTTGCAGGACTTTGTCCTACAGGAGATTATCGACGATGTTATTCCTGACATCGCGAGAAAAGTCACAAAGCCAGAGGTGCCTTTTCCTTATACGACGTTTCAAGAGCTGGCTATTCTCAAACAAGGCCTGAGGATGAAGCTCGAGAATGAGACTTCGCCGACAAAGGCCGAGATGGACGTTTGGACGCGCGAGAATGCAAATCGTTTTGCGCGCCCCGAGCAGGTCCATGCCTTTCATCTTTTCATGCAAATATCAAAGGACGTGCCCACAAGCAGCGCCGAAGCCGTGCGGCAACGAATGGCCGAAGTGAAAAAACTCGCTGATGAGGGAACGTCGTTTGCGCAGTTGGCCCGGAAGTACTCCGAAGCTGCAAGCGGCAAGACCGGCGGCGATATCGGCTGGATTTCTCGGCGTATGCCGATCGGTCCAGAAGCTAAGCCAATGAACATCGTGCTGGAGAATGCATTGTTCAACCTAAAGCCGGGGCAGGTGTCGGATATTCTGGAAACGAGCCACGGCTTGCATTTGATGTATTGTGCCGACCGTCTAACGACCTACGTTCCGACGACCGATGAGCTTATCACGAGCCGCATCCTGCCGCGTTCGCTTCAGCTGCAAATGGTTCGTCAGAAGTGGCAAGATGGCGTGAAAGCAATGAAAGAAAAACTTGGAGCAAAAGTGCTGTTCGATGTGACAAAAGCTGACAGCCTCACGAGTGATGTGCCCGCGGTGAAAATCAAGGACCGCACGTGGTCGTTGCGACAACTTGAAGAGGTTTACGGCCCACGGTTTACTGCGGCTTATCGCGCGCGTTCGCAAAGCACCGAAACCTTGGCCATGCTTTTCGACGAAGTGGTGAATGAGCTTGCGGCCATCCATTGGGCGTTGGAGGAAGGCGTGGATAAAGATCCGCGCGTGGCCCGGGATCTGGAGTGGGCCAGTAAGCGGGCGCACATGAAAAAAGTGTTTGCCGCTTATACGGCTGAGAGTTTTCCGGTGACCGAAGAGCTCATCAAAAAAACTTACGAACAGCGCAAAGACCTTATGCGCTTGCCAGAAGGGCGAGGCTATATTATTAGCATCAATGCCAAACCCACCAGCGCAGGCATGTCGCTGGATGAGGCGCGTCAGGCTGCTAAGCGCAAAGCTGAAGAAATTCGTAAGCGCATTTTGGCTGGCGAGAATATCGAGAAGTTAGCGCGGGAACTTTCGGAAGATAACCGCGCCTCTTCGGGTGGATTAGTGGAACGCTCGGTGCTGGCGCACCTCAATGATCCTGCTGGGCGCATGTTTGGTGCTGTGGCTAGTTGGTTGAAGGCCGGTGAGCTCAGCGAAGTTCGCCAGTTTGGCAACACGTTCGTAATTGTGAAACTTGAGGAACGTTGGGAAGGCGAGGTCCCGCCTTACGAGCAAGTGCGCGAGCGACTACGCACCTCGCTGCAAAGCGAGAACGAACACGCGGCACGGCGCGATGTGCTCATCAAGGGCAAAAATAAGAAGCTTGTGCGATGGGCAAATCCTGCAGCAAAATATGGGGTGAATCCAGCTGAGGGCTACTGATCGCTAACCGTCAAAGTCATGTGGGAGAAGGGCGACGGCTCCGCGCCGTCGCCTTCAATTTTTTAGATCTCGAACAGATCGTCGTCGGGCTCTGATACTCGGCATTCCACGTCGGGAAAGGCAAGATTTACTTCTGACACGAGAAGATCGAGATCGCCCCAAGGCTTAATGACAAACTCAATGTAGGCAGAACCGTCCTCTGCAACCATGTAATGAACGCCAGCGACTTCGCGATGCTGTTTGATGAACTTCAGAACGCGAGGAGCATTTTGGTGTCGCCAACGAAGGAGATCGTTGAGGGTCATGGTGCAATCCTCAAGAAGATGGCGGTGGGAGTAGGATTCGAACCTACGAGGAGCTTGCGCCCCTGGCGGTTTTCAAGACCGCTGCCTTAAACCACTCGGCCATCCCACCGCGCTGGAAATGGATACAACAGAAAGTTTGGCTCATTTCGGCCCGCCGCAATTGCTTACTGGGCTGCAAGTTCACGGCTCCGACGCATGGCGGCAGCAACGCACTCTTCGATCGTTCGCGAGAAACCGAACTCGTCAAGCGCGCGCAGCCCCGCTTCGGTGGTGCCTCCTTTTGTTGTAACCGCTGCCCGCAACTCGGCAAGAGTTCTATCGGTTTCAAGAGCCAGACGAGCAGCGCCATGAAGAGTGTGTTTGACCAACAGCTCTGCTTCCCAACGACCAAGCCCGAGTTTTTCCGCGGCAGCAATAAGCGATTCCGCAAAGTAGAAGACGTAAGCGGGACCGCTTCCGCTAAGCCCTGTGACAAGATCGAGCTTGTCCTCGGGCAGCTGGATCGCAACACCCACAGCGTTAAATAGCTCGAGCGCTGTCGCAATGTCCTCGGCAGAAGCATGTTCCCCGCCCGCCACCGCTGTGGCCCCACAACCAATGAGGGCTGGTGTGTTGGGCATGGCTCGCACCACGCGCACGTCGGGTGTAAGATGTTGTTGGAGATAAGATGTAGTAATTCCGGCGCAGATGGAGACGACAAGGTGACGCGATTCTAGACCTTGCCGAATTTCCTCACATACGCCAGCCACGTGAAACGGCTTGACCGCTAGAACGATTACGTCGCCAGCGGAGACAGCGGAGATATTTTTGGCTACAGTCCGCGCTCCAGTCACACGCTCGAATTCTTCGCGTTGCTGCGGATTTACATCTGACGCGCACACGTTTTGCGCCGCGACGATTCCCTTGCTAATGATTCCTCCTGCGATTGCGCGGGCCATATGACCAGCCCCAATGAAGCTAATTTTTTTCATCTGCAGATCCATGCTCGCCTCCGCAACTTGCAAATCGACACTATGGCGTAAATTTATGTGTAGAAACGTTCATGACCGCTACCGATAAGTCATCTGGCAAACGTGAGGCGCAAAGGTAAAAGACGAACAAATCGGGGATGATGGAAGTGGTGAACCGTTATAGCGCAGTAGCTCTGAGGGAACGATTGGCCGAAATCAAGGCACGGATCGAGGCAGCATGCCAACGCAGCGGTCGCGAAGCTGGCGCGGTGCGGATTGTCGCGGTCACGAAGACGCATCCCGTTGACGCCATGATCGCGGCGTGGAAGGCGGGTCTGCGAGAATTCGGTGAAAATCGTGTGCAGGAAGCTGCTAGCAAATTCCCGATGCTTTGCACTTTGCTACCGAACGCACGAGTGGATGGCTGCAAATTTCATCTCATTGGGCACCTGCAGACGAACAAATCTAAGCAAGCGGTGGCTCTCTTCGATTTGATCCACTCCGTCGATTCCGCCAAGCTTGCCGATGAGCTTGAAAAATATGCCGCGCGCGCGGAGCGCGAGTTGCCAATTCTCATTCAGGTGAACGTATCGGGCGAAAGCACAAAGTCTGGTGTGGCTCCGGACAATACAGAGCTTCTGGTAGGTCATATCGTGGAACAGTGCCCGCATCTGGTTGTCGAAGGATTCATGACCATGGCGCCTTTCCTTGATGATCCACTCGAGACCCGGCCCTATTTCCGGCATCTGCGGGACATTCGCGACCGGTTGAAAGTGGGGTTTTGCGATGCGCCGAACTTTCGGGGAGAGGAACTTTCGATGGGAATGACAAATGATTACGAAGTAGCGGTGGAGGAAGGCGCGACAATTGTGCGTCTGGGGACGGCGCTCTTCGGCCATCGATGAGCGGCTTGATAGATCTGGACAATTGGCAAGTGGAAACCAGAAAACGAATGAGTGCAGATCATATGTCCATCCGTGCAGCACATGCACCTGACGCCAACGACGCCTTACGCCTCCCCAATGCACGCCCGCTGTTGGAGGTGCGGCAATTGACTGTGCAGTTTGAGACGCTGGATGGCACAATCCGCCCAGTGGAGGGAGTGAGCTTTGCTCTTGGGCGTGGCGAGAAGCTCGGGCTCGTAGGTGAATCCGGATGTGGTAAATCCGTTACCGCGCTTTCGATTATGCGGCTGTTGCCGACACCACCAGCGCGAATCACGGAAGGCGAAGTTTTTTACGATGGGAGGAACCTGCTTGCGCTGAGCGAACCCGAAATACGGCGGTTGCGAGGCGACCGGCTGGCGATGGTTTTTCAAGAGCCGATGAGCGCATTGAATCCATTGCACACGGTGGGTGACCAGATTGCGGAGGTTTTGCGAATTCATCGAGGGCTGAGCAGGCGTGAAGCGTTTGGCGAAACTGTGCGGTTGTTGGAAAAGGTCCAAATCCCGGAGGCAAGCCGCCGCGCGCATGACTATCCGCATCAAATGAGCGGAGGAATGCGTCAACGTGCGATGATCGCGATGGCACTTGCGTGCAATCCTGACCTCTTAATTGCAGATGAGCCAACCACGGCTTTGGATGTGACGGTGCAAGCGCAGATTCTCGCGCTTCTCGAACGCCTAGCTGGCGAGTACCGCTCATCGGTTTTGCTCATTACGCATGACATGGGGATTGTGGCCGAGTTGTGCGACCGTGTCGCGATCATGTACGCGGGGCAGATCGTGGAAATTGGACGGCTGCAGGAACTGTTCGATCGGCCGCTCCATCCGTATACGCAAGGGCTTTTGCGATCGTTGCCAACGATTGATGATTTTGCGAGCCGCAGGAAACTTTACACAATCCCCGGAAGTGTGCCTGACCCGCAACACTTTCCGCCCGGTTGTCGCTTCCATCCGAGATGCGAATTTGCTACGGAAGAATGCCGCCAAGAGGTGCCTGATCTGATGAAGGTGGGCGATGAGCACCAGGCGCGCTGCTGGCATTGGGAACGAATAGAAAAAGAGCGCAGGGTGTCGCTAAAGGGTTGACAGATCTACCCACCACAAATAGAAGGGCAAACGAGTGTTGAGTACAGGATATGGATTTGTGAGGATTTTTTAGCCATGCGATTGTGGAAGGTAGTGCTCGCTGGAGCGGTGGCGGTGGGAATGCTTCTGCCACTCATGGTGCCGACGCCACGCGTGGCGCCTCAGACTGTTCAGCCCAAAAAAGAGTTGGTCTTGCTTCAGCCCCAAGCTTCGGCTCCGGTTGTCGCAGCTCCAAGCCGGGCGCCTATAAGCAGCTATGCGACGGCGCATAAGCCGCTCGACGGCATTCGGATTTGCCTAGATCCCGGCCACGGCGGGCAAGAGAAGTGGGATAAGATCCTTTACACGGGGGGCACGCGTGGCGTCGTCACGGGACAGACTGAGAGCGACGTGAATCTTCGCGTTGCGCTGCTTCTGCGCCATTATTTGGAAGCTGCAGGAGCGGACGTGGTAATGACGCGAACTACTGACGACCGCTGTACGAATTGCGGGACCAAACAAGACGAACTCGACTTTCGTCCTAATCTTGCTAACTCGACAAATTCCGATCTCTTCATTAGCATTCACCACAACGAGTCAAGCGACCGTGCGACGAACTATACACTCGTTTTCTATCCAAATGCCATGGCTTCGGCGGCGCCGCTGGCAGACAATATCGCCTCAGCGGTATCGCGCTATTTGGGCACGCAGTGCGCGGGGGCCAAGCCTGGTTCGTACCGAATTCTGAAGAAAGCCAAGATGCCTACGGCTTTGGTTGAGGCATCGTTCCTGAGCAATCCCGAGGAGGATGTGCGCCTGACGTCTCTAGCCTACAACAAGCTCGAGGCCAAGGCGATTGCGACGGGGATTCTCAATTATTTTCGCGCGACGCGAAACGTCAGTGTGGATTTCACGAGTATTTTTGCCCCGCTTGATGATCAGGCCGAAGCTGCGCAGGCTGTCGCCGATGCATCCATTGTGCGCAAGCGCGTGGTCGAGAAACGCTCGCTTTTCGGACGTCGCTACGAGGAAGTGACATACGATGCCACAGGCCGAGTGATTAGTCGCCGAGACATTGGCGGGGGTAGTCGTCGTTCAGCCAAAGCAACGAGTGAAGTGGCTGAGGCAACGTCTTCGCGCAGAATTGCTAGCGCGGTGAAGGCATCGAACAATTCTCGGGCGAAAGCACAAACCAGCGTAAAGCAATCGGCCGCAAGTGCCAAAAAGTCGCAATCTGCAGGAAGCAAGTCTTCCACGAAGAAGAACGCGCCGCTGACCGGGGCGAAATCCTCAGAGACCAAGAAGGGTCGCAGCGCAAGCGCGAAGAAATCCTAGCCGGACCAGTTTTTGATCTTAGCATCGTGAAGGAACAATGAAAGGACGACTATGCCATGCGTAGCGATATGATCAAGAAGGGGCCTGAGCGGGCCCCGCATCGTTCGTTACTGAAGGCTACTGGTGTTCGCGACGAGGATATGAACAAACCCTTCATCGCGATCGCGAACTCGTACACAGATATCGTGCCGGGGCACGTGCACCTCAAGGAAGTTGGCGAATATATTGCGGAATGCGTGCGTGCTGCGGGCGGCGTGCCATTTATCTTCAATACGATCGGGGTGGACGACGGCATCGCAATGGGCCACACCGGGATGAAGTACTCCCTGCCCTCGCGTGAGCTTATCGCAGACTGCGTGGAGACGATGCTGCGGGCGCATTGCTTTGATGCCGTGATTTGTATCCCCAATTGCGACAAGATCGTGCCGGGCATGTTGATGGGAGCCATGCGCGTCAACATTCCTGCGATTTTCGTAAGCGGCGGGCCAATGGAAGCGGGGCGCCTGACAAGCGGCAAAAGCGTGGACCTGGTGAGTGTGTTCGAGGGCGTAGGTGCCCAACAGGTTGGGGCCATCGATGCACAACAGTTCAAAGAAATCGAAGACAAAGGCTGCCCAACATGCGGATCTTGCTCGGGCATGTTCACGGCAAATTCCATGAATTGCCTGAGCGAAGCTTTGGGGATGGCGCTGCCGGGAAACGGAACAGTCCTTGCCACCAACCGCGAGCGCCTGCGCTTGTACCGACGAGCTGCGTTTCAAATTATGGAGCTTCTGAAACGCGATATCAAGCCGCGCGACATTGCGACGCTCGAGGCATTCGACAACGCTATGATTCTCGACATGGCGATGGGGGGCTCGACGAATACTCTGCTGCACGTGTTGGCGATCGCTCATGAAGCAGGGGTGCCGTATTCGATGGAGCGCATCAACGAACTGTCGCGCAAGACGCCGAACATCTGCAAGGTCGCGCCGTCGTCGAAATACCACCTGGAAGATGTGGCGCGAGCCGGTGGGATTATGACGATCTTGTGGGAGTTGTTGCAAGCAAGGCCGGGACTCATCAAGGAAGACTGCCTCACGGTCACAGGCGAGACGCTCGGACGGAACATCCGAAAGTACTCCCCCCGAGCGCCAGAATGCACGGAAGAAGGGCATCGGTTGGCGGAGCGCGGGAGCGTGCCAACGGGCCGAACACGCGACGATGTGGTGGCGCTTCTGGATTCAGAAACTCAACGATTGCGCGAGGGCCGCAAAAAAGGAGAAGTGGCGCAAGAACCGGTTGGGGAAATGGCGCAGCGGCCAGCAGACCTGGAGCCGTTCGATGCTTACGATGTGATTCGCCCGGTGGATAAGGCTTACTCGCAAGAGGGCGGACTTACGATTCTTTACGGCAATCTGGCGGAACGGGGAGCTGTGGTGAAAACGGCTGGAGTGGTGCCTCAAATGCTGGTGCATTCAGGGCCAGCGGTCGTGTTTGAATCGCAGGAAGATGCGTGCAAGGGCATACTCGGCGGCAAAGTCAAGCCGGGCGACGTTGTGGTTATCCGCAACGAGGGACCTAAAGGCGGGCCTGGCATGCAGGAGATGCTCTCCCCTACCTCGTACATCAAAGGCATGGGACTGGGCGATAAATGCGCGCTGGTGACGGACGGACGCTTCAGCGGGGGCACGGCCGGTGCATGCATCGGGCATGTTTCGCCAGAGGCCGCGGCAGGTGGCGTGATTGGCGTGGTTCGCGATGGTGACATCATTGAGATCGACATCCCCAATCGTAAGCTCAACGTGCGGCTGAGCGACGAAGAGATCGCGAAGCGGCGCGAGGAGCTCGCAATGGCCGGCGGATGGAAATCGCGATTGCCAGAGGAGCTGCGACGGGGATGGCTCGGACGCTACGCGGCGATGGCCACGAGCGCCGACACTGGTGCTGTGCTGAAGTGGGAGTAGACGGTTAGTGACTCGCATCAGAATTGACGAGATTCCCCGTTTGCGTGTGGGGGAAAAGGATACGTTTACATTCTGTTGCACCTTTTTTGAAGAGGGTAAGTAGTGAGTCGAACGCGGCCGAAAAAAGTTCTTATTGCGCAACTGAATTGTGTGCGCAGTTACCGCGTGCGATTTTATGAGCTCCTGGAAGAGCGACGTCCCCAGACATGGCAATTCGAAGTTGTGCATGATTATGAGCCGGAGAGAGCAAAGCGTCTTTACCCGGTCGTTGTCGATCCGTCTTCGCTCAAATTCCGCACTCTGCCTGTAAAAACGTTTTTTCTGTCGAGGAAACGTTCCGACATCGTGTGGCAAAATTTTTTTCTCAAAGCGCGGAACTACGAGCTCATCATTACGGATACCACGGTCAGCAATTTGACATACTTTGCTGTTAACGCTTGGCTTGCTTTAGGTGTGAAGCGGGGTTTTTGGGGCCACACGGGGGACCTCGCCGCTGATTTGAAGGGCAGATCAGGATCTAAACTCAAGCAGGTGATCGAGAAGAATAGAAGAAAAATCTTAAGACTCGCGGATGTCGTTTTTGCTTACACGGAAGAGCAGCGGGAGGGATTTCTTGAGATCGGCGTTGCCCCACACCGTGTGGTGACACTCCATAACACCATTGATATTGTGTCCGAGCGGAATGCTTTTGAACGGTTGAAAAGTGCACGAGAAGAATTGAGACGGAAGCACGAGGTGGCAGGACGGGAAGTTGTTATTTATCTTGGGCGTTTACTGCCCGAGAAGCTGCTGGAGAGGGCGATCGAGGCTTTCAGAATTTTGAGCCAGACCCGCCCCAGCGCACTTCTTGTCATTGTTGGCGATGGGCCACATCGGAAAACTCTCGAAACGCTGGCTGCTTCACTGACGCCAGAACACGTTCGATTCCTCGACGCAGTGGACGAGGAGATCGCTCAAGAGCTCCTGGCGTGTGCTGACCTGTTTTGCTTGCCAGGTCAGACGGGACTTGCTCCGCTGCGAGCCCTATGTTTCGATCTTCCGGTTGTCACGTTCCAACATCGCTCGAATACTCCCGAGTCTGCGTACCTTACCCCCCGCAACACGGTATTTCTTCCGCCCTCTGTTTCTGCTGAAGAATTCGCTGAGACACTGTCAGGGGCTTTCGACGACTGGAAAGAGCCTGAGCGCCGGAAGCAACTGTACCCGACCATTGCACACCTCACGATGGAAAACATGGTGGACAATTTCATCAAGGGGATAAACCTCGCGTTGAACGTCTGAACGCGATCGGGCACCGACCCATGGGGTGTTAAGGGGTCGATCCCGTTGCCGTTTCACTTGCCAGTTGCAGTGGAGTGGGCATGGTGGGCGTCGGGTGGAGCTTGAGATAGCATTGAACGGCTACAATTTCTCGCTGTGGTCATGTGTGTAACACTGAAGAAAGAATTTGGAGGATCCGCTGCGAAGCATGGCCGTCGCCAAAAGGCGATGTTTTGTTGGTGGGGCCGAAACTCTCGGGTGATGTGAGGAGGGCCTCTGCTGCCTTCACTAGCCTTTCCTCATCTGTTCCGACGAGTGTGGCGTAGCCTGCTTCTATTGCTTCCGGGCGCTCGGTTGTGTCTCGCGTCACGAGCACGCGTTTGCCAATGGCCGTGGCTTCCTCCTGGATGCCGCCCGAATCTGTGATGAGAAAAAGGGCTTTCGTCATCAAGGCGACAAAACGATGGTAAGGCAGGGGGGCGCTAAGGACGACATTCTCGAGGCCAGCGAGCAGGTTCTTAGCGTGCTGGCGCACGTTGGGGTTCGGGTGGACGGGAAAGATAAAATCAACGTCGGGATGTCGCAGCGCGATCTTGCGAATGGCATGGAACACTCGTTCGATTGGCGAGCCGAAACTCTCCCGGCGATGGTGGGTGATGAGCACAAACGGGCGACGGGCGAAATACTGAAGCTGGGCATCGCTGCCGTTCGCAGCGGATCGAGCGATTTCCTGAACAGCGTCGACAACGGTGTTGCCAACAACGAAGATGTGCTCGGGAGCCACATGTTCGGCCAACAGATTCCTGCAAGCTTGTTCTGTCGGCGCGAAATGCCATGTTGTGATTTGGGCCACGAGACGACGGTTGATTTCCTCGGGAAAGGGGGCGTAGCGGTCGTTTGTGCGCAGCCCTGCTTCCACATGGGCTACGGGAATTTTCTCGTAGAATGCTGCAAGTGCCCCACACAGTGCGCTTGTGGTGTCACCCTGCACGATAACGACGTGGGGGCGGATCGCGGCGACAACTGGCGCCAGGGACTCGAGAAGACGACCAGTAAGCTCACTGAGACTTTGACCAGGCCGCATGACTTCAAGTTGATATTGCGGGACGATGTGGAAGAGGTCGAAAACGTGGCGCAAGAGTTCGTCGTGTTGGCCTGTAGAGCACACCGTCACTTGCCACTGCAAGCTATCGGCGCGAGCTTTTGTGATGAGCGGAGCAAGCTTGATGCCTTCGGGACGCGTGCCGACTATGAAGAGCAAGTGCATGGGGGCGTGGGAAGGAATGTTCATGTGCTCTGCGCTCATCGTAATTGTTTTCTGTGCAGCGAGCTCAACTTCACGTCAAGAGGCACGAAGGACTTGGGAATAACAAGACACGCTCCGGTGCAGCTTTGCGCAGAAGCGAGCGCAACGATCGCTGCGTCATGGATGACTACCGCAGGAGCATGACACGCAGACGTGACAATTTCTCGACATGGAGGGGGTAGACAACATGTTGCTCTCCCCTTGCTTCTGCCCCTTCGCTAAGTCCGGAAAAGATGCGCAGGAGGACGATTTGCATCTGGGGCTTTATAGAAACTTGCTTTACGCAAACGGAAGCTTAGACTAGACTGACGATGAATGAGTTTCCGATAAACTGGGGTCATCGCCGCGTGTGGAGTGGCTACATCAACCGATTTCTGCGGGAGGGTCGGCTTTTCACGAGACTCCTCGCCGAGATGGAAGAACGTGCGCGGTGGTCAGAGACTGAGCTCAGCACATGGCAAGATGCTCGTCTTCGCGAGATTCTCGTGGAAGCAGCTCGGCACGTCCCCTACTATCGGCGGCTATTCGCGCAGCTTGGGCTTGTCCCAGAGAGGAAGCATCCGCGCGAAATCCTTGCCGCCATCCCCCTGCTGGACAAGGAAACAGTAAGAGGTTGCCCCGAACAATTTCTCAACGAGCGAGTGCCAAGGTGGCGTTTGCGTCGGGCCTACACATCGGGAACAACGGGGACTCCGCTCGTGTGCTACCGTGACATGTACGCGATTAATTTTGAACATGCGATGATTTGGCGGCAATGGCGTTGGGCTGGGTACAAGTTGGGGGAGCGGCGCGTTACCTTGCGAGGCGAATTGATTGTACCAACCTCGCAACTGGAGCCGCCCTATTGGCTCTATAGTCCGGCAGAGAATCAGCTTCTGATGAGTTCGTATCACATTTCGCCGGCGACTTTGCCGCAGTATGTAGAAATGATAACAAAATTTCAGCCCGCAGCCATTGAGGGCTATCCGTCGTCGGTTTATTTGATAGCTCGTGGTTTTGAGCAAATGGGGATGGCTCCGTATCCGGTGAAAGGCGTGTTTACTTCATCCGAGACAGTGTTGGCCCATCAGAAGGAAACTATCGAACGCGTGTTTCAGTGCCGTGTTTTTGATCTTTATGGCAATACGGAAAGAACTGCGGCGTTAGGTAGCTGCGAATATGGGACGTATCACGAATTTCCGGATTACGCCGTGGTGGAATATGTGCCCCTCGGGGATGGAGAATTTGAGGTGGTAGGAACGCCGCTGTTCAATCGGGCCTTTATTCTTTTACGCTATCGCAGTGGTGATGCGGTGAAGCTTTCTGCCCGTGAGCGATGTGGGTGTGGCAGAAACTTCCGAATCATCGAGGGGGTCCAAGGACGCAAAGAGTCCTACGTGTGGACACCAGAGGGACGTGCCATTGGACGCTTGGACCATATTTTCAAAGGAGTCCGGCACGTGGTGGAAAGCCAAATTGTCCAGGAATCACTCGATTTCGTTCGTGTTTTGGTTGTCCCTGACCATGCATTCTGCGATGCGGACGCGGAGCTCATTATTCGAAATGCGCGTGAGCGCCTTGGACCGAGCATTCAGATTGAGATGGAGTGCGTTGAGAAGATTTCTCGGACCGGGCGAGGAAAGTTTGTGGCTGTGATTTCCAAGGTGAGCGAGAGTGAAGCTTTTGCCTCACAAGACCATAGGAAGCCGTAAAAGAAGTGCTTAGTGGAAAGCATGTCTTTTGAGGATAAAATTCTAGGTTGCCGAGCTGTGGGAATAGTGGAAACGCATCCCAGCTATCCCACCACGCCGCCCTTCCACCCTCCTGAGCACTACCCCGAATATCCGTTCCGGGCAGCAGTGGCGCAGGAACCCAATTTCGTTTACGGGGCTGTGCGGGAGCTTTTCCGTGTGCTCGGTTTTGACAGCGCCCGTTACGGCACCGGAGCATGGAATCCTCTGCGGGAGCTAATCTCTCCAGGGCAAACTGTGCTGCTGAAGCCAAATTGGGTGAGGAATTTTCACGATCTTGGGGTGGAGTGCAAAAGCCTGATTACCCACGGGTCCGTGATTCGGGCTGTGCTCGATTACGTTTACCTGGCACTTGACGGGCGGGGACGGGTCATCATTGCGGATTCTCCGCAAAACGATGCGGTCTTTTCTGAGATACTCAGACTCTCGGGGCTCCCCGAAATACGAGATTTTTACAAAACACACACAAACATCGACATTGAGGTTTATGATTTACGGTTGGCCTACGTCCATAAGGTAGACGGCGTCCTGGTGCGGCATGAGGACTTGCCTGGGGATCCCCTTGGCTATGCGGCGGTGGATCTGAAAACTGACTCTATGTTTGAACCCATAAGTTCTAAGGCGACACAGTTTCGGGGGGCCGAATACTCGTTGGCAGAAATGCAACAGCACCATGGGCCGGGCAAACACGAATATCCACTTTGCCGGACGATTTTGGCAGCGGATGTCTTGATCAATCTCCCGAAACTCAAAACGCACAAAAAAGCGGGAGTGACGCTTTCGTTGAAAAACATGATTGGCATCAACGGCAACAAGAACTGGCTGCCGCATCATACCGAAGGCGTGCCCGCAGATGGTGGCGATCAGTTTGATCGAAACGATGTGAAAAACCGGGTGGAGCAGAAGGTCGTCCAACTGTTCAAGGAATATTTCCCACACTTGGGACCGCTGAAGCGAGTGGTGGCGAAGCCCGTCAAGACTGTGGGGAAAGCTATTTTTGGTGACACTAATGCTGGACGCGTTCGCTCCGGAAACTGGTGGGGAAACGATACGATCTGGCGTACGTGTTTGGACCTAAAGCGGATTCTCTTTTATGCTGACAAAAACGGCCTTATGCAGAAGACGCTGCAACGCAATTACCTAACAATCATCGACGGCATCATCGGTGGAGAGGGAAATGGTCCCTTGGCTCCGTCGGATAAACCGTGCGGCCTTTTGATCGGGTCGCGCAATCCTGTGATTGCCGATGCGGTGGCCACACGAATTATGGGATTCGATTGGCGGTTGGTTCCCATTGTGTCGCGGGCTTTTGACGCGACGATGCGATGGCCGCTAACAAGCGTAGCGCCTGAGGAGATCGAGTGCATTTCGAACACCGCCTGTTGGCGCGGCGAGTTTGATACGATTCCGTGGCAGCGTTTTCTTTTCGAACCGCACTTTGGCTGGGCAGGTCACATCCGGGTGGGAGATCCTGCTGAGCCGTCGCCAGTGGCCCTATGAATCGATTGGTCTGGTATTACCGCCGATTGCAGGCAATGCCTCCCGCGGAAATTGCGGACCGTGTGCGGCACAAACTCGAGCAGCAGTGGCTTGCGAGGTTCGGTCCGCCACGGAAGTTCCTGGATTTTGAGCTGAGCGATCCGATCGGGCTTGGCTTTCGGTTGGTCGCCCCTGTCCCCGAACTGGTGGAAGAAGCGAGATCGCATTTTTCGCCGATTGCGGATCGCGCAAAAAGTTCGGACCGAAACAGCTTTGCTTTGCTTGGTTTGCCGGAGCGACATTTTGGTTCGCCGCTAAATTGGTTTTTAGATCCGGTGACGGGAAAATGTTGGCCGAGCGATGAATGCGCCTTCTCGATCGATTACCGCCATCAGTCCGACCTTGGGGAAGTGAAATACGTCTGGGAGCTGGGACGCATGCCGTGGCTGGTGCCGCGCGCGCTCGCGGCTCGCATGCTAGACGATGAGGACGTAGCCCGGACAGTTGTCGAGGATATCCTTCATTTTGTGAGGTGTAATCCACCTTACCGAGGAATTCATTGGACATCGGGTCTTGAGCTGGCTCTTCGCGTCGTGAACTGGACGTGGGCTCTGGCCTTGATTGAGCCTTTTGCTGTTGTCGGTCGTGCGGAAGCTGGGACCATCGCTGCTTATGTGGCTTTGGCTGCAGATTTCTGTCGGCGCTTTCTGAGTCGTTATTCCTCATCGAATAACCATTTGATAGGAGAGGCCGCTTGCTTGGAAGTGGCAGGCGTGGCGTGGCCATTTCTTCCTGACTCCCGGCTGCATGCGCAACTAGGAGCCCGATTGCTGGACGCAGAGTTTCCACGCCAAGTTACACCGGATGGTTTCTGTGTGGAATTGAGCGTGGGATATCTTCTCGAAGATGTGGCGTGGAGCTTGTGTGTTGCGGCGGCACGCCGGCAAAGTGGAAGGGAAATTCCGGAGGCGTGGAGGCAGCGTTGGAGAGCGGTGGCAAAGTTCTTGTCAACGATTCACAGCGACGGGTGCCCATTTCCGGCTTTGGCCGACAGTGATGATGCGGAGATTATTCCTCTTGGTGTGCAAATCCAGCCAGAGCAGTGGCCCGTCTTGCTGCGGTGTATGGCGGGAGAGTGCGGGGAAAAGCGCTCACAGAGTTTGCCTTTCAGTGTGCGTTTGGCGAAATGGCTTTGGGGTGCAAACGCACCACGCGACACAGGGCATGAGGAGCGTACGGGTTCGCCGAATGCTAGAATCGCGCCAGAGCATGCAGAGCCTGCTGCGGCTTCACTTTTCCAACCATCGGGGATTTTGGTGTTGAGGGGAAAAGACACGAAGCTTATCGCCGACGTTGGGCTTCATGGCTACCCGCCACTTTATGCGCATGCGCACGCTGACGCTCTCTCGTTGCTGATTGATGCGCGGGGTGAACAGATCCTGGTCGACTCAGGCACTTTTTGCTATCATGGCCAACGTGCGTGGCGTGACTGGTTCCGTTCCACTCGTGCTCACAACACGCTGGAGATCAATGGGCGGGATCAGTCGGAGATGTGTGGGCCATTTCTGTGGAGACGGGTGGCCTCGACGCGAATTGAAGAGTGGACATTTGGAGCGTGGGCCGAGTGCAGCGCCAGTCACGACGGTTACGTTCTCTGGCGGCATCGACGAACGATTCGAACGGAGTTCGACGATCGTTATGTGGTCATGGATGCGGTCTGCGCAGAGAAGCAAGGCGCGAAAGCTCCGGAAACAATCACGATGTGGTGGCATTTCGCTGATGGGGAGGTCAGTGTGCAGGAGGGGCGAGCGGAATGGCATGGGAAATGTTATGATTGTGCGCTCGAATGGGAACCGAGCGGCGAAGCAACATGCTATGTTGGCGATGAGGTTGTGCCACAAGGCTGGATAAGCCCTCATTTTTCGATTCGTCTTGCTGCGCCGGCGCTGGGAATTCGCTTTTGCCCCAGAAGTTTGCCCTTCGCATGCCGCACAATCATTGCGATCAAGCGGCATCCTGGTCGTCGTCGCGGCTAAGACGTTGCCGAGGTGGTGCGCAGCGGGGCACTCGAGAAATGATTCCGGCCTAAATTGGTATTCAATTGCGTTCGTTTCGCTTGCGTGATGCCCACCGTCGGGCCATCACTCATCGTTACAACACAAGATTGCACCGGTAAGGACAGGAGCAGATGGCAGAGAACGTCAAAGCGCTGCGGCGACGCCTGAGAAGCATCCGCAATACAAAGCAGATTACGCGCGCGATGGAAATGGTGAGTGCGGCAAAACTTCGGCGCGCACAGGCAGCTCTCTTGGCTGGAAGACCTTATGCGCTAAAGCTAAAAGAGCTACTGGAGCAGCTGTCGGCCAGCGGCTCCGTTTCGCACCCGCTTTTACAAAGCCGGCCCATCACCAAACGTTGGCTTGTGGTCTTCACTGCAGATCGTGGGCTAGCTGGTGCGTTCAACGCGCAAATCATTAAGCGCGCTGAGGCGTTTTTGCGCGAAAGCGCTCTGCCTGTAGAGCTGATTTGCATTGGGAAAAAAGGTTACGATTATTTCAAGACCAAGCGAGTGACAATCAGGCGTGCTGTCACAGATTTGAGCACAAAACTTTCTGTCGCCCGAGCGAGCGAGATTGGGGCTCTCTTGGTGCGGGGTTTCCTCGATGGGGAATGCGACGAAGTTGTGCTGCTTTACAACCGCTTTGTTTCCACGCTTGTTTATCGGCCGCAATTGGAAGTCTTGCTGCCAGTAGGAGCCACGCATGTTACTGACCAGCCTGCAATTACGCCTGCGCGCCGGACCCATGAGTTCATCCTCGAGCCAAGCCCGGCAGCAGTCCTTGAAGCCTTGCTGCCTCGCTTTGTGGCCAACCGCATCTACATCACGCTGGCCGAGACGTTTACGGCGGAACATAGCGCACGTATGGTGGCAATGAGTGGCGCAACCCGCAATTGCGAGGAGTTGACGGAAAAGCTTACACTGAAAATGAACAAGGCGCGACAGGCCGCGATTACGAAGGAAATCATCGAGATCGTGAGCGGCGCAGAAGCCCTCAAAGCATGAGCTGGTTCGAGGACGAGGTGGGCAAGATTCCGGAGACTCCGGTCGAAGCGCTTGCGCTTGCTCAGTATCTGGAAGAAATCGCGCTGGTGCGGCGCTTTTATTTTTTTGAGGAGGTGGACTCAACGTCGCGCTGGCTTATGCGGTTCGTAGAGTCCGCTCCGTCGCTTGAGGGTATCGAGGGAACGCTTGCCGTGGCCAATTACCAGACTGCCGGCAAAGGTCGTCACGAGCGCCCTTGGCTGGCCCCACGGGGCAAAGCAATCTTGATGTCGCTGCTGTTAGCTGCCAACGACCGGGTGACATGGCGTGGCCGCGAGCAGCAGAACCAGTTCATGACATTGGCCGGTCCCGTGAGCACAGCGGAGGCTATCCGCGAAGTGACCGGGCTGGAGGCGACGATCAAGTTTCCTAACGACATTATCGTGCATGGACGAAAGTGCGCCGGCATTCTTCTCGAGTGGGCTCCAAAATTTCCGAATGCTTATGTGCTTGGCATTGGAGTGAATGTAAATCAAGGAACTGAGGAGCTGCCAGAGTGCGCTGCGGTGAGGCCTACATCTCTTGCCTTGGAGAGCGGACAAGAATGGAATCGCTGGCGAATCTTGGCGAAAATTCTGAGGCAGCTCGAATTCTGGTGGAAGTGTGGGGATCTTTCGAGCTTGGCACAAAAGATGAACGAGCTGTGCACGACAATCGGGCGCCAAGTCCGGGTAGCAGCAATTCATGAGACTCTGGAAGGCGTTGCTGTCGGGATTTCGGCAGAAGGGGCATTGCTTGTGCGAGCAGATAATGGCGTGACCAAGCAGGTGCTGAGCGGTGACGTGATGGAATTGCGCACAGACGAAGACCGCAGGGCGAAGGAAGCTAAACCTAAGGCTGAGGGAGAGGCTCCGGAATGATCCTTGTTGTGGATATTGGGAATACGAATGTGGTTTTGGGCCTCTTTGATGGCGAGAGACTTGCTGTGCGATGGCGTGTGGCCTCGGACACACGCCGCACGGCGGACGAGTACAGTGTGCTGATCGAGGCGTTGCTGAGTCGCGCGAAAGTGACGTGCACGAGGCTTCAATCGATCGTTGTCGGAAGCGTAGTGCCCATCCTGTCGGATACCATCGATGCCGCGCTGAACCGGCTGTGCGGCGCGACAGTGTTCCACGTTACTTATGCAACACCGATGCCAGTGGTGAACAAGTATGCGAAACCCAACGAGGTGGGTGTTGATAGGCTGGCCAATGCTGTGGCCGGCATGCGAATCTACGGAGCGCCGATCATCGTGGTGGACGTGGGCACAGCGGTGACACTGGATGTGGTGAGCAAAGATGGTGAATATCTTGGCGGCGCGATCTTGCCTGGCGTTGAACTCTCGGCCGAGGCGCTGGCGAAAAGAACGGCGCGCCTGCCGCGGGTGGCTCCTCACGAACCGCATCACGCCATCGGAAGAACGACGGTGGAAAGCATTCGTTCCGGTTTGTTGCTGGGACTAACTGGGGCAGTGGATCGCCTGATTGAACAAATGTGGGACGAGCTAGGATACCAGACGCGGACGGTGGCGACAGGGGGCCTTGCCACTTCGATCACGACTCGTTCGCGTATCGTGAAAAAGTGCAATGAAGATCTCACGCTGATTGGATTGAAAGAAATCTATCTCGCAAACCAGAGTTAGATGTGTTTGCTTAGAGAGTCCTCTGCTTAAACGCCGTCCCGAGCGCTTTAGGGGTCACTGGGAGCAATTATGCTGTTCCTCGTTTCTCCTCTAACCGGCCGATGGCCCACTTCAACAGCGGAGGCGTGAGCATTGTGGTGACCACCACCATGATAACCGTGGCTGAGAAAGTGGACTGAGAAATCACTGGGTGCCCTTGGGCCGTGCGCATGGCAGCTCCGATGCTGGCAACTATGAGCCCGACCTCGCCACGCGGAATCATGCCGAACCCGACAGCAATGCGCCCGACACCTTTTTCAAGGACGCCAAAAGAACAAACTTGCTTACCGATGATTGCTGCTATCGTCAGCGCAGCCGCAAAGCCAAGCACGCTGACATCGCCGAAAACCGAGAGCTGAACTTTCATCCCCATGTGCACAAAAAATACAGGAACGAGAAAATCGGCGACGGGGCGGAGAAGACTTTCGAGAGGCTCTTCCCGCCCACGCCAATTGAGGAATGTCGCTTCCTCAAGAACTAGTCCTGCAGCAAAGGCTCCCACAATGGGAGCTAACCCAAGTTTCGATGCTAGAAACGCGATCCCAAAGCACCAAACCAGCGTAAGGGTGAGAAGAATCCCTTTCCCACGAAGCAATAAAGCCCACTTGTAAAAATGGCGCGAAATGAAGCGGCCAAGAATGATTGCCCCAACGAAAAAGAGGAAGGCTTTGACGACGATCCAAACAATCGCGGCGACGCTCACGTTGCCACCGGAGGTGGTAGCAGTGATGATGCCCTGCACGGCTGCAAGCGTGATCAACCCCAGCACATCGTCAATGACTGCAGCGCCGAGAATGATTTTGGCTTCGCGGAGATTCGTTTTGCCGAGATCGGAAAGGACACGAGCGGTGATGCCGACACTCGTGGCAGCGAGCACAGCACCGACAAAGAGATGAACGGTCCACGGTTCCTCGGGGAGAAAGATCTCGCCGACAACGAAACCTAGGGCAACGGGTGCGACAACCCCCAGGCATGCCACGAGGAGCGAGGAAGGCCCAACCGATAACATCTCGCCGACGGTGGATTCGAGTCCGACTTCGAAAAGAAGAATCACGACCCCAACTTCCGCGAGCAGTGTGAGAAATGTATCGACGTGCGGGTCGTGGACCACGTTTGAAAGCAAGGTTCCAATTGCTCCCAGAGGTAGTATGGGGGTATTGCCAATGAGAACGCCGAAAATCAGTTCGCCTAAAACAGCAGGCTGGCCGAAACGTTCGAAGATATCGCCACCAATTTTCGCGGCGAGAAGTATGAGGATGAGCGCAAGTAGGACCTCTTCGACGAGTACTGCGTGATGATCTGCAGAAACGGCTTTAGCGACTTCTGGTGGCTGAGCCAGCGATTGCTCCGATTTGGTTTGAACGATATGCGTTTGCGATTGCGTTGTCGCGCGATCGGTTGTCGGTGTAAGGCTTTGTGCAAGCGGGGTAAGGAAGAAAGTGAAAAGCGCGAGCAATAAGATAAAAATTTTTCTCGTTTTCTGCGAGGTGCAAAACGTTTTCATAGGTTCTGGTCCAAAGCGATCGAGATCTGTGGGTCAATCGCAACACGAATAGGGAGAAGCAAAAAGAAGTATTTCTGCAGAGGTTCGCAGTTCTGGGCGGGCGTGGCGGAATGGCAGACGCGCCGGACTTAGGATCCGGTTCCGAAAGGAGTGGAGGTTCAAATCCTCTCGCCCGCACCAAGGAATTCCAATAAGTTCACTGATCAGGATCATAGCCCCAGAGACGATGCCAAAAGCGTCGGAATCTGTGAGACCAGGTGTACTGCCTGGGGATGCCCGAGCTGACAGAGCTGCCGGATAAGCCGTAAATGGCAAGCCCAACGACGGTGGCAAACGAGGGGTCGTCGAAAATTCTCAGACCACCAGACGAAACGATATGGCGCGGTTTTCCAACGACGACGGTGAGTTGACCTAGCTTCCCGAAATCGTGGCCAGTGCTGAAAATGGACTGCGCCTTTTCAGCGAGCCCATTGAGCGAAGCTGCGCCGCCAGTAAGAACTAGGCCGCCCGGAGCATACTTTGAGAATATGTCTTCTTTTTCGAGGAGGTCACGGATATCTCTCAGGATCTCCTCCACGCGAGCTTCTACGACCTGAATAATGTCCGGCAAATCTGCTCGCTCCTCCTTCTTTGAGTAAATGTTCTGCACGGTAAGGGGAAGAGAACGATAGTGCCCGAATTCCCGGAGGCTGCATTCACACTTAAGTTTTTCAGCCTCTTCGAGGCTCACATGCAGCACGCTGGCGATGTCATGGGTAATAATCCCGCCAGCGTAGGGATATACGCCGGTGAACACAGGCTGGCCGTTGTGGAACACGATGATGTCAGTCGTGCCGCCCCCCATATCGAGAAGTACGGTCCCCGCCTTGCGCTGTTCTGCGTCTAGGACTGCGAGGGCCGATGCATAGCTTTGAACAATAACATCGGCAATCCCGAGTTTAGCGCGAAGCACGGCCTTTTTAAGATTCTGGAGGCGGTCCCATTGAACATCGACAACGTGCATGAAGACTTCAAGAGAACTAGCGGTCATGCCTCGTGGGTCAGAGACGTGGTCGCCGTGGCCGAGGCGATATCCTTGGATGAAGTAGTTGAGAGGGACGTATTCTTTGCTGAAAGGAAAGTGCGTTTCGAGCGCATTGTTGATGGCCTGCACGATATCACTGTCACGGATCGTGCGTGAACGCTTGATGGGGACTTTACCGACGATATTGCGGCACCTTACGTAGTTTCCCGCAATACCAAGATAGACATGGTGGAGGCGAGTTTCTGAGTGTTTTTCGCAACTCTCGACCGCTTGGCAAATTGCCTCGGTAAGGTCATCAAGATCATCGGCTAGCGCGTCCTTTACGCCACGCGATGACACACAACCTACCCCAAGAATTCGTAGCTGTCGCCCCTTGCGTGGGTCATTTGTGTAATTGGCAACAAGCGCTCTGATTTTCGTTGTGCCAACATCAAGGGCAGCGACCACAGGCCCTCTTGCTTTCTTCATGATAACAACTTCTCCTTCAACGGGTCACTCTTGCTCACCCGGGTCGCTAGGGGCGAGCAGCACGGGAGCATCTTCAACTTGTTTCGATTTTCGGCTGAAAAACCTAAAGGGCAAACGGGGTCGCCAAGACGAACGAGGTGGGCCAGGGTCTTGTTCGACGATGGGCTGGGGATTTTGTTCAACGCCTTGGTGACTTGCATTCTCGGCACTGGTGAGTTTTGCAGAATCCTGGTTGGTTTTCTTCGTGTTCTGTGTAGCAGACCGCGTCTTTTGCGGAGAAGCGGCAGCATCTTTGACCACATCGTCCGTGGTTTGATTTGACCTGCGTTCTCCTAGTTCGCCAGCGTCAGATGGCAAGGACGGGCTCCCCATGCTGCCAAGGAGAGGCTCGGCCGCCCCAGCCCGCAAGGCGGCAGCGGTCACTTTGTCGAGATAGACGATCTGATTCGGAACGCGCAGATCCACATAGGCCATCGCGAAGGGATCGTGCCCGGCTTTTTGCTGCTGCTCAATGAAGTAATCTAAGAGAGCAAGTTTTTCGGCCGGATTTGTGTCGCCGAAGCGAACCTCCATACCTCCGCGGAGTCTAGCCGTGACGTTGTCGAGCTCCGAAACAGGATCTTGGGCAACGTTGACTTCGCTAAAACGACTGTATAAGTTGGGATTTCGCTCCCGCAGTAATTCCAACATTTCCAGTGAGCGCATAAGTCCAGCCGAATTCACTTTCTGACCAACTTGCACGGCGTCCTCTGAAATGCCGGTGACGTAAGGCAGCTCGTGGCGACGCAATTCGCTGGGCCGCAGGCGCTCGATCACAACCCCATCGCGGGCGACTAGATAAAAAGAACCGGCGCTGAGAATAGCGACGGGCATGCGCTCGACACCAGTCACGACGAGCGCATGCGGATAAGCGATTTCCACGGTGACGTTGCGTAGGCGAGGATGTTCAGCAAGGCGCCGCCGAATCTCATGGACTTTCAAAGCTAGCGTATTTGGATGTTCGCCGATCGAGTCTTTGACGAGTAATTCAATGTCGCGGGCCAGAGCAGGCGACACTCCTGCGACGCGGATCTCTCTCAGCACAAAGTAGGGACTATCGAGGATGGCACGATAACCCGCTTGGGCAACTGCGGTGCAAGCGAGCAAAGTGCCGATGAAATAAAGTAGGCGGAGTTGCCATGAGCGAGCCCTACACTCCGAGCTGGTGCTTTTTCGCCTTCCAGCTCTTCTGTGCGTGGGTTTTTTCCTGCCACTCACCATGCGCATAGTCCTACGTTTGTGGGCAACGCCTTTTCCGGTGCAGATTCTGCTTTTATAAAGCGCTCAAAATGCAAAACTTGGGACCAACACCTTCACTCCGCATCTCAAGAGAGCCGTGGCGTGTGGGGGCACCCATTTGATCGCTCGGCTTCAAACTACCATTGCGCAATGTCTCTCTTTCTATTTGCAACGATTTTCTTTTTCTTGAGCAGTGTGGCCGTCTGTAAGGCTCAGCCCGGTGAGATTGCAGGTGCAGATGCGAGGCATTTTTGACAATGTCGTAGAGGAGTTTAGCCGGTTATGCAGCAAGCCCGTAGGCTCGAGGAGCTTTTTTTCAAGCATGTGGGACAAACCTCACCATTTCCGACGAAATTCCCTGTGGCGCGGGCAGAGGGGTGTTATCTGTACGATTTCGAGGGGCGCGCGTATTTGGATTTCATCGCTGGCATTAGCGTGACAAATGTTGGGCATGGTCACCCTCGCGTGTTAGAGGCTGTTGTCGAACAGGCGCGGCGCTACGCGCATACGATGGTGTATGGCGAACACCTGCAGCAAGCGCAGGTTGAACTCGCGGCGGAGCTGACCCGCCTCACGCCGTCTGGGTTCGATAGTGTGTATTTTCTCACGACGGGTGCAGAGGCAAATGACGCAGCGCTAAAACTTGCAGCCAAGGCTACGCGACGAGGGGTTTTCTGTGCCTTTCATGGAGCATATCACGGCGACACGGTGGGGGCGACCTCGTGCTTCGGACGAGAAAGTTTCCGCGAACCGTACGCGCAGATTCTGCTGCCGGTGAGATTCCTGCGTTACAACTGTGTTGGTGATTTGCGGCTGATTGATGAGCAAGTCGCCGCTGTGCTCGTGGAGCCCGTACAAGGCGAAGGTGGCATCGTTGTTCCCTCACGCGAATTTTTGTTAGCATTGCGATATCGGTGCAACGAAGTTGGCGCATTTCTCATTTTCGACGAGGTGCAAACAGCATTTGGCCGCATTGGCGATGCGTGGTTTGCGGCGAATCTGTTTGATGTGAGACCGGACGTTATCGTGGTGGCGAAAGCACTCGGCGCTGGCTACCCCCTGGCGGCTGTGATCGGGCCCCGCGAGCTCCTCTATGGCTTTGCAGCTGAGCCGCCCTTTTCGCACATCACGACCTTTGGGGGCCATCCCGTGAGTTGTGCGGCAGGGTTGGCGGGTTTGCAAGTCATGAGGGAGGAGCGCTTGCTCGAAAACTCCGCGAAAGAAGGTGAGTTTCTGCTTGCGTCGTTGTGGGACATTGCTTCGCGACAAAGCGCGATTAGGGATGTGAGGGGACTTGGTCTCATGATCGGAGTGGAGCTGGAATCCCCAAGATTAGCCCGCAGCGTGGTGGAAGAATCACGGCGATGCGGCCTCCTGCTGGAAACAACGCTTCTTGCGGAGCAGGTTATTCGGATGAGTCCACCGCTTATTGTGACGCGTGAGCAATGTGGCTTTGCGCTGGAGGTTTTCGAGCGGGCTCTGGAAAGGGCAGTGCGCGCTTCATCTCAGTGAGACGAGTGGTTTGGCGGTGGCAGTGGGAGCTGGGCGGTGGCTTGCAAACTGTAACTCGTAGAGCATGCGGTAAAGACCGCCCAGGCGCAGGAGTTCGTCGTGTGTTCCCGTCTCGCGAATCTGACCGTGATGGAGGACGATGATGCGATTAGCTTTCTGAATCGTCGAAAGGCGATGTGCGATAATAAGTGCTGTGCGCTCGCGCAGGATTTTTGAGAGTGCATCCTGAATCAATCGTTCGGTTTCCGTATCAATATTGGCCGTTGCCTCATCGAGAACGAGAATGGGGGCATCGAATGCGAGAGCGCGCGCAAGCGCCAGAAGCTGCTTTTGCCCCACCGAGAGAGTGACGCCTCGCTCATGGATTTCATAATGATACTGGCCAGGCAGTTTTTCAATGAAAGTTGCGGCATTGACGTAGCATGCGCATTCGATCACGCGTTCGAGCGGAATGTCTGGGCGGCGCAAGCGGATATTGTCCGCAATAGTGCCTGAAAAAAGAAAGACGTCTTGGTTGACCACGGCAACGAGTCGCCTCAAATCGTCGAGGGATAAGTCTCGAATATCGTGGCCGTCAATGGTGATTGCTCCGCGCTGCACCTCATAAAAACGTGTGAGCAGCGAAACAATTGTACTTTTTCCGCTGCCGGTAGGCCCTACGATAGCCACCGTTTGGCCTTTCGGTAGGGTGAAGCTGATATCCCGGAGAACCCATTGCTCGTCGTGATAGGCAAACCAAACGCGATCGAAACGAATCTGGTGTCCAAAAGTTGGGATGTGACGGGGCTGGGCAGGTGAGACGATCGCGGGCTTGGTGTCGAGTAGCTTGAAGAGTCGCTCGGCCGCAGCCATTGCGGTTTGAAAAATGTTATACTTGTCGCTAAGATCTTTGATCGGCTGAAAGAAGCGTTGCGTATACTGAATAAACAGGACCACTGTGCCGATCGTCACACTGTTGTCGAGCGTGCCAATGCCGCCTTTGGCTAAGATGAGCGCGAGCGCGATTGCGCTGATCAGTTCGATCGCAGGGAGGAAAACCGCGTGGCAGAAGACGGTGCGCATATTAGCTTGACGGAAAGCATCGTTGAGCTTGCGGAACTGCTCGAAGCTTTGCTCCTGGGCGTTATAGGCCACAACCGTGCGGATTCCGCCGAGTATTTCCTGCAAATACGCGTTCATATGCGAGAGGCGGAGACGCACATCGCGGTAGGCTTCGCGCACGAATTTGCTAAAAAGATAACCACTGAAATAGACAAGTGGGGCCGTGAGGAATACGAGTAGCGTGAGAGGAACGCTGGTGCGAAGCATGAGCATGAAAATCGCACCGACGAGAAAGACGTCGCCGGCCACGGTCATCACGCCCTGCGAGAAAAGTTCATTGAGAGCCTGTACGTCGCTTGTCACTCGAGTGAGCACGCGCCCAACGGGATTACGGTCGAAAAATTGGACGTCGAGGCGCTGTAGATGCGAAAAAAGCGTTTCGCGCAAGCGCCGCATCCCCTGTTGGCCGACAAACGCGATAAGCATCCCTTGGGAGTATTCGAGGACAAACAGAAGGACGGTCACGGCGAAATAAAGGAGGCCCATCCTGAAAATACCATGGACGTCAGCCCGCGCAATATAGACGTCAATAGTGATTTTCACGAGATATGGGCCGACAAGCTGCAGCGCTGCCATAGCCAACGACACAATACTCGAAAGCACGATGAGTTGCCACAGAGGCCTTATGAATGCGAGCAGACGCCAGATGAGGTTTGGGTCAGCGGCTTCACTGATGCGATCTTGCATGACAAAACTGCGCGATTCCATTCGTAAATCAGCACAGGCAATGTGCAGCTCTATTCACGATGTGCGAAGCTATGGAAATGGCGTGAGGAATGTAGTGATGGTCGAGGGCACGATGTGGATCGTAGGCAAACATGTGGTTCGAAAGCGCAAAGGCCGGGGCTTCCAGAATGTTCTTCTGATCGCGGCCATCATGGCAATGGCATTGATCGCGGCAGCTGCGAAAAACAAACCCTCTCTTCCGCAAGGGCAGATGGCTCTGCCGGCGCGCGAGAAGGAAAAACAGGCCGAGAAACACTTACCCCAGGCCAATCTTCAGGCGTTTCCGCCTCTGGATTTGTCACATTGTCCACGTAACGAGCGTGGAGAGAGGATTGTGGCGATCGTCGAGGGGACCACAATTACAGAGAAGCGCTTGTTGGCCGAGCTGGCTTTTGCGCGGTCGCAGCAACAGTTTACGCAGTTCCCTGTGCCCAAAAATAAGCAAGAGGAACTCGGCCTGCTTGGAGCCTTATCGGCTCCCGTCTTTGATCAGCTCGTGGAGCGCATTCTTATCAACAAATATGCACGAGAACATGGCTTGGTGGTCACGGAGGCAGAGGTCAATGCGGCGATAGAAAAAACAAATCGCGATCTTCCTCCCGGTGCGAAAGTGCAAGATATAGCCGTGCGATATGGGCTGAGCATGGACGACCTTCGCGAGCTGGCTCGCACTCAGGTTCTTGGTGCTCGAATCGAGGATTCGATGGCCGACAAAGTGGATGAGCCGACGGAAGAGGAGCTTTTGGAATTCGCGAGCAAACATGTGGGGCCCTTGGACAAAGGTGATGAGATTCGTGCGGCACACATATTTTTTGCTGCGAACGAGCGTGCGACGACGCAGGTGATGCAAGCTTCGGAGCGCATGGCACGCGAGGTGCACAAAATGCTAAAGCAGGGAGCAGATTTTTGCGAACTGGCACTGCGATATTCTCAAGATCGCAAGACTGCAACAAAGTGCGGCGATCTGGGATATTTGACGCGGGGGAAAATGCCGCCGGCGTTCGATGAGGCCGCATTCTCGCTTGCCCCGGGGCAGATCAGTGATGTCGTTCGTACAGCGCAAGGTTTCCACATTATTCTTGTACGGGAGAAACACGCGGGTTGCCTACGAAGCTCGTATCTGCGCTATAAGCAGCGGGAGTTATTTCTGCGGTGGGGAGTCGACCTGAGGCGGAGTGCAAAAATCGAGAAGTTTTTCTAGACAACACGCTGTTATGGCTCTGCCTTCGTAATTCAGAAGGCTTCCATAGGAGCCGGAACAATTATTTGCTGTCATCTTCGATGCGGCAATGTGGAGGGACGTAATGACAAAGGGACTTGCTTCGAACAGTGCGGTGGCAGCTCTATTGCCGGAACTCAAGGTAACACCGCCCGGACCTAAAGCGCGGGCTATCATTGAACGCGACCACGCCATCATGTCGCCGTCGTACACACGCGATTTCGGGTTCGTGATGGAGCGCGGGGAGGGATGTGTGGTTTGGGATGTGGACGGCAACCGATTTCTGGATCTGGCTGCTGGAATTGCTGTGTGCTCGACAGGCCATAGCCATCCGCACGTGATCGAGGCAATCCGTAGGCAAGCGGATAAATTTCTCCACATGAGTGGAACCGATTTTTACTATGAAGTGCAGGTGCGCCTTGCGGAGCGGCTGGTTGCGCATGCTCCCATTCGGGGACCGAAGCGCGTTTTCTTCACAAATTCTGGCGCCGAATCTATCGAGTGTGCAATTAAGTTAGCACGTCATCACACACGCGGCCATCAGATGCTTGCTTTTTACGGTTCGTTCCATGGCCGCACGATGGGAGCGCTCTCGTTGACAGCCAGCAAAAACATCCAACGCCGCAATTTTGGTCCGTTTTTGAGCGGGGTCGTGCACGTGCATTATCAGCAACCGGTTGAGTCCATCGAGCGGGACGTTATCAAGCGGGTAGTGGACGAGGGGAACTTTGCTGCTGTGTTTGTCGAGCCGATCCAAGGTGAGGGCGGTTACATCGTCCCGGACAAGCAGTGGTTGCTCGAACTGCAGGCAATGTGTCGACGGTATGGGATTCTGCTGGTTGCGGACGAAGTTCAGTGCGGCATGGGGCGCACTGGAAAAATGTTTGCCTGTGAACATTTTGGCCTCGAGCCTGACGTGATCTGCACAGCGAAGGGCATTGCGTCGGGGCTGCCGCTCGGCGCGGTCATCGCACGCGCAGACGTGATGAACTGGGAGCCGGGGCAGCACGCTTCGACGTTTGGGGGTAATCCGGTGGCCTGCGCTGCGGGCTTAGCCACACTGGACCTTCTTGAAGAATCACTCATGATCAATGCAACCGAGGTGGGCGCGTACCTTATCGAGCGTTTGACAGAACTGACACAGCATGTAAAATGTCTAGGTCATCCGCGTGGACTAGGGCTCATGATCGGTATTGATGCGCTCGACGCAAGTGGCAAGCCGTCGCCTGATATACGCAACGAAATTGTACGGAGGATGTTCTTTGAAGGTGTGCTAGTTCTTGGCTGCGGCGCGCACTCGATCCGCTTGTGCCCACCCCTGGTGTTGACGCGCGAGCAGGTAGACTACGCGGTGGAAGCGCTGCGTCGCGTTTGTCGATCGCTGTGATCAAGTTTTCGGCGAGACGAAAGATTCGTCGGTGGCATTGAAATATATCAACATGCCCAAGGTACTACAAAACGGAAACCACCCGACTTATCCTTGCCGTCCACATTTCCGCAGGTCATGAGCGATCGTGATTCTTGGTTTGACGGGAACGGTAGGAAGCGGGAAGAGCACGGTAGCTCGGATGATAACCGAGCTCGTTGGCGCCCCTGTCATTGACGCCGACGAGATTTCTCATCAGGTACAAAGCCCTGATGGAGCAGCCTACGCAGAGCTCATCGAGCATTTTGGTCGGGAGATCCTGGCACCTGACGGGACGATCGATCGCAGGAAGGTAGCCGGGCTGGTCTTTGCTGATCGCGCACGGCTCGCGGAGCTGAATGCGATCATGCATCCGAAGGTTCGAGCTGAGGAGCTGCGTCTGCTGGACGAATATCGGCACAAACCGCTCGTCGTGTTCATGGTGCCGCTGCTTTTCGAGAACGGTCTTGACTCACTGGTCGACCGCGTCGCGGTGGTCGTGACAAAAGACGAAGTGCGCCGTGAGCGGCTGAAAAGGCGAAATAGCTGGAGTGATTCGGAAATCAGTCGGCGGCTGACCGCCCAGTGGCCTGATGATGAGAAAGTTCGCCGAGCGCATTTCGTGATCGATAACAGCGGCACGCTCGAAGAGACGCGGGAGCAAGTCATTCGTATGCTTAGAACGTTAGGAATGAATTTCAGGATGACGTAGGCTGGAGTTTTGTCGCCCGAGGCGGCACGCAGCACGGTTGAAAAAGCAGGTAGGGAGTTTTTGACGACTTAGCAGCGCTGTGAAGTTTGGCATTGTTAGAGGATGTCATAGCTAAGCAATCCCACGTTTATCACCAATACAGGCGGAGGGTCCTTCCGTGGATATCGAAGCACTAAGAAAAAAGACTGTTCCTGAGCTTACGAAGATCGCAAAAGAGCTCAACATTGAGGGTTACTCGAACCTGCGCAAGCAGGATCTGATCCTGCGCATCATGCAGGCCACTCAACAGAAAACTCAGGAGGAGAACCCGACCACTCCGCCGGAGGTGCTGCGTGGTGAGGGAGTGCTGGAAATCTTGCAGGACGGATTTGGTTTTCTGCGTTCGCCGAGCTACAATTATCTGCCGGGCCCCGATGACATTTACGTCTCGCCCTCGCAGATTCGTCGCTTCAACTTGCGCAAAGGCGATTACGTGGTGGGCGAGATTCGTCCGCCCAAAGAGGGGGAACGCTATTTTGCGCTCTTGAAGGTTGAATCCATCAACAGCGAATCGCCGGAGAAAGCTCGCGACAAAACGATCTTCGAAAACCTTACGCCGCTCTACCCCACTCAGCGAATTCGATTGGAAACCACCCCGGATGAATACACGACGCGAGTGCTGGACTTGCTGATTCCCTTAGGTAAGGGCCAGCGGGCACTCATTGTGGCGCCTCCCCGCACGGGCAAGACTATGATTCTGCAAAAGATTGCGAACGCGATCACCACGAATCATCCGGAGATTAAGCTCATTGTCTTGCTGATTGATGAGCGTCCGGAAGAAGTCACCGACATGGAGCGCAACGTGAAGGGGGAAGTCGTGAGCTCGACATTCGATGAGCCTGCCGATCGCCATGTGCACGTGGCAGAGATGGTTATCGAAAAGGCCAAGCGTATGGTCGAATACGGCCACGACGTGGTGATTCTTCTCGACTCGATCACGCGTTTAGCACGCGCTTACAATACGTTGTGTCCGTCGTCAGGCAAGGTGCTTTCCGGTGGTATTGATAGCCAGGCTCTTCAGCGACCAAAACGGTTTTTTGGCGCTGCACGCAATATCGAGGAGGGCGGCTCGCTCACGATTATAGCGACGGCTCTCATTGAGACGGGCAGCCGCATGGACGACGTTATTTTCGAGGAATTCAAAGGAACGGGCAACTGCGAAATCAACCTGGATCGCAAGCTTGCTGACCGCCGCATCTTCCCCGCAATTGACTTGCTGCGCAGCGGCACGCGCAAGGAGGAACTCTTGTTGCCGCACAACGTGCTGATGCGTGTGTGGCTTCTCCGCAAAGTTTTGACGGAGCTCCAACCCGTGGAGGCAATGGAATTTCTGCTCGACAAGATGCGCAAGACGAAGTCGAATGAGGAATTCCTCGCAGCTATGAACAAGTTCTGACTGACACCGCGTTCGGAAAAACTCACCTTAGAAGCGGCATAACGTTGGACATTTCTCTGGCAAGTGAAGCCAAATTGAGTAGGGACACATCAATTGTCTACTCGCCGCCATCGGCAGTGGCGGAAAGGTTTCCGCCAGAAGAGTGTGTTTTTTTCCTAGGGACATCTTCGATGCGAGCGCCTGGGCCGCAACCCAACAGCTTCGCAATTTTCTGACTCAACAGACCAGGCCATCGCCACGTGTAAGTCCATTGAGCGACAATCCACGCAAGTGCTCCGCCAACCATAACGTCTTCGAGGTAATGGTGGGCGGATTTCACGCGCACGAGAGCTGCCAAGACCGCCAGAAAAACCCACAAGACGCGCGCCTGGGGATATGCAAGGCAAAGGAACGCGGCAAGACCAAAAGCAGCCGCGGCGTGGCCTGAGGGGAAGGAAGCATTTTTATCCGTGAACCAGAGGCGATCGCTGCGGAGCCCGCTCCAAATATCACGCCGCTCAACAGGAAGATAACGGTGAGGCTGTTTGGCGGCAAGTTCTCTCATATCGCGCTCGCGTTCGGCATTCATCGCGACTGACCACTCAGGTCGGCGACGGCCCGTCAGTTCCTTGATGGTAGAATTAACCGCTCCCGCCATCAACATCCCCACGATGAGATAAGCGACAAGGTAACGTTTTTTCGCATCGAGAAACAGAATCGCGAGGGCGACAAGCACGCCCATGAATGGATTCGCAAATTGTAGCCCAATGGCCCAGAGATGTTTTATTGGCAAACGCTCGAGAATGGGTTGAAGTTGCAAAAAGATCTGCGCTCCCCACGGAATGAGAGTTATGCCCAACGCGATAACGAGAAGAGGAAGAATCAGGTCGGGATACCGAAGCCGGGGACGAGGAGGGATTGGCATCATTTCATCCTGTTGGAGATGTTGTTGTCGATGTCCTGAATTCGATAGCAGCATGCTATTCACGAAAAGGTAAGGGCGACCGCAGGGAGTATTCGAAAGCCACCCAATTTTCTCCCTCCGTTGTAAGGTTGACGTAAGTGAGGGCAAAAGGTCATTGAAGTTCGCGTTGTAGCTCGGCGTCGTTTTGCAGCACTTTTTCTGTTTGCTCTTTTCTGAATTGTTCGAGTCGTAATCTTAGCCTTTCGTCGTGCAGAGCTAAAAGCGAGACCGCAAATAGGGCAGCGTTGACGGCGCCAGCCTTGCCAATCGCGAATGCGGCCACAGGTATGCCGGCCGGCATTTGCACCATTGAGAGCAACGAGTCGAAACCGGCAAGAGGATCGGATTTCATTGGAACGGCGAGGACGGGGAGGATGGTTTTGGCAGCGAGAACTCCGGCAAGGTGGGCTGCACCGCCAGCGGCTGCAATGAGCACGCATAGCCCGCGTGCTTCCGCGGTCGATGCATATTCGATTGCCTTGTCCGGTGTACGGTGAGCGGAATAAACATGGACTTCGAACGCCACATCAAAACGCCGCAATGTTTCGGCGCAATGTTTCATCGTGTCCCAATCAGATTTTGAGCCCATCACAATACCAACGCGTGGCTGCATCTTCTTTATCTCCTTTGACTCGATATGCGGGTGCATCTTGCATGCGAGCACACTCAATTTCCCCTTCACGGACCAGTGACAACTTAGTGAAAAAAACGTACGCGCTCACCGTTCGCAACGGGAACCTTCGCAGAATTCTTTATAAGGTGGCAGAAGTCGGTCGACGATAATGCCCCCAAGCAGTGCGATGACATAACCGTTTGGCAAGTACGCTGCGCAAACGCCGCAGAGACAGCAGAGAAAGAAGCTTCGCTTATCGCTTGCGACATCAGTGATATTTTGCATGAGCGCAATTGCTTCGAACATTAGAATGACACCGAGCAGCGACAGCGGGAACAATTTCACCACGGTGTCGAAAGCTCCGCCAAACATAAGGCCCAAGGTGATATAGAACAAGCCGTAGATGACGGGAGCACCGCCTGTGCGGCCACCAAAAAAATGCATTCCCGCCAATCCTCCGCAGCCGTGGCACGTAGGAATGCCGCCGAGAAAGGGGATGATGAGATTCATCAAGCTGTAAGTGTAGCCGATTTTTTTGTGAGAAATTTTTGCGTGCGGAAAAAGGTCTTGGGCAAGCCGCTGGGTAGCCAGGACGGAGTTTCCTATGCTGAGCGGAAGCTGCGGAATCGCAAGGGTGACGAAGCCCGTGATCACATCGGAAAGGGTCGGCAAATGAGGACGCGGGAGGTGGAAGCCTACGGATGCGGCAATCTCGTGGATACTCAGCTTCCCGCCGACAATGGCCCAGAGCACGCCAGCGAGGAGGATGAGGGGGGTTATTGGCAATCGGCGGTTTGTGCGGAACACCAAGATCGCCGTGGCCGAGAAAGCAGCAAGCACATATCCCACTTGGCTATCCTTGGGAAGATAATCTTTTAGCGCAAGCATACTAAGCTGAAGTGCTAGGCCTAGCTGAATCCCGCGAATGACCGGCCGCGGGACGTAGCGCCCCAGCCAGGAGAGTGCGCCGGAGACCGTGAGGACGAGCATGGAAATTCCGATAGCTAATCCCCCGCCGAGGAGCGCGCTTGCTGGCAACTTTTGAGCAATTACGATGACGGCCATGGCCTTCAACGGCTGCACGGCCATCGGAATGCCATAGATGAGACCAGTCATTATTTGCATGAGGCCAAAAGCAAAAAGGGCGCTCGGCACGTGCAATCCTGTGGTGCGCAGTATTCCGATCATAAGAGGCAGATCGGTGCCAACGTCCCCGAAGGCACCTGAAAGTTCCCGACGGTCAAAACGAAGACGCTCGCGCAAACTCATAACCTGGTCCCACACATGATCGTGAAATGGCCTCCATGTCCTGACATCGCTTGGTGTGCAAAGGACGTAGTGAGAAAGCGTGGCTGTCAACTTGTTTTGCTCGTCAACCTACTTGGCCGAAACGCATCACGGTTGCGAATGAGGAAGATTGTGCCGTGATCGTGCGGGAAATCTTTGCGTTGAGCAAGCGCAGGCCCTCGTTCTGCCCTGAGCTCCCGAGACGAGCACGAGGTGGCAAACCGGACATGAAACAACGGCTTTTCGTCACAGGTCAAGAAGATGCAAAGATGGGAGTGCACAAATGACGTCTTTTTGCAAATTAATCAGATTATATCGGATGGTTTAGAACTAGAATGGGGCACATTTTCATTTTTTTGACTAATTCCTGGCCATTTATGTAAATTTTGGTGGCATTTTTTTACATTTCCACCCGTAAGGACAGTTGTTTATGAAAGTGCTCGTATTGAACGTAGGAAGCTCGTCGGTCAAATTTGAATTGATAGACACAAGCCTTGAGGCAATTCAAGCCGGGACCGAGCGCAAGCTAGGACGCGGTTTGGTGGACAAGATTGGCGCCACGACCTCGACCGTGAGGTTTCAGGCTCCCGGAAAAGAAGTTTTCAAGGATGAGCTAAACATTGCCGATCATGCGGCTGCAATCAAACAAGTGCTTGTCTGTTTGACGCACCCAGAAACTGGCGCGATTGGGGATGTTAAAGAGATCGAGGCGGTGGGACACCGAGTGGTGCATGGGGGTGAATATTTCACTCAGTCCATGCTGTTGGATGACGAAGCGTTGGAACGCATTAAGGAATGCTTCGAGCTAGCTCCCCTGCATAATCCGCACAACTACCGCGGTATTCGGCTCATGCAGCAAGCCTTGCCTGACGTGCCTCACGTCGCGGTTTTTGACACTTCCTTTCATCAGACGATGCCCAAGTATGCATTTATTTATGCGCTGCCGTATGAGGTTTACCAGAAGTATAAGATACGTCGTTATGGGTTCCACGGCACGTCGCACCGTTATATGACGTATGCGATTGAAACTCGTTTTGCGAAGCGGCCGCGCAAAGAATTTAAGGCCATCACTGTGCATCTTGGAAACGGCTGTTCGATCGCTGCGGTGGACGGTGGGCGCTCGATTGACACGTCGATGGGTTTCACGCCATTGGAAGGTCTAATCATGGGCACGCGCTGCGGCGACATTGATCCGGCGATTATTCTTTATTTGATGGCTAAGGAAGATCAATCGGTGCAGGAGATGAACACTGTGCTGAACAAGTTCAGTGGGCTAAAGGGCATTTCGGGATTGTCGAATGACATGCGCGAGCTCGTCGCCGCAATGCAAGAGGGCAATGAGCGCGCGACTCTCGCGGTGAAAGCTTTCTGCTATCGCGTGCGCAAGTACATTGGGGCCTACCATGCTGCGCTCGGCGGCGCCGACTATATCGCATTCGCGGGTGGAATCGGCGAGAACAGCGCACTTGTGCGCGAGCTTATCTTGGAGAATCTTGAGAAGGTGGGGATTGTTCTTGACCGTGGCAAGAACAACTCAGTCGGAGCCAGGGGGGGCGAAATCACGGCTGACAACTCCCCCGTTAGGGCATTTGTTATTCCTACGGACGAGGAGCTGGTGATTGCGCGCGACACAGTGCGTGCCATTGCCGGCGTACTTTCCTGAAGCAGCGTCAGTATCTGGTCGACAAGAATGGGATCACGTTGCGGTTCTTCCTCTCGCCTATAGCGGTGAGAGGAGTTTCTCTTTTTCCTGGACGCAACAAGGACGAGGTCGTTAGCTAGACATGATGAGGCGACTGTTGACATTTACTGGAGTCGATCGTCCGGGACTCATTGCTGCAATCGCTCGAATGTTAGCAAACTTGGGGGCGGACATTGAGGACGTTTCGATGAGCCGTTTGTCGGGTAACTTCGCCCTGATGCTACTGGCTCGCGGTGGCTCTCCGGACGAACTCGAGCGCGAGACACGGAAGTTAGGTCGAGAACTTGGGTTGCGCTGTCATATTGACGAAGCTGTTGAGGAATCTGACAGTCCCGAGCCAAACATTTTTGTTTCCGCGGTGGGGCCAAACCGCGTGGGGATCGTTGCAGCGATTGCCGAAGTCCTTGCGCGCCATGGCGTGAACATTGTGGAGATGGCGACGCAGTTGATTGAAAAGACAGAAATTCCTATTTATCTGGTTCGCTTGGAAGGGTGTGCGGATTGTGACCTCGTCGCGCTAGAACAGGACCTCGTGGCTGCGGGCAAATCAGTAGGTGTTGAGGTCCGGATGGAACCGGTAGAAAGCGAGGAGCTTTAGCCTTTGCCGGTTCGGAAAATTCTAACGATTCCGCACCACGTGTTGCGTCAAGTCGCGATACCGGCCAGCCACTGCAGTGCTGAGTGGAGCCATATCGTGCAAGATTTGTGGGATACTTTGGACGATCATGTCGGGGTGGGGATCGCGGCTCCACAGATTGGAGAAAGTATTCGGATCGTGGTTGTGGATGCAAGCCGAGCAAAACGGCCTGTTCTCAACCACGGGCGTCTCACGCTCGTCAATCCTTTGATTCTGGAGAGAGCGGGACGGATCAGCTTCCGAGAGGGGTGCCTTTCCGTCCCTGACTATGTTGCTCACATTGAGCGGTCTGCGCGAATCGTTGTGAGCGCTTTTGACGCCAACTGCCAACCACTTACGCTCGAGGCTGTCGGCTTCGAGGCTGTGGTGATTCAGCACGAACTCGATCATCTTGACGGTATCTTGTTCATCGATCGAGTCCGCCGGGCTCGGGACCTCAGGCCCCGTCCGAAGATGTAGCGACTTCCCAGGTTCTAAAGCCACCGGACAGGTTCCGGACCTTGAAGCCGTTCTGGAGCAAAATCCGGTTAGCGATGTAGGAGCGCAGGCCGGCTGCACAATGGACAACGATTTCGCGATCTCGTGGCAGCTCGGCTAAGTGGCGTCGTAGGTAATCAACCGGAACATGAATTGATCCGGGAATAGCGCCATGCGCGCGCTCAGCAGCCGTTCTTGCGTCGAGGACGATGAATGGTGCTTCAGGTCGAATCTCATGCCACTGAGCCTGGCTAACAAGGCCTCGGCGGATATTTTGAGCGACCATGCCTGCCATATTGACGGGATCTTTCGCTGACCCGAACGGCGGTGCATAGGCGAGCTCGAGTTCGGCGACATCTTCGACTGTCATGCGGGCTTTGATTGCCGTTGCAAGGACGTCAATGCGTTTGTCCACGCCATCGTGGCCGACGATTTGTGCACCGAGCAGTTCGCCGTTTGCAGGATCGAAGATGACCTTCATCGCGAGCGGTTTCGCACCAGGATAATAACTCGCATGCGAAGCGGGGTGCAGATGGATGACCTCGTAATGGCGGCCAAGACGCGAAAGTGCTTTCTCATTGGCACCGGTGCAAGCCGCCGCTAACGTGAACAAGCGCAGGATCGCAGTTCCAATGGTTCCAGCGTAGCGTGATTGGAATCCGAAAATATTATCCGCAATGATCCGTCCTTGGCGGTTAGCAGGGCCGGCGAGAGGAACGACGCACGGCTGACCTGTCACAAAGTCTTTGACCTCGACGGCGTCGCCGGCAGCCCAGATGTGCTCGACGCTTGTGCGCATGAATTCATCAACGCGGATACCGCCTGTGGGGCCAATCTCGATTTGCGCGGTCTTTGCAAGGTCAGTGTCAGGGCGCACACCAAGCCCGAGAATCACGATGTCGGCTGGAAGGGACGTGCCACTTTTTAGCACAACCACAGAGGCATGGGCTTCGCCTGGGGAGGAGGGGGCTTCGAAAGATGCGACGGGATCGTTGAGGTAGAGGTCGACGCCGTGCGAGCGGATCTCGCGGTGCAGATAGGCAGCCATGTCGGGATCAAAAGGCGCCATGACTTGGGGTAGAGCTTCGACAATCGAAACGTGAAGCCCGCGCTTGTGCAGCTGCTCGGCTGTTTCGAGACCAATGTAGCCTCCACCCACAACAACCGCGCGCTGGCACGGGTGAGTGGCCAGCCACTCCTGAATGGCGTCCACGTCTGGAATTGTGCGTAGGAAAAAATGTCCTGCGCGGTTCAGACCAGGGATCGGCGGTGCTAAAGGCTTGGCACCCACGGCAAGGACCAATTCGTCGTACGTCTCCAAACGCTCCTCACCAGAGGGTCGATGGCGAAGCAGGACGGTCTTGGCCTTCGGATCAATGACGATGGCCTCTGTCTCTATCCGGACGTCAATATTGAAGCGGGCGTGAAGGCTATGCGCGGACTGCACGATGAGCTTTTGGCGGTCAGCGATTTCGCCACCGATATAGTACGGCAGGCCACAATTGGCAAAGCTTACGAAAGGACCGCGTTCGACGAGAATAATTTCCGCTTGCTCAGAGAGACGACGGGCGCGCGCGGCACAGCTTGCCCCCGCTGCTACACCGCCAACAATGACAATTTTCGGTACCATCGCTACCATCCTTTCGGGGTGATTACTGGTTCGTTGCAGGATTGCAGCATGCTGCTCCTGCCGCAACGCGATTCCACGGCATAGAGGCGATCACATGCGCCAACGGGCATTTGCCGGTGAGGCCGGCGTAGATGAGCCCACAACCGACGAAAGCGGGAAGAATCAGAAAATAGGGGCTCACCATGGCAGCAAGAACGACGCCGATGAGGTTGAGCGTGCCGATGGTGAGGCGCACTTGGCTCTCCACATTTGGGACCTGTCGTTCAATCGGCAAGTTGCATGCCTCCCAGGCCATAATTCCCCCGTCGATAAGAATGGCGTTCGGGAATCCGGCCTCGAGGAAACGCTCACAGGCCATTCGAGCACGGGTCCCGCCTTTGCAAAGGACGTAAATAGGCTTCTCGGCACTGGCTTGACGATGAGCAAGATATTGGCGAACATCGAGCCGGTCGAGGGGGATATTCTTTGTCCCCAGGATGCGCACGGCGTCATACTCTGCGGGCGTGCGGACGTCGAGAATTTCGGGTTCTTCCCCCCGACTTACGATCTGAAATAACTCAGAAGGTGTGATGGTTGAAACTTTCATGGTTCATCTTCCTCTTTCTGATTGATGATGTGATGTCAGCTGGAGCTTCGGCGGCCCAGTCTCCTCTTCGATGAGAGCATGGAGGCGATTCTGTTTCTCGCGGATGCACCGACAAACGAGTTCGCACAGATTGCTAACGGTTTCATCGGCGAGCGAGTAAATCACGTTTTTTCCTCGACGCGTTCCCACCACGAGCCCAGCTCCCCGCAGCACCGCAAGATGGGCTGAGGTGTTTGGTTGGGTAAGATTGAGCGTGCGGCAAAGATCGGAGACTGTGCGTGGGCCGTCGCCCAACTCTTGCAAAATGCGCAACCGATTGACGTCGGCCAATGCAGCAAAGTGCTCAGCGACGATCTCGAACACTTCGCGCGGGAGGCGTTTTTTGTTTTGGGCTGCCATTTGTGAAGATATTCACATATTCATAATTGAATATTCATTGTGACATGCATTTTTTCGAGATTTTGTCTCCAAGTGCGGGTCGTTTCCTGATTTTGATTTTTAGAGAGATAATGCGGCCATATTGAGCAAGACATTGCGCGCTGAGGACCGAAGCTTTGCTTTGTCAGGGGGATAGCAAGTGGTGGGCGATACAGGACTCGAACCTGTGACCTTTGGCATGTGAGGCCAACGCTCTAACCAGCTGAGCTAATCGCCCACTCTACAGCGATGAAACGATACTCTCTGGCACGCAATCTATTCGGCATGAGTGTCCAGCGCGTTGCGGGCCTCGTGTTTTGGCGTGAATCGTGTTGCGCGGCCTGATTTTTCTGGGCATTGCCGTGAACATGGTTTGTTGGCGAAAGGAAAACACAGATGAAACTTGGCTGCTCATATTTCGGGAATCGAATTCTGAAGCATTATCTGCGAGACCTGGAGGAACTGTGCGGCATGGGGTGCGACTTTGTCGTTCACACATATAGCGAGAACGACATGATTTTTTGTCACGCGGCCGTCGCCGACCTTGTGGCGGCGACACGAGATGCAGGACTCGAGGCGTGGATTGATCCGTGGGGAGTAGGCAAGGTGTTTGGCGGGGAGGCTTTCTCCAACTTTGTCATGCAAAACGTGGACGCGATGCAGGTGCTGAGCGATGGGCGTCCCACCGGCGCAGCGTGTCCAAACAATCCGAAATTTCGCGCATTCATGCGCCAGTGGATTGAGGCGGCCGCAAGCAGCGGAGCGCAGGTGGCCTTTTGGGATGAGCCGCATTTTTACATCCCTTCTTGGATGGGTGGCCGCCCGAATACATGGGGGTGCCGTTGCAGCCATTGTCAGAAGTTATTTGAGGAGCGCATAGGGAAACCTATGCCGAACGAGGAGACACCGGAAGTCTGTGGTTTTAAAGAGATGTGCGTGGAGAAGTTTTTGCGCGATCTTACAAGCGATGCTGCACAGCATGGCCTGCGCAATGCGCTGTGTGTGCTGCCGCATCGCAACACTTCCCACGGCACAACCAACTGGGAGAATCTGGCACAAATTCGTCCGCTGGACGTTTTTGGGACGGATCCATACTGGCTGGCCGCAAAGCACGATCTGGACTATGTGCGCCAGGCCTCGCGCGAAGTTGTGAGCATTGCACGGCGGCACGGTCTTGAGGCGCAGATTTGGCTGCAGGGCTTTGGCGTGCCCTCTGGCAAAGAGGACGAGCTCGTGCAGGCGGTGGAGATCATGTGCGAGGAGGGAGTACGCAACATTGCGGTGTGGGGAATTTACGCGTGCGAGCATCTTTCGTGGATACGGCCGGCCAACCCGAGACTCGCGTGGGAGAAGATCAAGGCAGCGTTCCGACGAGCGAAAGAACTGGCTGATGATTAGAGAGGGAAGTCGACGAGGGCGGAAAAATTCTATCACGGCTTCTCGAATGGAGTTTGCGTGCGTTTGTGATAACGCAAGGAAGTGAGCGCATACGGATTTTGCGTGAGATAAAAACGGCGAATCAAGGGCGCGCGGCAGTAGCCCGCTTTTTTGGAATCCAGATGAATCACAAGAGGGAAAACGAGGTCGTGAGATTGAAGAAGCTTTCGCAGGTGTTCGTTTGTTTACTTGTTATTATAACAACATGTGCTATTCAAGCTCAGGAAGCTGATCAACCAGCAAAAACACCGCCGGCAGGATTCGGCATTTTCAAACTGAAGAAGAGTCCGTTTGGTGCCAAGGTGACAAGGCGGGCTCCCTCGATGACCTTGCGCACTGACCAGGTTTCGCAGGATGAGCAGACGCCTGATCAGTCGCAACAGTGGCCTGCGCCCAAAGTTGACGTTCGGGTCGAAGAGATAATTCCACCGGACGAGAAACCCGGTCCGCGGGCGGCAACTGCGGTGGCAGCACCAGGCGCTGGGGGACTGAGCGCAGCAAATCGAAAGATTAATTTTCCGCGTGATCCGGAAGATGATCTCGATGTTCTGAAGCTGCAAATCTTTCTGGATTACCATGGCTATTCCGTCGGGGAGATTGATGGGAGGTGGGGCTATAACACTGGGCGCGCGCTTTACGTTTACCAGATGAACAATGGCCTGCCGACAACCGGTCAGCTTGACGATGCGATGCTCAACCGGCTGGAGGAATTCGCCCAAGTCGGCTATTTAGTGGAGTACACGCTGACAGCCGACGACGTGAAGGGGCCCTTTTACGAAATCCCGCGCGATTACCATGCCATGGCGAAATACAAGTGGCTACCCTATGAGAGCCTTGGCGAAAAACTGGCAGAAAAATTTCATTGCTCGCAATCGCTGCTGCGCAAGCTCAACCCGGGCGTTGATATTGACGAGCTTTCTGCAGGCGAGACAATCCTGGCTCCTAATGTACTCGACGGGATTGACGAAAAGCGCGGCGATGTGGCAGTGATTCGCGTTTCCAAGCATAACAAGTGGACGATGGCGTTCGACGTGCAAGGTCGCTTCATGTTTTATTATCCGTCCACGCTGGGTAGCGAGTATGATCCTCTGCCGTTGGGGACATATCAAGTGACGTCGGTGATTTTTTATCCGCCATTCAAATATCAGCCGAAACTCTTCTGGGATGCTGATCCGAATGAGCCGGAGGAAATGCTACCGCCTGGGCCAAACAGCCCTGTAGGAAAGGTGTGGATTGGCACGTCGCGCAAGAGTGTGGGAATTCATGGAACACCGAATCCGGAGAACATCAGCAGGAACACGTCGCACGGCTGCATTCGGCTGACCAACTGGGATGCGGAACAGCTCGCCAAGCGAGTGAAACCGGGCACACGCATTGAATTTGTTGAGTAGGCTCTGGCCAGAGCTGGCGACGCGCAGAGACGCGACCATTGAATTCCACTGAGGATTTTCGCCATTGCGCGCATGATCTCGCGAGGAACACACGAAATGAGTGAGCGACCTTTTACGATTGCCGTAATCCAGATGGCATGCTCGCCCGATCCCACGGAGAATCTTCGCAAGGCGGCGGAGATGATTCGCAAGGCGGCTCATCAAAAAGCGCAGATTGTCTGCCTGCCGGAGCTATTTCGCTCGCTGTACTTTTGCCAATGCGAAGATCACGCGAACTTTGCGCTTGCGGAATCGATCCCAGGTGAAACCACTGACGCCTTTTCCAACTTGGCAGCTGAACTGGGGGTGGCTATCGTTGTGCCATTGTTTGAAAGGCGTGCGGCAGGCGTGTATCACAATACCGTTGTTATGCTCGACGTTGATGGGCGCATTGTGGGCATGTACCGCAAGATGCACATCCCGGACGATCCCTTATACTACGAGAAGTTTTATTTCACGCCTGGCGACTTGGGCTTCCGCGCGTTTACGACGCGTTACGGCCGCGTGGCGCCTCTGATTTGCTGGGACCAGTGGTATCCGGAGGGGGCGCGAATTGCAGCCCTTCAAGGGGCACATGTCTTGTGCTTTCCGACTGCTATTGGCTGGCATCCGAGCGAGAAGGTGGAGTTTGGCGAACGCCAGCATGCGGCGTGGGAGACTATTCAGCGCGCTCATGCTATCGCCAATGGTGTGTACGTGGCGGTGGCGAATCGGGTGGGACACGAAGGACCGGCAGGAGGCGGAATCGAATTTTGGGGCGGCTCGTTTATTTGTGGACCGTTTGGCGAGATTCTGGCGAAGGCGTCGCACGATCGTGAGGAAGTCCTGGTCGCCGCGTGTGACCCACGAGTGCAGGAAGAAGTTCGCCAGCACTGGCCATTTCTCCGAGACCGACGAATTGACGCGTACGCACCCATCCTCGCGCGATTTCTCGATGAGTAAAAGATTCCCTGTCCGGCCCTGGCGAGGCTCCGGGGTCAGGCTTCGCCGAGGTAGAGTTTCTTCACCATGTCATTGCCCAGGAGTTCTTGGCCGGTCCCCTGTAAGGTAATCTGGCCTGTGGCAATTACGTAGCCACGATGGGCGACCGACAGAGCGATGTGGGCGTTTTGTTCGACGAGCAGCACAGGCGTCCCTTCGTGGTTGATCTGCTGAATGATTTCGAAAATCTGGTGCACGACTTTCGGCGCGAGTCCCAACGACGGCTCATCGAGGAGCATGATCTTGGGGCGAGCCATGAGGCCGCGAGCAATTGCGCACATTTGCTGTTCGCCGCCCGAGAGGCTACCAGCTCGCATTTTGGCGCGCTCGCGGAGTCTTGGGAAAAGAGCGAACATTCGTTCGATGTCGCGCTGAATTTCGTCGCGGTCTCGGCGCAGGAAGGCTCCCATTTCGAGATTTTCGATGACGGTGAGATCGGGAAAAAGCCGCCGTCCTTCGGGAACATGGGCAATACCACGGCGGGCAATGTCGTGCGTGGCGCAGTGCGAGATGTCGTCTCCCTCGAATAGAATTTTTCCCTCACGGACTGAGACGATACCGCAAATGGTATTCAACATTGTAGTTTTGCCGGCGCCATTGGAGCCAATGAGCGTCACAATTTCGCCGGCACATACATTGAGGGAAATCCCTTTGAGGATCGTCAGACTTCCGTGGCCGGCTACCACATTTTCTAAGGCGAGAATTGGTTGTGCACGATCAGAGCTGGTCATGACTGCGCAGCTCCTACATCGGTGCCAAGATAGGCTTCAATGACCCGCGGGTTGTTTTGCACATCTGCGGGCATGCCTTGCGCAATAATCTCGCCATGGTCGAGGACGTAGATCCAATCTGAGATGTTCATGACGACGCGCATGTCGTGTTCGATGAGAAATATAGTCATGCCCTTTGCGAGGATTTGCCGAATGAGCTCCATGAGTTCTCGGGACTCGGTAGGGTTCATCCCCGCAGCTGGTTCGTCGAGTAACAGGAGGGTCGGGGCGGTGGCCAACGCGCGAGCAATCTCGAGCCGGCGCTGAAGGCCATAGGGAAGCTTCGAGGCCAGCTCATCTGCATACGCTGCGAGGCCGCAGAACTCGAGGTAGCGCAAGGCTGCGAGTTCGATCTCGCGCTCTTCGCAGCGCACCCAGGGTGGACGCACAATGGCCCCGAAAAGTCCCGTTTTGGTGAGACGATGGAGACCAATTTTCACGTTTTCGAGGGCGGTGAGATTTGCGAAGAGGCGGATGTTTTGGAAGGTGCGCGCGATGCCAAGGGCGTTGATCTGGTCAGGACGCAGACGCTCGATGCGATGGAGCCTGCCGTCGCGGGCGCGCAAGAGAATGCGTCCATCGCTCGGGGGAATGCAGCCGGTAATTGCGTTGAACAGTGTCGTTTTTCCGGCGCCATTGGGGCCGATAAGGCTCGTGACACGACCGGCCTGCAAACACATGTGGGCGTCGCGCACGGCCACCACCCCACCGAAGGATTTCGAGACGTGATCAAGGATAAGAATCGCATCGGTGTTTTGGTCCATGTCGTTTCCCTGTGACGCAAAAAGGGCTATGTTTGCTCGCTGATTTGGTCAAACGCGAATATCGCTCGCCGCTGGCCGCTGAGCCGAACAAACTTACTCAAGGCAGCAAAATTGTCTTGGCTTACTCATCGCTGCCGCTGACCTGGAATTCAATGGTGAGTTTGCGGCCGCCGCGATCAATCTGACACTTGATGGGCGTGCCCAGGGGTTGAGCCCAGATGTTAGCAAAAATGTCATCTGTAGTGTGAATCTCGTGCCCGTTGACAGATGTGATGATATCGCCGACACGTAGGCCGGCTCGGTAGGCAGGGCCGTTGCGTTGAATTTCAGCGACGACGGCACCTGACGTGGCGCCAGAGCCAAGAATGCGGGCAATACGCGCATTGACGTTCTGCACACGGAAATCAATGAGCTTTGGCCGAAGACGACCGTACTTGGTGACCTCATCGACAAGTGCCTTGACGCGATTGACCGGAATTGCAAATCCGATCCCGATGGAACCCCCGCTGCGCGAGACGATGAAGGTGTTGATGCCAACGAGCTCACCAGCCACGTTGACCAGTGCGCCGCCTGAATTGCCGGGGTTAATTGCCGCGTCGGTTTGGATCATGTCTTGATAGACCTTTGGCGATGGGCCACCGGAGCGGAAACTGCGCTTGAGTGCACTCACAACTCCGACGGTGACCGTCGGATGCGGATCGCCAATGAGATTGCCAAAGGGGTTACCCATGGCCAGAACCCACTCCCCCACCATGAGGTCATCACTGTCGCCCATTTTAATGGCTGGTAGGTTCATTGCTGAAACTTTGAGGACGGCGAGATCGAGAACGCTGTCGGCTGCGATGACGTTGGCTTGCAGCTCGCGTCCGTCACTGAGTGTGACAAACACATCCTCTGCTTGCTCGATAACATGATAATTAGTTACGATCAAGCCATCGCGAGACACAATAACCCCCGAACCGAGATAAGGGATTTTCTCCTGATATGGGAACAGGGCAAAATCTGAAAAGAAATCGAAGAAGGGGCTGACCATGTACGAGGTGCGGGATGCGCCCACGCTGACAATGGAAGGAGACACTTTTTCTGCGGCCTCGACGATTTCCGTGCGGCGGGCGCTTGCTCGGCTGCTTGCTGAAGTGTTCACCGCGCCGGTGGCTAACGAGACGATGCCGAACAAACCACTGTTCGACGGTACGAGCGACAGGAAAAGAATCAACCACCCAAGGTTCGAGAAGAGAAAGAGTTTACCCAATGTTTTTTTGTCCATCGTCATCTCCAAGGCCCTCTGTTGGTGCAGATTGTAGCTTGCAAAATGCGTACCATTTTCCCGCGACTTGTGCGTCAAGCTCTCTTGTTCTTTACATTCGAAACAGGTTTTCCCCGTAACAGCACCGTGACACGACGTTTGAGATTGTTTGAAGAGGTGAGAAAGCAATGGGACTTTTGAAAGCAGGCGTGATTGGTGTAGGCTCGATCGGCGATGTTCATTTGTCAGGTTACGCGGCAGCTAAGCGTGACGTGGAGGTTTGGGCGATTTGCGATATCAACGCGGCACGTTTACAAGAGATGGGCGAAAAATATGGCATTCCGCCAGAGCGGCGATACCGACGCTATGAACAGATGCTCGAGAGCGAGCCGCTGGATATGGTTTCGGTTTGCACACCGAACGTTTACCACTTCGAACAAGCCCGCGCGGCCATTGCTCGCGGGATCGCCACGCTGGTCGAGAAGCCAATGGCTTTGCGCTTGGAGGAGGCAAAGGAGCTGGTGCGACTGGGTAAGCGTACGGGCGCTAAGACGATGGTGGCGTTTAGTCATCGGTTTGTGCGGATGAACATCGCTGCCAAACGCGTGCTCGAACGCGGCGACCTTGGGGCTCCGTTCATGATTCGGGTGCGGTATGCGCACGGTGGCCCTTATCCAGGCTGGGCGCAAAGCGATTGGTTTTACAAGCGCCGTTATGCGGGCGGTGGAGCGTTGCTGGATATGGGAATCCACGCCATTGACATCTGCCACTACCTGGTTGGTTCAATTCACGCCGTGACTGCCGAGGTGAGAACGCTGCGCAAGCCGATCGAAGTCGACGACAATGCTGTGCTGACACTCGATTTCGGTCCTCGAAAATGTTTGGGCATGATCGAATGCGGCTGGACAAGTCCTCCAGGATTCGTCGGTATCGAAATCTATGGCGACGAGGGATCGCTGATCCTCGATCTCGTCAACGGCCCAAAGTGGCTGCGCGGCAAACACAATCCCGACGGGAGCACGCAGTTCCGTCAAGCAAAGCTGGCTGTGCCGAAGGGCTTGTCGCACTGGCCTTTGCAAATGCACCAATGGCTCCGCTATGTGCGCGGGAAGTCGGTTATTGAACCGCTACCGACGCTTGAGGATGGTTTCACTAGCCTTAGGGTCGCGTTGGCCGCGATGGAGTCAGCTCGCACAGGCAAAAGGGTCGCTGTTCGCTGAGCAAATCAGAGTCGGCTGTGTTGCTACCGACGAGGCGCTAGTTTTTCTTTTCCTCTTTTTCGCGGGCGAAAGCGCGCTTGTCGTAGATGACTTTGTCCACAAGGCCATACTCGACCGCCTCTTCTGCTGAGAGGAAGAAGTCGCGTTCGCTGTCCTGCTGAATTTTGTCAATCGGCTGGCCCGTGTGCTTGGCGAGAATTTCGTTCAAACGCTCGCGAATGCGAAGTATTTCGCGAGCAGCGATATTGATATCTGTGGCCTGTCCCTGAGCCCCGCCAGAAGGCTGATGAATCATGATGCGCGCGTTGGGAAGCGCGTAGCGTTTGCCTTTGGCACCAGCGGCAAGAAGAACGGCTCCCATGGAGGCGGCTTGACCGATGCAGATTGTGGTGATAGGGGGGGTGATGTACTGCATCGTGTCGTAGATGGCCAAGCCTGCGCTGACGATGCCGCCGGGGGTGTTAATGTAGAGGTTGATGTCTTTGTCGGGGTCTTCGCTTTCGAGGAAAAGCATCTGGGCGATGACCGTGTTTGCCACATGATCATCAATTGGCGAGCCGATAAAAATAATGCGGTCGCGCAGTAGGCGCGAATAAATGTCGTAGGCACGCTCGCCGCGCTCGCTTTGTTCGATGACGTAAGGGATGTAGAAGCTCATTTCGCCTCCTCGATTTGTGCGGGGGAACTCCCGCAGCGCCGCCGGAATGCAGAGCACCGGCGCTCTCGCTTCTCCGTTTTACGCAAACTGGCAAAGAGCTATTCGCGAAGCGTGATAAAAAGGCGTGCTCGGCGAATGGGGTCCTTGTGAGCATTGGCGCGAATTTGGCGCGGGAGTGGAAGTATTGCATACGAACTTTTGGTGAAGAAAGTTTGCAAAATCGCATACTAACAGCGGATTCCCAAGGAGGTTTGTGAATGTCGGTAAAGATTAGGTTGGCCCGCGCGGGACGAAAGAAGGCGCCCGCGTATCGTGTGGTGGTTGCTGATTCGCGACGCGCTCGCGATGGACGATTTATCGAGATAATTGGTTTCTATCAGCCGTTAATGGACCCGCCAAAATTCGAAATAGACGTCGAGAAGGCTGTGAACTGGCTGTTGAAAGGTGCGATTCCTTCGGACACAGTGCGAAGCCTCTTTCGCAAAGCCGGAGTGCTGAAGAAGTTCCACGAAGCGCGAGCGCCGAAAAATCGACAGGCTGCACAGCCCTCCGCATAATTCTTGCGTTTTGCTTTTCTGCGGTGCCACCCTTAGCGCGCGAAACGTGAAATCGAAGCGGTCGTATCGGTTGTGGATGCGATAGAGAACGTTGAAGCGGAGAAAGATAAGTTATGAGCGGGAATCAGCCTAAGACCGAAGGCCAGATCATGAAGGAATTGGTGCAGTACATCGCCGAGGCGCTTGTGGACTGGCCCGAAGAGGTCAAGGTGAACGTTGTTGAGGGTGAAAATTCGATCATCCTCGAATTGAAGGTGGCGCCGGACGACGTTGGCAAAGTGATTGGCAAAGGGGGCCAAACGGCGAAAGCCCTCCGAAAAATCCTGAGTGCTGCATCCACGAAATTGAAAAAGAAAAGCTTGCTTCAGATTGTCGAATAGTGAGTACAAACTCGAGCCGTCGAGCGCCTGAAGATATGGTGGCGCTTGGAAAAATCACACGCACGCAAGGTCATGCAGGAGCCGTGAGGCTTCTGCCTTTTTTTTTCCCACGGGACCTTATCGAAGAGCTGAAGAAGCCAGAAGTCTTTGTGCGTCTCAGGAAATCGGCTCAGCCAGGGGGGGCGGCCTTCGAGCGTCTTTCGATTAGCAGGGTGTGGTATCATAAGCAGTTTATCATCTTGGAGTTTGAAGAGATCTCGGACATGAATGCAGCCGAGAGGCTGCGTGATCAGTTGCTCTATGTGGAGCCCACGAATCTTTGGGAGTTGAAGGAGGACGAGTACTTTGCCTACGAGCTTGTGGGCATGCAGGTTTGCACGGAGTCAGGCCAACGCCTTGGCGAAGTCATCGCTGTCGAGGACGGCCCTGCTCACGATTATCTTCGCGTTCGTTCGACAGCAAAGGAGTTCTTAGTTCCCTTTGTGCGCGCAATGATTCGGGCTGTAGATAAATCGTCCGAGACAATCGTGGCAGAGCTTCCCGAGGGACTTATGGATCTCTAACGCTCTGGTTCTCTCGCGCAGGGACTCTGAGGAAATTTCGTTGCGAAGTTGAAAAGAGCAAAAGGTGTCTGAATGATCTACTAGTAGTTTAGTAGACTAATGGCAATCATGGATACGGTAGCACTCCAACAGGCAAACGAACATTTGGAAGGTTTGGCGCCGGAGGACATCATCCGGTGGAGCTTGGCGAAGTTTGGCTCGACGCGTGTGGCAGCTCAAGCCTCGATGCAAAAAACAAGCTGTGTGCTCATGCACATGATCAGTCGATTGGCGCCCGAGTTGGCAATTATCTTTGTGGATACCGGCGTGCATTTCCCCGAGACACTTGAGCTGCGCGATGAATACGCCCGGCGTTTCAATCTTCGGATCGTTACGTATACCCCCGAGCTGTCCTTCGAAGAGCAGTGTGAAAGGTATGGGCGTCACCTTTATCTTTTCGATGACGAGTTTGATCCACCTGGTTACCGCGAGTGCTGTCATCTTCGGAAGGAAATCCCATTTCTCCAGGCTGTGCGAGGAAAGTTCGCGTGTGTCATTGGCGGGCTAACTCGGGCCGAGGGTGGTCCTCGCTCGAGCATACCCATTCTCAGCGAAGATCCGCGTTTCGACGGCTATAAACTCTACCCTCTTGCTAATTGGACGGAACAGGACGTGGAGGACTATATCGCGCGGTATGAGCTGCCCGTTCATCCACTGTACGCGAAAGGCTACGCAAGCATAGGGTGTTCTTGCTGCACGACACCCATTCGGCCTGGTGAACCGCTGCGCGCTGGCCGATGGCGCCATATTCGCGAGGCACATCCTCACCGCTACGGCACGAGCGGACTCTACTGCGGAATCAACCTCGAGGACAAACGGCCGAATCAAGAATAGCGACTTACGGCTTTTTCCCTGACCGCGTGGCCGATGGCGGAATAACAACTGGTGTGGAGCGGAGCTCTTCTGGTGTAATGCGGCGAATCACGATGGGCCTGAAAGGGATCTGCCGGCGGGCACGGCGAACAGCCTCTTCCACCGTTGCAGCACGTACGACAATATCGAGGCCATCCATTCCCCGAATTCGCCACGTTCCGGGTCGCCCGAAGACTTTTACGTAGCGAATGATACCGCGACGGCCAAGCCCCTCCACCCGATAGATCTGCTCGGCCTCGTGGGGACCAAATCTCCGCGAACGAGGAACGCGACGCTGCTTTGGTGATTTGCCGGAGTTGTCGTGTGTCGTCATTCTTCCGCCAATCCCTTTCGTGGAGATGTGCTTGCCTCTGTCCACATCTATATGCCAACAGTCTCATGGCTACGATGAGAAATGCTCTATGGGACTGTCTTGCGATGAACGTATCTTGCCGAAACAGCTTGTCAACGGGGTTCACGGAGAAGGCTAAGCCTTTTTTTGCGCTCTTGGCCTTAGCGGGAATGGCTGCTCCGTACTCGGGATGCACCCAGCAACCCGCCGCAAGCCACGCAGAGCATGAAGCCGCTATAGGGGTGGAGGTTCGAACAGTTCCTCGTCCGACTGCAGGGAGTGGTTACGAAGTTGTTCAGCCGCAGCAACCCAGCAGAACAATACAGCAATCGACGCATCCCCGATAGGAAAATGGTCTACTTTTCTAACCGATGCAGAAAGTGGGACTGACTCATAAAATGGATAAACAGCAAATTGCGAACAAGTTAGAAGAGATGGCGGTTTTGTTGGAGTTTCATGGCGAGAACGTCTTCAAGGTACGAGCGTTTCAGAATGCGGCTCGTGCTCTTGCTGCAACGCCAGAGCCTCTGGAGTTGCTGCTGGAGGAGCCATCGCGCCTGGAGCAGATCAAAGGCATTGGGAAAAGCATTGCAGGGGTCATTCGTGAGTTTGCGACGACTGGAAAGTGCAAGGAGTTTGAGCAACTGCGTCGCCGCGCACCCCAGGGCTTTGATGAGCTGATTCGAGTGCCGGGGCTTGGTCCGAAGCGCTTGAAGACACTGGTCGAAGAGCTCGGCACTCAGACGCTTGATCAGCTGGAGCGTGTGTGCCGAACTGGCGAAGTCACGCGACTTCCAGGATTCGGCGACAAAACAGTGGAGAAGTTGTTGGCGGGCATAGCTCAGGTTCGCAAATTCGCGGGCCAATGGCTTTTTCCACAGGCATGGGAGTACGCACAGCAACTTTGCGATGCGCTGAAACAGGTGCGAGGGGTTAAGCAAATTGAAATCGCGGGGAGCCTTCGACGCCGCAAGGAGATCATCCGTGACATTGACATTGTCGTGTCGGCAAGTGATGCGGGCTTCGTGGCGGAGAAATTTGCCAACCATCCGCTCGTGGAAAGGGTCCTTGCTAAGGGTGAAACAAAAGTGAGCGTTGTGCTAAGCAACGGCATGCAGGCAGATTTGCGCGTTGTTGAGGATAAAGCATTTGCGTGTGCCTTGCAGTATTTTACGGGCAGTAAGGAGCACAACGCGAAGCTGCGTGGGCGGGCTAAGCAGCTGAGATTGAAGCTGAACGAGTATGGCCTTTTTCGAGAGATTGACGAAAGCGGTGAATCGAGAGAATTGCCCTTGCCAGTTGAGACTGAGCACGACGTTTACAAGGCTCTGGGCTTGCAGTGGATTCCACCAGAACTACGCGAGGATTGCGGCGAAATCGAGGCGGCGGAGCACGGGAAACTACCTACACTTGTGGAGTTGGGGAACTACCGCGGCACACTGCACTGTCATACGACGTGGAGCGATGGCGCGGATTCTCTTGAGGAGATGGCGCGCGCCGCTACACTGGAACTGAAGCTGGAATACATAGGCATTTGCGATCACAGCCAAAGCGCCACCTATGCGCGCGGTTTAGAGATTGAGCGACTACGCGAACAGCGAGCGGCGATTGCCGAACTCAACCGAGCTAGGGGTATCCGGGTCTTAGCTGGGGTCGAATGCGATATCCGACCCGATGGTTCGCTCGATTATCCAGACGAGGTACTCGAGCAACTCGATGTTGTCGTGGTCTCGATTCATAGCCACTTTCAAATGACGGCGGAAGAGATGACGGAGCGGATTTGTCGCGCACTCAAACATCCATGCGCTGACATTTTAGGGCACGTGAGTGGCCGCCTGTTGCTTATGCGCGAGCCCTACCATTTCGATCTGGAGCAGGTGGTGGATACGGCAGCACGTTGCAAGACCATAATCGAGATCAATGGTGATCCCTATCGCCTGGACCTTGATTGGCGGTATTGCCGCAGCGCGAAGGAGCGGGGCATTGCGTTTGCGGTCAATCCGGATGCGCACAGCCGAGGCGGGCTAAAGAATATTCTTTTTGGCCTCAACGTGGCGCGCAAAGGTTGGCTTACGGCCGCAGATGTGGTGAACTGTTTGGCCTGTGAGGATTTGCAAAAACTTCTGAAAGAACGCAGAGAGCATCGGCGCAGACTCTTGATGGCCAAATAGCAACTTAGGGCCTTTCTCACTTTTGGACTCTCGCCGTGGGCAGAGGGAGCGCTAGCGCTTTAGCCCAAGACGGAGCTTCAGCATTGGCGAAAGCAGCTCCCACCAGCCCGAGAAAGGCCGAATTTTTGTGTAGCCGAGTTCTTTGGGTGGATAGATTTTCGTCACAGGCACCTCGCACCATCGGAACCCGCCGGTCAGCACGTGGTAAAGAATATAATATTCCATTGCATAGCGATCGAGCCACGGCTGATCGAGCTGAAAGCGTGGACTCTTGAGGATTTCGAGTCGGATGGCACGGAAACCATTCGTAGTGTCGTGAAGCCGGCAACCCGTGAGCAGCCAGACGTACCATGGATGGACAAACTGAGTGGCAATGCGACGATAGAGGGGCATGGCACCATAGTTTCCACCGGGAAGATAGCGTGAGCCTTGCACAAAATCAGCATCGCCCCTAAGGATTGGCTCGACGAGACGGGGAATCTCGAGAGGCTCGTCCTTGTTGTTGCCTGCCATGATGACAAGAATGTCAAAGCTGTTGGCCCATCCGTACTTGATCACGGCGCGAATCGAATGGCCAATGCCGCGATTACGGTCTTTTCGCAATAGGGTGAAGCCGTATTTGCGTTGAAGTTGCTCGGGGAAGTCATCGGTCGAGCCATCATCAGCTAGAATCACCTCGACCTCGCTGTTCGGAATCCGGGCGGCGAGATCAGCGTCGAAGATGCGCTGAATCGTTTTCTCGATCTTGACGTGCTCGTTGTAGGCGTAGGTCGAGACCAGGATGCGTGCGGGGCGGTTTGCTTGAGCTCTGACGGTGTCCGCGTCGTCGTTCATGAGTTCTTCTCCACCCAATCGAGGATCCGGTCGCACACATAGTCAATTTGCTCAACGGAGAGTGTTGGGAACATGGGTAGCGAGAGTAGAGTGTGGGCTACGCGCTCGGTCACAGGCAAATCGCCTTCCTTGTGCCCCATATGGGCATACGCTTTTTGCAAGTGAAGCGGCAGAGGATAATGAAGCCCTGTGCCGACGCCATGCTCGGCGAGATAAGATTGTAGTGCGTCGCGATTCTCCACTAGGATAACGTAGAGATGAAAAACGTGGGTGTTGTGCGGCAATGTCCGCGGCACGATGATTTTTGGCGATTCGGCCAGACGCTGAGAATAATGCTGCGCACAGCGCTGGCGGGCTTTGTTCCAGTCTGCAAGGCGCCGGAGCTTCGCACGAAGCACGATTGCCTGGAGTGCATCCATGCGCGCGTTGTAGCCTTCGACGTCGTGGTAATATTTTTGGCTTTGGCCATGGTCGCGTAGCATTTTAACTTTTCGGATTATCTCGGGATCGTTAGAAGTGACCGCGCCAGCCTCGCCGCATGCGCCAAGATTTTTGCCAGGATAGAAGCTAAATGCTGCCGCGTGCCCCATGGAACCAGCGGGTCGGCCTTTATACATAGCGCCGTGAGCCTGGCATGCGTCTTCGAGCACGAGGAGCGAATGCTGTTTTGCGATCGCCAGGATAGCATCCATATCAGCGCATTGGCCATAGAGATGGACTGGGATAATCGCTTTGGTCCGGGGTGTTATGGCGCGTTCAACAGCCGCGGCGTCCAGCGTGTACGTCACCGGCTCGATGTCCACGAAAACAGGGCGAGCGCCGGTCTGACTCACAGCTTCGGAGGTAGCAATGAATGTGTGAGCTGGGACAATGACTTCATCGCCGGCGCCTACTGCCATGGCTAGCAAGGCAAGGCGGATGGCATCGGTCCCGCTATTGACACTCGCACAGCCAGTGACGCCGCAGAATTGGGCGAATTCTTCTTCGAAAGCCGCAATGTGTGGCCCGCCAACAAACGCGGCTGCATGAAATGTTTTCTCAAATTCGTCGCGAATCTCGGACCATAACTCGCGATGGGGGGTCTGCAGATCGAGGAATGGGACTTTCATCTTAGCGATCCTTTACTTTGCCACGTGGACGGGCAGGCACTCCTGCCACGATTGTGTACGGTGGGACGTCTTTTGTCACTACGCTTCCGGCTCCGACGATGGCGCCTTCACCGATTGTGACACCACAGAGGATGGTGGCGCTGGAACCTATGGAGGCCCCACGTTTGACTAACGTGGGCACCACTTGCCAATCCTGCTCAGTTTGGAGCTCGCCGTCTCCGGTGGTGGCACGCGGATATTTGTCGTTGATGAAGGTGACATTGTGGCCGACGAAGACGCCATCTTCAATCGTGACGCCTTCGCAGATAAATGTGTGACTGGAAATTTTGCAGTTTTTGCCAATGACTGCATTCTTCTGGATCTCTACGAACGCACCGATTTTGGTGTTGTCGCCGATGGTGCAACCGTAGAGGTTGACGAAATCGAAGATGCGGACATTTTCGCCTAGTTTGACGTCAGGGGCTATATTTTGGAATTTAGGTGCCATGTCGCGACCATGTCCTCCTTGCGACTATTCCGATTTGCTTGGATTTCCCTAGCGGATTGCCACGCGATTACCGCCCGCCTCGAGAGACTGTTGTGCGGCTTCAAGCAGGCCGACCACTCTGAGTCCCATACGCCCATCAGTCATGGGAGTTTTTCGCGAGAGGATGCAATCACGGAAATGTTCGACCTCGAAGCGAAGAGCCTCTTTGGTGTCGAGTTTCGGTGAGTACATATCGCCCATTCGGTATTGGACGAGAAGTGAATAGATGCCGCCGAGTGAGTCCACAACTTCGACTCCGCGGTCGTAAACTTTCACTTTTTCAGAATTTTCCATGTCGTCGTAAACGACCATTTTTTTGCTGCCGCCAATGAGAATGAGACGAATTTTGACTGGCGATAGCCAATTAACATGAAAATGTGCTATAATGTTACGCTGGAAAAATGCCGTGACGTAGGCCATATCTTCCTGATTGCCGAAATGACACATACCGTGAGCAGCCGCAGCCACTGGCTTGTCTGCAAAAAGATAGTCCATGATGGAAAAATCGTGTGGGGCGAGGTCCCAGATCACGTTGATGTCGTGCTGAAATAGGCCGAGATTGATGCGCACGGAATCAAAGTACAGCAGTTCGCCCAGTTCGTCGGCCTCGATGAGCTGCTTGATCTTTTGCACGGCGGGTGTGTAGATAAAGGTGTGATCGACGAGAAGGACTCGGCCGAACTTTTCTGCTGTGTCCACAATGCGTTGCGCATCGGCCCGCGAAGCTGCGAGAGGTTTCTCGACAAGGACGTGCTTGCCTGACTCCAACGCGGCCACGGCGAGGGAACAGTGGGTGGATACCGGCGTGGCGATGGCGATAGCGTCGAGCTCTTTATCCTCAAAAAGAACATTGGCGTCGGTCACCGGCTGGGTCCAGGGAAACAGCTCGTGAACTTGCGCCAGCCGGCTAGCATTGAGGTCGCAGATGTATTTCACGCGCCAGCCTTTTACTGAGGAGAAGTTTCTGATAAGGTTGGGCCCCCAGTAGCCACATCCTATGATACCGACTGTTAGATCGTTTTGTAAAACCACAGCTTGAACCTCCAAACTTTGAACCGTGCTCCCCTATTGCGGGGGGTCAAAAGCCGCAGTGCAAATACTATTCCCCAGCGCGGAGGATAACTGCGGCGATGTAGGCGGCGCGCTGGGCAAAATGATATTCGGGATTTAGAACTTCGACCCTCACGAAAACCAAGTGTTTCCTCCAAGAGGTTGGCACGGGCCACCAAAGATATCTGAGCTCGCGCCAAACAATGTTGCCCTCAAAGAGCACATGTCGGCGCAATGGCTCACGAGCATCGACGAGGGACACGCGGATGCGAGGCCACTCGTCCTCCACGGCACGGCCGCGCAAAAGTAGGCCAATCTCGTTAGCGTTTGTTGGAATCGTGAATGTGGTGGTTTCGTTATTGGGCCGTGTACAAACTGCTCGCTCATCGTAGATATGCGTTGTTCGGGCAAATACGTTGGCAGGCAGACGCAAAATCTCGGGTGGTGCCGTACTTCCTCGATCGTCGTAACCAGGAAGAAAAATTCCATCGTGTCGGATAGCGAAGGGCGCTGTGGTCTGGGGTAGAGCACGTCGGCGGACAATAACGCGAGGTGTAACCGAGGCCACCGGAGAGCGGTCAGGGATAAGCGCGCTATGAGACTGGGTTGCATCAAGTGGACTGGATTTACCACGGCCGCCATTTTTTGAAGCATCGGACTTGCCACGGCAGCCCCCCACGCCTAGCAGGAGGAGCGACACGAGCACGGGGATGAGAAAACGGAACGAAGTCATTGGCGCGGCACCAGCTTTAGCGTAGGATCACCCAGAAGGGTGAAGGTCTGAACATCAACATAGCGAGGATCCTTCGGACGCTGTGCGTCTTTCGCAGCCTGATAAACATCGCCCAACCTGGCGTGCGTGGAGCGTGCGCAATAATATTGTAGGAAGCGCCAATTGAAAGCGTGGTCTTCAAAAACGGAGCTCTTCCATGGGGAACCAATGACCGCGATGGCTCCTGCGTGTGGCTGAAGGAGGAAGGCTTCACCAATACTGTACTCGGTATCGAACGAGGTCGTGTAGCAGCTCGATGCTGTGATGATGGGATAGTGCATTGCGTTTCGAAGCATAGTCACATCAGTTGGAGTGAAGAGGTCTCTCTGTTTGCTGAAATCTACAGGACCCACACGCCATACGAACGAGCCGCCATGGCCAATGTAATACAATAGCTGAATGCCGCCGTCGATGGCGTTGCGAAGACGCTGGACCTCTTGGCTAGCAACGGAGGTCTCTGGAAAGAGAAGCGACACTGTCGTAAAGCACTCTTTGTACTGCCGCTGAACTTCGGCAGCCATGTCTTGAAAACTCGCTTCAACGCTCGAAATTACGAGCATACCATCCTTGGCTGAGCGTTGAAAAAGCTCGTATTCAATGAGCTTGCGCACGTACTCATGGGCTTGATCAGGATTTGCGGCGGGAATGCGCCCCGTGGCCAGATCAGGTGTGTTGGCGCTTTTGAAGCTTGTGTACCAATTGTCGTCTACATACCCACCAGTTCGGATCGTGCCCGGATTTTCAATCCAGTGAATAGGAAGCCCGACACGTGGAGGATCAGGCCGATCAAATAGATCCTTGTAGGCAAGGCGATAATCCCGGGTGGAATCGCCGAAGAGCACGACGTAGCGCAGCGATGGGACAGTGGCTGCCGCGTAGCGCAGGAAGCGCTTGAGGGCAATATCGCTGTAGAAGCCGTAATTGGTGGCGTCAAAAATATCGAGAACATCTACGGCGGCGGTCTTAGGGCCAGTTGTTTCCCGATAACGCAGGTAGCGGGCCACAGGCTCAGATAGCTCTGGATCAAAAAGAAGCAAAGACTCGGTTCCACTGGCTATTTGGTCTGCAAGACGCGGACGGTGTTTGAGTTCGATGGATTCGACTGACAGCACACCCTCGTCCGTAGCAAGGCAGAACGTTGTCTCGCGGTTGTCCGCTTGGACCACAATCATCGATCCTTCCTTGCGTTTGTAGACCATGGCCTGCGAAGGACAGAAGACGCGCGCCGAGCGCCGGACATTACGGACGGCAAAACTGTAAGGTGGCGATGCCTTGGTGCAGAGGTTGCTATTGAAAACGAACCAGTTCCGTTTGGCGGCGTCGAGCTTGCGCGGATAGTAGGCGCGCAACCAGTCGAACGAAATGGCATCGACGGCATTTCGTCTCTCTGGCGGGGTTTTGAAAATGATGCGCTGGCGGAAACGAATTTTGCTCACCGGGAGCGACGTTTCGTAATCGTAGTATCCTCGGTGGTCGAAAGCGAATGTCCCCAAATCGTAGCGGGGGCTTTCGCGCTCCTCGTCGTCGCCGTACTGAATCTGGAACTTATGAGCTGGGTGCAAGTTAGGAACATCTGAATAGCCGAACACATGGAACACAAGGCGAACGTGGTCGGCGTAGCGCTCGTCAAAGTCAGGAAAATCCACACGTATTGGATAGGTACGGTTGTCCCCGGCAGTAATATGGCACCAATAAAAGTTGTCGGTAATCCCCCGCGGAAGGCGCGATTCCCGATAGTAGTTGTCCTCTTCAAGGTGCATGACGTGCCAGAAGCTAACGTCCGCAGAGGGGATTGTTGGCTTTTCGAGTGCGACTTCGTGATAGCGAAGCGTTCGCTTTCCTACCCAAGTTAGGAAATAAACGTTATAGTAATTATCGGGTTTATAGGTCGAAAAAGTACCGGCCGCGTTCTCACCGATGAACTCGATGTAATCATCTTCGCGAAGGGTTTCTGGTGAGGCAGTGTGGACGAGAATGGGGACAAGTTCGCCTTCGTTCCACAGCGCAAGAGTCGACGGCGTGACGTCGCGGGGCATACCAGCGGCAAAAAGGTCGCGAACGTAGCACCGATAGAGGCCTGGCTGGGCAAGCACAATGCGGCAGTATTGATCCGCCAGTTCCCAATCGGGCTCGAGTTCAGCTAGCGTGGGAGTCGTGTCAGTAAGAGACGCGGCGCAAACCTGTGTGAATGCAACAGCATAGAGAGCAATTGCGACGAGAGCACATCTGAGGAAAGGTGCGATGGAAGGAACTTTTTTCACGTCCTAACGAGCCGTCTTACTGCCTTAGTTTGTTATTGGAACACTCATATCGTTTCGGCAATATTTGATTCGAGAGCACCGCAGGACCGATAAAAACATCTACGAACGTGCCAGAGCGAAAGATCATGTGCAAAAGACACCTATGAGGGAGCAAACCGTAACAATGATGCTCAAGGATAAAAGAATCCTTCTCGGAGTGAGTGGTGGAATTGCGGCGTACAAAGCCGCTGAACTTTGCTCGCTCCTCAAAAAACGCGGCGCGGAAGTCCGGGTGGTCATGACCCGGAATGCCGCAGAATTTGTGGCGCCTTTGACCTTTGAGACTCTTACTCAATCGCCCGTTTATCTCGACATGTTCGCGCCACCACGCTCTTATGAGATGGAGCACATCGCATGGGCACGTTGGGGACAAGTCTTGCTGGTGGCCCCTGCCACAGCTGATATTTTAGCGAAGATGGCCGCCGGCATTGCCGACGATGCGCTGACCACGCTTTATTTGTCGTTTTCTGGACCGGTGATTGTGGCCCCCGCCATGAACACGCAGATGCTCGAACATCCAGCCACGAAAGCAAATCTGGCCACGCTCGCGGCTCGCGGAGTGCAGATCGTTCCGCCTGGCAGCGGTCTGTTGGCGTGTGGCGAACACGGGCCAGGACGTTTGGCTGAACCCGCTGTCATCGTTGAGCAGGTGGAAAAGTTCCTTGAAGGCATGGAAACTACGAGCGGGAGTGGGCAACACTCGCAGCAGGTCGGTTTGGCAAAGGACGTGGAAAGCGCAGCAGCGGCAAAGCCACGGGACAATGCTTTAGCGGGAAAAGTTGTCGTCATTACTTCTGGACCGACTCACGAGTACATTGATCCGGTTCGTTTCCTTACGAATCCTTCCTCAGGAAAAATGGGGGCAGCACTGGCACGGGCGGCGGCAACTCGCGGAGCCACTGTGCATTTGGTCACCGGGCCAGTCAGCCCAGCGATTCTGCCGACTGACTGCGCAACGATTCACCGGGTGACGACGGCCGAACAGATGTTACTGGCCGTGCAGGCTTTGGCCGACTCGGCTGACGCTTTCATCTTTGCTGCAGCGGTGAGCGACTTTCGGGTGGCTCGGCCGGTGGAAAAAAAGATTAAGCGTACGGGCAATTCCTTAAACCTGCCGCTGGTGGAGAACCCCGACATCGCGCAGGCAATAGGGAGTCGGAAAAAAACGAACCAGGTAAGCATTGGGTTCGCGGCTGAGACAGATAATCTTGAGGCCAACGCTGTTGGCAAGCTTCAGCGCAAACGGCTGGATGCGATTGTCGCAAATGACGTCACTAATCCTCGCATTGGCTTTGAAAGTGATGATAATGAGGTTACAATCTATTTACAAGATGGGTCGAAGCTTTTTATTTCACGACGACCAAAGGATGACGTAGCGCAGGCTGTCGTGGATGTGCTGATCGAGTTGCTCAGAGCTAAGAGCGCAAAGCCAGCCTAGCCAGAGCCGTGAGTAAGAACATTTTTTGTGATTTCTTCTGCACGCAGTGAGAAGACTCTCTTTGGCAGCCTTTTTCCCCGGCGGCGCGTTTTTGGTAAGAAGTCGTCGCTATCGATATGTCTGGAACGGTGCCCTCTGTTCGCCAACGAGCAGCTTAGAAGTTGGTGTGCTCCGACACACCGACCGGCGCGATGGGCGCCGTACTTGCAGAAAAGGGGGGAGTTTTCTCTTACCAATTTACTTTAAGGGGATGCCATCTAATCGCCATAATACCAGCTTTTTACCTATCCAACACTCCTCGTTCTCCTTAGCATAGGACTACAGGAACTGAGAAATGATTTATAGAGCAAGGACAACTCAGCGTTCGTCCGGCGCTGTGACACTGAGCACTTCATCAATCGTTGTGACAAGCTGGACGACCTTTTGTAGACCAGCGCGCCGAAGTGTAATCATTCCTTCTTCGATGGCCATGCGTTTGAGCTGAGTGGTCGAAATGCCTTCGATGATCTTGTCGCGCATGGCATCAGACAGATGGAGCAGCTCGTAGAGCGCCACACGCCCTTTGTAGCCGCTGTTGAGGCATTTTTCACAGCCCGCGCCTCGCGCGAACTGTGATCCTGGCTCAAGGCCCAGAGAATTGAGGAGTTCCGAGGGAGGATCGTAGGTTTGTTTGCAGTTTTCGCAGATGCGTCGAACCAGACGCTGCGCTACGATGAGGTTGACGGAAGCTGTGACAAGAAATGCTTCGACGCCCATGTTGGTCAGGCGATTGATTGTGCTGGGGGCATCGTTGGTGTGAAGCGTGGACAAGACCAAATGACCCGTGAGTGCGGCTTTGACAGCAATTTCTGCAGTCTCTTTGTCGCGGATTTCGCCGACCATGATGATATCCGGGTCCTGGCGCAGAAAACTGCGCAATCCCTCCGCGAAGGTTAGCCCGATTTCGGGATGAACCTGGACCTGGTTGATGCCGTGGAGCTGGTATTCGACAGGGTCTTCAATGGTCATGATATTTTTGCGCGGGTCGTTGATCGTGTTGAGGGCGGAGTAGAGGGTTGTGGATTTTCCAGAGCCGGTTGGGCCGGTGACGAGGATCATTCCCCATGGTGCGCGAATTTCGCGTTCGAAACCGGCCAAGACTTCCGGAGCCATGCCCAAATCTGTAAGGTTGAGCATAAGGTTGCTGCGATCGAGGATGCGGATGACCACTTTTTCGCCAAATACAACGGGGCATGTTGAGACGCGGAAGTCTATGCTACGGCCACTGAGGTTGATTTTGAAGCGGCCATCTTGGGGGAGGCGGCGTTCGGCGATGTCGAGATCGCTCATGATTTTTATGCGCGAGATAATGGCATTCTGGAATTTTTTCGGCGGCGACTTCATTTCGTGAAGAACGCCATCGATGCGGTAACGCAGGCGTAGCTCTTTTTCGTAAGGTTCTATGTGAATATCGCTGGCGCGCATTCGGATGGCATCATGGATAATCAAATTCACGAGCTGAATGACGGGGGCATCGCTAGCTTCAACTTCTTCTTCGCCTTCAGGCTGCTCCGCCTCAGCCGTTTCGGCATGTTCGAGGGCCTCGAGCAGGGCCGTTTCTTCATCGCTGATCTCTTTGAGCATTTCGTCGAGCGCCGAGCCCCCTGCACCGTAATAGCGCTCGATGGCTTCACGGATATCGGACTCAAACGAAATGACAGGCACGATTTTGCAGTTTGTCAGAAGTCGTAACTCGTCGAGTAGATAGATGTTTGAAGGATCGGAGAGCGCCACAGTAAGAGTATCGCCCGTCTTGTCTACGGGAACGATTTGGTACTTGCGGACTAGCTCTTCGGGAATGCTGTGAAGGATGGACTGGTCTATTTCATAGTGGGAAAGCGTGATAAAAGGGACGTTGAGCTGCTTGCCAATCGCCGCGGCAATCTCCCACTCATTGGCAAAGCCGTTATCAATGAGAATACTTCCCAAACTCTCGCCGGTTTTTTCCTGAATCTCGAGGGCCTTTTCAAGTTCCTCTTGGGTGATGATGTTGTCGCGTACGAGAATCTCGGCGAGTTTACGCTCCATGACACTAGCCATACTTGCTTTGGGGTTCCTTTCCCTTGGGCAATCTTAGCATCCGGAAAAAAGTGTGTTTCGCAGTCCGTGACAACGGCAACACAAAAACCGTGTCTTGACCGGCGATCCCAACAGTCGTAGCCCTACTAAAGTTTCAAAGTTCGCAAAATTGTAAACATTCACGATGCATTTCCAGCGATGTATAGGCGACACGTACTATCTGGAGCGTCAGGAAGAGATTGATGCTCTGGCATCTGAATTGCAGGGAATTCCACGAGTGGCGCTCGACACGGAAGCGGACAGTCTCCATCACTACCGTGAGAAGGTGTGCCTGATCCAGATTTCGTTTCAAGGCCGACACATAGTCGTGGATCCACTGGTGGGGGCTGATCTTTCAAGGCTTCTCGACACCTTAGCCCAACGGTTATTGGTGCTGCATGGCGCAGATTATGATCTTCGCCTGCTCAAGCGCTGTTATGGGTTCGTTGCGAGCGAAATTTTCGACACAATGCTTGCAGCCCAGTTGTTGGGCTACAAGCAGCTCAGCCTAAGTTCTGTGGTGGAGCGAACGTGCGGAGTCGTGCTAAGCAAGCATGGACAGAAGGCGGATTGGTCACGGCGACCGTTACCAGCGAACCTTATTGAATATGCCACAAACGACACTCGACATCTGCTGTGCTTGGCCGATCAGTTAGCGCGCGAGCTGAAGCTCAAGGGACGTCTGGCATGGCACCGAGAGGCTTGTCGGCGCCTCGTAGAATCTGCTGCGGCCTGCGGCAATGCAGCGCATCGTCATGGCGATTGGAAGGTTAAAGGTTGGCACACGCTCCAACCAGGTCGCGCCCATGCAATTCTTTACGAGCTGTGGCAGTGGCGTGAGCACGAAGCCCAAACGGCTGACTTACCACCTTTCAAAATCTTGCGCAACGAGGTCCTCGTTGAACTTGCCCGCTGGGTGAATGATCATGGCCTAAAAGAAGAGTTACCCCAACTGCCGCGTAACATACGGGGCGGGCGGCTAGAGCGGCTGCTTCGAGCACTGGTCAAAGGTTACCAGAGCCATCCATCGAGTTGGCCGCGACTCGTTGCTCCGAGCAAAAAAACACGGTACACCACCTCCCAGGAAGTCCTTGCGCGGCTCCGTGCAATTCGGGACAAGAGGGCGCTGGAGCTTGGAATTGAGCCATCGGTGCTGTGTTCGAATAGTGTTCTCCAATTGTTGGCTGACAGACAGCCGACGAGCCGAGATGATTTGATGAATTGGGGCGAGCTGAGCCAGTGGCAGGTTGAAGTTTTAGCTGATGAGTTCCTTCTTGCTTTACAGGAGATGAGTCCTACGGGGAAAACTTCCGAACTTTAGCATTGCTTTTCGATTGTGTTGCATTCGCAAAAGCGCTTTGCTGTATTTTACGGAGCCGACAATGACCCAAGGAAGGTGCAGTATGCTGACAAAAGAGCTTGAGCAAAAAATTAATGAACAAATTAACATGGAATTTGTGTCCGCCTATCTTTATCTCGGATTGGCTGCTGCTTGCGAATCGCTCAACTATCGCGGCGCAGCGCAATGGATGCGTGCTCAGGCGGAGGAAGAAAAAGGGCATGCCATGCGGCTTTTCGATTACATGATCGAGCGCAACGCAAAGGTCGAGCTTCTCGAGATTCCGGCACCCAAGGTTGCGCCAACGTCGCTGCTCGAAGTTTTTCAACTCTCGCTGAAACACGAGCAGGCTGTGACCGCGAGCATTGATAAGCTTTATGGCTTGGCCTTCGAGCAAAAATCTTTTTCGACCGCTCATGAGCTGAGCTGGTTCCTGAAAGAGCAAATTGAGGAAGAGAAACAGGTCCGTGACATTGTCCGGACGATCGAGATGCTGAAGGATGATCCAGCGGCCCTTCTGGAGCTGGATCGCGAGCTGGGCGGCCGCCAAAACGGCGGAGAGAAAGAATCGGCCTCATAAGCGGGAACGTAATGATCTTTTGCAAAACGGAAAAGGCTTGGTGTGCAAAAGCACCGAGCCTTTCTCTTTGTTGCGCCTAGTGAACGACGATGGGCACAGCTAACTCGGAGGAAATAGACGCCCTATGGATCGAATGGTAACGATTTATGAGCTGCTTGCCGAAGCCGTCGAGCGCAAGGCCAGTGACCTTCATCTAACGCAGAATGCTCCGCCGATTTTGCGCATCGACGGGCTCCTCGAGCTCGTGGACATGCCACCGCTGACGCCGGCGGACACTCAGCGGATGGTGTACTCGCTGCTAAATGACACGCAAAAAGCTCTGTTCGAAGAGAAATGGGAGCTGGACCTGAGCATTGAGGTAGCATCGGTGGGGCGTTTCCGCGTGAATGTGCATAAGCAGCGCGGCGCAGTAGAGGCTGCTTTTCGCATTGTGCAAGACAACATCCGCTCGCTGCGCCAGCTTGGGCTGCCTCCCGTCACGGAAGAAATTGCGTGCCGAGCCAGTGGCTTGGTGCTGGTGACGGGGCCGACGGGTAGCGGCAAGACAACGACGCTGGCGGCGATGATCAACCAAATCAATAACGAGCAGCACCGTATGATCATCTGCGTGGAGGACCCGATCGAGTACATCCACAAGAACCGCAGATCCATCATCAAGCAGCGTGAGGTGTCGAGCGATACCAAGTCGTTTGCGGACGCGCTCAGGCATGTTCTCCGGCAGGACCCTGATGTTGTGGTGATCGGTGAGATGCGCGACCTCGAAACGATCGCAACGGCGCTGACCGCTGCTGAAACGGGGCACCTTGTTTTGGCAACTCTGCACACACCGGACGCAGTGCAGACGGTGGATCGCATTATTGACGTTTTTCCACCGCATCAACAGCAACAGGTGCGGATCCAGCTGGCAGGAACGCTGCAAGCCATCATCGCGCAACAACTTGTCCCCATTCCTGGAGGGCGCGGCCGGGTCGTGGCTTGCGAAATTCTCTTAGCCACCGTGGGTGTACGGAACGTGATCCGTAACGCCAAGACGGAACAACTTTACACGATTATGCAGACAAATTCGGAACTCGGTATGGTGACAATGGACAAATCGCTAAAAACGTTGTATGAGCAAGGGCTCATCAGTTATGACGAGGCGATTCGTCGTTGCCGCTTTCCTGAGGCTTTCGCGACCTTGTAAAAATCTTTGTTTGCGTCGAAGCGAAGCTAATCGCAGAGGTGGAACGGCAAAGATTGGAACGTCGCCATTGGCGGCGCTGCCTTGCGGGTAGGAGTGAGATAGACGGTCGAAGGGGCTTGGAACCATGAAAATGGAAGAGCACGGCACAAAATCAAACGCAGCCATAGTGGCCGATTTGCAGGCGCTAATAGGCAAAGAACAAGTTCTGCACAAGCGAATGGACCTGGAAGCACGAGCAGGGGACGCTAGCATTTACCGGCTTGTGCCGCGAGTGGTGGTTCTTCCGCGACATGAACACGATGTCGCAACTGTTCTCGATTACTGCAGGAAGAACAAGCTTTACCTGACTTTCCGTGCCGCAGGGACGTCGCTCTCGGGCCAGGCAGTAACCGATGGAATTCTCGTAGATGTGGCGACGCATTGGCGGGGTATTCGAGTGCTGGACAACGGCGAAAGAGTCGCAGTACAGCCCGGGGTGATTGGAGCCCGCGTCAACCAAATTTTGAGCCGCTACAATCGGAAAATTGGTCCGGATCCAGCCTCGATCAATGCGTGCATGATTGGTGGCATCGCAGCGAATAACGCCTCGGGCATGTGCTGCGACGTGGCCAAGAATAGCTATCACACCATGGCCAGCATGCGCTTCATGCTAGCGGATGGTTTCGCTCTCGACACTGCTGATGAGCAGGCCGATGCCAAGCTTGCTCAATGCGAACCAAACATTTACGCGGGATTGGCTTCGATTCGCGAGGAGATTCTGAGCAGACCACAACTTGCACAACGTATCCGTCAGAAATTTTCTATCAAAAATACGTGTGGTTACAGTCTCAATGCGTTCGTGGACTTCGAGCGGCCGGTCGACATCCTTGCTCACCTGCTGATCGGAAGTGAGGGAACACTTGGCTTTATCTCCGAAATCACCTATCACACGGTTCATGAGTTTGCGCCTAAAGCTACGGCGCTGGTGTTTTTCGAACAGTTCGTGGATGCCCACCGCAGCGTCAAGCCGCTGGCAGAAGCTGGGGCTGCCGTGGTGGAAATCATGGATAGTGCGGCCATGCGTGCTGTCGAACATGAGATGGCTTATGGTTTCGAAATCCGACCGGAAATGGGAGCACTTCTCGTAGAGTTTCAGGAGCCATCGGAAGATGAACTCGCCACGCGCGTAGCAGAGGCCGGGAACATTTTTGCAAATTATCGCCTGCTGAAACCAGTCCAGTTTACTTGCGATCCCGCTCAGCGCGAACGCTATTGGCAGATGCGTAAGGGATTGTTTCCAAGTGTGGGGGCCATGCGCAAGATCGGGACGGCAGTGATCATCGAGGATGTGTGCGTTCGGCCAGAGCAGCTTGCTGAGTGTGCTCTCGATCTGCAGGAGCTTTTTGCGAAGCACCATTTCCCCGATACGATTATTTTTGGTCACGCGAAAGCTGGGAATCTGCATTTTGTGGTGTGCACAGACTTCGCGGACGAGGCTCAGCGCAACAACTATGCGCGACTCATGGACGACGTCGTCGAGCTCATCGTGGACAAATATGACGGATCGCTGAAGGGTGAGCACGGCACCGGCCGAAATATGGCCCCTTTCGTCGAAAAGGAGTGGGGCGAGGAGCTCTACGCGCTGATGTGGCGCGTGAAGCGGCTGCTTGATCCGGAGGGGATCCTCAACCCAGGCGTGGTACTCAACGAGAATTTGCAGGTGCATCTCGAGGCGCTAAAGACAATGCCAGCTGTCTCGCCTATTGTGGATAAGTGCATTGAGTGTGGCTACTGCGAATCGAAATGTCCGTCGCGCAATCTCACGCTGACCCCACGTCAGCGCATCGCGATCTTGCGACAAATCGAGACGCTCAAGCACAATGGGGATTTCGCGAAAAGCCGCACGCTGGCGGACGAATTGGAACAAGCGTACGAGTACTCAGGACTGGCTACCTGTGCGACAGACAGTTTGTGCGCCACCGCTTGTCCCGTCAGGATTGACACGGGGGAATTGGTAAAACATTTGCGTGCAGAAAGACATTCTGCGCTGGACAAAAGTCTGGCGGCATTGACGGCGCGTTATTTCGCCACAGTCGCTGGAAGCGTCCGGCTGGGTTTGGCAACATTGAAGCTGAGCGGGAAAATTGGCGAGCGTTTTGCGCGTCGTGGTGCAGCAATTGCGCATCGCTTGAGCCGCGGGAGGCTGCCAATCCTTCCCGAGCGAGTTCCGCTGCCCGCGCCTGCGCCGCGGATTAAAACATCACGCCAAAGCGAGGTTACCGAGAAGACAGTTGTCTATCTTCCGAGCTGCTTGACACGCACTCTGGGCGCACTCCCTGGCGAGCCACTAGGCGTAGGGCTCGCTGATGCGACGCTTGCGGTGCTGCGGGCATGCGGCTACGACCCCTTTATACCGGTAGGAGTTCACCACTACTGCTGTGGGCAGCCGTATGTGAGCAAAGGATTCCCTGAAGTGGCGCGCCAGATGGCAGAGCGCATGGTGGATTTTTTGTGGGACGTGAGCATTGGCGGAAGCTGTCCCATCGTGTGCGATACGTCGCCATGTTCTGGAACAATGATTCTCACATACGAGAGACTTCTCACTGGCGATTACTATAGGCGCTGGAAACAGCTACGAATCGCGGATTTCCCCGTATTCATGGCAAACGAAGTTCTTCCACAGCGCCGAGAGTGGCCGAAGCTTGCGGGAACGTCAGTCCTGCATCCGACGTGTACCCTCACGAAACTTGGCGGCATGTCAGCTTTGCGACAGGTCGCCGAGACATTCTGCGAAAATGTTTTCGTTCCATTGGACGCAGGGTGCTGCGGATTTGCTGGCGATCGAGGGTTCCTCGTCCCCGAGCTGACAGAAAGCGCAACGCGACACGAGGCTCATGAGATTTTGCAAATCGCGGCCTTGTTGGAGGGCCCTATCCGTTTTTATTCAACAAGTCGCACATGCGAACTGGGAATTAGCGCTGCCACTGGCAAAGTTTTCAGATCCATTGTTTACCTGTGTTACGAAGCGCTGGTTGCAAATTCGAGATAGTTCGCTTGCGCAAACTGTCGCAGAGAGTGGCGCAAAAACTGGTGCTTTCCGATACGCTCCGCGGCAGAAGCAGAAGGTAAAAGCATGAAGCGAAGAGTCATCATCGCGGCCGCAGCAATCATTGCCATAGGTGGATTGGTTGTCTATTTTTTCTTGCGCCAGCAGCCTGAGGCGACTAGGAGCACGTCAGTGAAACCGGGTGTGGCCTCTGTTGCCGCGGAATTGAGCAGACCGCGCGTGATCTTTGCGGAGCTGCCTGCGCCGACACCTTCGCCTGGGCCGTCGCCTTCCCCCACTCCTCTGGACAAGGAATTTCAGAGGGAACTTGATAACGATATCGCGGCACTTCGTTCCAGTATCCACGAGGTGAAGGAACGTCTGGCTGCGGACATTCGTGCGGTCGCGGCTGACGCAACAGCGGGCAATGATCTCAACATCGCAGCCACGGTCGAGGTCGTGCGGGAATTAGATTTCTCCGGGTGGGCACAAGAAGTCGTCCAGAAAGTTATGCAGCACTACGGCATGCGCGTGGAGCGTCGTTACGTGGCGAGCTTTAGCCCGAACACCTTTTTGAGCAAAGCAACAGTGGCAGGACATCGGCATTTCTATGCTGCACGCGACTCCGTGCCAGGGATTTATGAAGTGTTTGAGCTGACGCCTAGCGCCTTGGCGCGAATGAGCGCGCTGGAAGAAGCGGAGCTACGCAAGCGTGGCTGGCAACCCGATCAATGCCTTACGTCGCGTGTGGTTTTCGGGATTGTGCCCCAACCAAACGGCGATTATGATCTGGGCGTGCTGGCCATCGAAGCGCAACCGATACCATAAGTATGCGATAGATTGCGGTACATAGTAGCGAAGATCAAGGCCAAGCGCGTGCGTTTGTGCCGCAGGGAGGAAACGTCCCTCCTCGAACTACGTTGCTTGTGGGCTTCGCCTAAGCGATCGGTTTTGCGGCATAAGATGGGCCGAGCTCGGTAGCATCTTGCAACGCGGAGACAACAGCACGATGACAATCCTTCGTGAACTAAAAAGTGAAAGAACGCTCGCGCTGGGAAGCAATGGCCTGGTTGATCGATTTGGGCGCCGCATAACTTATCTGCGCGTATCTGTGACCGATCGCTGCAATTTACACTGCAGCTATTGCATGCCAGCAGGGCGCCCACAATGGTTCGAGCGCGAAAAGCTCCTGAGCTTTGAAGAGATTTACCGCATCGTGCGTGTTGCAGCAGAGCTAGGCATTCACAAAGTCCGGCTGACAGGTGGAGAACCGCTGTTGCGCACTGAACTCGCGAAGCTGGTGGCAATGCTTCGCCCGATCGAGGGGTTGTGCGAGCTTGTGATGACAACCAATGCCACACTCCTCGAGCGCTTTGCGCAAGCGCTCAAGGACGCAGGATTGGATCGTCTCAATATCAGTCTGGATTCGCTGCATCCGGAAAAGTTTGCGCGGATCACAGGCAGCGACAAATTTCATGACGTGTGGCGTGGGATCGAGGCGGCGCTGGCGGCAGGGTTTGCGCCAATCAAGATCAACATGGTCGTCATCAAGGGGATCAATGACGACGAGGTTGTGGACTTTGCGCGCCTGACGACACGTTATCCATTCCACGTGCGTTTCATCGAGTATATGCCGATTGGTGCAAACCGCGACGAGTGGGAGCGCAGCAAAGTTGTTTCGTGCGCAGAAATTCGCGAACGTATTGCGCGGGAACTCCCCCTTGTGAGCGCAGAAGATTTTTCTGAGGTGAAGGGTCCTGAGCGCACGTTTGCTGTGTGCGAAGGCAAAGGCTGCATCGGATTCATCAGCCCGGTGTCCGATGAGTTTTGTGCGATGTGCAATCGGATGCGGCTAACGAGCGACGGAAAGCTTCGAGGATGCCTCATGCGCAACGGCGAGCTCGATCTGCGCGCCGCGCTGCGCCTCGGCGCTTCCGACGACGAACTGCGGCATCTTCTTTTGGAAGCTGTCGCCCGCAAACCAGAGAAGCACACGATTAACTCCCCAGATTTTGAGTACTCGGACTTCTACACGATGAATCGCCTCGGTGGGTGATCAGTGGTACAGGAAGTATTTCTCCCGCTCCCTTGCGAATTTTTCTCGTTCGGAGGTCCACCATTTGATGACTTCCTTTGCCGATTTTCCGTCAAGTAGCATACGTCGCACTTCCGTGGTACCCATGACCTTATTGAAGGCACCGACGCTCGCACGCTGCTTGGCGGGACTGGCCGCTACACCGCCGTTGAGGATGCGCTGTTCAGGGTAGAGTTTGTGAATGGCTTCGACGATATGAAGTCCTGTCTCAACCGGCATGAACGCCTCGAAGTCCGTGATGTGTAGCTGGACGCCTTCACACTGGCGCTCCTTGTAAGGACCGTAATACGGCCGGAAGTAAGCAGGGCGGAAAAAGATGCCAGGCAGTCGACGAGAATTGAGCTCGACGGCAAGGCGCTGGGCATCGATCCAGGGTGCGCCAACATAAGCAAAGGGTAGCGGATAGCCTACGCCAACGCTTACAGCATTGAGCTCACCCAGCATGCCTGTGGCCGCAATGTACCAGCAGGTTTCTGGAGTCTGCATGTGCGTGCTGGTGGGAATCCATTGTAGACCTGTATCCCACCAACGCATGTTTCGTTTCCAACCTTGCATGGGCACGACAGTGAGCTTGCAACCCAGTTTGTAATAGTCGTTGAGCCAGAGAGCCACTTCGCCGGGCGTGAGTCCGTAGAGATACGCGACCGGTGCCCACCCGACAAGTGTCTCGAAGCCGCGCTTGAGAACATTTCCGCTGACGAGTGTGCCGCCCATCGGATTGGGGCGATCGAGAACAATGAACTCTTTATGGTTCTCCGCAGCAGCTTCCATGCACAGTTTCATCGTGCCAACATAGGTGTAGGATCTGTTGCCGATATCCTGAATGTCGTAGATGAGAACGTCGACATTGCGCAGCGCTGAGGGGCGTGGTTTGTTGAGAGGCCTCTTTTTGGAATCTCTTCCGTGCAGGCTGTAAACCGGGACGCCTGTCAGGGGATCGGGCTCGCTGACGACTTTTTCGCCTGCTCCCTGAGCGCCGCGCACCCCGTGCTCGGGCGCAAAGAGGGCGGTGAGAGTCGTTTCGGATGAGCGGGCAAGTTTATCTATGGTCGAGATAAAGTGTGAATCTATGCCTGTGGGATTTGTGATCAGTCCGACTCTCTTTCCGCGGATAAGTTTTCGAAAGCGCTCTTCCTCGAAAAGGCGTTCGTTGCCAAGCTTGACGCGAACGTTTTTCAAGTGCGGTGTGAACAGGGGAGGCTGCGGATTATCCGCATGCCAGCGGGCATTCGACTGCATAGAAACAGCTTCGGCTTTCGATGCCAACTCTCGCAACTGCCTCACAACCGCTGTCGAATCTTCGTCTTTTTCCTCGCCTGCCGAGGGAGGTAGCTCATCGCCAAAAATATTGGGTGGCCGCGGAGAAACTGTCGTGTCGCCGAAGAGCTGGCTGTACTGCTCGTCGGCGGGATCTTCTAAGACAGGTTTGCCTGGCTCAACGGCCGAGATGCTCAGTGTTGCCACACTCAACACTGTGACTGCACAAAAAGCGATAAACATGCGGCTCATTGTTCCCTCTCCCTCGGTTGCGTGAACTGATTGGGGCTCTCTTCCGGCTTCTTGGCATAGGAGCCAGCAATAACTGCCGTTTCCAAGAAAATTTGCTGCATGAGTTTTGTCTTTACAGCTCACGTTTCTTGAAGCGCATTTGAATGTCATTGCAAGGCAGCAATGCCACGACCGCCGAAAGAAAGGGTTTGGCAATGACAAAAATTTTGGTGAGCGACAAAATTTCCGACGAGGGGCTGGAAATTCTTAAGAAAGGGGGCTTTGAAGTCGTCTACAAGCCTGAGATTAGCCACGAGGAGTTAGTAAAAGAAATTGCGGATTATGATGCTTTGGTCATCCGCAGCCGAACGGTGGTGTCGGCTGATGTGCTAGAACATGCAAAGCGTCTCAAGGTCGTTGGGCGTGCTGGCGTCGGATTGGACAATGTCGACGTGAAGACAGCGACAAAGCTAGGCATCATCGTGATGAACACGCCTGGTGGCAACACGATTTCTACAGCCGAACACACCATGGCGATGCTTACATCGCTGGCTCGCATGATTCCGCAGGCAGATCGCTCGATGAAAGAAGGCAAATGGGACAAGAAGCACTTCGTGGGCGTGGAACTTTTCCGGAAAACTCTTGGAGTGATCGGGCTTGGTCGTATTGGAACGGAGGTGGCCAAACGGGCGCTTGCGTATGGTATGCGCGTGCTGGCTTACGACCCTTACATCTCAAGTGAGGTCGCAAAAAAATTGGGCGTGCATCCGGCCTCGGTAGAAGAGATCTGCAAAGAAGCAGACTTCATCACGGTGCACGTTCCACTCAATGACCAAACACGCAACCTCATAGACAAGGCGCAGATCGAAATGATGAAACCAACTGTGCGGCTCATCAATTGCGCGCGCGGGGGCATCATCAATGAGGACGCTCTGCTTGAGGCGTTGCAGTCGGGGCGCATTGCGGGGGCGGCGCTGGACGTTTTCACGCAAGAACCCCTACCGGCCGATCATCCCTTCCGCAAGCTGGATAACGTTGTACTCACGCCGCATCTGGGCGCTTCAACTAGCGAAGCGCAAGAGGGCGTCGCAAAGGAAGTGGCCGAACAGGTGGTGGATGCGTTGAAGGGGCATGTGATTAGGAACGCGGTGAATGCGCCCTCAGTGGATCCCGCCATTCTCGAACAGCTTCGGCCTTACTTGGAGTTGGCGCGCCGCATGGGCAAATTCATGGCGCAATTTGTCACCAAGCCTATCCGCGTATTCCGTGTCTACTACAGCGGGAGCGTACTTGATTATCCGACGGCACCTGTGACGACTGCCGCCCTGATTGGGTTCCTGGAGCCCATTTCCGAGTCCACAGTGAATTTCGTCAACGCAGAGCCTATCGCTCACGAGCGAGGGATCGAGGTTGTGGAGCAGAAATCCACGGAGCTGCATGGCTACGCGAATCTCATAACCGTGGAGACAGAGGCTGAGGATGGCACGAAGAATTGGCTCGGCGGGACTTTGTTCACGCGGGATCGAGCCCGCATTGTCATCATCAACGACAAGATGTTTGACGTTGTGCCAGAGGGCAATCTCATCGTCATCGAAAACAAGGACGTACCTGGCATCGTCGGAAGTGTGGGAACCCTGCTCGGAAAATATGGCATCAACATTGCCCAGATGACATGGGGACGCACTGAGGCTGGCAAAGACGCGATCACGGTGATCAATGTGGATCAGGACGTACCGCGCGAGGTGCTAGACGAACTGGCGCGTTTGCCCAACATCTTGAGCGCAAAACTGATCGTGATTTGATGACGTCAGCGCGGAGCAACATGTGTCCAAGTGACAATATCGCCTCAGGCATTCGTGAGGAAAGGCATTCTTAGCGCGCAGCACCAGGAAGCCATGGGACTGCAATTCCTGGCGTTTATTTTTCTCCTAAGCTTGCTGAGTGCTTGCGTGGCGCGTGAGCATCCTCAATCTCCTAAATGTGAGAAGCTGATGCGGAAACCTGTGATTGGGATCAACACGAGTATCGAGCACACCGAGGGGCGCGAATCGGCCTGCGTTCGGCTAACGTATGTGGATGCGGTGGCAAAAGGCGGGGGAATCCCCTTCGTGCTGCCCGCACTGGAAGAGGTCGATTCCGCGGCTGAGTACGTGGAGAAGTGCGATGGGCTGATCTTCATTGGAGGTGGCGACATTTCCAGCAAACGCTATGGGAAAACACCTCATCCGATGGAGAATCCTCTTCCGGCGCGGCGCGAGGAATTCGACTTTGCACTCATCCGAGAAACGCTCGCTGCGAAAAAACCGTTCCTTGCCATCTGCCTCGGCTGTCAGGAAGTGAATGTGGCGCTGGGAGGGACTCTGATTCAGGATATTGCAACACAAGTAGAGACGCCTGTTCGCCATTCGACGCAGCAGCCAGGTGAAAGGCTTCGTCACCGCGTGAACGTTGCGGACGGCTCGCTCTTGCATCACATTCTGGGCACCACAGAAGTTGAGACAAATTCGTCGCACCATCAGGCAATTGAAACGCCGGGCAACGGCCTGAGCGTTGTGGCCTGGGCCGATGACGGCGTGATCGAAGCATGCGAGCTCACAGATTATCCTTTCGGATTATGCGTCCAATGGCATCCGGAAGCGTTGCTGGATGAGCCGGCACACTTTGCAATCTTTAGAGCATTTGTGGACGCAGCGACACAAAAATAGGGGCGGCTAAAAAGAGGCGAAAGCACACGAGATCTGGCTGTGGCGCCATGGCTCGGCAGCAGGAAAAAACACTCCGCAGTGGACGACGGGGAATCTTCTAATTTTATTCCTGCGGTGCGAGGAGTTGATTGCGCAATTCGGGCTTGCGGCGAAGTGCTTCTTGCAAGGCGTCGAAGGCGCGGGCCTCCTTGCCCACTTTTTGATAGGCTTGGGCAAGAGTAAAGTACAAGTCGCCGCTTGCCGGTTCCATGCGAACAGCTTTTTCGAGATACGTGACGGCTCGATGGGGATCGCCGCGCTCAAGTTCGAGCGTAGCAAGGCGATGAAGAAAATTTGGGTCGCGGTCGCCACCATAAGCCAGTCCGTCACGCAGGATCTTCAGAGCCTCGTCGCGACGTTTCGCTGCGATCAAAACGAGTTGGAGCTTTTTGCGCAGCTCTAAGTTCGAAGGATTCTTTTCGACTGCCAACTGATACTCCTGAATCGCCTTCTTCAGGTTGCCTGTTTTTTCAGCAAGCTCGGCACGCAGTTCGTGAACGAGCTGTGGCGGCGCACCGGCAGCTTCCATCTTGAGTAACGTCGCCTCGGCGTCGACATAGAGGTGAGCGCGCATTTGCGCATCCACTTGGAGCATCCAGGCCTCGTAATCCGACGGATCACGGGCTGCCACAGATCCTGCATAAATAATAGCGTCACGATTGTTGCCATCGCAAAGCAGCGCACGTGCCCCCATCTTCGTTGCCCAGGTGTCCATACCAACGGCAGTGTAGCAGTGGGCAAGTATCTCATAGTACTTGCGCAGCGCAGCGGCATAGGGATCGCGAGGGTCAAGCGCGAAGGCCTTGCCGAAAAGCTCAACAGCTCGTTTGAAGTCAGGATCATCTGGCGGTAAAGTGCGTCGTGCCTCCGCCTGGCGATTGGCTTCGCCCGCTTTCTCAAGGACTCGCTGAGCATATTTCATGGCTTCGTCGTAAAGAACCTGGGCTCGGGCGAAGCGGCTGGCTTCTACGTATTCAATGTGATTGATGAGACGCGAAGCGTTGAGATTCAGCAGGATGACTGCGCCAATCCCCGCGGCGAAAATGCAGGCCCAAATGAGCAGGACGGCGCGCACCTCTTTCCAGCTAGTCTTTGCTACGAGCTGCATTACTCACCTCTGGTCAGCAAAACTTTTCTCAGCGTGGGCCGGAGACCGGTGGCATTCGGATAGAGCAGGGCACGCCATTGGAAATAATCCGCGTGTGCATTCAGCATAGCACGTTTTTGCGCCACAGGACGCCATTCGCCCCAAAGGATTTCGCTTGGTCCGCCATGACCTTGGCGAACCCAATATTGGATTGCGTCGTCAGTAATCGTGTTGTCAGCAAATTTCAGGAGCAATGGGCAATGATTGGGGGCACACCTATAGACTGGTGAGTCAACATATCCCACTGCCGGAATAACCGCTACGCCTTTGATCACCACGCCGTTGCCCGCGACTTGCTCGAGCGAGATATTGAGGTATCCATCGCGAAGATCAATCCGTCCGAGGAAGAGACGCTGGACGGGCATGGAAGGATTTTCAGTGCGGAAATCGAGCGTCACGGATGTGTGGTCCTCGACAGCGACTGTGAAGCGCCCGACGCGTCCTCCCTTGTAATTGTTCGAGCACAAAGCGTAGACATAGACATCGTAAAGGACGCCAGGGATCCAAGGCGCAACGGGAATGCGCAATTGCAGCGGTCCGCATTTTTCCATGCGACCCGCCTCAATGAGCCACGGCGCCACGCTCCACTTGTTATCGGTGTCGTTGGCCGGATCAGGCGGTTTGGTAACGAAGGATCCTCCCACGGCCCAATCAGGGGCGACCGGAACCATTCCGGTGGAAGAAGTGAACGTATCTTTCAGGCGCAAGGCTGGTCCCGGGAGCCACTCGACGTTATAACACACCGCCCGTGAAAAGTCGATTGACAGATCATATGAAGCTCCTTTTTCGCGATCACAAGGGATGTTCAACGTCAAGATTGGCCAGATGGGGGACGACTGCTCGTTCCCGCCGGCGTCGCTTTCTTCGAGCTCCTTTGAGGCATTCGCGATGGCGTAGACCTCTGTGAAGTCCGGATCGTAGGCAAGCTGGGTGCTCACTGTGGCCGTGGTTTCGGCTGGGATTTTCTCCAGCGTCACTCGCTTGTTTTGCGATTGTCCGGTGAAAGGATTCCGCAACCCGAGTTCGACGTCGAGCGGACCACGCGAAATGTCTGCATCGCTTGCGACACCGCATTGGATGGTGATCGTGGTTCCAGGCGCGGCTTGGCGGGGGGTAAAATCGAGGGCGACCATACGGATGTCGCCAAGCGGACGCACCCTAAAAGGCGGGACAAGCGCCACGTTGTTGGCGTAGTCGCGTTCCTTGATTGTGCGGGCTCCGTTCAGCACAAGCCATAGACGCGGTGTCCCCGGCTGATTGCAGTTTTCCCACCGAGCTTCGATAGGAAGCGTGCGTTGTGGGGACACTTCAGGAACGATTGCCGCCTGTTCATCGTTGAGCATGACCGCCGGCGTGCCCGTGGTGGGATCGTCGAGCATGAGCTGGATGCGCGCATTGCGCGCGGCCACATCGCCGTTGTTTCGCAAAAGGGCACGGATCCGCACGGACGTGCGCGCAATTATCCCGTTTGGGGGAACATCAACTGTGACCGAGCCTGGTACAATCTCTAGCTCGGGCGCTCGTTTGATTTGGACGCAGTCGCTCCGCTCGTAGAGATTCACCCAGTGATCGGTCTCGCTCGTGGAGGAGTCTTTGCGCTGAACAAGGAGAGTCACGGTTGTTTCTCCGGCAGGGAGAGGGCTGCGCGCCACAAAAGTCATCTGGCGTTTCGCACCGGGAGACAAATTCGCTAAGAGCTGAGATTGGGCCACAGGCTCGCCGTGTGCGAAAAGTGTGACAAGTGAATCGCGTGAAGTTTCGCGCCCAACGTTCCAGATTTCGCAGACGAAGGTAGGCGAGTCAAATTCTGTGGGCTCGGCAGGTGTTGAAATCTGGGCTCCATAGGGCGCAACAAAAGATTCGCTTGTCTGGGCGCAAGCGCGGGGTAAGTCGAACACGAATTTTGTCGGCATGTCTACGTCGGAAGAACGTGCCCAACGCGCTGTGAGTCGCTGTGGCAGGTCCGGTGACCAATCGAAGAGATAATCTCGGGCCTCGCCTGGCGCGAGAGCAAATGTGTCGCGCGCAATACGGTACGATCGCGCCCTTGAAGCGCCGGGAACAAGCGCCGCTTCGACTAAAGCATCGAGTTTCTCAAGAGCAGTGGGATTGAAAACCGATAACACTGTGCGAATGGTTTCGGTCGAGGCAATTTCGCGGCTTGCAAGACGTAGGAGTTTCTCCTGGTCAAATCCAAGACTCCCTGCAACGACGTCGAAACGGCCGACCAAGCGCCGCGCAGCGCCATCGATGGCGTATTCCAGAAGGGCGCCATAGGTTCCAGGCGAAGGGCTCTCGAGCGTCACAACTGCAGCGGCGCGACCGTTGATAACAGCGACGGGGCGCGAAAGGATTTCTTCATCCGTGGAAAGAGCGTAGAGGCGCAGTGTGGCGGACGTCACGGAGGTAGCCTCGACCGAGCCTCGAACCTGAAGGCTCGCAAGGCGGCCGGCCTCGATTGTGCGCGGTTCCACGGCTAGCTCGCCGTCGGCCTGTGGGATTTTCAATCGAAGGGCCGGATCGCCAACCACGAGATATTGCTCTGGGACGGCCGCCGAGAGAGTTTGGGCATAATAGTTAATCTTGGCATAGGTTGCTAATTCCCCCACAGAGCGCAGCGGAGTTCGGGTCATGGCCTCTAAAAGATAGACCATAAGCCCCTGATGCTCATATGGAGTGGCGCCGCTCACCGGAGCAAAAACGGCGACAGCGCCGCCCTGTGGCTGCTTGACGAAAATCTCGCCCATGGAGGCCTTCACTGGCGGGACGGGGTAATCGAGCCAGGCATTGTCGCAACTGGCGCAAGCGATTAGCGGAAGGCGCGCCGGCTCACGCAACGAGGGAAGATCGAGGATGTGAAGCAGACGCTCATGGGACCAGAGGTTAGGTCCACCGTGACCAAAGTAGTTCACAAAAACCAGACCAGAATCCAGAGTGCGGAGAAGTTCTCGAGTGGCCTCACGCGAATGACGCTTTCCATAAACACGCGGGTTTGGCACGTAAGGGAATTGCGCTTCGTTGAAAATGTTCACTGTGAGAGGTGGCGCCGCTGCACTCCGAACTACGTCCGCGGCAACTCGTGGGAATTCTTCATTGTCATCCGTAACGAAAAGTACGCGATCCGCCCATTCACCAGCTGGCGCCTCCTCGTAGCGGATAAGCTTGGCGATGGCGGAAGTCAATTCATCGGGCGTGGCCACAGAAAGCCGGCCGACGAGTAAGTCCGGAATCGTGTCAGTGCCCGCCACGCACGCATACACATGATCGCCATGAACAGATTCCGTGCGAACTTGGCCGCCTGTGGGGATCATATCGAGCTGGCACTTGGGGGAGGCTTGTGCGGGATCGCGCCGATAGGCGCTGGCCTCGCCGATAAGCACGACGAAAAGCGGCTTGGGAGCGGGCCATTCATAGAAGGCGTAGGAGAGAAAATTGCGAATCGCTTGCGAGGTGCGCTGGCCATAACCAAAAAGGTCAAAGACGTCGTTCACGTTGATCTGCGCGACATGAAAACCCTGCGCGGCTCGACGGGCAAGCAACGGCCGAGCAGCTTCGCGCAGCGTGGGGTGAATGATGGCCATGTAATCAGCTCCCTCGCGGGGCTTCAACAGAGTGAGCGGGTGTGTGCTAGCGAGTTCAATAGCTGAGGGCGAAGGAAGTTTTTCGAGAGCCGATGCACGAAGCGTGCGCCCAAGCGGCAGCTCATCGAACATCCACAGCCCGCGAGCTTGGACTAACGTCGCCCACTGTTGGCTCGAATCGACAGCAACTATCATCATGGGCAAAGAAGCAGTGGTGAAGTCGAACACTTGTTTCTTGCCGGCTTTTGCAGGGATCACGAAATCGGCGGATGGCACAGGCGCGGCAAGTTGCTGCCAACTTAGCACAAACTTCTGAACGAGTAGGTCGCGTTTTTCCTCCATTGACTCGTCCACGTAGTGCAGGCGCAGGCCGATTTCGTTAGCTCCGGGTGACAAGGCTTCGCGAGGCAGAAGGCACTTTATGGCGCCCTGGACGCTGCTCAAGGCCGCTGTGGCCAGAGTGTCGCCATGTGCCACGAGTTCGAGCTGTGGCAAATTCAGCCGTGGATGCGACAACGCAGCATAGAGAGTGAGCTCCACATGTTGCAGGGGCGAATAGTCGTTGGGAAGCTCGAGGGTGAACGTCTCGATCGTTTCGGGGGCCACCGATTTCCAATACCACTTGCTTACTTCGCTTGTAGGACGAATTCGGGCTTGATAATCTTCTAGGCGCTCAAAGACGGCCTGGCAGGCGACGCTGGCGGGAGCTAAGCCTGGCGGGGCGGGGGAGGCAGGCTGAAACGTCAAGCGCGCCGGTGGCCGACCAGGTGGTTCAGAATTCGAACCCGAAACGTCCAACCAGTAAACAGTAGGACCTTCCTCGTCGACGTCCCACTGGGGCACAACCACAACGAGATTGTCTGGCTGACCGGGAAGTTCCACAGCCGCAACTTCTTGCCCTTTGGCAAAGACTCGCCATGCAGAGGCAGGCGGAATAATCGATGAGTTGGACACAAGGCTGGCGCTGGTGAGTGCTGCTTGCAGGTGACGTTTCGTGATGAGGTAAAGCCCAGGCTGATAGAATTGGATTTTGAATAGCTTTTGTTGCTCTCCCGCAATTCTGATTCGCTGCGACCAAGAGCGGAGATTGATCCAAGACTGAGTGGGGGAAGTGACGTAGTAAGCAGGAGAAAGATCTGCGTTGAGGAGCATGGCCCCAGGTAACGCTAACGGTGCGCCGGAGGTGCTTGTGACTGGTTCAAACGCGGAGAGATGTTCCGGGGTAGGGGGCGGGCCTAGATCGATTTCGAATTCAAGGTAGTCAGCATACCAAAACTCTGAGGCGTACGGCAGAAGCGGCTGAGCTAAAAGCGCAAGCGTCACGTTCATAGCGTAAATGCGATACTGGCGAAACACGCCGAGATCGGAGATGCGCGAAAAAGCAGTCTGCGGATCCAGCGACGCTGGAATGTCGTACGTCTGGCCGATAACCTGGTTGCCACGCACACGGTAGAGGTGAAGGGCGGTAAGGCGCGCCCGCGGCGGATGATTGGAAGCGCCGGCGAGAAGGTAGGTGACTGATTTCGCGGCAGATTCAGAAGTAAACGCCGACGGCGAAGGCTCAAATCGAAGCCGCAGTGTTTGGCTCGTCAGCCACTGACGCAGTACGCGCACATCGCGCGGCGGGAAAGAACCAAGAGCGAATGTCGATTGGCCTCGCGCCAGAGCGCAGACGCTGACGAGACTGAGAAGGAGCAAGCTCAAGCGCAGAGGATACACGCTGATGCGTTTTCTCATCGAGCGTACACAGAGGGGGGCATGAACGTCTAAGAGGTTAAGATGCATAAAATTTAGCATAACAAAAAATAGAGAGAATTAACAAATTAATAGCATCGCCTTCACGGGATCGTGATGGAAACGCAGAGCAACTTTGTGATGTCACTGGCAAGATGAGCATGTTTGCGTACACTTAGGCGTGGCGAAGTGCCGCGTGCAAGTGTGATCGTGTGGTGCCGATTACGTAAAGCCTCCCAAGCATTGTCTCTCCGGGCCGAGGGCTTCGTTCCCTGTTTTGCGCGAAAGAGGCTGAGAGGGAAAAGCTAAGGCCATAGTGGGGGTGTCGCCGCACTCGGCGAGATCGGTATCGAATTGAGTGGAGCTCAAAAGCATTCGGAGCGAACAGACGACGCTGCTCGCGGATGGCTGCTCTGAGCAGTGGGAATTGCGGCGAGCGACACCTCTGCAAGATATGAGGCGCTAAACCCATGTCATACATCTCGCGGGAGAGAAGTCCTGGCGCCGGGGGCTCAAGCGACAACACCCAGGGAGAGGTTTCGAAGACAGATTTTCGCCTTTTTTCCCGATTCTCCCAGAATTTTGCAAACGATTGTAAAATGGCAAGCGGGGTGGTGTTACGTGGTTCATTCAATGATTTGACAGCACTTATTGAGACCGGCGCCCAAAATTGAATCGCTCCAAATGCGCTGTTTTTTTCACGAAAATTTCTACTTGAATCCCTCATGTATGGCTGTTGCTCTCCAGCATGACACGATGGATCTCTGCATGGGAAGTCGGGGAGTGAACACAAGGCAGTTGATCCATAATAGAGGTATTGCGAAAAAAAGAAGAAAGGAGGCGATGAGCGGAAACAAGATGAAGGCCCGATCGCCGGCGGGCAAAAACCGGCAACCCAGCGCGGAGGGGCATGACCGCGATAAATGGCGTAAATTCCCATGAAAGGAATGACCAAATGAAAAAAGGTTTCACACTCATCGAGCTGCTGATCGTTGTGGCGATCATTGCGATCCTGGCGGCCATTGCTGTGCCGAACTTCCTGGAGGCACAGGTCAGGTCGAAGGTCTC
>JBMFRB010000003.1:192997-396476 GCA_049968255.1 Candidatus Sumerlaeaceae bacterium | reverse complement strand
GAGCACTCGCCGCTACTTGTGTTTTACGAAGTGACGCGTGCTTGCGACCTGGTTTGCAAGCACTGCCGGGCCAGCGCCATGCTAAATCCTGCGCGCGGTCAGCTGACGCCGGCACAGAGTGCGGCCCTGCTTGAAGAGGTTGCGCGGTTCCCGAAACCGCCCATGGTGGTGCTCACCGGAGGGGATCCGATGAAGCGGCCCGACCTCGTGGAGCTGATTGCTCATGGTCGCAGCGTGGGGTTGCGGATGGCTGTGACCCCGTCGCCAACTCCGCTCATGACCGCGAAGGCTGTAGCAGCGATGAAGGAAGCGGGAGCTTGTGGCTTCGGAGTGAGCATCGACGGTGCACGCCCGCAGACTCACGACACCTTCCGCGGCATCGAGGGAAGCCACGCGCTAAGTCTTGAGATGATCCGCTGGGCTGGAGAGGTGGGATTACCCGTTCAGGTGAACACGACGGTTTTTGCCTCCAATCTCAATGAGCTCGAGCAACTTGCCGACGAGTTGGAAAAATTGCCGGTACAGATGTGGTCAGTGTTTTTCCTTGTGCCTGTGGGGAGGGCACGTCATGCGCAACGACTTAGCGCGCGCCAGTACGAGCGCGTTTTCGAACTCCTGTACCGTGAATCACGGAGGCGCCTTTACGCGGTAAAATCCACAGAGGCCCCCCACTATCGGCGCTACGTTATGCAAAAGCTAGGGCTGTCTCCCATCGACACGCCGCAACACATCTACGGAATGAGCCGTCAGGCGCCGGTGGGAACTAACGATGGGCGTGGGGTGATGTTCGTGAGCCACACTGGCGAAATATGTCCGAGTGGCTTTCTTCCCCTCGCGTGTGGCAAATATCCCGCAGATTCGCCAGTGACTGTTTACCAGGAGCACGAACTTTTTTTGCGGCTGCGCGACGCGGACAGGCTTGGCGGCAAGTGCGGAGTGTGCGAATACCGGAGTGTGTGCGGGGGCAGTCGAGCGCGTGCTTACGCAGTCTATGGCGATCCGATGGCGGCGGAACCGGATTGCGTTTACATCCCACCAGCATGGCTAGAGCGTAAGAGCTTTGCGCGCAAAGCAGCCGAGCCACATTGAGCGTGTCGGGCTGAAGTAAGTTCGCAGGAAGTCGTATTTGCCCCACGATGAGCACAATGCATAAGCTTCTGCCGCCACGCCGCAAGACGCGTGAAGTCGCTGTGGGACAATGGATCCTCGGCGGCGAACATCCCATTCGCGTGCAAAGCATGACGAGTACGGACACGGGGGACATCGAGGCCACGATCGCGCAAATCCGCGCTTTGTGGGACGCCGGCTGTGAAATCGTTCGCTTGACTGTGGACACGCCGAAAGCCGCGCGGGCACTTCCGGAAATCCGCCGCCAGTGCGCAGGGATTCCTTTGGTTGCCGACATTCATTACAACCACAGGCTGGCGCTCGAGGCCGCGCCCTATGTGGACAAGATCCGCATTAACCCGGGCAATATTGGAGGAATGGAGAATGTGCGGGCCGTCGTTGAGCGCGCGAACGAGTTTGGCTTGCCCATCCGCATTGGCGTGAACAATGGCTCGCTCGAACGCGACATTGCACTCAAATACGGTGCGCACGTGCGCGATAACATCCTTACGCCACCGGAAGAGGGCTATCCGCCTGAAGCGCTCGTGGAGAGCGCTTTGCGCAATGTTGAGATGCTTGAATCGCTGCGTTTCCACCGAATTATCATCAGCGTGAAGAGCTCGAACGTGCCGCTCATGGTTCAAGCGTATCGCCAGCTGGGTCGAGCGTGCGATTATCCGCTACATTTGGGAGTGACTGAAGCAGGCACGAAAGATAGCTCGAATATCAAATCGAGCATCGGAATAGGTGCACTGCTACTTGAGGGAATCGGCGACACGTTGCGTGTGTCCATTGCTGCGCGTTCGACGCCTGATAAGCTCGAAGAGGTGCGAACGGGCTTCAAAATTCTCCAGGCGCTTGGACTACGCAGCTATGGAGTGGAAGTGGTAGCTTGCCCAACGTGCGGGCGCGAAGATCAGGGGTTCGACACGACGCGAATAGCCCGCGAAATTGAGGAGCGCACGGCACACCTAACCACGCCGGTGAAAGTTTCGGTCATGGGCTGTTATGTGAACGGCCCAGGTGAAGCAGCGGAAGCCGACCTGGGCGTGGTGGCCAGCGGAAAAACCGCCCGCATCTATCGCCAGGGCAGACTCATTCTCGAACAGGTGCCTTTCGCGGACGTCACGGCCAAGATGATCGAGCTCATCGAGCACTTCGCCGAGGAAAAACGCAATTGACGCCACGGGCTGCATCGCTGTGTTGGGTTGTGTGGCCAGTGGCACTAGTGTCTTGAGTCAGGATGTTTGCAACGCTTTCGTAAGAGGATAGGACGTTTCGATGCGACTTCGCGAATTCGCTGAGGCAGTCGGTGGACAAATTGTTGGGCCGGGCGAGGACTTCGAAATCCAGGGGCTCACGACTCTGGAAGAGGCCAAGGCGGGCGAAATTTCATTTGTGACACACGAACGCTATGTGCCGGCAGCCCAGAAGACACAAGCCTCGGCGCTGATCGTTCCCGAACAGATGGCGATTGCAGGGAAAACCTGCGTGGTGCTGAAAGAGCCGTGGCGTGGCGTGCTCTATTTGCTTGAGCGGTTCTATCCTGCCGATGCCGCGATTTATTTCGATGGGATTCATCCAACAGCCGTTGTGGCTCCGACGGCACAGCTCGGCGCGGGAGTGCGCGTGGGACCGCACGCTGTCGTGGGACCGCGCGTGCGAATCGGTGCTGGCACGATCATCGAAGCTGGGTGCGTCGTGGGGCCCGACGTCGAAATTGGTGAGCGTTGCCATCTGCATCCGAATGTGGTCATTGAACACGGGACGTGCATTGGCCACCGCGTCATCATTCAGGCAGGTGCCGTCATTGGTGGGGACGGCTTCAAATACGAAGTGATTGGAGGAAAGTGGACAAGAATCCCGCAAGTCGGGCGCGTGGTTATTGAAGACGACGTGGAAATCGGCGCTAACACGACCATAGACCGAGCGAGCTTCACTGAGACCCGTATTGGCGCGGGCACGAAAATTGATAACCTGGTGCAGATCGCGCATAATGTAAAAATTGGGCGCGACTGTGTGATTGTGGCGCAGGTAGGGATTGCGGGAAGTTCTTCGGTGGGCGATGGCAGCATTCTCGCGGCCCAGGTGGGAATTGCCGACAACCTCAACCTGGGCCGCGGCGTGCGCGTGATGGCGCGCAGTGGCGTGAAGGATCATATCGGGGATGGGCAAACGGTTCTGGGGGCTCCGGCGCGGCCGTTCCGTCTGGCTGCCCGAATCATGGCTGCCGAAGCTAAACTGCCTGACCTTGTCAGCGAGGTGGCTAGACTTTCGGAAATTGTCAAAGAACTCCGAGCAAAACTCGAGGGCAAAGAGTAGCGAACGAAGCTTTATTCACCTGCCTGTCACAGTTGCGAGATACGTCGCAAAGCGATGGCGATCATGCTCGCATTGGCTTGGTCAGGGACGGAATAAGCATTTTGCTGCTCAAGTACGAAGTTTTGCCGATCAACGAATTGCACCAGCAATCGAAGCGCAATTGTGCTTGCTTACGAAGACCAACGCGGCATTGTCATCGTTAACGGTGGTGCGAGGGTTGTCCTCGCGAAGTGGCGAACGCCCTAAGCCACCGCATTATTTTTGCGAAGGAAGACGAATCGGTGCCACTCGTTGTCATTGTCGGATGCCAATGGGGAGATGAAGGGAAGGGGAAGGTCATAGATTTTTTGGCGCATGATGCGGACTGGGTTGCTCGCTATCAGGGAGGAAACAACGCAGGCCACACCGTGATCGTGCGTGGCCAAAAGCGCATTCTTCACCTGATTCCGTCGGGCATCTTGCATCCAAACGTCAAGTGCCTGATCGGCAACGGTGTGGTTGTGGATCCGCAGGCACTCGTCGAGGAAATCCGCATGCTGGAGGAGAGCGGCGTCAACGTGCGCGGTCGGCTTTTCGTAAGCGAAAACACGCACCTCATTATGCCTTACCACCGCAAGCTGGATCACATGATGGAGGCGCGTCGCGGAGCCAACAAGATCGGCACAACGGGGCGCGGCATTGGTTGTGCCTACGGCGACAAAGTTGCGCGCCACGGCATCCGCATGCACGATTTGCGCGACAAGGATGCATTCGCTCGCAAAGTGGCCACGTTTTCGCCTTTTTATCAGCATCTGTTTCAATCCTACGGCGAGGAGCCGTGGGGCGTGGAGGAAGTCGTGGAGGAAGTGTGGCGCTATCGCGACGAGATCCTGCCGCTGATTGTCGACGGCGTGACGCTTATCAATCACGAGCTCGATAGGAGCAAGAAAGTCTTGGCGGAAGGTGCCCAGGGGATTCTGCTCGATGTTGACTTCGGCACGTACCCGTTTGTGACAAGCTCGAACCCTTCGCCTGGCGGTGTGTGTACTGGACTCGGTGTGCCACCGCGCAAAATCTCGAAAGTGGTGGGTGTGCTCAAGGCGTATTCAACGCGTGTCGGGGCTGGGCCGTTTGTAACTGAACTTCACGACGAGCTGGGCACAAAACTGCGCGAGTGGGGTGGAGAATTCGGGGCCACCACGGGTCGGCCGCGGCGCTGTGGATGGTTCGATTGCGTAGCGGTGCGGCGCTCTCTCCAGATCGGCGGGATCACGAATCTTGCGCTCATGAAACTCGACGTGCTGAGCCAATTGGAGGAAATCCGCGTGTGCACTCACTACAAAATCAACGACAAGACGGTCGATTTGTTGCCCTTCGGACTCGAATCAACGGATGGCGTGGAACCTGTGTACCAGACGTTCAAAGGATGGAAAGAGCCGCTGGATCAGGTGCGCAAATTCGAGGATCTGCCGCAGGCTGCGCGTGACTATGTGACAGCACTCGAACAGCTCATCGGAGCACGGATGGATTTTGTTTCAGTGGGCCCAGATCGCGAGGAAACAATTTTCCGGAGCGATGAACTTTTCCGGGGACTATGAGCCAAGGCGCTGCTTGGTGCGAATTGGAGAGAGCAAGGGCGCGAGGCACGTGGCTGCCCTGCTGCGCGCGATAGCTCCCCCGCGCCGCTCTATATGCCCACAGCCCCTGCCTTCAGCTCGCGGCAAGAGCCCCTGCTTCGCGTGGCACTTTGGCATTGAGCACAACGGTGCGGGGCTCCTCTGTAATAGCAAAGGCGTGCTCCAGCGCGACAATCGCGACGGCAAGCATCGAATCGTCTGGTTCTTTAGTCGTCAGCCGCTGAAACCAATAACCGGGCACGAGAAAGATTTTTGCGAGCGGATTATTTGGATAGCGGCCGCCGAGGCGAAGGAGTTCGAAGCATACACCTGCGACGACAGGCATAAGCAGGATGTGTCCCGCAATAAGGATGGCTTTGCGTGCCGCAAAGGGCAGCTCGGCAAAAGCTGGCCACACGGCTAGCAATATGCGTGCAAAAACGGCAAACACGACGACGGCCACGAGCAAAACGATTGCGATGAAGGTGGTACCGCAACGCGGATGAAACGTCGAGAAGCGGCGAGTATTCTCGACCGTGAGCGGCAAGCCAGCCTCATAGGCGCTTACGGTTTTGTGTTCGGCGCCATGGTACTGAAACATGCGGGAGACTTCGGGCATCCGTGAAATAAGCCACACATAGGCGACGAAGATCGCGATCCGTATGCCCCCAGAAATGAGGTTGTAAAGCACGGGAGAATGTTCTTCGAGAAGGCGGCGTCCGCTGCCAGCAAATGGCAGCGCGCTGAAGTGGGTGGCCAGATTCGGCAGCACCACAAATAGCCCGATGGCAAGCGCCACCCCAAGAATCAGAGAAAAGATAAGGTCGCGCTTCGAGGTCTCTTGGGGCGTTGCCGCCAAGGTGGTTGCCTCTTCGCGGCTGGCTTCAAGGGCAGAAAATTCGAGCGCACGGTAGCCGATGACGAGCATCTCGATGAGCGACACTGCACCGCGCACGATGGGAAGCCCAAGCCAGCGAGAGCGCTTAGCCAAGGGACGGTAAGGTTCGGCCCGCACGACAATCGAACCATCAGGCCGGCGCACAGCCATAGCGACGCCATGGGGAGCACGCATCATGACTCCCTCGATGAGGGCTTGTCCGCCGACCATGAGGGGCCGACCGTTTTCGTCACATGGTGCTGCGCCCGTTACGCAAAGATCCATTTCGCGAGCATTCATTATGGCTCAACTAGGGGCCCTATGATGTTCTATTCTCTCGCAGGTTTCGCTGGCTTACGATTTCAAGCCACTGCGCGCAATCCCCTCGATGAAGAAGCGCTGCAGGGCGAAAAAGACCATGACGATCGGCAGAATGCAGAACGTGGAAGCGGCCATGAGGAGATGAAACTCGCTGCCGGCTTCGGTGTTCATGACCTGCAAGCCCACCATGAGGGTGCGCATTTCAGGCTTGGACGTGACCACGATGGGCCACAGGAGAGAATTCCATGTGCCGATGAAGGAGAAGATTCCGCTGGTGATGAGCACGGGTTTCGACAGCGGCACCATGATGAGCCACAGGAAACGCCAGCGACCAGCGCCGTCGATTTGCGCAGCATCCCAGAGATCGTTGGGAATGGTCATGAAAAACTGACGCACAAGAAAGATAGTAAACACGCTGGCCAACCACGGAACGATGAGAGCTTTGTAAGTGTCGAGCCAACCAAGATTCGCAAGAATGATGTATTTGGGGATGAGCAGCACTTCGCCGGGGACCATGAGCGTGGCGAGCACGATGTAAAAGAAGAGGCCCTTGCCGAGAAAGTTCATTCGTGCGAAGGCATAGCCTGCGAGGACACTGGTGACGAGAGTGCCTGCCGTGCTGACAACCGCCGTGTAGGTGCTGACGAAGAAATAGCGGCTAAACCCTACTTCTGGTTTGTGCCAGGCCTCGACGTAGTTCTGCCACAGGAATTTCCTAGGCCACCACGTGGGCGGCGAGGCCAGAGCTTCCGCGTAGTCTTTGAACGACGTGATAACCATCCAATAAAAGGGCAGGATCATGATGATCGCGCCGAGAATTAGCACGTTGTACTTCAGATGTGTCAGCAGTAGTCTGCGCCGGCTGGTGGCAAATCCGTAAGCAAGGACAATGGCGACGTAGGCAAGGTAAATGAAGCCGATCACCTTCATGCTCGTCTGTGCCGCTCCTGAGTCTTCATTTTGTGCATCTCATCTGGTGGCGAAATACACGTGAGCTAGAATAATGGAGACTACTATGCCGGTAAACTCGCCGGTCAAGCCTGCAGCGATGGTATGACGCGGATTTTTTACGCCAATGGCCCCGAAGTAAACGGCCACCACATAGAACGTGGTTTCGGTGCTTCCCTGAATAACGCTAGCCATGAAACCAGGCAGGCTGTCCACCCCATAGCGAGCGAAGATATCAAGCATGACGCCGCGAGCTGCGCTCCCGCTCAAGGGCTTCACAAGCGCGAGGAGAATAACATCGGGCGGTACCACTGCGGGCGGCAGAAAATACGCGATAGCGCGTGCAAGCATGTCCATGGCCCCGCTGGCTCGAAAGATCGCAATGGCACAAAGAATAACGACCAGGTAGGGGATGATCATGACGCCAACGTTGAAACCTTCCTTTGCCCCTTCGACGAACACTTCATACACCTTCACGCGGCGAGCATATCCGTAGGCGATAATGAACAGAAAGATCAGCGGAATGACCCAGCTATTGATGAGCTCGACAAATTCTTTCATCGGTCGGCATCCTCGGACGATGGTGCAGCCGAAGCCTCATGATCTTCGAGCGTGCTGGGTGTGTCGGGGCTGAGACGTTCTAAGAGCTTACAGGCCACGATCGCCGCGATTTTTCCGCACGACGTGGCAATGAGGATGGGAACAATGACGCTGGCGGGCGCTGCCGAATGCGACGCAACGCGCCACCCTATGACCGAAACGGGGAGCAGAGTAAGGCTCGATGTATTGAGCGCCAGGAACATGCACATGGCATTGGAGGCGGTATCTTTTTGCCCGTTGAGCTCTTGCAGCTCCTTCATGGCTTTGATGCCGAGGGGTGTGGCGGCGTTGTCGAGCCCGAGCACATTCGCGGCCATATTCATCAGCATAGCTCCCGCTGCAGGGTGATCGACGGGCACGCGGGGAAAAAGGAACCGAAACACTGGGGCAATGCCACGGGCCAAGAGCTGGATGAGGCCGGCGGCCTCGGCAATTTTCATGAAACCGAGCCACAAGGCCATGATTCCAATGTAATCAATCGCCAGCCCGACGGCACCGCTTTTTTCCTGCTTTGTTTGCGGATCTTCGTAGCGAAACCCCGCGGTGTTGATGGCAGATTGAGTGATTTTGTCGCCAGCGGCGGCAATCGCTTTCAGTTTCTCGCCCCACGTGGCGTAAGGCCGCAGCTCGACCATTTCTCGGCCACCCACGACTTTCACCACGGCCTCGCCTCGCTGTGCGTGATAGAGCGACGAACTCAGAGCTACGAGAATTCCGACCACAACCAGAAACGCAAAGATGTGATTGAGCACGAACCGAGCCTCCTTGTGTATCCGCGATGATCCAAGTGTACCGGACCGAGCATGGCACACCTGGCTTAGCAAACCATAGGAGGCTTAAGGGCAGGCGATTGCAAGAGATCTCTCACGCCACTGGACCCCAGCGCCAGCGGGATCCCCCGAAAAGGGACCCCGCCACGGTGTGGGGAGACAGACAAAGGAAGGTTTTGGAAAAGTCTTTAGATCCCAGCCCCTTGTTGTTGGGCCGCATAGCCTTCGATGAGGATCTGGGCAACCTCAGGCCTCGTGAATTCTGGCGGTGGCATCACGCCTGCCGTGAGCATTTCCCGCACTTTCGTGCCACTGAGGGTCACGTGGTACTCTTTTGTGTGTGGGCAGGTTTTCACACTGGCCATGTTACCGCAGGCCCGGCAGTAGAATGTGTAATCAAAGAAGAGTGGCACAATGCCGATGGCCTGAGGGTCAAAGTTATCGAAGATGTAGTGCGCGTCGAAGGTGCCGTAGTAATTGCCGACACCGGCATGATCGCGCCCGACAATAAAATGCGAGCAGCCATAGTTCTTGCGGATAAGCGCATGAAATACGGCCTCGCGTGGACCGGCATAGCGCATAGCCGCGGGATTTACCGCAATCACAACGCGCTCGCGTGGATAATACTTTTCGACAATGACCTCGTAGGTGCGCATGCGTAGTTCGGCTGAGACGTCGTCGTCTTTCGTTTTGCCCACGAGAGGGTGCAGGAAAAGTCCATCGGTGATTTCCATGGCCACTTTCTGCATATACTCGTGCGCGCGGTGGATGGGGTTACGCGTCTGGAAACCGACGATTCGGCGCCATCCACGTTTGCGGAAACTTTCACGTGTCTGCGCGGGGGTGAGGCGATAATGCTGAAAATCCGCATGGGGCGGAAGATTGACGACGTCCAACGGTCCCCCAAGCGCGATTTCGCTGCGCTTCATGAGCGCCGCCACCCCAGGGTGCTTTTCGTCATCCGTGCCGTAGATTTGCACCGCCTCGTTCTGTTTGTGAAAGCGGAACTTTGATTCGACGTGGAGGATTGCTAACAACGTGCCGGCCACATCGTAGATCGCCACATCGTCGCCTTCTTTGACCGACGTGGCAAAAACCTCGTTCACGGTTAAGGTTATGGGAATGGTCCACGGGAGTCCACTCGCCAAATGCATGCTATTGACAACACTATTATAATCCTCGAAGGACATGAAGCCTTCGAGCGGGGAGACCGCCCCAACGGCGATAAGCTCAATATCGGAGGCTTCCCACTCGCCAACGACGAGCTTCGGCAGGCTCTGGGCGCGAGCAAGAGCCTCTGCACGTGCCTCTGCGTTGAGCACCCGGTTCACCAGGCGTCCGCCGTGAGGCTCAATAAGTTGCTCCACTCTTCGTTGTTCAGCAGTTGTTGTCATTCGTCCTCTTCTTTCTGTTATGAACTATCGTCTAAAGCACGGCTGCGACCGTTTCGCCCGCCCACAGTAACATGCCGTGGCAAATCGCAACACGGGCCTGTTCCAGTGGACATACCTTACATACCCTCGGAGAACGACTATTATTCTAGTAGATTTATATTCATATTCAACATCGCTGGGGTGTGGGGGGTGCGGTCGAAAAGCAAAAGCGATTAGCAGAGGAAGAGATAATCGTCGAGCTCGCGCCAACCGCGTAGGGAAAGAAAGGGGCGAATTTCTTCGCGTGCTCCGTGCACTCCAACAGCAATTAGTAGAAAGCGGCTCCGGGGAGAACCAAGACTTTCTGGGGCAATGACAGGGGTGCCGTGGATGCGCTGGCCGACTTTTCTTGGATCAATGTCGACCACGACGGTGGGTCGCATCGGCGGTGGCAAGTGCTTCAACCACCATTTGCCTTCTTTCCCAGCGCCCCACTGGATTAGCTCTCGTCCCGGCCGAAAATAGGGCGCAAGGGGGAGATAATGCAGCTTACACTGGCGAAATGCTTCGGGCGAATAGCGCGGGTCCGTCCGTGACAGCCGCGAGGGTGAATCGCCCCACTCAACCAATGGCTCGGCAACGACAGCAAATCGGGCTCCGGCTAGCCATAATCGAAGAATAAGGTCATAGTCCTCCGGCCACGGCACGTCACGATAGCCGCCCACATGTTCCAGTGCTCGGCGCCGAATGATCAAAGTGGGATGGGCGACGGGGCATTCGATAAAGAGATTGCGCACGACGTCGTCGTGGGTACGCACGCTGTTGAGCCATTGAGTGTAGCGCTGTCGGCCTTGCCCCACGTCGCCAATGTCGCTCACATGAGTGGCACAAACACTGCAGCGGGGGTCGCGCTCGATAAGTTCCATCTGTTTGGCGAAGCGCTGGGGAAGAGCTCTGTCGTCGGCGTCCATGCGCGCAATAAAATCGCCACGCGCGACGCTAAGGCCGGTTTGCAGCGCCTCAATGATTCCCTGTCCTTTGTTTTCCACAACGTTGACACGCGAGTCGCGCTGCTGCCAGGCTCGGGCGACCCTATCACTCCCATCGGTTGAGCTGTCGTTAATGACTACGAGCTCGAAATGACTCCAGGTCTGATTGAGAACGCTCGCGATGGCTTCTCCGAGCGTGGGCTCTGCGTTGCGCACTGGTAACAGTACCGAAAGCAAAGGTGGCTTGTCGTGGTTGTGCATGTGTGACAACTCGGCTCCTGCCATGATGGGGCTATGCCATGACGAGCAGTGTGGGATCGCGGGAATTTTGCAACTCGGACACCATCGATGGGATTGGACCTCCTTTTGAACGAAAGCAGAGAAGCATCAAAGAAAATTGGAATGAGTGAGGCGAAAAATTGTTCTATTATGTTTCAGATGCGGCATTTGCGTCCTTGCTGTGGAGGGGTCGTTTAAGCCGCGTCGGGCTCGGGCAAGAGCCGAGCTGAGTAGGTTCTTTGACAACATGATTCTGGAGGTGACTCTCTCCCATGAGCTTGGTACTTATCCTCGCCGTGGCTGGCGTGGTTGCTATCGCGATTTTGGCAGCTATCGCTGGCACTTATTGGTTCCTCGCCAAGCGGATGGGAGTGCAGATCAGCTCAGCCCAAAAAGAAGCCGAGATCATTCTGCAGGAAGCCCAAAAGCAAGCTGACACCATCCGTAAAGCCGCGGAGGTGGAGGCCAAGGAGCTCGTGTTCCAGAAGGCAAAGCAGGCCGAGCGAGAGCTTTCGCGCAAACGTTCCGAAGTGGAGCGACTTGAGAACCGTCTCCGTAACAAAGAACGGACGCTCGACAGCAAGATCGAGAATTACGAGCAGCGTGAGAAGACGCTCGCGCGTAAAGAGCAGGAGCTCGACGAGCGGTTGCAGGAACTGAGCAAACGCGAGGCAGAACTTGCGCAGCTGGAACAGGAAACGCGACAACGTGCCGAACAAATTGCCGGCATGACGGCAGAAGAAGCGAAATGCTACCTTTTGGAAAAGCTCGAGAGTGAGGTTCGCCAGGAGGCAGCCGCCATTGTTCGGCGAATTGAGAATGAAACTAAAGAGCAAGCCGAACGCAAGGCACGCCAAATCATCACGCTGGCGATTCAAAGATGCTCGACAGACCTAACGACCGAGACGATCTGTTCGACACTGACGTTGCCGTCGGACGAGATGAAAGGGCGAATCATCGGGCGTGAAGGCCGTAACATCCGTGCTTTCGAAGCCGTAACGGGAGTCAACTTGATTGTTGACGACACGCCGGACGCAATCGTCCTAAGCTGTTTCGATCCCTTGCGGCGTGAAATCGCGCGCCAGGCATTAGAAAAGCTCATTGCGGACGGTCGCATCAATCCGGCACGCATCGAGGAAGTCGTTCGCAAAATCGAACGCGAGTTCATGGAGCACTTGCGCCAGGAAGGTGAACAGGCGGCTCTGGAACTTGGCATCGTGGACCTGCATCCCGAGCTTCACAAGCTGTTAGGCCGTTTGAAATATCGCGTTTCCTATGGGCAAAACATTCTGCTGCATAGCATCGAAGTGGCGCACATCTGTGCGCACATGGCTGCGGAATTGGGCGCGGATATCCAGCTGGCCAAGCGAGCTGGATTTCTGCATGATATCGGCAAGGCGGTGAGCCACGAAATGGAGGGCACACACGCCTTGATTGGGGCTGATCTGTGCAAAAGATACGGTGAAAGCATGCCGGTTGTGCATGCCGTCGCCGCCCATCACAATGAGGAAGAACCTCGCACTCTGGCCGCTGTGCTGGTGCAGGTGGCCGATGCAGTGTCGGCGAGCCGGCCGGGAGCGCGGCGTGAGGCACTCGAGGCCTACGTCAAGCGACTGCAGGATCTCGAAGCCATCGCGTCGAGTTTCCCAGGTGTGGAGAAATCTTACGCCATGCTGGCTGGGCGCGAACTGCGCATCATCGTCAATCCCGAGACTATCAGCGACAACGAAGCTGCTCTTCTCGCACGCGAGGTTACCAAACGCATCGAAAACGAAGTCCAGTATCCTGGACATATCAAAGTCACCGTACTTCGCGAAACGCGATTCGTGGAGTTCGCAAAGTGATCCGGCGAGCGAGCTGCCCATCGGTGCCAGTGTGAAACACAGAGTAAAGTTGCTGGTGCTGAAGCAGCCGACGTCGGCTGGCGCCGACGCCAGAGAAGAAAACCTGCTCCGCAAGGGCACGAGACTGTCGACGCATTATCGACAGGCTATTCTAGGCGCCAGAGATGACCACTCGATTCTCTCGAGGAATCTCAATAACCAAGCAGCAGAAAAACATCCCGCCCCTTTAGCCCGATCCAAGGCTGAAGGGGCGGTTCGCTTTTAGCGATCCGTGTTACGCCGGATGCTTCGCGCCCAATAGCAAAATGGTGCGGATAAGAGAATGTCCGCCGAGCGCGCTCAACCTACTGAGGGATAGGCAATGGGGCGCTGCAGCGCTCAGCACAACGTAGGCACGCTTCTTCCCATGGCCTCCCTCATGGAGGATCTTGAATTGAGGGGGACCTCACTCACGGATAGGCTGTGGCGCGCACTGCGTAAAGACACATGGTGGCTGTGGACGGTGTGTCGTGCGCGGGACGTATTTCAATCTGACCTCCGCCAGGCGGAAAATCAAAATCGCCAAGCTTGACCCAACGGTCGTGGATGCGGGTTTGGTCGACGGATTTTGTCGTTTCTCCTCCTGCGTGCTGCACGGCGAACACAACCTTTGCACGGTCGGGGGCGGCCATGTGGCGCACACAAACTTCGTACTTGGCTGAGCGTTCAACGCCAAGTTTCACCCGTGCCTTGGTTGAAGTGGTTTCTGCTTTTGCGAGAAGATATTTCACTGGGCCGCGGGAGGTGGCCGTTGTCTCTTCAGTCCAGGAGCCTTCGGTTTCCACCACGAACTGAGGATCTCCGACCGACTTCATCACCGGCAGTGGACATCCCTCAGCGAGTCCTGTTTTCGCAAGGAGCAACTCCATGAAGGGGCCGAGCTGCGAGCTGTCGTAGGGATCGGGATCGTGGGAGTAGGGCGGACAGAATGCATTGGAGAATGCCGCCACGATGAATTCCTTGCCGTTTGGCAGCACGACGTAGGCGATGTCCTCTAATGTGTCGTAAGCGAGACCAGGCTTGTTGCAGTACTTCGCGCCAGGAGGCAGGCCGAACCCAAGGACGCTATTGGATTTCCAACGATCGTGCTCCAGGAGTTCGAGCATGTAATCGCGCGCATCGGGCTCGAGCGCTCCTTTTGCAATTTCGAGCATGAGCGAGGCGCTGAGCCGCGGTTGCATTTTATTCATCCCAAACACATCGCGCGCGACTTTCTCTGCACCGCGCGGCCACTCCCCAGAATTTGTGGGATAAGTTTTGTGGAGGATGATCTGGTTTCCAAGCAGCCCGCGCGCGTCGAGGTAGCGAGCAGTGTAGTGGCGGCGCTCGATCCACTCCACCCACCGTGGATCCGTCACGGTGGTCAGATCGTCCACGTTGGGAGCACTGGTGATTGTATCCACAACAACACCGGTTTGATAATTGTCGGATTTTACAATCATGGGGCGCACTGCGACGTCGAGCTGACGATAGGGAAGCTTGTTTTGGCGGCACCAAGACATAGCTGCGGCAAGGTAGGCCAGCTTCACGCAACTCGCTGGATAGGCCAGGGCTTCGCCATTGTAGCTGCCCCGCCGCCAACTACCATCGGCATCCGGCACGAGAAGAGCAACATCAAGCCTTTGGAAAGGCTTGTCGCGCATGAACTCGTTCCGCGCTTCCGTGACGGCGGAATCGAGGGCCGGGTCGTCCACGATTTTGAATGCCCGCGTCTCAGCGCACACGGTCATGGAAAAGCTGGCGAGAAGCAAGGCCACTGCAGCTAGCTTTGGATGAAAAAAGATTGGGGGCATTGTGTCCTCCCCATCGCGATTTCGGTACGCGACGCATTTGCTGCGCAAGAAACACGGAGTCAAGTGAAGCATGAGCCCCCCGACTGAACGGGCGGCCGAGGCTCTAAAACCATAACACACGAACGGCCTATTCAGCGCAGCTCGCCTGTGCGTTCGCGGTCGCTGAACCGGCGGGCATAACTCATCCCGCTTTGGAACTCATAGTCGAAACGTGTGTCAAGCAGCGTGACAGGCGGATAGCTATCATCGGTGATTTTTGTATGGACGGCATAGCGCCCGGGAGTCACCTCGTAAGTGCGCGTTTCTCCTGGGCCGACAATAGCATTGACCGGCTCCCCCCCAGTCGCGGGCAAAGCGGAAAAAACCACCACGGCATTGCGGAAGCTGTTTGCAAGGCTCAGGCGGGCTTTTTCGCCACCGCTAGGATAGACAAGGAAAAATTTAGCTGGATCGCTGAGGGGAAGGCGAACGTAAGGTGACGCTGTTGGAGCAGACTCCTCTGCGCTGTTGGTAGGGCTACTCGCTGACGCGGCTGCTCTTGGCTTCGCTGATGAGGTTCTTTCAGCTGGAGCAAACTCTATGGTTATTCTGTTTGAGCTGCGACCCTCGCCTTGATTGTCCTGGCTCGATGGTATTGTTTTTGTTGAGCTGACTTTGTTAGGCTGGATCAAAGCGGCTTGTGCGTGCGGGTTTAGGTCGGACTTTTCGTCATGAGCATTCGGGGAGACCGGCTGCGGAACGGGTTCGGATGTACGCGGCGTCTCGTTTTCTTCATTTGGTCCTAAGGTGGGTTTTGCTGTTTGGGTATCCGGCCACTGGTGGGCAATGGGCGGCGGAGTAAACACAGGCGAGGGCGTGCGACGCGACGAAACAGACGGGGCCGTTGTTTCATCAGATCCGCGAATGATCACTTCGGCCTTGGCCAGCGGATGTTGGGATGTTTCCGGAGTCGGAGCCACAAGTTTTTTCGGATTCACCTTATCGCTCATAAGTTCTTCGGGCGAATCCACGCGCACGCGAGCCCCATCGGGCAGCAGTTTTTCGATGGCCTGCTGCACGACAGGTGTTGGCGTGCTTACGGCCCTGACCTTTTGACCGAGTCGCTTGGCAATGACGTCGGCAGCCTCGCGGGCTCCCGCTGTCATTTCCAGTGTTTGGACACGCTCCTTGGCTGTGGCCCGTGCTGCTTGGCCAGCCAACTGCACGTAGCGGCGATAGTAGTAAAGAGCGGCTCCCGGTTGTCCCTGCTGATCATAGATTTCCGCCAACCGGAGGTTCACGGCTGGTTCGTTGGGGTAGGTGGCGTCAAGCTCGACGAGCAGTGCAATCGCATGTTGCGGGTCGCCTGCTTTGAGCGCCCGTTCCGCTTCCTGAGCTTTTGCCAGCCCATCCTCGGGCAAACGCGCCCACGCAGCACTGAGTGCAAGCATCATCACACAGAGAAACGCAGCTGATCGATGTGTTGTCGCCATCATATGGCACTCTTCCTCGAATAGAATAGCAGCGGCATTGCCTAGGAGTAAATCGGTACGAACGCCCAGCTAGGAAGCTTTTTCTTCTTCTTCTTTGGGACCGCCGAACTCCCGCACCCGCTTGACATAGGCATCAAGTTCGCACTGATAGACGTCACGCACGATGTGCTCAGTAAGCAAGCTCGCCTTATCGTGCCAATGCAAGGTCCGATTGAGGCATGCGATCTGATCCGCGTAATACGCAAGCTGCGCCACATCATGTGAAACCATGAGGATGGTGAGACCAAGCTCGTCGCGCAGGCTGCGCACCAAATGAAGGAACTGCTGCTGGCCCAAGCTATCAACGCCACTCGTTGGCTCGTCGAGGATGAGCAGTTTCGGTTGCGTGATGAGGGCGCGCGCCAGGAATACGCGCTGCTGCTGACCGCCTGACATCTGGCTGATGGGACGGTCGGCCAACCCGCCGATGCCCACGCGCTCGAGCAAGTCGCGCGCGCGTTGACGTAGCTCGCGTGGATACGGGCGCGCCAAGCCCACGTTTAGGATTGCTCCCATGAGAACGACATCGAGCGCGGTGACAGGGAAACGTGGATCAATCTGATGACGTTGCGGAACGTAGCCGATCCATTGCCGCTTCGGGCCCAGCTGTGTTGGCGGCATTTTGAAAACTTCCAAAGAGCCCTCCGTTGGGGTGAGAAGACCGACGATGAGCTCAAGCAGAGTGGTTTTGCCGCCACCGTTTGGACCAATGAGGCCAAGAAACACACCTTCGTCGAGACAAAACGTAATGCCGCGGAGCACAACGTTACCGTTACGACGAAATCCGAGATTCTTCGCACAGACGATCCCTTTCTCGCATGTGCAGTGGGGGCGTTGCTCGCAGTCGCACTTGATCACAGATTTCCCTCCTGGGCCACGCGTGTGGCAACACTGAATGGCGATGGTAAGCCGGTGGTCTCGATCCACCCCCCGCCCAGCACGACGTCGTCGCGATAGAAGACCACTGCCTGCCCTGGTGTGATTGCGCGCTGAGGATGTGCAAAACGAACGCGGCAACAGCCTGCGAGTGGGGGGTCGACGATCGCTTCTGCGGGGCGGGTCCGGTAGCGAATTTGGGCCTGGGCAGGGAAGGCCTTTTCCGGCTCTTCCATGGCAACCCAGTTCAATCCGCCGCAAAGAAGTTCACTCTGAAATGCTTCTTCGGCAGTGCCTACGACAACGAGATTTCGCACCGGATCGAGCTCGATCACGTAGAGTGGCTCCGGGTAGGTGACTCGGAGGCCGCGGCGTTGCCCGATGGTGTAGTTAGCAATCCCCTCGTGCTGGCCCAGCACAGTGCCATCGCGCCTAACGATGAGCCCAGGGCGAAACGCAGCTTCCACGCCGCGTTTGCGAAGAAATTGGCGATAATCCCCTCCAGGGACGAAGCATATCTCCTGACTGTCGGGCTTATCATGGACAGGCAGTCCCAGCTCGCGGGCCAGTTCGCGGACCTGCGGCTTGGTCAGGCTTCCCAGCGGACAAATGAGCCTGCGGAGCTGTTCCTGCCGTAGCCCAAAGAGGTAATAGGACTGGTCTTTCGCACGGTCGGCGGCGCGCCGCAGCTCCATTCGCCCTGAAGCGGGATTTTCCACAACGCGCACGTAATGGCCCGTTGCCACATAGTCGCACCCCCAACCTGCAGCTTTCTGCAGCAACACGCCAAGCTTGAGGGAGTTGTTGCAGAGTACGCAAGGATTGGGCGTGCGGCCGCTTGCATAGTCGCGAATGAATGGTTCAATCACCGCCTGCTCGAACTCGCGCTCTAGATCGAGCACATAGAAAGGAATTCGTGCCACATCGGCGACGGCCCGAGCATCGCGCGCGTCCTCTGGCGAGCAGCACGTTTGAAACTTGCGGGGGCTTGTGTCCAGAGGTTCGAGTGAGTGCGTGCGCATGTTCACGCCCACACACTCGAAACCGGCGCGTTGAAGCAGCGCAGCAGTAAGCGAACTGTCCACGCCGCCACTCATTGCGACGAGGATACGCGCTCCGCGTGGGATATGGCGACCAAGGTCAATCATCAAGGTTACTCAAAGGTTACTCAAAAAAGCGTACAGTCCAGGGGCGGAAAATGTTGATGAGTGACACAGCCTCATGATGGGGGGGAGCCGAGGCCGCTTATTTCGTTGCATTTGCGTTTGGTGCTTTGCGGAAAATGCATTTCGCGGCCTTGGTCAGAGGAACAACTTTTTTCGGGGCCAAGTTTACAACTCGCTGAGGTTGCTATAGACTGGGCATTGGATTCGCGAGGCTGGTAATCAAGTTTGCGTAGACGCTGGACGCTCATATTGGGGCACTTGCCACACACGAGAGGAGGGACCTCCCGTGGGTCCACGCTTCTCGTGGTTCTTGCACTGTTGGCTCTCCTGGGCCTGATTGCGGCCGCGTTGTCTGTGTCGGTGCGGATGGAGCTTGCCTCGAGCCAGAACTCTGCGCAAGTGATCAGCACCTCGATTGCGGTGCGGGGGACGTTGTCGGAGGCTCTGGGATATCTGGAAGGTGCCACTTCAGTCACCCACCTGCTTCAACCGTGGGCGCAGGCTCGTATGGTGACGAAAGAGGGCCGCGCCCCCAAACAGTCGAGAACAGTCCGGGTGAAGCGAGGTGGGCGTGCCGATGACGCCGTGCCGCGTCCTTATGACCTGCAAATTAGCGACCTGTCGGGTAGACTGAACCTCAACGCCGTGCGCGACGCAAATGTTTTTGCGCGCTTCTTGCTGGCCGTGATGCCGCAAGACATGGCGAACGGCACGGCGCTTACCCGAGCCCAGGCCATGCTCCAGTGGCGCGGCGCATTTCAGGATTGGGCCACAACAGCGTGCCTCGATCTCAGGGTTGCTCCTCCGCCGGGATTCCGACGGATCGAGCACATCGAACAACTCGTCGCGACGAGTGACAACCCGCTACTTTTCACACGTGACGAAGTGGCGAAGCTCGCGCCCTACGTCACGGTTTTCTCTATGGCAAGTGAGAGTCAGAACGTGGGGGCAGGCGCGGTCGTCGGGAAAAGCACGCCTCCCGCCATCGCGGAGAAAATTTCGCTCAAAGATCTCACGGCCGAAAAAGCTTATGCTGTGCTGGCGGCTGCTTTTCCTGATAAGGAAGACCGGCTTTTGCGACAATATGCTGTGAATCTTGCAGATGTGCTCGACGACGATGACGTCCCCTCTCGGCTTTCCGACCCGAAGCACCCGGAGCCTTGGAATGATTTGCTCGGCATCGAACGCACACCCTTCATCACGGAAGTGTATCCCGATTCTGTCACGCGTGGTAGTGATGAGGGCCAGTTTGTGGAACTCTACAATCCTTGGGCCGAGCCGGTCTCTGTGGAGGGCTGGCGACTCGTTGTGAGTGGCGGAGCCAACGGCTTACTCGGCTCGGCCATGATAGCGCTGACAGGGCAGATTGCTCCCAACGGTTACCTCATCGTTACTGATCAGTATGATGTGCCTGCACCGCAAAGCGAGCCGGGCACGGGCTGCTTTCTCGCGATTTTTGGCCGAAAAGGGGATGAAACGAACCGGCGTGTCATCCAGTCGGCGGCGTTGGAGCTGCCCAACAAGAACTCGTTCGTCACCCTGGTGAACGAGCGCGGGCAGCTCATTGATATTTTTAGCTACACAGATCGCGCGAAAGCAGATAGCCGTGAGAGTTACCAGCGGGTCGATCCGACGGTGCGAGCGTTCATTGTGGCGGAGGCCACGCCGTTTGATCAGTACGCAGCAGATCGCACGGCCCCAGCGCGGGAATTGCTCCGAAGCATTGAGGCGCTGCGGCGCGATGTCCGGTCAGGGAAGGAATTTGGACTGGGTCATCTTTTCCTCATTCCGACCTCGTACGTAGGATTGAGTGGAAACAGCAGCGTAAAGCGTTTTGTTCCCCATTTGGCGCAGCTTCCAGAAATCGGCCGGCAGCAGCGATCGGGGGGAAAACTTGAGCAAACGGACGCGACGAATCTAGATGCGCGGCTTGTGGACATATTCGCCACGCGATCCGCGGTGCGCGGCGCCGGTGATTATCCAAACTCGACTCTCCTCCACTCGTACGGCAAACTCAACGTCAACACATGTGTTCCTGAAGCGCTTTGGGGGCTGGACGGAAGCAGTGGTGGGGTCGAGCTCATCACGCCGCAATTTGTGAGCAATTTTAAAAATTATCGCCAAGGCTACTATCAAGCTGGGCTTGTGCCATTTGCGCGGTTGAGCGATTTTGCCAACCTTGTTGCTGCGCAAGGCATATTCGACACAAGTGCGGCGGCGGCCCTTTCGAAACTCTTGGACCAGGTTTGCGTAGGAAGTCTGGCATTTGAGGTCGTTAGCCAGACACCCTCCAAGGTGAGCAGTGAGAAAAAGTCGGCGTGGTTGCCCCAGGTAAGGTGTTACTGGATTCTTGGACTTGATTTTCGCCCCTGTAGCATCATTCACTTCGCGGAGAATTCGTGGTGAAAAAGGCCAATGTGAATAGTGCGACGTCAGCGGGCCGGTGTGCTGTGTCTTCGGCGGCGCGAGGGGTGGTGCGGGTTGCACCTTGCACACACGTGCCGAAGCAGGACGAAGGCCAAGTTGACACGCACGAGGCAAGCGTCATATCAGTAGGTTCGAGGCGAGAAAGGATTCAGAGAAAGATAATGCGGGGACACTCGACAGGGCGCTACTCACGAAAGGGCTTCACGCTTGCGGAAATGCTCATTGTGGCAGCGCTCATCGCGTTGTTTTCCGGCCTCTTCATCTTCAGCATCGAAACGCAGTACACGCTGAACAAGCAGAAAGCCTCGGTGGCCGAATGCCGCCAGATTGCCACAGCGATGTCCTTTGCACAGCAGGACATGGGCTTTTTCCCAAAAATGTGCTTTTTGCGCTTCAACTCGACCAATCTCGTTTCCGTGCTCACGGGGATGGCCTTTGACGCACTCGAGTATCACTCACTTCCCGTAGGGGACCTCCAGGCGCGGCTTTTCAAGCAGTGGAAAGGGCCTTACGCCGCGTTTTCGCAGGACCGCACGGTAAAAATGCAGTTTGTGAGCAACTCGATCACGCGTGAGTTCGACTGGCCGGCGGATCCTTTCGGCAATCCCTACGTGGCCTATTTTGTGACGACGGACCCGCCATCGGGCGGTAATCCCATTCGCCACCGCTTCATCTGGAGCGCCGGCGAAAAGCCAAATGAGTTTGCGGGAATTGTAAGCTACGGTCGTAACCGTGTGCCGGGTCTGGGCGACATGCCCGATCCGGCTGCAGTCAATCAGCGAAAAGCCTACCGTCTCTATAATGATACGGGAAATCCAAAGGTGTTCCAACTTCTTCAGGCTGGCCCCGACCCAACATCGGCAGCGAATCCCTACAACACGCCAAACGGTCGACTGAACATGATTCTCATCGATCCTTTGGCAGGGGCAGTGGACACGCTAGGGCCACGGATTCGCGAAACGGGATCGGACGATCGTTATGTGGAGTTTTGAGTTCGGAAGGAACGAGACAAGTCTCATGAAACGACACTGGATGCCAAAAATGAACAGGTGGCAGCTCCGGCAGAGCGAGCGAGGTTTCACGGCGATGGAAATCGCTATGGTGGCGACGGTCATCGCGATCTTCGCCCTCATGGTGATCCCGCTGTTTCGTAACCGCGTGGAGGAAGCAAAAATTGCCGCTGCGCAAGCTGATCTGACGAGCCTCATGAAAGCAGAAATCATGGCGCACGCCGACACGGGGTTCTATTTCCGCCTTGAGGATCTTGACAACGTGATCAACAACGCGCCGAACCCCTTGCCGGCCGGCTGGAGTGGCGTGACAATTGAAACCCCGCCGTTGGTCTACGTGCCGGGCGCTGATAATCGCTCGCCACGCAACCTGACGTTGCAGGAGTGGTATGCACTGGCAGGAACAACAGCAAGCCCAAAATGGAAGGGACCGTATGTGACAATGAACCGCACAATCACCTACGGGGAGCTGCGCGCAAGCGGTTCGCCGCTGTTGCGAACCGTGAATGGGGGGCAATACTCCCCTATTCGCGATATCCCTCTGGGCGGATTCGGGGGTGGCAACGCAAATCTTTACGACAGCGACAAGAACCGAATTCCCGTCGACCCGTGGGGCAACCCTTACCTCTTTTTCCCACCTCTCAATGAGTCGAATTACAATTATTGTTCTATCTTTTCCCTGGGTCCCGATGGATTGCCAGGAAACGGTCAGGCATTCATCCGCCAGAACCTGGTGCGGGAAGGTGCAAACATCAATGACCCCAACGATGATGTGTTGGGCACGGGCGACGATCTCGAGGTGAGATTCTAATGCGAAAATGGAACGCTCATAGGTTTAGTAACGGTGGGTTCACCATCATTGAGCTCATCATATCGGTGATCATCATCGGGATTTTGGTGGCAATTATCATCCCTGTTTACGTGACGCGTGCGGATGAGGCGCGACTAAGTGCATGCCAGCAAGACCTCGAGGCCTTGCAAACAGCCCAGCAACACGCGGCGATCGATACGGGGTATTTCTATCGGCTCTATGTCCTCGACGACGTCAGTGGTGGCGACGGTATTCCCTCGTCGAGTTTGACAACGGATCGCGTGGATGGAATCCGCGATGAAGGGCTACGCACTGATGTGGCGAATCCGAAGCTGCTCTTTATTGACACGAAGAATGGGACGTTCGTGCCAGGCGGTGTTGGAATTTTTGACCGAATGGCGCAGAACGAGACGGCTTTCAACTGGAACGGCCCCTACGTAAACGTGGCGCGTAAATCAGGTCTGAAAAATCCTGTTGCGGGGCAACCTGCCGGTCTACCGCTGGATCCGTGGGGCCACCCATACCTTTTCTTCACAAAAGAGGGTCTAGTCAACGACCGCGACGGAGTGATCTCGACCACCTTCGTGGGGCAGGATGGCAACTCTTACACGACTCTGCGTTTTGATCGCCCCACAATTTTGAGCCTCGGACCGAATGGGGTACCCGGCAACGGTTCCGGAAGTGCAGAACCATTCTTTGGACAGGGCGACGACTTGTATCGCCAATTTTAGGCGAAAAGGAGAGTTTTATAACTATGTGGTGGCACAGGCATACGAAAGATAATCGAGGACTAACTCTCACGGAGCTGCTGGTCGTGATGCTCATCATTGGCTTGCTCTCGAGCATTGCGGTCCCAGTCTACATCAACCGGATGGAGGATGCGCGTGTTCGGCTGGCCATGGCAGAATGCCGCGAAATTGCCATGGCTGAGGAACAGTGTGCGATGATTCATGGCTTTTACGTGCCATTCCAGGTACTCTCGGATTTACCCCATCCTAAGAACCTCACCATTCAAGGCGACACAATTCGCAACGAGCCCGGCGGTCAACTCTTTGTCATCAACCCGTTGATTCGTCCCCAGGATCAGCAGGGAAATCAGCTGCGGCTGAGCTCAACAAGCCCCAACCCTCGCATCCGTGATATGATTGATCACTGGGGGGGTCCCTTCATTAGTTACCATCGCGTTTACACAGGCAACCAGGATCCGAAGGATATCAATTTCATCGACACGACGGAAGTGCGACTCGACTTCCCCCTCGATCCGTGGGGCCAGCCGTATCGCTTCTATTCCCCATTAGGGATCATCGGCACGAACGCGCTGAACCTCAATATTACAAACCTTTCGTACTCGTTCAGCGACGGTGCCTTGACATCGAGTGACGATCGAAACTTTCAGCGCTACGCGGTGGTGAGCTACGGGCGAGACGGCGTGCCTGAGACTCTGGCAGGGGTCAACAACCGCGACGACATCATCTACTTCTTTGGGATCGCCGGCGTGGAATCAGAGTTCGGACTTCGTCCATAAAGAAAAAAGGTTATACCATGACAAAGGACGCAAAAGCCTTTACCCTCATCGAGCTCTTGGCCGTGGTGTTGATCCTCGGCATCCTGGCTTCAATTTCGGTGGGAGTGTACACAACGCAAGTCGAGCGTGCGCGTATCGCAGCGGCGCGCACCATGATTACCGAACTCGAAGTGGCCATCAACCGTTACCAGATCGATACGGGACAGTATCCGCCGAGCGGAAGCGGCTCGGGAACATTCCCAGCAGCGTCGCCTGCGCAGGGGTGCGGTTATTTGCAGCAGGCACTGAGTGTGGGCATTGGTACAGGAACGGAAACGCCCTACAACTGGCACGGCCCCTACATTACCATCAATCGTGAGTTCCTTGGGGATATCAATGGGGTACCGGTGGAAGAGGCTGGCGGCACGCTTGTTCCGGGACAAGTTCAAATTCTGGATCCATGGCGCTCGCCGTATCGTTATGTTCGCTCGGGGCCATCGCCCGATTCTTACGCGACAATGCGAGCCATCGAGTTGCCGTCTGGCTATCCCTATGCGCCGGGCTACTACAATCCTTCGACATTCCAGATCAGCTCGCGAGGCCCGAATGGTCAGCCAGCGGCGTGGGAGGATATAGGAAAAGAGCCGGACGACGTCACAAATTTCGGCTTCTAAGAATCTGGCGCGCTGCGAAGCGCTTTGAAAAAGCGAAAGGCGAAGCATCCCTTGCTTCGCCTCATCTTTTTGTGCGACTCTTGTCCGCGTGTCGGAGCAATGTCGTCGCGCGCAATCTCTTAGTCGTCGAATCGCAACAGCGGGCTTGTCAAATGCCGAGTGGCTTTTCTTGCTGCTCGCTCTTACGCCGCTGGCGGGGGATGATTTGTAATTTCCCCTCATAAATTTCCGCAGCCGCAATGTCGGCTGGCCGCCGTGAGCCATTGGCTGGATAGGCCAGCGGCCGCTGGTCCATGTGGACGAGCTGCTTTGCTCGTCTGGCGATGACATTGATCATGAGATAAGGCATGGTATCTGACCGCATGAGCTGCGACAGATCCGTATTAAAGAACCATTCTTTTTTTTCTTCGCTGGACACGTACGAGCTCCTCCGCGTTGCCGACGAAATGCGTGTTGGGTGTTTCTTAGCTGAAATACGTGATGATCTGTTACAATGCTCGGCGCAAATCTGTTCACCGTGGCGAATTGTGGTTGGAGGACGTTTGTAATCGGAGAGTGGCTCGGTGCTAGGGGCTCATCGCCAGGCACGGGAGGTCTGCCGTTTTGAAAGCACTCCGTTTTCTCCAGTTTTCGGACGTACATCTCGACTCGCCGCTCGGCTCGACGAAATTGCGTTTGCCCCCAGAGAAGCGCAGACGGTTGCAAGCAGATATTCTTCAGACGCTTCGGCGGGTGCCCGAGCTGGTGCGCGAGGCCTGCGCCGATGTTGTGCTGTGCCCGGGAGACTTGTGGGAAGAGGAAGCCATCCGCATGGAGAGTGCGGCGGAACTGTTTGAAATTTTTGCGTCAGTCGGCGTACCGGTCATCATCGCTCCCGGCAACCACGACTATTTCCACCCGCTAAGTTATTATGATCGCGCACACTTTCAGCGCAAAGTCGGACGGGCGCATCCTCCGAATGTTTATATTTTCACAGGAACAGCGATGGCGACATTGTGCTTGGAACACTGGCGCGATGACGTTGTTTTTCACGGGTCGTGCTTCACACGCAGCACGGCCCTAGGCAGCCATGAAGCTTTCATTGCGCCAAAGGTGGTGAAAGACAAGCTCAACATCGCGTTAGTACACGGCTCACAAGTGGACAGCCCGTTCCCCGCCGCTGATCGGATCCGACGCGATGAAACACCTTCGTTTTGCTCACGCGATATTGTGATGAGTGGCTACGATTACGTGGCGCTGGGGCACTATCATGCTTATTCCAAAGTAGAGGATGGCCAAGGGCGCATCAGGGCTGCATATAGCGGCGTTTTCGTGGCACGCGGTCTCGACGAAACGCGCGACCACTTTGTCATCGTCGGAGAAGTGCAGCCGGGAGGCGTTGCTTCGGCGAGCTGGGAACTTGTGCGGGTTGATCCCCATCGCATCGTCGATATCGAGGTTGAGCTCGATCCGCAAGTGCGTTCGCAGGGTGAAATTCTCACGCGCATTCTCGCGGCTTTCGAGCAGCACGAGGTCTGTCCCCAGGATATCGTGTATGTCCGGCTGACTGGTCAAGTGGCCTCGGAGTTTGAGATGTTTGCCCTCGATGAACGTCCTTTGGAACAGCATTGCTGGCACGCGGTGGTAGATTGGGGTGATGTGGAGCGCGGCTACGACGTTGATGCATTACGCCATGACGTGTCGGCAGCAAAAACCGTCGTGGGACAGTTTGTCGCACGCACCGACGAGATTGAGGCCACGGCCCGCACACGCCGCAACGAGGGTGAGCTGGAAATCGTCAGGCTGGCACGCATGATCGGCCTCGATGCTTTGCACGGAAAGGAGATTCGCCTGCGCCATGCGCTTGAATAGAATCGAGCTTTCCAACTTCGGCAAACTTTCTGGCGCTTTCAACTTCGAGCCACAGCGGTGCAACGTTCTATGCGCTGCCAATGAATTTGGTAAATCTACGCTCGTGGATGCTATTTTGTTTTCTCTTTATCCCCCGCCGAAATTGGGTCCACGCGATGCCCTTAAGCCTATGGAACGCTACCAGCCGTGGAGTGATGGACGCGAGCGGCCGTTGCTCCGGCTCGAGCTTACCCTTGCGCCAGATCGGCGTTATCGTATCGAAGCCCTGCTAGGAAAAAAGCCGGAATACTTGTTGGTGGATCTGGACACAAACCGCAAAAGCCCCATCCCTAATAACTCGTTTGGCGAGGACAAACTTCAGCTTTCCTTCAAAGCATGCTTGCAGTCGTTTTTGCTGCGACAAGAACCGACACCGACGACCGATGGGGATACCCATGATTTGCAAACTGTGATTGAGCGTGCGGTGAGTACCGCGGCGTCGCAAGAGGGCGTGTCGGTGCAGGAAGCACTCAGGCGTTTGGACTGCGTCACGGTGAGTTATCAAGATAAGCAGATAAAACTCGAAACGGCCATCGATCGATTAGAAAAAGAGATTCGCGAGTTGGAACGACGCCGACAGCAATGCGATGAAGAACGCGACCGTCAACAGGGCCTTTTGCGTCAGCTCGAGCTGACCCGCACGGAGATTGAGCGTCTCGAAAAGCGAGTTATCGAGCTTGAATTTGCACGCGATAAGGCGCGGCTTGCGGAGCTCGAGAATGAATTGCGCCAGCAAGCTAAGCGAAAGAAAGATCACGCGGAGAAATTCCAAAAGAAGGAGCAACTTAGACCTTACGCCCGCTATACTGAAGAGAGTTTTGCGGAGCTACAAAAGCTGTGGGGCGAGCTCAAGACGCGCCGCGAGCAACTGAAGAAAAAGCAAGCAGATCTCCATCGACTGGTGAAGGAACCTTTGAGCGACGTCGAACGCGCGCTTGCGGATTATCCTGCCACGATTGAAAAGCTCAATGAGGCAGACGCTGGCCGACTGACGAAACTCTTGCTGGCGGTCGAGGGCCAGATTCGCGAAATTGAGGAGCTTGAGCGACGCATTCGTGAGGGAGAAGCAACGCTACGTCGCCAGGGGGTGGACGTGGAACAGGTGCTCTCGCTGGAGGAGAGGATTTCGCATCTGGAAAGTGAGGAACTCGCTCTTCTTTTTGGGGGCCACCAACGCGAGCAATTGGAACTCGAACGCGCTCAACAGGAGATTCTCCTCAAACGCGGCCAGGCCCAACAACAGTGCAGCGAGGCGGAAAAGAAAATCGCCTCGCTGAGAACGTTCTCGGCTGTGTGGTTTTTTCTCGCACTTCTCAGTGGCGCGGGCTTCATTGCTGGACTTCTTTACGGGCTAAACCCTGTGGCGTATGGAAGCTTGGCAGCAGCCGCGGTGTGCGTGCTCACGGCTATGTGGTTTGCGTGGCGTGCTCGGAGGATTGTGGAGAACCTGTTACGGTCCGCGCAGGAGGCTGCAGCTTCGGCGGAGAGCCGCGCCAACGAACTGCGCAACCGATTAGATGACCTCAATCAAAAGTTCGAGCGCATTCGGAAGAAAGCCGCTCTCTCGAGCGGCGATTTGCTAGGTCTGGAGGTTTACGCCCAAGTCAACCGGACGGTAGCGACAATTGTAGAGGACCGCAAGCATCTGGCACGCCAAAGAGAACTTTGGGCCGAGAATCTCGCTCAGGCTCTCGAAATTATTCGTCATGTTGATCCGGAGATTTCTGACTCGCCGAGCCTCAAGGAGCTTCAAGAGTGCGAACGCAAACTCGACCTCTTTTTGCAACAACGCCAGGTCCGTGATCGCTTGCGCGAGGATGATGATCGGCGACGCCGAGAAATTGCGGAAGAGGAGAAAGCTCTGGAGTCGATTGAGGCGCGTCTGCTCGACATTTTGAACGAGGCAGGTACGCCGGATGGGAAAATAGAGACCCGCATCGAAACGTATCAGCAAAACTTGCGCTCCGCAAAACGTTACCGTGAACTCGAAGCTGAGCTGAAGACTTTCCAAATTTGGAGCGAGGAGGAGGAAAAACAGCGCATAGAAGAGAAACAGCAGATCGAGCAGCGAATTAGGCCTCTGGCCGAAGCGCATCCTCATTTGCTCGAGCTGACGGAGCTGTGTGCACGCAAACGCACAGCACTTGAGACTGAACTTGCTTTGGCACGACGTGAATTGGAGGAGAAACGCGCTGAGCACGAGAAGCTGATTTTGGCATGCGACCGGGTCATCGAGAAATATCGGACAGAGGTGCCCGCCATTGAAGTCGAGCGCGCCCAAAAGCAGGAAGCTCTGCAACAGCTCCAGCGAATGGCTGAAGCTCTCGCGCTGGCGCGGCGATTGATCGCCGAGCTTAACCAGGAGGTCTCACGTAGCTGGCAACGCGAGCTGAAAATGAAGCTCGAAGAATTGATGCCACGCCTTCTCCCGCATTACGTTGAACCGGGCGTGTTGGAGAATCTGGAGCTGACGCTCAGGGACGGAAAGACGGGCAAAGTCTTCCAAGGTTCCAAAGAGTTAGGCTACCTCAGCCGTGGGACGCGCGATCAATTGGATTTTATCTTGCGCGTCGCCATTGGGGAAATCCTCACGACTCATTGCGGCCCGCTCCCCCTCATTTTGGACGAGCCTTTTGCCCATTGGGATGATGAACGCTTCGTCCAAGGGGTTCGCTTTTTGACAGACTTGGCCGAGCGTCGGCAAGTGATCGTGCTCACATGCCATAGCTGGCGTTTTGACCGTTTGCGGGAAGAATATCCCGGGATTTACGCTCAGCTTGCTTTTGTTGAGATTGGCTGATGTGTCGAACTCTTCCGGCAAGAAAAGCTTTTGACAAGACTTGGAGGCGCATAAGAAGCTAGACTTGTACTTGGGAAAGCCACGACCGGTCAAGCTACGCGAAGTGCGGTGAGCTATGCCAGAACTCGTTGTCAAATTAGGCGACAATATCGTCCAACGCTATGTCATCGACAAGGACCTGATCAGCATCGGACGAGCGAAGGACAACGACATCGTTATCGAGAATCTGAGTGTTTCGCGCAATCATGCGCGCATTCGGCGGCAAGGCAACTCGTACGTCCTGACGGACCTCAATAGTGCCAACGGCACGTTCGTGAACAACGTGCGCGTGACAAAGACAGAGATTCTAGACGGTGACATCATCACGATCGGCAAACATCAGCTACACTTTATAAATAAGGAGCTTAGCGATTCCGATGTGATTGTGGATGCTTTGGCAGCCGAACGCACAATGGTGTTGGACCGGCCTGAGAAAATCGGTGTGCTGTGCTTCACTGAGGGGCAGATGAAAGGCAAGGTGTTCCGGCTGACAAAGGCTGAGCTCACGATCGGCAAAAGTCCACAATGCGATATTGTCCTTGCGGACGACTGGTTTTTGGCGAAAAAACAGGCGGTGATTGTTCGGCACGGCATCGAGTACGAGATCCGTGACTTGGGGACTTTGCGCCGCACCCGCATCAACGGCAAGACGCTGAGCGGCACGCAAAAGCTCAACGAAGGGGACACAATCGAAATCGGTGCGGAAAAGTGTTTGTTCAAATACGCATCGCCGCAGGAAGTTGAGCAGCCCGCAGGAAGAGTTCCCAAAGAGCTTGGGTTGGAAGACAGCATTTTTGCAAGCGTCTCGGAGCTTCCGCCGGAGCTGCGGCCGTCCGCCCCAGAAGAGGCCATAGCGGCTGCTTCTTCGACAACACCGATGGAAGAGAGTGAGGACTGGTCGGAGGTAGAAGAGCGTCTGGAGCAAGAAGCCGCGGCTCATCAGCCGGCAGGCATAGGCCTCGAGGATCTCGATTTGGAGGACAAGAGCAGAACATTTGGTCGGGAACAATTAGCGGCCGAGGCCGCAGTGACAGGCCCGAAGGAAGCACCAAGTGCCCCTCCGGTGGGGCCCGCAGAAAAAACTTCACGCGCAAGCCGTCGTAAGCAGCGTGAACTTGAGCGCGCCAAAAAAGCCGCAGAGGTTTCTAGCGAAGGTGCAGAAGCAGGGGCATTTCAAGGGGAAGAAGCCGCGCAGGGAGCGGTTCGCGGTGAGGAAGATGAATTAGCGCCAGCGGCAGCGGGACGCGAAGCAGGCGTCTCCGCGGAGGGAGGAAGCCCCGAGCTCTTGGTCAGTCAGCCTGCGGAGGACATTATGCAGCTGCGCGCGGAAATGAAGCGCATGCTCTCGCTCGAAGAACAAGTTGCGCTGTGGGAAGCTGCTCTGCAGAACAAGAGTCCCGTGATCCGGCGACAAGCAGCAAAAATGCTCAAAAAACTGACTGGGAAAGATTATGCATATTGAGGGACTGGACCCTCGCCGAATAGCCATTTTTTCCGATATCCACGCGAATCTTCCGGCACTAGAAAAGGTGCTAGAGGAGATTGACGCTTCGAATGTGGATTTCACGGTCTGCTGTGGCGATGTTGTTGGCTATGGGGCTCATCCCAACGAATGCGTTGAGCTTCTGCGCTCGCGCAACATTCCTACCATCGCAGGCAATCATGATTACGCCGCGCTGTCGCTGATAGACATCACTTATTTTAATGAGATTGCGAAACGTTCAATTCAGTGGACGCGCAAGGTTCTGACACCCGAAAACGAGGATTTTTTACGCAACCTTCCTTTGTCGCTGGAAGTGGCTGATATGCTCTTTGTGCACGCTTCGCCGCGCACTCCCGAGGCATGGAATTATGTTATCACGCTCGGTGATGCGCGTCAGGCCTTCCGCTCATTTGGGCAGAAAATTTGTTTTATTGGGCATTCGCATACGCCGTTTGTTGTCGAGAACTTCGATGAGAATCTGACGTGCCCGACGTCGCCAGTTGTCGAGTTGAAACCCAACGCTCGTTACCTTGTAAACGTGGGAAGTGTGGGCCAACCGCGTGACCGCAATCCAGAAGCGTGCTTCGCTCTTTATGATCGTGAGAAACAGCAGGTCGAGATCCGGCGTGTGGAATATGACCTTGCCCGCGCTCAGCAGGCCATTTTTGATGCGGGACTCCCTGTTGAGCTGGCCGAACGATTAAACTACGGGATGTAGCCGGCACGTCTCCAAAAGACTTTGCTCCTAAGAGTGGATAGGCGCACTTCAGTCATTGGCGGTCGGTGCTTTGCGAAAGGCTGGGGCCTGCGAGCGTTGCCGGTCCTTGGCATACATGAGCTAGCCGCCAAAATAGAGCGAGCGACGGTTTGGACGCCCGTCGCTCGGCAACACCTGGCTTTTAGGGTTAGTTACGTGGCCGCATGAGGCAGACCCGCACGTGTGTGGGGCACACCTGGCTCAGCTCTTGACGGTAACCATGGCTGGCTGAGCCTGTGGCATCTGTTCGAGCATGATTCGGCGGAACGTATCTGCTGCGGCGATAATATCGTCGGTGTAAGCGAGCGCGAGTTGTACGCACTGCTCGGCCAGCACTCTGGCTTGCTGGTTAATGTTGAGTCGAATGACTGGAGGCGCGTCAGCGTCAATTTCCAGCGGCTCGATTTTGGTGGCACTACCGAGGTCCATCGGGACGACGACAAAATCCACTTTGTCGCGCTTCAACAGGCCTTTGTCAGCGAGGTAGTCGGTGATGCGATCGCGCAATCCTGCTAATGTTCCGTGGCTAGTGGCCACGAGTTCCCCTAGCCCAGAGCGCGAATGCTCGACTTTCACGCCAAGCTCCGTGAAGAAGCGATCGATCGTTTCCCGGAAGGCCAGACTTGCCTCCGTGTGGGCGACAAGGACGCGCCGCTGAAGTTTCTTGAGCTTTGCAGCAAGTTCTTCTTTTGGTTCCTCAAGCTGCCGACGCAAATATTCGAGCCACTGGCGATTTTCCGGCGTTTTGTACCATTTTTTGATGAGCAAGTGGCCTTCGAAACGCATAAGGAATTCGACCCAGTCGCCGCGCAGGAGGCGCGAAAAAGCACGCGGCAGCGAATAGAATTTGCGCATGGTCTCGAGAGCAAGCCTGTTTGCTTCGTAGGCTGTCATGAGCTTCGGCACCTGGACCATATGGTGCCCGTCATACTTATTCCAATCGCGCGTGAGTAGTGGCCGACGCCCATCGCCAAATCCGTCGGAGTGCCAGTCGCGGGTGCCTGGCAGCGGCGTAAGCAGCATGAGCTGGAAGGAGTCCAAATCCAACCTCTTTACGAACTCGAGCGTATCGTGGTAGGTTTGAGGTGTATCCGTGTCGAAGCCGATGACAAACATGCCGTGGACCTTGATTTTGTAGCGATGGAACTCTTTGATGGCGAATTCCACCTGCTCAACGGTTTCGCGCTTGCCACACAGATCGAGGCTGGCCTGGTTGATAGACTCGAAGCCCACCATGGCGCGGTCGAATCCAGCCTCGCGCATGAGTTCGAGGAACTCTTTGTCGTGCACGACCTCGTGGCGCATTTGGGCGCCAAAACCAATGGTGGGGCGAATTTTGCGCTCAATGAGGCCGCGCATGATCTGCTTGGCGCGGGTCTTCATTTGGTTAAAAATGTCCTCAGCGAAAAAGATATAGCGAGGATGATAGCGGTTCCAGTGGTCCTCGATCATGTCGAGAGTTCGCTCAGCGCTTACGGTGCGAACTGCGGCGCCATTGAATTTTGTGACAGAGCAAAAGGAGCAGTTGTAGGGACATCCCCGTGCTACGGCAAAGCTTGCGACATTTCCGTGAAGATTTGCTTCCCAGATGAGATCAAAATTCGGAAATGGATTGGCTTCGAGAATCTTCGATGAGGGCAAAGGTGCGTCGGGGTTATGGCGAATAAGTCCGCCGTCGCGCCAAGTGAGCCCCGGGACGCTGGAAAAGTCGCCCCCGCTTTCCAACACATCCATGAAGCGGGGGAATGTTTCATCAGCCTCCCCACGCATCACCCAATCGGCATGCTCGAGCGCTTCCTCAGGGAAATAGGTGACATGCGTGCCGCCGATCACGACAGGGATACCGGCTGCGCGAGCGCGATCCCCCCACATGTAGCAGCGATTAGCTGTGGGAGTGATTGAAGAGATACAGAGCAGATCCGCCTCACGGAGCTTGTGCCAAACCATGTCTTCGGTTATGCGCTTTCGCAGCATATCTTCCACAATCACGGTGACGTCGTAGCCACGCTCCTGCAGAATCGTAGCCAGGAGGATGCTTCCCATTCGGGGGATGTGCACAGTGCTGTAGACGTGAATGTGTGTGGATTTGGGTTCGATGAAAACGATGCGCTGAAAGCGCCGTTGGGACTTCATAAGAGATTCTCCAGACTTTCTGAAAGGGTTTGTACGTTATGAGGATTTGCGGTGTTCAAGTTATGTTCCTTTGAGAGTGTTCAACTTCCTCTCTTATATTCGCACAAATCGCGCTTGTGCCACAGAAATTTCGCAGAGAACATACGAGTGTCACGCGTCCAATTCTGCAATCTTCTGGCTCTCAGTATGGTTAGTAAGGCGCAAGCAAGGCAACAAAAAATGCACCATGGTCGTCCTGTTTTTGCAGTTTCAAAATCTGGCTTGTCAGGCCGGCGGTGTGGCCTCTGCAATACCTCAAGTGTGACTTGGCGCAAGGAGCTGCTCTCAGAGGGCCAGGGCAGCGGTGCGCCTTGACGATGCCACGCGGAGAAAGGAACTTAGATGGCAGCGACCTATTTTGCGGCTGTGCTGGAGGAACCTCAGCACATCGAGATCAGAAAGCGACAAGTGGAACTTCCTCTGGCGGCTCACGAGGTGCTGATCGAAGTCGCGTACGCCGGTGTGTGCGGAACGGACGTTGCCATTTACTCGGGCAATTATCGAGTCCCACTGCCACTGGTGCTCGGACACGAATTCAGTGGCCGTGTGGTGGACGCTGGCCGAGGTCGCGAAGCACGCGCCCTTTTGGGCAAACGCGTGGTGGCAGAGATCAATGCAACGTGCGTGGCGCGGCGTTCGCGAACCTTGTGCGCGGCATGCCGACGGGGTCTTGTAAATCACTGTCAGCGCCGCTCGGTTGTGGGTATTGTCAATCACGATGGTGCCTTTGCCCAGTTTGTGCGTGTGCCCGTCGGTTGCGTTCATAGCTTGCCGGATAGCATTGCGCTTGATGCTGCGATTTTCGTCGAGCCGCTAGCAGCCGCCATTCGCACCTTCGAGCTTTCAGCGCCAGAGGGGGGTGGCTGGATTGTTGTTCTTGGCGCCGGACGCCTTGGTAAACTTGTTACGCTCGTGGCCGCCAAATACGGCTATCGTGTCATCGCGGTAACGCGTCGCGCAACTTCGCTTTTCCCTCTGAAGGATCTTTTCACGCGTGGCGTGTGTTTCGATGGGGAGGGTGCCCACAGCGGCTCGCGAGGCAAGATTATCAGCGTGCAGTCAGAAGATGAATTGGCGATGCTGGTGAGTCACTGGACGAAAGGACTCGGGGCGGACATGGTGGTGGAAGCAACCGGTGATCCCCAGAAACTGACGCTCGCGAGCAAACTGGTGCGCCCGCAAGGCACAATCGCGCTGAAATCTACGCCAGGCGTGCCTACACGATCCCTTGATACGACAATGCTGGCCGTAGATGAGGTCCGCCTGCAAGGCTCGCGCTGTGGGCCGTTCGAAAAAGCGATTCAGTTCATGGTGGAACACGGAATGCCGACTGCCGGTTGGATCACGGCGCGCTTTTCTCTGGAAAAAACGGCAGAGTCAATTCACGCGGCCCAGTATGAGGCAAAGGTGGTCATTGAGATTTCTCCCTCCGCATCGCGAACGCAGATGCACAAGGCCAACATGCAGGGCTAAGGCAGCGTTTCCACGACGATGTGATCGTTCGTGTAAATGCACAAACTGGCGGCTATGCGCAATGCTTCATAGGCGATTTCCGGGGCCCGCATCTGCGTGTGAGCAACGAGCGCCCGAGCTGCCGCAAGAGCATAAGGACCACCGGATCCAATGGCCACGAGGTCATCATCGGGCTCGATGATTTCTCCCGTTCCGCTAAGCAGAAGGAGATGTTCGACGTCGGCGGCGACCAGCATGGCTTCGAGCCGACGCAGATATTTATCGGTGCGCCAATCTTTCGCCAGCTCAACAGCGGCGCGCACGAGGTTGCCGCGATACTCTTGCACACGAGCCTCAAGCCGGTCAAAGAGGGCGAAAGCGTCGGCCGCAGCACCGGCAAATCCACACACGACTTTGCCATCATAGATGCGGCGGACTTTGCGGGCTCCGGCTTTCATCACCGTGGTGCCGAGGGTCACTTGTCCATCGCCTGCAACAGCCGTTTGGCCATTGCGCCTCACTGCAAGGACTGTGGTGGCATGAAACACTGGGAATTGTTCGCTCATCGGCCGCATCCTTTCTGACGCGAGGAATCTTATCAACCCCTGGCGTTCATCAGCAGCATAAAAACGAAGAGCACGGCGCAAGAAGCACTTCCCGGCTCGATGCGTCGTGCTCGAAATTTTATTACGCGCAAAAGGGCAAGCGGTTTAGCTCTTTGGGCGCTTTGTGCCGTACTTCGAGCGGCTCTTCTTGCGATTCGCCACACCTTGGCAATCGAGAACGCCACGCACAATGTGGTAACGAATACCGGGGAGATCCTTCACGCGGCCCCCGCGGATGAGCACAATGGAGTGCTCCTGTAAATTATGGCCTTCACCTGGGATATAAGCCGTCACTTCCATGCCGTTCGTCAGGCGCACACGCGCCACTTTGCGCAGGGCTGAATTTGGTTTCTTGGGCGTGGTGGTGTAGACGCGCGTGCAGACACCACGCTTGAAGGGACACCCCTGCAACGCAGGCGAGCTGGTTTTGCTCTTCACGCGCCTGCGGCCTTTGCGAACCAATTGGTTAATCGTCGGCATTCTTTGTCCTCGAATCTTTTGAATCGTAGATCTCGGTGCTCCCACCCAGAAGAAAACGAGGTAGTCAACCGAGCGCGAAAACTTCCGCCGCGGAAAAACCATGTGCAAGGGGTTTTATTCAGCGTCTGAGTGGTTATGGCGGCGTCGGAGAATGTGACCCTGCAAAAGCTGAATTTTGGTTGCGCTCGCTAGCGGGTCATGCCAGCGGAGAGCTCAAGAGTTTATTGGCGTCGAGTGTTTGCAACAGGCGAAACATGCGGCCAACGTTGACGACGCAGAAAGGGTAGGAGAGATGCCGAACCAGCCAGATGGGATAGAAATCAGGCGATTCGAGGGGCGCGACACGGTGAGCTTGCTGCGTTGTTGGGAAGCGGCGCTGCCGCTTGACGGCGTGACGCGCGAGATTTTTGAGCGTAAGGTGCTGCTTGATCAAAACTACGAACGCGATAGCCTTATCGTCGCAACATCCGAAGGGGAGGTTGTAGGATTTATCACCTGCTTCGTGCTTGTGAAGCCTATCGAAAAAGTGGGGCACCGCGAGGATACGGGGTTTATCACGGTCTTTGGGGTTCATCCGAACTATCGGCATCGCGGCGTAGGAAGCGCGCTTCTGGAGGCGGCGGAGGGGTTTTTCCGCAAACACCAGCGCCGGATCATCTGTATCGCTCCTTACACACCGAATTATTTTGTGCCCGGAGTGGACAAGGATCGCTACGCAGAGGGCGTGGCCTTCCTGCAGAAACGGGGGTTCGTCGAGTACTCCGAGGGCATCGCGGCAGACGCGCTCATCTCGAAATTCGAGATTCCGCCCGACGTTCTAGCAAAGGAGCGTGAGTTGGCAGCTCAGGGCATCATTGTCCGACATTACGAGCCCGATGATCTTGTGGACTACATCGAATTTCAACGCGAGCACATGCCTGGGCCTTGGGTCGAGGACGCCCGCCGGAATCTCATTGAAATGACGCATGGACGCTTCCCCCCCGAGGCAATCTGGCTGGCGCTTGATCAAGGGAACATTATCGGCTTTTGCCAAAACGAACGAGAACATTTCGGCCCTTTTGGTGTGGCAGATGCTTATCAGGGACGTGGAATTGGCTCCGTCCTGCTCGCGCGGACACTTTATCAAATGCGGCTCAGTGGTTATCACAGTGCGTGGGTGCTGTGGACAGGCGAACGCGCCCTCAAGGGTGTGTACGGGCGGCTTGGATTCACGATGACGCGCCGTTTTGCCATCATGAAAAAAGAGCTTAGCGCACGGAGCGTGTGAGTCAGCATCCGCCTGGGCACGGCATGAGGGATCGGTTGGCTGTGATGCACGCGCTCTCAAGGGCGGAGCCTCCCGTGCTCCCTTCACGCGCGAGAGCGCTTGGCTCGGGTATTGATGCGCGCGACACAAAGCTCGCACAACCCGAACTTTTCAGCAGTTGGGCTCAGGCACTCGCTGACGCAGATGCGACGCCAATTTCTTCGTCGGTAAGGTAGCAGGCAGGATCCGGCGCCCAATAATCTCCATAAACTGCTTCGGCCCGCGCGCGAAAATTGCCGTTGCAAAGCGATAGCCATTTACAGGCTCTGCACCTGCCTTTCAGTAATTGCTTTCGACGCCGCAGCGCAGCAAGCAGCGGATGCTCACTTTGGCTCCAGATCAGGCTGAAGGGACGCTCGCGGATATTGCCCAGGGTGTGATTCGTCGAGAATTGATCAGGATGAACATTGCCTTCATGGTCCACTGCCGCAATCGCAATTCCACTGCGATTTCCACCGTTAGCTTCGAGAAGCTGCCGTACGGTTTCAGCTCGCGGAGAGCCGCGCCGTAAGAGCGTGAGATAGATGTAAACGCCGTCAGCGTGATTATCGACTGTGAGGATTTCGCGCGATTGTCCGTCTGCCGCCATGGCCTCGGTCCGCTCGATGATCAAATCGACGGCACGCCGCGTTTCTTCATGCGTCAGGTCGTATTCGCGCAACTGTGCCCCACGGCCACTGTAAACAAGATGATAAAAGCATGCGCGCGGGATCCGTTCGGCCTCGATGAAGTCGAAAATCCGGGGGAGTTCCTCCCGATTGTGACGGTTCATGGTGAAACGCACCCCAACTTTTTGGCCTTCTTCAAGGCACAAGCGTACGCCGGCCAGCGAGGCAGCAAACGCACCATCACGAGCACGGAAATAATCATGCACGGAACCCACGCCGTCGAAGCTGATGCCGACATAACCGACACCGATCTGCTTCAGGCGCTTGACTATGTCGCGCGTGAGGAGCGTGCCGTTTGTGGAGAACGTGACGCGAATCCCTTTGTCGGCCGCATAAGCGGCTAAGTCGAGGATATCGCGCCGCACAAGGGGCTCGCCACCAGATATCAAGAGCACCGGCACACGGAATGCGGCAAGGTCATCAATGAAACGCTGTGCCTCTTGCGTGCTGAGCTCAGTCGGCGAAGGCAGCAGGGGTTCAGAAGCGTAGTAGCAGTGGAGGCATCGCAAGTTGCACGAGCGAGTGCAATTCCACACGACCACCGGCCCGCGGTTGCAAGTGGCGCCTGCTGTGGCACCAACGCTGTGACGGGCGTAACGCAGGGTGTCGCCAAAGGAGCCCGAATCGCAGAGGAGTTTTGAGACACTAATCATGTTTAGGGATTACATCGGCCACGGAAAAATTCTGGACACAATACGTCTCGTTTGTCTGCGGGCTTGTTAACCCGCACGCTAATGCGCAACAAAGGGGTGGCGAGGGGGGAAAACATCTTGCGTTGCGTTATTCAGACAGAAGAGCGAGCAATTCGAACACACTGGGGGAAAACTCCAAACAAGGGGGTAACGCCGTGAAAAGGCAAAACAATCCCTCCGCCTCTTTTCCTGTCCGCGCTCCATCTCCTTGCCCCCCGGCATTTGGCTAGAACATCATGTGTTGCTTGAAGCACGGTCGACCTTTGCGGCAGTGCTCGGGATCGGCTGGACGATAATCCGGCCCATTCACGCGGCCCGTCAGTCCACAGATATAGTCGCCGCCCTCTTTGAGCAGCCCGTCATCATAGGCCGACAGATCAACGCTCTCCTCGTCTGTCGAGGTCTTCTTGCACTCGAGCAACATGCACGCCCCGGGGATCGTGTGTTTGTCTACGAAGCCCATGCGTTTCACCTCCTTCCGCTACGTCGTGCTGGAAGGTGGTCGAGGCTTCCTCAGTCCCGGCCGCTTTCATCAATTATTACTTATGCATGACGAGATTCATTCGGCCGAGCTCGATTGCTCCGATGACACAAAGTTGATGAGAGCTCGGCTTGTCCTAAGCTGCCCCAAGCCGCTGACCGATCTCGAAACGAGCAAGGATTGCCTTTAGCAATTCGTCTTTAGGTTCAATGTCAACGCTTAGGCGTAGCACGTAGAGCGGGAGCTGACCGCTCATCATTTCGGGCGGTATCTTTACGGCGTCCTTCGCGGTGGTGATGAGAGCTGCACAGCCAAGGCAGCGCGCTTGCTCGATAAGACCGGCCAACTGTTGGCGCGTGTAGCAGGCATGATCTTCGAATGCTTGCTCCACGACGTCCAGGCCAAGCTTTCGCAAGGTGTCAAAAAACCGCTGGGGTGCAGCGATTCCCGCAAATCCAAGCACACGCGTCCCCGCTAGCTGAGTGGGAGGCACAATCTCACCTGTGGAAGGACATTCAATCTGCTGGGCCGCGGCTTGCATCCAAAACTGAGGGCGCTCCGGAAGTGTGCGCTCGAGCCAATTCAGGAAATCTTTTTCGTTTTGGGCCGTGGCGGGCAGAACAAAGGCGTCGGCGCGCGACAAAGCGCTGAGTGGCTCGCGCAGGTAGCCTGCTGGAAAAACACGTTGGTGGCAAATGCTGGCGTCGAGCAGCACGAGGTCAAAATCCCGCGCGAGAGCAAGGTGCTGAAACCCATCGTCAAGAATAATGCAGTCAGCCCTCGTGTGCTCGGCCACGAAAAGGGCGGCACGGTAGCGGTCGCCACACACAACGATAGGAACGGCTGGCAGTGCCTTCGCAAGCATGACCGGCTCGTCGCCGCCAGCTTCTGGAGACGCCTGAAGGGCATAGCCATCGCTGACGACCACTAATTGATGCGGCGCAGTGCGTCGGCCATAGCCGCGTGACACGATGGCGGGGCGATAGCCCTTTTGCGTAAGAGCGCGGGCAAGCCATTCGACCACTGGCGTTTTTCCGCTTCCGCCCAGGTGCAAATTCCCTACGCTCACAACAGGCAGGCTGGCGCGGCGCTGCTGAAGGATGCCGCGACGGAAAGCGCTGGCCCGAAGGCGCATGGCTGCAGCGTAGGCCGAACCGAGCGGCATGAGCCAACGGGCGTAGCGCTGCCATGATTTTTCTAAACGGCTCATTGAAACCGCAATCGCAGCATATAAAGCAAACTTCGTAACATGATTTTCACATTGAATGTGGATTGACCGGCGCGACGCTCTTCGAACACTATTGGTCGCTCCACCATACTGAGGCCAATTTTGCGCGCTTCGTGAAGGACTTCCTGCACGATCTCGGGCCCGCGGCAGCGCATTTTTTCCCAAGGGAGGCTCTCCAGTGCCCTGCGATCAAACACTCGGAATCCGCTCGTACAGTCGCGAATGCGCAATCCTAGAACTGTCCGTATGTAGGCGTTAGCGAACAGGGTAATGAGGGTGCGGATCGGTGAGCGGCCAATCTCTTTGCCCCCTTTGACAAGACGCGAGCCAATGACGATGTTGGCTTCGCCAGCGCGGATTGGTTCGAGTAAAGAGGGAATGAAGCGCGGCTGGTGAGAGAAATCGGCATCCATCTCGACAACAGCATCAGCGCCGTTGTCGCGCGCCCACCTAAAGCCAACAAGTCCTGCTGTGCCGCGCCCGCGTTCGCCGATTCGGCGAATCAGATGCACCCCCGGATTCGTCTTGCTCATTCGCATGACAATGTCCCATGTCCGGTCTGGAGAATCGTCATCAATGACCAGAACTTCGAATTCATCACCAAGAGCAAGCAGTTCCTCAACAAGCGGTTGAATATTCTCTGCCTCGTTATAAGTCGGCAATGTCACAACAATGCGCATGAGTCGTTCGAGTCCTTCAACGATATGGAGCACGCTTTGCTTGCAAATCGTTCGGCTCGTATATCCGAATGAATTTCAATCAAAGATTCCCACTGCGACGTTTTTGGTATGATCGCCACACTCTGGCCCGATGCGCTCACCGAACCGCCACTCGCTTGGCACACCGCGCGATCAAGCGGGCTGCTTCAGCGACGTCCTCCTCGCGATGGAATTTGTTGAATGCCACCCGAATAGCTCCCCGGCGCTCTGTTTCGGGCACTCCCATGGCAGCAAGAACGTGCGAATCGCTGACCACACCCGAATGACAAGCAGAAGTGCTCGAGACCATAACGCCTTCAAGATCGCAAGCGACGAGAAGATCCTCTTTGTTAGCAATTCCTCGAAATGAAATATTAAAAATGCCTGGTAGACGCCGTTCGTGATCCGCCGGGCCATTGAGTCGGTACTCACATCCCTCTTCGTCCAGCTTTGCAAAGAACGTTCGCTCGAAGTGCGCGTAGCGTGCAGCCAATTCCGTGTGCGGAGGAATTGAGCGGACGGCAGCTGCAAATGCTGCAGCGGCAGGGACATTTTCCGTTCCGCCTCGCCGGAAACGCTCCTGCGCGCCCCCCACGAGCAATGGTTCGACTGGCGTTCCCTGGCGAACGTAGACAAAGCCAATTCCTTTAGGGCCATACACTTTATGCCCTGAGACGGTGAGAAAATCGGCCGGATAAATCCGGACGTCGAAGGGCACCTTCGTGTAGCTCTGGACGATGTCGAGATGCAGGAGCACCTGCGGATAAGCAAGGCGCAGCGCCGAGAGAGCGTGTAGATCCTGCAACGTACCCGTTTCGTTGTTGCAATGAAGAATGGAGATCAGCCGCGTCTCGTCGCGAATGGCGCGCCGTAGCTCATCAAGACGCACACGCCCGACGCTGTCGACGCCGACATAAGTCACTTCGACGCGATCGCCGTGTTCGCGTATCTCGTACTCGAGTCGTTTGAGCACGCTGGCGTGTTCCACCGCAGAGGTCACAATGTGCACGCGCTCACCGCGGCTTACGGCCGCGTGAACAACCGAAGCGATCACGAAATTATTTGCCTCGGTCCCGCTCGATGTGAAAACAATTTCCGAGGGCTTTGCCCCAACGGTCTCTGCCAGTGCGCCACGCGCTGCATCCAACTCGCGAGCTGCGCAACGACCAACGGCATGAATGCTCGAAGGGTTCCCGAAGCACTCTGCGGCCACGCGTGTGAGCTCGCGAGCAGCAATCGGGTCCAAGGGGGTTGTCGCACAGTTGTCGAGATATATCACTTTTGCCAACGCACCGTCTCGCTCATGCGCCATGACTTAGTTTCACCGTACTTCTTTGCTGGCAGAATCTATGGGAAGAATCCAGAGATAAGCGAATGGCACACGCGTCCATTGGCCCTCGGTGGTTGGCGCCAAAACCGAGAATTCGCGCTGGAGGCGCGTCTTATGGCGCGCCAGCAGCTCCCTTGGATCACCATGTTGCGCTTGCTTTTGGAGCACCATGGTGGTCGCCATCAGAGCGGCAGGTGGCGTGGCCGAGCTCAGGGCGTCGCCCAGCACGTCATACTTGCGGATGTTCTTCAGCCCGTAGGTAACGAATTGAAAAGTGAGATGATCCGCGAGGTCTCGCGATACCCACACCTCGCGAACATCGGGAGAGATCAAACGTGCTGCGCGCGCTGGCTCGTAAAACGTGTCGGTGAGGAATTCATTTCGCACGACAGGTGAAACTGCAAAACGGCGAAAATAAGTATCGAGCTGCACCACTGCGAACCAAAGCAGCAAAATCGCACTGACCGCAGCGGCGGTGCGACGTGAAGTCCAGCGCTGCAGCGCAGCCGCCGTGATATGCAACCCGCGAAGGTAAAGCAGCACGACAGCGGGAATGGCGCCTTGCGTGCGCAGAATGTTTGGCGCTCCGAAGGAAAACACGCTAGCTGCCAACAGCGTCAGTAACCATAGGAGAGGAAGAAAAGCGGCTTCACGTCGCCATGCGTAGCACATGGCCCACAGCACCCCGATATAAAAGATGATGCCACTCACCCAATCAAACACTGGTTCGTAAGGCAAATTGTGGCGGCCAACGTGATCGCCGCGGATAGTCCACATTTTGCTCACAGCCACTGCATTCCTAAGCAGCCCAAGAATAACCTGTGAGAGCGGTTTGGGCACTTCGTGAACCTCCACGCGGCCATCGGGGCGCCTCTGCTCGATGCGTTCGTGAAACATCGAGACTTCGTCAAGGCGACCAGAAAAGTGGGCGGGGTGAAACAAGAAATCTACAGCGAGTGGAGACCCCACGAGAAAAGCTGTGATGACCATGGTGGCAAGCGCTTTGGCATCGCGACGCCAGACGATCTCACCGCGCCAGGCAAGCCACACCACCCAAGCGAGCCAAAGGAGGGGAACGAGACGGAATGAGATGTAAGTGTAAAGGCCAAGCCCGAGAAAGAGGCCACAAAGCATGGCGTCGGAAGTTCGGCGACGCTCGCGCCAACGAAGGAAGAAGAGGACGACAAGCATGATAAAGACCGGAGGCGTGACGGCGCGAAAAATGGTCCGACTGAAATGAAGCGGCCAGCGGAAAACGGCGTAGACGAAACAGCCCACGAGCGCCCAGCGCTCATTCATCAGCCGCCGGCCAATCGGATAAAACAGCGCTACTGCGATCGTTCCCCAAAGAGCACTCACGATTCGCCCAACGACGACCGTCGGGCCGAAGAGCGCGAACGCGCCGGCCAGTGTGTAGACATAGAGCGGCTCCACCGGATGATCGTGAAGCATGAAAAAGATCGGCCAATGCCCGCGGCCAATGGACAAGGCATTGAGGCAGTAGAGCGCCTCGTCGTACCAAAGCCCCGGCGGGATGTCCCAAATCTGCCATAGACGCAAAAACAAGGCCAGGGCGAGCAGCGCCAAAAAAACAACGCGATGCAACCGATCCAACGTTGGTTTATGCGCCATCGCCTACCTCGAAACCTAGACTTCGTAATGCGCCTGCGAGCTGTGTTCGGAGTCTGTGATGACGAAACTCGCCGGCGCGCTTGACGCCGGCCTCAGCGAGTTGCTGCCAACGCGCCGGCTCGTGCACGATTGCTTCGATGAGTGCGGCAACGAAATCCTTGTCTTTCGTGTCGAACACCACTCCGCCGTCGCCGACCACTTCCGGCACGGCGGCCGCTCCATAAGCGAGGACAGGAACTCCAGCTGACATTGCTTCAACAAGAGGCATGCCGAATCCTTCGTGCTCGCTGAGCGACAAATAGAAATGTGCGCCAGTGTAAACATTTTCCTGTTCTGAAAACTCTTCGAGCACATGAACAGGGACACCGCCATTGCGCGCATACTCTCGCACAAGAGACGCATAGAGACTGCAGCGAGTCGTCGACCCCGCGAGAACGAGCTCAACCTTGCGACCATACGTTCTGCATAGGCGCGACGCTACGTCCACGAGTTCGTGTTGACATTTGTTCGGCACCACACGGCCGACAAACAGGAGACGAACAAAGGATTCTGGCGGCAAAGCGGAGGTTCTTTCTTTGAGACGACAAAAATTCGCGACAACGTGAATTTGCCGCACGCCATAGTTTTCGAGCTCCGACGCATTGAAGCGTGAGGGACAAATTCCGGCGAACACGTGCGCGCACAATTGGGCTAACTCTTCGCGTCCTTGGGCAAGGTGGCGAGCAAATTCGGGATCATAAGGTTCAAAGAAATGCGGCGGCGTAATATTTTGATAACGGAGTACAACCGGCCAGCCCTGCTGGCGCAAATACATGCTGATGGGCGACTGCACAGAGTACACGTAAAGCACGGCATCTGGCCTGGAGTGATCGCGCATCGCCAAATAATGGTGGGCCCATTGGCGTGCAGCGACGGCACTTCGATTGTAATCGCAGAAGAGGTGGGATTCGACGCCAAGCGCCTTTAGCGCTGCGTGGCACTGCAGCGAGTCGAACGACACGCCGTCCCTCTCGTCCAGCGAGGCAACAACAACGTCGATGTGCGGGGGCCGCGCACTCATGGGACCGCGATCCTGCGCACCAGCACGCTGAGTTGGCGTGCATCGCGCAAGGATGTGTTGAATTGCGTCGGCGACCACACGCGTGATGCCACAAGCGTGATCGTGTTGATGGGCCGGAGAATTTCAGATGGAACACCCAGGCGCACAATTCGCCTGCGCGAATCGTTGAGCTCAACTTGCCCCAGCTCGTGACCATTGACAAGAATGCGTAGAATTAGGGGATCGCCAGCCACGTCGGGGGCAAACGTTTGCACGTCTGTCTCGAGAGTGCGGCCACGGCCGGCCGCAACAAAAGCTAGACCCTCGCGTCCAAGCCAGCGGTATGTGCCCTCGCTGTCGGTTTCCGGCACATGCCACTCCCCTGCCAGGAAACGATCACAACGCTCACTCATGTCGAGCAAGGTTGGTGCATCGGCGTAGAGGTGTGCCGCAAGATCAGCCACCGGCGCACTGAGCGAGTCAGCAGCCTTCGCCACACTTACGGCGACAGGCAAATTTACGATCCCCACGGCCTCGGCCACACCAATGACTTCGCAGAGCTGCGCATCCACACGGTAGTCAAAAAAATGCCCATCAGCCGTGTGCACAGCGTAAGAGACTGAATACGTGCCGGTACCGAGGATGAGTGGCAGATCAAAGCATGCCTGAGCTATGTCGCCCGCCTGGAAACTCCCTGTGTTCATCGTGCGCAGGTGCGTGTTGGTGCCAAAGATTTCCACACCGTGGCGATTCTTGATCATCACGCCGAAGACGGGATTCTCCACGCCGCGGTGAAAGCGAACAAGCATACGCAGGCGGACTGGGGTCCCGCTGACGATGCGTTGCAGCGGGCGGCCATCGGCACCCTCGACGGCACATTCCACGATCTCGGCTTGGAATGAGCCGAAGCGCGTCGGGCTGACGTTGCTGCTTTCGCGGGCACCCACAACGTGAATGGGGGCCCCTTTTTCTTGCGAGGCACTTTTGGCTAACTGTTCCGCCACACGGACGAGATAAAGGTCCACCACCTCGCGCGGCAAACCGTCGGCGACAATCCGGCCTTGCGCGAGAAGAATGGCACGGTCGCAAACCTGAGTGAGAGTGGCAGTGTCGTGGGTCACAAAAACGATAGTGCATCCGCGCTCTCGCAACTCACGGACGCGGGCAAGGCAGCGGTGCGCGAAGACGGCGTCGCCCACGGCCAACGCTTCGTCAACCAGCAAGATATCTGGCTCGATGGCAATGGCGGCGCTGAAAGCAAGCCGAACAAACATCCCCGAGGAGTATGTTTTCACGGGAAGATCCAGATAAGGCCCTAGCTCACAGAATTCTTCGACGCGCGCAAGGATCTCACTTGTGCGCTCAGGTGGATAGCCCAACAGAGCGGCGTTGAGCACGAGGTTTTCGCGTCCAGTGAATTCAGGATGAAAACCAGCGCCAAGCTCGAGGATTGACCCTACACTGCCGTGAACAGCGACTTGCCCGGACGTCGGCTCGACGATCCCTGCGAGAATTTTGAGGAGCGTGCTTTTGCCGGCACCATTGGGACCAAGCACTCCGAGCGCGCTACCCTTGGTCACACAAAGTGTCACGTCGTCGAGTGCCACGAACTCACGCGCCGGTACGCGGCCAGCGACCAGGCTGCGGACGCGTTGCCACGGCGAGCCATAGTGGCGGTAAACCTTGCGCACGGCTACGGCTTCGATCGCGTAGGAATCCATTGCTAGACCTCGTCAGCGAACCGTCCGCGGGCGCGTTCGAAAGCGGTGCGCCCACCGTAATACAAGAGGATGGCCACGATGCTCAAATAAATGAGCGATTCCGCGTCGGGCGCTTTGCCGAGGATGATGACTTGGCGATAACAATCGACAAAGCGCGCTACAGGGTTGAGCCGATACCACCACTCGAAGACAGCTGAGTGCTTGGCGATGACTTCCGCCGGATAAACAATCGGCGTGGCCCAGAAGAGCACCTGTAACACGGCAAATAGCACCTGATTTGTATCGCGAAGAAAGACATTCAGCGTGGCAAAAACATATGCTGGCCCCAGAAGAAAAACGAGCTGAAGAATGGCCAAGAGCGGTAGCCAAAGGAGAAGATTCCAAGAAGCGAGGCCGGCTGCAGCCAGAAAAATCACGAAGGCTAGCATGGCCACAACGAAACCGGTGGCGCTTGCAACTACGGAGACGGTAGGAAGGATCCCCACGGGGAAAACAGTTTTGCGAATAAGGGGGGCGTTCGCAACGATCGAGCCGCAGGCCCCAAGGATTCCTTCGTGGAGCCAATTCCAAGCAATGAGTGCAGGGCAGAGGAAGACGGCGTATTCGGCGGTTGCGGAGCGAAACGGCAATCGCCCGCTGCGAGGGACGAGCGTAGAAAACACAATAATGTAGAGAGCGAGCATGACGAGTGGATGGATGACCGACCAAAAAATGCCCAGCAGCGAGCCAGCATAGCGCCCACGAAGCTCGCGCCGCACGAAGAGGCTCAGCAGGCGGCGCTGTTGCAATAACTCCCTTTCGAGGGGGATGCGATGCATAGCTGTCGGTGAATATACTGACGACATGGGGCGTCGTGCGTTTTCTCGCTAACTCGTAATCATCTACTCCAAAAACATCCGCGATCCTGCAAAGAACCGCAAAACTGAGCATGGCGGTCAAGTCATAGGTCTGACGGCAACGGGGACATGCGCAGTCATATTCGGGAACTTTTCGGCGGCACGGCTTGAGTGGTGGCAAAGGGTTGCTTGCCCGCCTCCAAAGCGTCCAGCGCTTTGCGAGCGTTCCTGCGCAACGAAAAATCCTGACAGTCGGTCGCGAGGAATTGTTCGAGCAAAGTCTTGATAAGCACGGGGTCTTTGTGTGCGCGTGAGGCAAGCACAGCTGCTTCAAAAAGCGCTCCCAAGGCGTGGTCGTCGTTAGAGTATTGCTTGGCGATTCGGCGATAAGTTTCGAGTGCCTCGTCAATACGCCCTGCACTTGCCTGTGCCACAGCAATGTTAAAGGCGGCTGTTATCGCCGCTTGCGACTGGGGAAATTTCTCTTCGACGAGACGGAACGTGGCGATAGCTTTCTCAATGTCCCCTCGTGAGTACCAAATCTGGCCGGCCAGCAAATAGCTTTCCTGAAGGAGCGTGTGGCCAGGGAAGTCTTTCTGGAACTTAGCGACGGAGGCGACAGCCTGGTCTGGCGCGCCAATCTGAAGCAACAGCTTAGCCGAGCTGAGCAAAAATTCTGGTTTGCCGGGGATGTTCTTTTCGCGCAGCGAGGAGAGATACTCCACCAAGCCGCTCGTCTCGCGGGTCAGGGTTGCTAACTTGAGCAAGTACGCCAGAAGAGTGGGCTGATTGTAAGGCTTGCCGCTATAGCCTTCTTCAAGCATTTTCTTGCAAATAAGCTCAGCTTGCTTGTGGCTGCCGGCAGCGAGTAACGCGTCCGCATACTTTAGCCACACACCGTAATCCGATGGATCGGCCTGGAGAGCGCGCTCGTAATAGTGCAGAGCCTCGTTGAGAAAACCGTTTTCCTCAAGAATTGTGGCGGCCGTTGCGAGCAGCTCCGGCGAGGACGTATTTTTTTCGGCCAGTTCAGCGGCAACTTTTTTTGCTGCCTCGATTTCGCCGCGCGCTTGATAGACTCGCATGAGAGCTGAGTAATTATCCCCCACCATCGGCTGGAGCGCAATGAGACGGCGATAAAAGGAAGCTGCATGCTCGACGAGTGTGTTGTCGAGCAGGCGCACCGTTGCTGTGGATTGGCGTTCGGCGCTTGCCTCCATATGGAGCGGACGGGTAGCGTACTGCAGCGCGAGCTGGGCAGCAAAACGCAACATTTGCGTGTCGTCGGCTGCATGCTCAAGATACGCAGCATAGCTTTCGATCTCAGCGCGGTGGTTGCCATGTCGTCCGTACAGCCGCGCGTGGAGAGCAAGGAGCGGCCAACGCTCTGGTTGGCGCACGGCGTCCGCTATGGCATCTTCGATGTGCTGTGCTTGAGGATCATTTTCCAATGCGCGCACGACGATGTCGCCCATGGTCTGAATTTCTGCAAAAGTAGCAGCGCCCACCAAGTCGAGCCAGAGATCGATGATGCGTTGCGGGTTGCCAGTCATCACGGCTGCTTTCATCGCCGTGTCGATAAAATCATCACGATCGGAACCAGTCAGTTCTTCCAGCCGGAGTCGGCTAAGTGTCTCGAGCACATCGAGGGGACGACTGGTTGCAAGCTCTTCGCGCGCCATCGCCAAACGGAAAGGAATTTCCAGAGGTTGTTCGGCCACTAAAATGGCCAGGATGTCGTGCGCCTCTTTATGGCGTCCCTCGCGTGCCAGCGCCAGCGCTCGCTCGTAGGAAATGACCGGTGTTGTCTTCGCGGGATCGAGCATGAGAATTTCGAACGATCGCTTGTCGTCGCCGGCGCGCTGGGCTAACAAGGCAGCTAGCCACATTTCGACGTCCGAAGCCTTTTTTGCCGCAATGCGCTCATCCAAGAAACGCTGAAAGCGGAAGAAGACTCGCCGCTCGATGGCTCGCTCAACGATTGCGTCGGCAAGCCCTCGCGCTACGCTGTAGCGCACTTCGTTGGCTAGCGCGCCACGCACCATTTGTGCCACGTCCGGAGGGTCGAAAGTTGGCAACTTAAGAAACTCGAGCAAAAGTGAGCGCATCTGCCACGGGCCGTAATTTTGATCCACCGCTGCAATCAGTGTTTGGCGAGCCTTGTCGAAACTTCCAAATTCGCGATAGAGCCGCGCCGCCAACAGCACTAAGGGGAAAACGTCTTGCACTTCGCGCAACGCCCGCTCGAGAAACTCGCGCGAGCGGGCCGTTTCGCCGCTCATTGCATAAAGCCGGGCCAGGGTTACCCAATAATCCGGATCTTTCGTGTTGTGCTTTTCGTATTCGCTCACAAGCTTACGGAATTTTTCGAGTTTACCCATGCGCTCATAATAGTGTGCCTGCTGAAGGACGTAGCGGCCAGGCAGCGTAGCAGTACGCTTCGCTTCGTGAAAGAAAAACTCGAGCTCCTGCTCCATCTGGTCAGGATTCGCGTGACTCAACACAATCCCCGTGCGAATGGCGGCATCGTACGCAAATTCCGCATCTGGATTTTCGCGCACCAATTGGCAAGCAAGCAGAAATGCTTCAGCGTAGAGGTTGCGCTTCTCCAATTCGTGGAGCTGACGTACCATCGCGGCAGTTGTCGAGCGGTCCACTTCGATAGGCAGGGACGGCGAGAGTTCTACCGATGCGAGGACTTGAGGCGAAGTGGTGACAGCGACAGCCCCACGGCCGAGTGAGAGGGTATCGGTCGAGCTAAGATCAACGGTCACGGTCCCCAACGTCGCTGAGGAGTCGCCCGCGATGAGCGAAGTCGTCGGCAGTGTGGTTTTGCGGTCTTCAAACACCACGGGGAAGAAATCTGGCTTGGCCCGCAAAGTGGCGGTTGTCCCTAGCGTGGCTGGCTCGGTTGTGTCGGCTGCGCCAAGGGCATACGTCAACATCAGCAGAATCCCCGTCACAACCTTCCGCCCCAGTACCCAGCTGACCACTCTTTTTGTGCTCGCTCTGTTCATTATCACTTCGCTAAGAATTTTACCGCCGAGGTTTTATCCTGTCCTCGCTTTTTCATTGTGCACCGCGACTGGCATCCTTATTTTTGCGAGCTAATTCTTCCAGGACTTGCTCCACCGGCTGCCAAAATGTGGGCGACGTGAACTCACGGATGATCTCGGCCTGGGCTCGCCGCGCCCGGGCACGCGCCGCCTGACGATCGTCGAGAATCCGTGCGATAGCGGCAGCAAGCGCGTGGGGATTCTCTGGCGGCACCACTTCACCAAATTCCCCGTCGCGCAACATGGCACGGCAGTCACCCACATTTGTGGCCACGACGGGAACCCCTGCCACCAGCGCTTCATTGATGATGTTGGGTTGCGCCTCGTTGCGCGAGGCCGACACAAACACGTCGCTTCGCGCAAGGATGGAAGGCATATCGTTTCGGAGCCCGGTAAAAGTCACGCGGTTGGCAATGCCTAACTCGGCGGCGAGGGTGCGCATCTCTTGAACATACCCACGATGCTCTGGCAGCGTGGGCCCAACAAGGAGCACTCGTATCGGTTCACGGCGGCTCGCGCACAAGAGCGCTGCCGCGCGCAAAACGAGATCGGGCGCTTTGCGCGGGAAAACGCCATTGGAAGTGATCACGATTTCGCCCGGCACTATGCCCAGCTCCTCATCTAACAACGGCGGGACGGTTGCCTTGACGAAACGCTCCACATCCACGATGTTTCGCACAACGAGACGCCGTCGGACCCGACAGGCTGGAAAAAGCGCCATGCTTGCGGCCGAGGCATAGAAAATGGCATCGGCGAGATGGTCGATTAGCCACATCTTCGCACGCGCTGCACGGGAGGGATTCTCTAGCAGCTCGCGGACATGCCAGACAACAGGGAGGTGCGCCAGGCGCGCTGCTAAGCCGGCAAAGACGGTGATAGTGGTGTTGACATAGACAACGTCGAAACGCTCGCGTCGATAGAACTGTGTAAGAGCGTGAAGATAGGCAATGCGGCGCGCGAGAATTTTTGGTTTTAGCAGAAGCGGCGCGGCCGCCCAGCTTTGCTCAGGATTTTCAATCACAACATGAGGTATGCCCTGATTGCGCGCAAGGTCGAGAAGTGGCCCCTTGCCCGGCAACACAACGCACGTCTGGAAACGCGAGGGGTTCAGGGCGCGTGCGATGCGCAGCAGCGCGATTCCTGCGCCGGAGATTTCGGACAGGTGGGAAACAAGGGCCACGCGAATCATCACACGATGTCTCCGACTGTTGTGGCGTCGGCGGTCGAATTTTGGGTGTCTTCGCGCAATGCAGGCCCCCACAACATCCGTTCATCCAATAGCAGTGCAAGAGGATAGATCAGCCACACGCGAACATAGAGGAACGTGTCGTCGGTGAACGTGGTGGCGAGAAAGTGTAGCATGAGAGCGAGCACAAGGGCCGCTAAATTGTATGCGAAGGTGTCGTTACGCATTGCTGCCAAGCGGCGAATGCGCCAGACCTGTCGCCCCACCGCTAACACAAAGATCAGAAAAATCAGCAGCCCAACAACACCTCCCTCGGCAGTAATTTGGAGATAGCCTTGGTCTGGCGCGCGTGGTCGAGTTGGCTCAATGTACTGAGCGAAAAACGTGCTGTAATCTCTCGGAAGATAATTGCGCCAAACAGCTGTGTAGGAACCAAGCCCAACGCCGAAGATAGGACGAGCTTTGATCACTTCGAGACAGATGAGGACGCTATCGCGGCGCTCCAAATAGGAATAATCACGCGAGAGCTGCGTGACAGAGAGCAATCGCGCAACAAGCGGTGGAGCAGCAAATCCAGCAGCGAGCGCAAGAAAAACCGTCGTCCCCACAAGCACCTGACGGCGGCTCGGATATTGGAAGACACGCACGCATACGATGAGAAGTAGGATCACAAGAACCATGGTTTGGCGGCTGAGCGTGAGAAGCGCCACAAACAAAATAAATAGGCCCATGATCAGAGCTGCAGCTCGCTTAATCCTGTGGCGCGTCTGCGAAAAGAGGAAGAACGCGAAGGGGAAAGCGAAAAGAAGATTCCACCCGTAAACGTTTGCCGTGGATGCCGTACCTTTCACCCGCACGGCGTCGGAGATCTTCCCTGCAAAGGCAGAGAATGTTCCCCGCTGAATTGCCTCGAACAAGCCCAGAACGGCCGCAAAGAAAGTCAGAACGAGACTAATCCACGCATAGGCAGAGATAGCGCGTTCGGAGCGCAAGCACAGGGCAAGAAGAACAGCCAGGCCGTAATAAATGACAACATAACGCGCCATGAGTTGGCCGTGCGGCGGGCTCTCGCCAAGCAGAGCGTTAGCAGTGAAATACACTGCCATGAGGGTGAGCCAAGGCAAGACAGACGAACGCAACGCAATGGTGCTACCGCGAAACCAATGCCCGACCCACGAAACGATGAACAGCAGCGCAAGGATCTGGTTGATGCTCAGTGGGAGGCTAGGCACTCGCGTATCCGCAAAAAACAAAGCAACGAAATACATCGCAAAAAAGACAAAAGGGTGGATGGCCAGGAGGACTGTGAGAATCGCCAGAGCCACCATTGCGACCAGCGCTAGCGGACCGCCAACTCGAATTGCCAGGGAGCTCAAAATGGAAAAGACTGCGGCTGCGATTGCTCCGCCAAACAGTTGGCGCGGGACCGATTGCACTGGTTTTCTTACGTCGGGAAACATCTCTGCTTGCAGAACGTCGCCCCAGCTCTCTAAATAATGTAACTCAAAGTGGACAGCTCGATTGTGTGGCAAATTTCAAAGAGATGGTGCAACGATGAAAGTTTACGCAGCATTAGTCATTGCTCTGGCCGTGGCGGCGCCAACGGCTGCGGATGTGATCGTGTTGCAGGACGGCCAACGCCAAGAGGGCTTGATCATTAAAGACGTGCCGGGCGACAAAACGATCACCATTCGAACGGCAGCGGGTGATCTCGCCATTCCGCGCGAGAAAATCAGTTCCATCCTGCGAGAGTCCACGGCAGCGAGCTATGCGCATATCGGCGACCAGTTTTTCGCCCGGAACGAAATTGTGAAGGCTTACGAGGCTTACCAGAAGGCTGTGGAAGCCGACCCGAACAACACAACAGTGACAGCTGGCATGCAAAAAGTGGAGGCCGCCTACAAGCAGATGGAAGCCTCGAAGCAGCGTGAGCTGATACGCAAAATTGATGAGATGCTGGCGCAGGCCGTGGCGCTGGCTGAACAAGGCAAATTCGACGAAGCAAACCGCTTGCTAAAGGCGGCAGATCCGGGCGAAAACTCGCCACGCAGCGCTGCCTATAAGCGAGCCTTTGCACGCGTCTATTACTTGTGGGGCAAGTCGCGACTCGACCATCAGGATCCCCCTGGAGCGCAGGAGAAGCTCCAGATCGCGCTGCGGCTCGACCCACAGAATGACGAAATCCGCAAGGCCCTCCTTAAAGCCTGGGAAGGCGACCCAAGTAAACTTGAGGCCGTTGTCGAGCAATACAAGAATAGCACACGTCCCGAGGATGAGCTCAAGGTCGCGGATGCCCTCTTCAAACTGAAACGTTACGACGAAGCCCTGCCAATCTACCTCAAATATTTGCAGGAGCCCAAATACGCTAACGAGACAATGCGCCAGCGCGTCTACGTGATGTTCGACATGCTCCACCGGCAATATGCGGAAAAGGGTGATTACAAAAAGGCGATCGAGGCGTACAAGTTGTTCCTTCAGTTTTCACCCAATGAGCCCACGACACCGCTAGCTCGTTACGAGTACATGCTCAAACGAGCGCAGGTGAACCAGAATGATCCCGAGCAGCGGGCACAGTTGGCTAAATTTGCCCAAGAGCGCGGCTTGCTGGATGTGGCCAAAGAGGAGTACCGCAACGTGCTGGCTATGGCGCCGGAGAATAAAACCGCTGCGGAGGGGCTGCGCCGCTTCGCTGAAAGCGAGCTGAAGGATGCAAGCGATTTCTTGGCAGAGCAGCAGTTCCTTTTAGCAACGCAGAAAGCACTCGAAGTGCAGTCGCAATATGCGATGTTCCCGGACATCGTGCAAAGGGCGCAGGAAATTGCGACAAAAGCGAAGGTCGAGAAGGAGCGACTGCAAAAAGACGTATTACAGCAGGCTAAGGCCCTGGCAATGCGCGGCGACGACTATTACAACCAGGCCCTTTCTTACCTCGCGGCCTACACGAGCACAAATTTTGATGAGCGCAAGCGGGCGTTCTCGCCAAAGGTGGAGGCAGCAAAATATTTGCAGCGGGCCATTTTTGCTTGGCAGGAGGCACTGAAACTCGACCCATCTTTGGGAGCGCCAACGAGCTATGATCTCTACAACAAGATCGCCGATGCTTACGCGCGTTACACAGTGATCACGAACCCGTATCCGCCGCGGCAAATCCACTTCCCTCAGAATCCTTAGGAGTGGATTGCAATGACCCACACGTGCAGGGCACCCCAGCATTGCTCTGCGGAAGCACGGCGATGATGGCGCATAAAGCTGGAAAAACGCACGGCAGGATTGATCTCGTGATAAGGCGGAGGGGATACTTTTTTATGTGGGGGAACCGACGCTCACAGACGCACGGTACGCAACAGTCGCGTCGGCTTGAGCAAGCGCGTCGCAGGGCGATTACTTTCGTCGCTCGACAATAAAATCGGCTAAGCGGCACAGCATTCGCACCGGCTCAACGGCGGGGAAATCTGCCAGCTGTTCGCAGGCGATCGTGGCATAGCGGCGTGCTTCAGCCAAAGCGTATTCGATCCCGCCATACTTTTCAATAAATGGCACAATCCTTTCCGGGTCTCGGCCGTTGCGCCAGGATTCAAGGAGCTCTTTTCGGTCGCGTTCGGAGGCTGATTCGAATACGTAAATGAGGGGGAGGGTGAGCTTGCCGTTGCGAATGTCGGCCCAGTGAGGCTTGCCGATCTCATCATCCGACGCAATGAGATCCAGAGTATCGTCCACAATCTGGAACGCGATGCCGAAATTGAGACCGTAGGCGGAGAGCAACATCACTTGCTGCTCTGGTGCCCGAGCCAGGACTGCTCCCAATGTGGTGCACGCACTGAACAGGTAAGCCGTCTTGCCCCTGATAATCCTCAGATAGTCATCGCGCGTGAGAATGGCGTCGCTGTTTTCAATTTGGAACATTTCGCCTTCGCACATGCGTGCCGTGACCTGGCAGATGAGGCTGAGCACCTTCGGACTCATCGCCGTGCTGAGCGCTAGGCTGAATGCCCGGGCAAAGAGGAAGTCAGCAATCAGAATGGCCACATCGTCGCCCCATCGCGCGTTGACAGTTGGGCGCCCCCGCCTCAGCGGCGCCTTGTCTATCACGTCGTCGTGGAGCAACGTGGCACTATGAACAAGCTCCAGCGCGGTGGCTACTTTGGTGTGATCATCGCCGGCATATTTGAAGACTTTTGCGGCCAATATTGCGAGGATTGGGCGCAGCCGTTTTCCTCGCGAGGAAAGGACATATTGTCCAACTTCGCGCACCAGCGCAGTGTCGCTGTCGAGAATCTCCTGCAGGTGCTCGTCCACTCGCAGAAGATCCGGTGCCAAAAACGACGCTATTTCTTCGATGACATTGTCCATGTACGTTGGACCGCTCATTTGATGTAGGCTTTGATGATGCGTATTCGACAAAAGTGGTTCTGATTCAAGGGACAAGCTCAAATGTGTGACAGCGACACTGAAGGACCGACAACAACTGCAGGGAGTACGACCGTCCTTGAACCGAATTTGCAAAGGCCCGAGCGACAGCTGCTAGGTGTCTTCGCCGATTCTTCTCGTTCGCTCACTTCGACAATCTTGCGACTCACTGGTCCGGCCGTCGCGGAGAACCTGCTGCAGACGCTTCTGCTTATGGTCGACACTTTCATGGTCGCGTACTATGGAAGTGTGCCGATCGCTGCGGCTGCGGCAGCGGGCATGATTTTGTGGCGCCTGCACATGACGTTGGGATGCATCGAGCGCGGAACGACGGCGCTTGTGGCACGCCGCTGGGGCGCAAGTTCACGCGAAGGAGCAGCTCATGCGGTCGGACAATCCTTGCTGCTGTCAGTAATTCTCGGAAGCTTACTTACGGTGGGCGGACTTGTGTGGACACCGGAGCTTTTGCGCGCTCTCCGCACACCGGAGGAAGCGGTGCTGGCCGGAATCCCCTACATGCGTGCTGTGTTGGCGGCAAGTGTTGCCCGCATGATATTTTTTGTAGGTGCCGCAAGCATGCGTGCAACCGGCAATACCCGCACTCCCATGTGGATTGCCCTAGGGATGAATGGATCGAATATCTTATTCAATTATTTACTTATTTATGGGCATTGGGGCTTCCCCGAGCTCAAGCTTTTCGGCTCAGGGCTCTCGACGTGCGTTGCCTTGTGTCTGGCAGCGGTGGCTGTGGTGATTCACCTGGTGCGGGCGAAAGATGGGCCGCAGGTGCGGCTGCATCATTTTTGGCCAAACGGAAAAATCATTGCCACGATCTGGCGCGTTTCTCTGCCGTCCTTTGTGGAAGAGCTCATGATCAGCATTGGTTTCCTGGTCTTCTTTAGCTTCGTCACTCGCCTGGGCACGTTGGCACTGGCCAGCCATGCTTTGGCCACGCGGCTTGAGTCACTTTCGTTTATGGCTGGGATCGGTTTTTCCATCGCATCGTCAGCCCTTGTAGGGCAGGCGCTCGGGATGCGCGATGTGTCGCTGGCTCGTCGCGTATTTCGTACAAGCACCACGCTGGCTGTGCTGGTGATGTCTTTCGTGGCCGTAGCGCTGGTTTTCTTGGGGCGCCCCTTGCTGGGGTTCTTTTGCCGGGAAATTGACGTGGTGGAACTTGCGTATGCTTTACTTCTTGTTGCGGCGGTCGAACAGCCTCTCTTGGGCATCGCGATGACGTTGAGCGGCGGGCTACGCGGCGCTGGCGAGACCATCTCGCCAATGCTCGCCTCATTTTTTGGGAATCTGGTCGTGCGAATCGGGGCCACCTACGCGTTGGCGTTCCCCTTTGGCTTAGGAATTTACGGCGTGGTCCTTGGCACGATTGTGGACTGGTTGGCGCGCTGCATTATTCTTTTCTATGGCTACCGCAGAGAAAAGTGGGCGCACATCGAATTGTAGCATGAGCAAAGACGCGACCTGGTACTCTACAACAAGAACATTACGAAAGAGAGAGCAGCTCTTTGGGATATCTTCACGTCTACACCGGCAATGGCAAAGGCAAAACAACGGCCGCCATTGGCCTGTCGATTCGCGCAGCAGGTGCTGGCGAACGTGTGGCAATTCTTCAGTTCGATAAAGGCTTTCAGGGCAAAAACGAACACTATCACGAGCGGGCAATCTTGCGTCAGATTCCCAACATCGAGCTTTATTTTTACGGGCTTGAGCGCATGATGTCCGACGGCCGGTTTCGCTTTCAAAACGAAGCCGGGGATTTCGAGCAGGCACAGGCTGGGCTTCGCAAAGCCATCGAGCTGATCAACTCGGGGCGCTATTTCCTTGTGGTTTGCGATGAGGCAATCACGTGCGTGGCCACAAAACTGCTGGCACCAGGAGAACTGATGAGTCTGGTAAAAGAGTTCCGCGCACATCCGACGTGCGATCTTGTTCTTACGGGCCGTGGGGCTTTTCCGGAACTCATCGAGGCTGCGGACCTGGTGTCGGAGGTCCAGCTTGTAAAGCACTATTTTTACCAAGGTGTTGCGGCTCGGCGAGGGATAGAGTTCTAACGCCGCCCCCGTTTGTGCCCCAGCAAGCGTCACGAAGATGTTCTTCGGGAGAGGCATCGCACAAATCGAACACTCTGTTTCGCACCTCTCTGCGGTGATGGCCGAATTTTCGGTGCAAGCCCGGCAGGAGGAGCCGTCTCGAGGCCTCACGTTTCCATTTGGCAAAAGAGAGGACAGATGGTGTAAAGTAGGGGCATGGACGTGCAATGGGGCACAGCGCTGACAAACGATGAGATGATTGAGACACAGATTGTGCCGCGTGGGATCACGGATATGTTCGTGATCAATGCGATGCGGCAAGTGGACCGTGCACTCTTCGTGCCGCCGGAGTTGCGTCACCAGGCCTACACGGATGGGCCGCTGCCCGTGGGACACGGCCAGACCATTTCGCAACCCTACATTGTGGCGCTCATGACCCAGGAGCTGCATCCCGCACCTACGGACCGCGTGCTCGAGGTGGGCTGTGGCACTGGCTATCAGACGGCCATCCTCGCGCATCTCGTCAAAGAGGTGTGGTCGCTGGAAATTGTGCCGGAGCTTGCGCAAGCGGCTCGCCACCGCCTCGATCAGCTGGGGCTGCGCAATGTGCACATTCTGGTACGCGACGGCTGGCTCGGCCTGCCCGAAAAAGCGCCGTTCGACAAAATCATTGTGACGGCGGCGCCCGAGCATGTTCCTGAAACTCTGCTCGATCAACTCGAAGTGGGCGGAATCATGGTGGTGCCTGTCGGTGGGGATGTGCAGGAACTCTTGCAAATCACGCATGAGGAACCGGGGCGCTATGTGCATCGGCGCTTGGGGCCTGTGAGATTCGTGCCAATGATTCACAAGGACCTAGGCCTTTGAGCGCGAAGCCGGCCTTGACGCGATCTGGTCAGCACGGGATAGTGAATGCTCGATGATTACGCCCCACGAGCAACCAGAGAGAACGCGAGGAGCACAGATTCTCGTCGTGGACGACGAAGAAGGGATGTGCACGATCCTGCGCAAGGTTCTGACGCAGGAAGGCTACAGTGTCCAAACATTTACGCGCCCCAACGAAGCACTTTCTTGGCTCCAGAATTCGCCTACCGACATCGTCATCTCTGACCTGAAAATGCCGGAGCTCAGTGGCATGGACCTGCTGCGGGCGGTGCGTCGTTTGAGCCCAGCAACGAACGTTATTCTGATGACGGCCTACGGCACCATCGAAAGCGCAATCGAGGCGATGCGGGAGGGCGCGTACGATTACATTACCAAACCGTTCAAGCTCGAGGAGCTGCTGCTCATTGTGGAGCGTGCGGCGGAACGAACGCGTTTGCGGGAGAAAAATGAGGCCCTCACGCGCACACTGGCGCGGCCGTTTGAGCCTGCGGAGCTTGTGGGTGAGAGCGCACCGATGTGCGAACTGCGTGCTCTTATTGCCAAAATTGCTCCCACCGATGCGGCGGTGCTCTTGCGTGGGGAAAGCGGCACGGGCAAGGAGCTTGTGGCGCGCGCCATTCATCGGCATTCGCGGCGTGCCGACGCTCCCTTTGTGGCGATCAATTGTGCCTCGATCCCCGAAACTCTTTTGGAGAGTGAGTTGTTCGGATACGAAAAGGGGGCATTTACGGGGGCTGACCGTCCTAAAATGGGACTCGTAGAAGTGGCCAATGGGGGCACGCTATTTCTGGACGAAATCGGCGATCTTCCCATGCCGCTGCAGGCAAAGGTTCTGCGTATGCTCCAGGAAAAAGAAGTGCAGCGCGTGGGTGGCCTGCGCCCCATCAAGGTAGATGTACGGCTGATTGCCGCCACAAATCGCGATCTCGAAGCCGCGATTCGCGACCGGGTCTTCCGGCAAGACTTGTATTATCGGCTCAATGTGATCTCGTTGCATCTGCCGCCGCTACGCGAGCGCATTGGTGACATCCCTTTGCTGGTGGCGCATTTCGCTGCAAAAGCAGCGCGCAAACTGAATCGGTCCGTGCCGCGGTTTTCCCCCGCGGCACTAGATGCACTGAAGAAATATCCGTTTCCGGGGAATGTGCGCGAATTGGAGAATCTAATCGAACGGCTGCTCATTTTGGGCGACGGTGACGAAATCGCTTTAGCCGATCTCCCCAGCGACGTTCGCAACACGCCCTCCGTGGCACATGGAGCAAAGAGTGGGCAGACTCTGCCGTTTGCGGCTCTTGATTATCGCAAGGCGCGGGAGGAATTCGAGCGGGCTTACTTGCATCATCTCATTGAGGCTACGGGCGGAAACGTGTCCGAAGCGGCACGGCTCAGCGGTTTGTCGCGTCGTCATCTTTATGAAAAATTCGAGCGTCTGGGCATTCGTTTGCCGCACCGCAGCGACAATGGGGGACTGTGAGCACACAAATTAGCGCGTGCCAGCGAAATGCAGCTCTAAGGCGCGTCGCTCGCCAGCCTTTAGCTCGATGTGTTCCGTCAGCGTCCCTAATTTTTCATGCCATACGCCAATGGTATAGTTCCCAGGCGGCAAGTTCACGAGCTCGAATGTCCCATCAATAGCGGTGACGGAAAAGTAGGGGTGATCGAAAACGCCAACGTAGGCAATCATCCAGGGCTGAACATCGCAGCGCAAGTAGACCGGCAACTCTGGTGCACTGAACGAAAATTCAAACGGTGGATCGTCGGGGCCGCGCAACGGATGGATGAATTTGGGATTCGCCTTGGCCCGGGCATACACCGTGTGGAGCGTGCGATCATCGTTGCGAAGAGCGATTTTCTGGCCACATTGCACGCCAAGAACTCGAGGGAAAAATAGGCAGTCGCGCATAGCAAGCTCAACCATTTTGCGCTGCGGATCTGCGCGACGGACAATTGGACCGTCCTTGACGTACACCAGCGCATTGGCCACCCCACCCTGTTCGTTGACGAGCAAGTCTTGGCGCGAATGACGAGCTTCGCGCTGACGGGCAGAGCAGTAGGAGTCGCCCCGCATCTCGATAAGCTCCAGTTGCGGCCGCTGGCCCAAATAACTCACTCTCCCCCACAGCGATGCCGTGGTCGGAGCTGCAGCCAGGGGCAGCGTGGAGCAAAATGCAAACAAGCTAAACACTGTCCTCAGGCGAAAGCGTCGCAGTGGAATCACGATTTGCAAGCTTTTGCGAGAAAGTAGACATTTTATCATCGCCGCGTCCTTAGCCATCGCGTCATCAAAGATTCAATGGCCGCGCTCACCGCTGAATGCCCCGCGCTGGGGCTCACTAACCAAGGGCGGCCTTGCACGCCGCTGCGAGACGCTGAAGCCCTTCCCGCATGGGCTGCTCCTCGATGTAGGCGTAGCAAAGGCGAAGTTGATTTTCTGGCTTCGTGCGCCCTTCTTCCTGGGCGTAGCAATAGCACCCTGGGACGTAGATAACTTGCCGTGCGAGCGCCTCCTCGAAGAAACGGCTCCCGGGCGCCGTTGAGACTCCTTCCGGTAACGTCACCCAAACGTAGAGGCCACCTTTTGGTTCGAGGAATTTGACCTCGGGCGGGAATTTCGTACGCAGGACGTCGAGCATGATATCGCGCTTGCGTCGATAGCGTTCGCGGAGCATTGCACTGTGGCTGTCGAAAACACCGGTTTTGAGTGCATGATAAACGAGATTCTGGGCCAGATTGCTACTGCCGAAATCGTGGTTGCCCTTCTGGTTGAGAATGTGCGGCGTTAGCTCGGTCGGCAGGTAGCCGTAGCCCAAGCGCAATCCGGGAGCGAAGGCCTTCGAGAAGGTCATGGCCAAAAGCACGCGCTCGTTCTGAGCATCGAGGGTCTTGAGGAATGGCACATCCTCGCCTTCGAATTTCAGTTCATAATAGGCAGCATCCTCGATGATATAGATGAAATGTTCCTCGGAGCTAAAGCGCTCGATGATTTCATAGATCTGCTCGCGCCGCCTCCGAGAGTGACTGGACCCTTTTGGGTTTTGGAAGTAGGTCATCACATAGAGGATCTTGACGCGGGGCAGCTCCCCCGTGGCGGCAAGCCGCTGAAGGGTTTCTTCAAGCGCCTCGGGGATGATGCCCTCGTCGTCGGTCGTAATGCCGATCGTGCGTGCTCCCACAGCATCAAGAACGCCCATGTAAACAAAATAGGTGGGATCCTCGACTAGCACGATATCGCCAGGGTCAACAAGGACGTCCGTTGCCAAGAATAGCAGCTGCTGGCTACCATTGGTAAGAACGATGTTCTCGGGATCAATAGGGGCCGGTAACCCAGCGCTTGCTAACCGGGCTGCAAGCAGCTTACGGAGGTTGGCTTCGCCTTCGGTGGTGCCATACTGCAGAGCACGCTTAGCAGCATCCTCATCGGCGAAAAGCTCGGTGACGAGCCGATGAATGATCTGCGCTGGCAAGGTTTGTTGATCCACCAGTCCCGCTGCTAGGGAAATGATGCTTGGGTTCTCCAAAGGTTTTTTGAGAAGCCAAGAGATTTGTGGTTCTTTTGTGCGGCGCGCACGCGCCGACAATCGGTGTTCGCGACTCGTTAAGACGGCCACGTTGCCAACCCTCACGTCGTGAGATGATGTTCGGCTTTATCGAGAGTCTTGCTTGGCCTTACACGAGAAAGGGTGCTTGCCCTCGGGTTATTGAAAGCCGAACATGTCTTTTTACAGTCGCGTGACAAAAACTGCGCAATGAAAAAAACGAAGATTTCGCCGGATGCGGCCCTGAAGACATTTTTCAAGCGATTGAAGCGGCTGCGTGGATGTAAAAACTTTATGCGCGGGACGATGGTGGATCGGGCAGCAATTACTATCCGGCTTCACCGCGACCGGCAAACGGACGATTGTCCTCGGTCCGTGTGGGCTTAGCTTGGGTCATTCAGGCCTGAGTCACACACGTCCCGCGCTTTTGCTGTTTATACTCAGCGCACGACTTCACGAGCGCCGAGAACCATGAGCGAAGCAGCGAGCCAACGCATGAGCCTTGCGGAAGTTTTGCGCCTAGCCGCCCAGTGCGGCGCCTCGACTGTGTTGTATCTTGTGGGCAAACCTCCGGTGATGCGCATCGGCCGCGAGCTGCAGCCCCCTGTCGATTCACGCCCTCTGACGTTCCACGAGACCGCCGCAATGGTGGAAAAGCTGCTCACACCCTCCGAGCAACAGTTCATGAACGAAAAGGGAAATGTAGAGACCACGTTTGAGATCGAGGGCGTAAGCGGGCGGCTTAGCGTTTTCTACGGGCTTGGCTGCCATAACCTCGTCTTCTATTTGGAGAATAGCCGCGCTAAGAGCAAAGAGAGCCCGGGCTAGTGCCATAAGTCGGCGCTGCGCGACCAAGATGGCTTCGAAAGGCCGTAGCTGCGCAAAGAGTTGCATCGGTGCGGCTCAGGCCAAAAAGAGCTGCACCTCTATTCCTCGGGCGCCCACTTTGTCTCGCTTCCCAACGTCAAGCGAATGATGATCCCCAAGATGGCAGTGAGCGCGAAGAGCACATAGGCCGTGGCCGACGCAAAGCCCATCCGGTAGAACTCGAATGCATTGCGGAAGAGATAGTAAACGAGCGAAATTGTGGCCTCGTTGTTCGGGGTCATCAAGCTCGGTAGCACAAAGACCTGAAGCGAATCAATGGTCGTAATGAGCACCACAAAATAAATCGTGGGGCGCAGCAAAGGCAGTGTAATGAAAAAGAATCGCTGAATGGCGCTGGCGCCGTCGATGCGGCAGGCTTCATAGAGATTGAGCGGGATGCTCTGAAGGGCAGCGAGGTAGATGACTGTGTTGTAGCCGACGACACCCCAAACGTTGACGAACGCGATGGTCAGCAGTGGAACCCACGGATTCGGGTGATCCAAAAAGCGATAGGTTTTCTGCACCCACGCAGGCACTGATCCAGTGAGGCTTGCCCACCACGCCCCAGCGCGATGGATCATTTCGACGATGAGCCCAACCTCGCTGTTGAGAATGAGCTTCCACACGAGCGAAATCACAACGAGCGAGACTATCGCCGGCAGGAAGTAGACGCCCCGAAAAAAGTGGCGAAATAGGTGCACGGCATTGAGAAACACGGCAAGAGTGATGGCCATAGCCGACGACACAACAACGGTGAAAAGGCTGAAAACGAAGGTGTTTGCAAGGGCGCGCCAAAACAGGTGATCGCGAAACAGCCACGCATAGTTGGCCCACCCGACGTAAACGGCAGGCATGATGCCGTTCCACTTATGGAAACTTAGCCAGAACGAAAAAGCGATAGGAAAAACCATGAAGACGAGAAACAGGACATAAAAAGGTGCAATGAACAGGTACGCATTGCGGTGGCGTTTCAGAGATTTCCACCACTGCGGCGCCTTCATGGGATTCGTTTTCCTCTTCGTCGGGCAGAATTTTGCTAAGCTTATTCTGCCCCGACCGCACACAGCCGCGCAAGCGCATACGCATAAAGCTTGATGTTGCGTACGTGACAATCGACGCGCACATGCTCATCGGGCTGGTGCGCCATCTCGGGCTCATCGACCGGATCTGTCGGGCCAAAGTTGACTGCTCTCTGAAAAATTTTGGCGTAGGTCGTTCCCCCCATCGAACGGAACTCGAATTGACGTCCAGTCACGACGGTGTAAGATTCGCGCAGCGCAGCGATGAGCTCGGGGGCGGACGCTTCGTCCACATAAATCGCATCGAACGGTTCGCGGGCCAACGAACTGACTTGGCAGGCAACGCCCAGTTCCGTGGCGAATTCATTGACCGTGGCACTCACGCTTTCCAAAACTTTTGCCACCGGCATGCCGAACGTGGGACGAATGTTCAGAACAGCATAAATGCCGTCCTGATCCCAACGAAAAATTCCAAGCGAGACCGTGGTGCGCCCGACAAAGGGATGCTCGGAATCGATGCCAAGCGTCTTGCCGTAGATATCGCTGCTAGCTCCGAAAATAAACTGAGCAGCATCGGCTTCGTCGTCCGAAGCAAAGGCACTTTGGCTGAGGAAGTGCAGCAAATCAAGGACGGCGTTGTGCCCCAGTTCAGGGCGGCTGCCATGAGCACTTCGCCCGCGGAAAATGACGCGCAAATGCGTGGCGCCTTCCTCGTCCGCAATTTCGGCTCGAGCGTTGGGCTCAGTTGCCAGGAAGCGCTGCAGCTCGCCGCGGAGCTCATCCACTGGAGCCTGGGGACCTTTGGCAAACACGGCTTCGGCATAGTCTGGCACCATGTTGGCACGTCGGCCGCCTTCCACGCGGACAAGCCTGAGCTCGCCCGCTTCGGTCACTTCTTCGAGCGGAAGGCTGAGGCGCACCTCGGCATTGAGCACGCCTTTTTCGCCGTTGACGATCGGGAAATCTGCGTCGGGTACGATGGACATGGCCGGCATCGGTTCGCGACTGAAATAGTGGGCCATGTCGGTCCAATCCCCGAACTCCTCGGTCGTGCCGACAATGAGGCGCACGCCGCGCCGCAATGGGACGCCGAGCTTCGTGAGGATTTTCATGGCCCAGAGCATTTGGATGACGGGGCCCTTATCATCCTGCGTGCCGCGACCGTAAATGACGCCATCGAAAAGCTCGCCCCCGAAAGGATCGTGTGTCCAGCCGTCGCCAGCAGGCACAACATCGATGTGCACGGGCAGACCAACAAACTCGCCGTCACACGAAAGCTCGGCGACCGCGACCTTATTGTCGTGGTTACGCCAGACAAATCCCATCTCGCCAGCGAGTCTGCCTAAATAGTCTAGGCAGCGCTGGATTTCCAGCTCGGTCTGCTGCTTTGCCTGCGGTTCGCTTTCGCCGCTCACAGTGCGGAACCTCAACAGCTCACGCAGCGCCTCGACGGCGCGGTCTTGCTCAGCGTTCACAAGCGCTTCAATTTTTGCCAAAAGTTCAGCCGACGTCATGGTCACCTCGCTGACTCGATATCGTACAGCTGGTCATTGGCTACGGCGAATGGCCTCTTGTGAAGCACTTTTTTCTTTCTGCGGCAATTTTCAAAAAGTTCGGACGTTATCGAGCGAATGCTGCCAATAATTCGCGAGGGGATTTCCTGGGTCGAGTGTGGAGTGTGGCCCGCGTTTGTCGGGCGCATAAGTGGGATTTGCAAGCCACTCGATAAGCGCAGCACCGATGATTCGTCCATGGTAGCGCGTGAGGACGTACTCTCGCCCACGACGGCCAAGTTCGCAAAGCTCGGCGCTGCGTTCGCCTGCAGCGAGGAGCACCTCTGCCAGGTGATCTGGATCGCCCATGCGGAAGGGCAGCAAAACACCGGCACGCTCAAGGTCTTCGGCAAGCTCGGTCGGCGTAGTGGAAATAACTGGCTTGCCGGCAAGCAGAAAGTGAATAAGGCGTGTGCGGCTACCAAGCATGGCTTCGTAGGTGGGGCGATCGATGCTCAGCCCCACATCGGCTTCGGCATAGAGCTTATTGAGTTCACCATAGGGCTGCCAATCGACCAAACGGATGGCCTCGCTGGCGTTCTCGCGCCGGATAAGTTCGGAAAAGCGCTGGAACGACCGCTCGTTATAGCCGGGGCATGCTCCGCCTGCGATGAGCAGGCGTAATCGCCGGTTCTTCTGCCAAGCTTTGACGATGCCGAGGGCCAATGTGTCAACATCCATCCACGTGTTGAAACTTCCGCACCACATAACGACAAAGAAGGCGTGGTCGTGCGGCTCTGGCATTTGCGGAGCGGAGGCGGGAAACACGCCGTAAGGGATGGGATGCACGAACTCGTAGCATCGGGTGGAGCGGTTGAGCCGACCCGCCACGCCGAGATGGCCGATCAGCGAGAATCGCTGGCGCGTGCTGAGTGTCGAGAAGATATCGCCCTGCATGAGCGCTTCCATGAGCAGCTTCCAGGTGTGATAATAAAACGAGTCATTTTCCTCCTTGCGCTCAGGAAAAAGCTCCGCGCGGCTTTGCAGCTCGGCAAGAGGGTCGCCGAAGACGTCCACCCACAGCGGGCGTGCAACGTGTCGAGCGTAAAGGGCAGCGGTGGCATAGGGCTGAGCCGAGCCAGTTGCCACGATAGCATCCGGCGTATCGTTCAGAATTTCCGGCCATTTGCCTTGCCCCATCAGCTTGAATCCCTCAATGGAAAGTGGCAGATAAGTGAACTGGACCGTGGCAGGCGCCTCGGTTTCGTGAAGCAACGCGGCGTCCAAAGCCAGGTCAAAGCTAAGGGGGGCATTCGCTGTGTCGCGGCGCACGGAATCGAGCGCGATGACCAGAACTTGCGGGTCAGGCACATCGGCCAGGATGAGGCCGTTGACAACCGTTTGCACCATTTGCCAGGTGCGCGCCCCTGGGGCGGTAACGGCAAATTCTGGCTCGCACGGCATTGGTCCGCATCCGAATACGACAACTTTCATGCGACTTCCACCTTGTGGGAAAAGTCGGGGCGACGGAGCAACGAGCTCGGACTCGTGCGCTGCTCGTCCACATTTCAGCCAATCCCTTGCCCATGAGTGCTGACGCAAGCAAGCACGAAAGGATGCTCGGAGGGGGATCTCACTCGACGCGTGCCATGCGCTGCAGTAAGTAACCCGCGTGTGGATCGCGCGACTCGGCAACGACCACGAGAACATCGCCGGCCTGAATGTGAAGTGCTGGCGGCGGCACAATTTCCGCATTGCCACGTAAGAGGCTTACGATCGCGCAGCCAGGGGGAAGTGGCACCTCCTGGACCTCGAGTCCTTCGAGATAGCTTCCACGCTCAATAATGAGCTCGTAGATCGTGGGGCTGGGAGCGATCGCTCGCTGAGGCAGCTGACGTTCTAGATCGAGTTCAAGTAGCGCGTCGTAAATTGGTGGAACTCGAAATGCTTTGGCCACAAGGTAAGCAGCACCGCAGGCCACCATAAGCGCAAAGAGCTGCTCGTAATTGTTCGTCATTTCGAGAATGAGCACGACACCGGTCACTGGCGCCCTTGTGACTGATGCTAAAACAGCCGCCATCCCCAAAATAGCAAATGCTTGCGGGGCCACTGACCAAGCGGGAGGAAGACGTAAGGCAACCGCTCCGAATGAAAGGCCGAGAAAAGCGCCGATGACAAGCATGGGGGCAAAGATACCACCCGGCACGCCTGAGGCGTAGCTGATCATGGTCATGCCGAACTTTGCGACCATGAGCGCTAACATGATCACAAGGCCGCCTTGATAAAGGTAGGTGCCTCTCAGAACAATCTCTGCGGTGTAGTGCCCTCCCCCCGCGACAGCTGGAAGATATAAGGACACCACACCCGCAAGAATGCCCACGAGCAGCGTGCGCGAACGCGAGGGTATGCGCGCGGCTCGAACACTGGCAAGAAGTGCCTTGCTAAAGAGAATGCCGACAAGACCAGCCAGTATGCCGAGCGTAAGCACAAGGGGAAAGGCCTGTAAGGGCGGAGCGGGAAAGCCGACAATGCGGAATGCGGGCCGCTCGCCAATCACCAACCGTGTCACGACGTCCGCACACGTGCTCGCCACAAGCGCCGTGGCATAGGTCACCGGCGTGAAACTCTTCTCGAGTTCTTCTAGAACAAAGAGAAAGCCGGCCAGCGGGGCATTGAAGGCGGCGGCCAGCCCTGCGCCGGCCCCGGCTGCGATGAGAGTGCGTTGTGCACGTTGCGGCAAACGCAAGGCTGATCCCAGCGCTGCCCCCACACTGGCGCCCATGTGGACAGTGGGCCCCTCGCGGCCCAGCGACAAGCCGCCACCGATGGCACATATGCCGCCGAGAAGTTTTATTGGAAGAATGCGGCTCCAATGCAGGCGCTGGAAACCTGCCAGCACGGCTTTCACATGAGGAATTCCACTGCCTGCGACTTGGGGGCAGTAGCGCGAAGTCAACCACTTGGCCACCCAGACTAACCCCGCGCAGTAAACAATGCTGAGGAGATGGCCCCTCAACCCTTGTGTGATATGCGCCGAGATCATCACTTCACGAAGCCATTCGGCGCCCTCGAGACCTTTTTGGAACAAAATGGCGGTGATACCAGCCCCTATTCCCACAAGAGCAGCGCGCCACAATTGGTGGCGCAGTCCAGAGCTACCGAGAAACGCCCCCCGTGGAGCTGCCGAGGCTTGAAGTTCCTTTTGGATCCGTTTCAAAGCGTCGCTGCTGTCGCCAGGGCGCGTATTGTCTTTTGGGGAATCTGGCGGCGGTGACGCCGAAAACGAATCGGGAACGAGCCCGGCATCCTTCTGTGATTCGGTTTTTTCAGTCATCGCGTAGGTTCCCTGGGTAGCTTTGTTCGCCTGGGTCGATGGCCAACCGTCGAATCGTCGCTTCGAGGCACTGGCGGAACTTGTTAGGCTCACGCGACGGGCACCGAGGCTTCATCCCATTCTCCCGAGGCCAGCGCATTGTCTATGGCCTTCACGCGAAAGCGCCGTCTCTGACCGTCAAGACTTTGCGCCTCAAATTCGTCCCCGACCTTCTTGCCGAGAAGTTGGGCAGGGAAGGGCGCCTTGTGGTCGAAAATGCCGCGTTCTGGATCACTCTCCCACTGGCCCAATAGGGTGTAGATTTCGTCGGAGCCGGTCTCCAAATTCGTGAGAATTACACGCGTTCCGAAAGAGACCTCGGCGGTGTTGACGTCGTCCTTTCGCACAACCTGAGCACGCGCAATGCCATCCTGGAGAAAGTGGGCTCTTCGCAGAAGATGTGCATGGCGCTCGCGTGCTCCGTGGTACCCAGCGTTTTCGCGAAGATCGCCCTCGGCGCGCGCCTTCTCGATCTCTTTGGCATTTTGTGGGATTGTCACCGTGTTGAGTTCGTGCAGTTCCGCTGCAGCTCGGGCTAGTCCCCTTGCAGTGCACAGAAATGCAGTGGAAGCGGGTGCATTTGCCGTGGAGGAAGCAACGGCGACCGCTGGCTCATCGAGGTCGCGCCGCACAAGGCGAATGGCTCGGTCAGCTGCTTCGCGCGCCGAGTCTGTGAAGACATTGTGCAGTTGGAGCGCACGACGCAGCTCATGAACCTGCTCGAGCGGCATGTCGCGCACAGCAACGGCAAGCACGGCATAGTCCCCTGCGCTTATCAACGAACGCACCCGTCCGATCAGCCATTTGGCGCGTTCCGCTACTTCACGCGGGGTGCTGAGTTTCTGCGCTAGAGCCTCCCATTCGTTGAGCCAGTCGAGAAGGTCAAACACGAGGGCTCCCAAGGGGATGAAGTCATCAAGATAGCTCCAACGACGTTCCGTGAGATGACGTGCCGCCCAGACAAATGTCTCTGGGTTGTCGAGTGCTTTTTCGAAAAGTGCTCGGATTGCACGAACGGCGGGCGCGGCATGTTTCTCGGGCATGATGACGCTCCAGAGTGCCTGGGCCAGCGCGGGAGGCGCCTCGGGGAGGCTTGCGGCGGCGCGCTCGATGCCGTCCTCTCCATCACGAGCCACAAGCCATCGCAGCGCGCGCTGAGCAAAACCAACGTCAGTGAAATCGCGCAAATCGAGGTAGTTGCTGACACCCACGAGAATTTCTTCTTCGCCAGGAAGGTCTGCCAAGACAACCTTTGCCCGGTCGTGCTCAGCAGCAAGGATCTCGACGAGGTAACGCGCTGTGAGGCGCTCAGCGGGAGGAAGCGCGGCATTGCGCAGGCGCGCAGTGAGATCGCTGAGGATTTTCTCCACAGCTTCGTCGTCTACCTGCGCGCCATTGGCCAAAGTTTTAGCCAGCCGCTTGACTAATTCAACGCGGTTCTCGAGGGTGGCTGCAGATGCAAAGTAGGATTCGAGCACTTCGTCCTCAAACGTGCGTGGCTGGTTGCGCAGCGCAATCTCAGCGCGGCCACCGCGCCCGGCGTCAAAATCAATCCACGAGTCAAGAGCGAAGGCGGTGCGCGCCTGGCTCCACCAGCGCGACCACTCTGCTTCGCTGAACAAGGACTCCAGCAGAAGTTCCTTGAGTTCGGACGCTTTCAAGCGGCCGTCGAAATCCGCAAGGACGAGTTTGACAAATTCCGCCGGTGCATCCCACGCGAACTGTCGCAGAGCGTCGCGATCGTGAAGCAAGCGCGCCGTGAAACTCCCTTGTGGGCGGTGGCGAAGGTGCTTGAGAAGAAAATCGAGCTTTACTTCGCGGCGCCGCTGCTCCTCGGCTTCAGGAAACTCAAGCATAACGCGATCATTCGGAATGTCTAGCTCGACGACGTAACCGTTGCCCCAGTATGGGTGCGAATAAACCTCGCCCGGAAGCATGCGCAAAAGCTCTTCGAAACGCATAAAAACGCGATCGAGAGGCAGGCCCTTGCACGCTGCGATCATATCCGGGAGCTGGGGAATGTGCGAATACACGCGTTTGAGAGCGCGCGCCGTGTGGGGACGTAGCGCTTTCGAGTCGGGCCAAAAGCGGGCACCCAGCTTGAGGATGCCGAGCGTTGGTTCCCACTGTTCGCGCGCTTCGAGTTCATCGAGGGCTAAAAGCAGAAGTTCGTGAGCACGTTCGAGGGCCTTAGCTCGGCGCATCGCTCGGATCACATTGTCATAAAATGAAACATCGGTGGGGGGTTCAACCAAGAGCTCGAGCCATAAATTATCCACGGCCATCCAATCCTCATTGTCGATGGCAGAGGCAAGCTGCTGAGAAAGATCGGCAAAGCTTTTCACGTCCTGGGGCTCGCTCATCGCAATTATTTCCCTCGGTTGAACTTGCTGTGAAAGCTTATACACTGCAGTCATGCGGGTCGTCGACGCCATGGTTTTCTTTCTTTTGCGGCCGAGAGTCGTGGAATCCATGCCGTGGGAACTCCGTGCAGGGGGCCCAAAAAGAGATCGGGTGGACCGCCCTTGCGCGGAGCGAGAAAGCGCACACCCTGGTAAGAACGATCCAATTGGATGAATCAAAGTGAGGAGAAGAGATGGAGGAGACACTACGCGTGCGATGTTGTCGAGCAAAGAGCCTCATGACTTTTCACGCAAAAGCGAAAACGAAAACTTTGCAAAAATGATTCAGGAATTTTCGACGATTTTTTTCGCTTTTTTGAACTTCAGGTTCAGCAGTGAAACACAAATGATTGAAAAATCTGTGACTTAGTCGCTGTTGACGGAACCGTTCTTTTTTATAACTTTTCAATTGACGAAGCGCTTGGATCGCTCTAAATACCCCGCAATGGTCTCTGAATAGACCGTCCGATTTGAAAGCCATCGGCGCGGTGGTGGCCCCCCCAAATCGCCCCGTTGACTTTCAGGTCGACAAAAAGCTTCTAGGAGGACTTTGGAACTATGCGCCTTCGAACCACCGCGGCAGCGGCCATCATGAGCGCTCTTAGCCTTCTTGCTTCTGCCGCAACGCTCTTCACCGACTCATTCAACTCTAGCACACTTGGTTCGGCCTGGTCGAAATCAGGAACGAACCAGTGGCGCGTGCAAACGAGTACAACTTATCGCTATGGCTCGTCGGGTTACGGGGTCACGCTCGACGATTCTGTGGGCGATAGCGTGTATTCGACCTCGCGCCTTGATCTCCGGATGAACCTCGCCACCTACTCGAACGTGGTTCTCACGTTCCGTTTCCGTAACGTGGGCGATGAAGCCCATACGAACGACGGGCTATTTCTCTCAACCGATGGCGGAGCCACCTTTTCCAAAATCTGGTCATTTCCTGCTATTTCTTCGTCCTTTTCGCTCTATACCGTCAATCTTTCGTCCGCAGCTTCATCTCTGGGCAAGGTCCTTGGCCCTAACTGCGTGATCCGCTGGCAGGAATACGACAATTATCCGCTGAGCTCCGACGGCGTGGCGCTCGACGACGTGACGATCACGGGCGACACTGTAGCTTCGACGCGTGGCGGCGTGGGGGCGATTCCTTATACGAGTGGCTGCACCTTCCGCGTGTGGGCCCCGAACGCGAGCGCCGTGGCTGTGGCTGGCACGTTCAACGGCTGGAACTCTTCGTGGAATCAACTCGCCAGCGAAGGCAACGGCTGGTGGTCGGTGGATTTCAATGGGGCCATCGTCGGCGACCAATACAAGTACGTGATCACGCATCCGACTTACGGGACCTTCTGGCGCCAGGATCCGCAGGCGCGCCAGATGACCAACGACGCGGGGAACTCGATCATCGTGGATCCGGCCTACTCGTGGGGTTCGTATAGCTATGCGACACCAGCGTGGAACGACACGGTGATCTATGAGCTTCACGTGGGGACGTTCAACGACGCTCCTGGCGGTGGGCCGGGAAACTTCGCCAGTGTGACTGCTAAAATGGATTACTTGCAGAGCCTTGGCGTGAATCTTATCGAACTCATGCCGTGCATGGAGTTCCCTGGTGACTTCTCGTGGGGGTACAACCCGCACAGCCAGTTCGCGCCAGAGAGCGCTTACGGCTCGCCCCAGGCCCTGAAAGCTCTGGTGGATGCTGCCCACGCACGCGGCATGGGCGTGATTATGGACATTGTGTTCAATCACATGGGATCGAGCCCCTACGAATCGAGCATTCCGCTGTGGAATTTCGACGGCGAGAGCTACGGCAATGGTGGCATTTACTTCTTCAGCGACTGGCGCAAAGTCACGCCGTGGGGATGGTCGCGCCCGGACTATGGACGCGGCGAAGTGCGCTCGTTCCTAAAAGATGCCGCAATGATGTGGCTCAACGACTACAGAATGGACGGTCTGCGCTGGGATTCGACCTGTAACATTCGGGCTCTCAACAATGGGACCGGCGGCGATATCCCGGAGGGTTGGAGCCTCATGCAATGGATCAACGACACGATTGACTCCACATCGAGCTGGAAAATCTCCATCGCCGAAGACATGCAGAACAATGAGTGGCTGACCAAGACAACGGCGGCCGGTGGCGCTGGCTTCGATTCGCAATGGGATCCGAACTTCGTGCATCCGATCCGGGCCGAAGTGATCAAATCTAACGACAGCGACCGGAACATGTATGCAGTCCGCGATGCCATAACTCACTACTACAACGGTTGGCACCTCCAGCGCGTGATTTACACCGAGAGCCATGACGAAGATGCGAATGGCCACAGCAGACTGCCGGAGGAGATTTGGCCGGGCAACGCAGGCAGTTGGCCTTCAAAAAAGCGCTCGACGCTGGCGGCTGGCATCCTCTTTACCGCGCCTGGTATCCCCATGATCTTCCAGGGGCAGGAATTCCTCGAAGATGGCTATTTCTCGGATGGCGATCCTCTCGATTGGAGCAAAACCACAACCTACTCGGGAATTTTGCAGCTTTATAAAGACCTCATCCGGCTGCGCCGCAATTGGTATAACAACACGCGGGGCCTGCGCGGCAACAACGTCAATGTGTTCCACATCAACAACACCGACAAGGTGATCGCTTACCACCGCTGGGATCAGGGTGGAGCTGGCGATGATGTGGTGGTTGTGGCTAATTTTGCCAACAAGGGCTATACATCCTACAATATCGGCATGCCACGTGGCGGTACGTGGTACGTGCGGTTCAATAGCGACTGGAACGGCTATTCGAGCGATTTCAGCAACTGGAATTCCTACACGACCACGGCAAACTCTGGCGGCAAAGATGGCATGCCATATAACGCCAATATTGGCATTGGGCCCTACACTGTGATTGTTCTGTCGCAGTAAGAGAGGAGATACGGCGCCGCCGCTCGGCGAACTCCGGAGGATGCCTCGGCGGGCTGCGCACAAGATGAGTTGGCCGCGGAGCACAAGGGAGCCTGCTGGTTCAGCAGGCTCCCTTTCTTTTTCGAACTCGATGAGGAGAGGAGAGAACTGGCACGATTTGCAAGGCTCTCACTTGACACCGCAGACCATTGTTATAAAATCTCCAGCAACAACGCGAGCGTTGCGATTTTCTCAGGGAGTGCTTGGGGTGAAGTTCACCTGCAAAAAATGCGGCGCCACATGGGAATCTGACGACAGCTTGAGCCAAGGGCTGGTGCAGTGTCCGGAATGCTTTGCTGTTTTTCCCGTGATCGTTGCAAGGGCCGATGCCAACGCCCAGAACGAGGCTAGGCCCACAAGTCCGACTAAACCCCAGGTGGCGCCGGAACCGCCAAACATTCATGAGCTCCCTACGATTCTTGATGCGAAGGCGGAGAACGCTACGAGTGCAGGCTACCTTAGCGGAGACTCGCCGACCAACCTTGGGGTTTTTCCCCAAGCACGAGGCAAAACCGCCCCACCATTAGCCAGCACGCCTTCGGCCGGTGAAAGCAAGCCATCTCACGCCTCCTCGCGATATGACGATAAAACGGTCATCGAAGAGCCCTCTGGCGTTGGGCCGCAATCCCAGCTGGATACTGAGGGGGCAACCATACTGTCGCCGCCGCAACGGCCCGCTGCGCCGAAACCCTCGCAAAAATCGCCTGCAAGCGCGGGCGCCCCGCGCTCAGCCACGCAGCCAAGGACTACCCACGGGGCCGATCTCACGGGTGTGGAGCTGGGGGGTTATGAAATTAAGGCCACGCTCGGGCGAGGCGGAATGGGCACCGTCTATCTAGCTCGCCAGAAATCGCTGGACCGGGATGTAGCGCTCAAAGTGCTCCCAGCGGAGATGGCGGGGAATCCAGAATTCTTAGCTCGCTTCACCCGCGAGGCCCTAGCTGCTGCCCAGCTTACTCACCACAATGTGGTGCAAGTGTACGACGTGGGCAGCGAAAACGACACGCATTTTATCGCTATGGAGTACGTACGAGGCACGAACCTTGGCGAGATGGTGCGTCGCGATGGGCGTCTCAACATTGACGATGCGGTCGGCTATGTAGTTCAAGCCGCTCGAGCGCTCAAGTACGCCCACGATCACGGAATTATCCATCGCGACATTAAGCCGGACAACCTGTTACTCAATGATCTCGGCGTGGTGAAAGTGGCAGATTTGGGGCTGGCGAAATTCGAGCATCCACGGATTGAAAGTGAAAGTGGGAGCAGCAGCTCGAGTGACAAGCAGGCCCTGAGCAAGGTGGCAGCAAGCGATATCACTTTGAAGGCGGTGGCGATGGGGACGCCGGCCTACATGGCGCCGGAGCAGGCTCGCGATGCAGCAAACGTGGACGCGCGTGCCGACCAGTACGCCTTAGGATGCACGCTTTATTACCTCGTCACGGGCAGCCCGCCATTCTCGGGCACAACCGCCTACGAGATCATCACAAAGCAACTCAACGAACCGGTTCCGCCGCTAGAGACACACGTGCGTGGAGTGCCGCAGACGCTCAAAGTCATCATTCAGCGGATGCTGGCAAAATCGCCCGAGGACCGTTATGCCGACATGGGTGAGGTCATCCGCGACCTCGAGGCTTACCTTGGCATTGAAAGCGACAAGGGCATCTTCCGGCCTCGTGAGATTCATTTGGCGATTCTCGAAGAAGCGCAGAAGCGATACTATGGTGCACCCACGCGCCGCCTACAGAAACTTGTGCCGAAGGTCTTTGCGGGCGCTGCGGCCATTCTCGCTCTGCTGACATTCGTCCTGGGCGCACCGCGGATAGGCTTATTTTTCCTGCTCACCCTTGCACTGACACCAGTACTGACCGTTCTTGTGGATGGGCTTATCTCCCGTTCCTACTTCCTCCGGCGTCTGCGGTCGGCTGCGTTTGGCATGGCGCTGATCGACTGGGTGAAAACGATCTTTGCCGGTGCGCTTGCCATCGCCGGCACTTTTCAGGTCGGCCTTTTCCTCACTGTGGTGGCGAGCCTGCTCGTTTCGCTGGCGTTGGCCATCGGCTATGAATTTGGTGTGCTGCGGCGGCTCCGGGCCGAGCGTGTTCAAGTGCTGAAGGACCTCATCAAAATGCTAAAAGAGCTGCGCGTGCGGGGAATGCCGGAAGAGGCCGTCCAGGATTTTGTGGCACGCTTCGCTGGCGAGGAGTGGGAAGAACTATTCGAGGACCTGTTTGGCTACGAGGCCCTCGTGTTGGCGCGCGGTAAGGTGACAGCAGCGGAGCAGGTGCAGCGGCGCAAGCACTATGCACCTTGGCGCGATCCGATCATCCGCTGGCTGGACGAGATCGAGCGGCGTCGGCGCGAAGCCCGCGAGGTCAAGCAGTTGGCCAAGGTGGAAGCAAAACGGCTCGCTGCGCAAGGAATGTCGGAAGAGGAAGCGCAACGCAAAGCGCAGGACGCTGCAACCGTTATCCTCACGGAAATCAAAACGACCGTGGGGGCCAAGGATCGCGTGAAATACGAGGATCCCTTTGCGAAGAAGCGAAAGAGCGGGCTAGTGCGGATGGGGCTCGTTGGCACGCCTTTTCGCCTCGGCCGGGCAATTCTCGGACTGGCCATGATGTTGCCCTTCCTCAGGGCGTGGCTTGGCGACCGATTGCCTGGCGGAGCGTTTATCGCAGCTGCGATGGGACGATTGCCTTTGCCAGAAGAAACCAGAGCTCTCCTGCTGAGCTATGTTGGGCTTGGTTGCGCGGTCGCTCTTCTCGTGAGTGCGACCTCGCGACGGCTCGTGGGTCCTGCCCTCATCGTTTTGGGGGTGGCGATGGTCGTCTTACCCCGTGTGGCCCAAAGTGCGTTGGCAATGCTACCAGTGGCGATACCTGCTCTGTGGGTGGGTGTAGTCCTGATTGTCTTTGGCTACGCCCTATGCGCGCTGGGTGCGATGCGAGGCTCAAGCTTCTGAGGCGCGGGGTTGTCGCAAGCGTAAGCTGTTCGTTGGGTGGGGCAAAGCTGCAGGGCACCGTGTGTGAGATAGATTTGTGCACCCGTGCCGGAAGGGATTACATATTGACTTGTTTACAAACCCGAGACGCTGCGCAGGTTTGAGGAGTTTCCGCTCTGTCTCTCAGAGGAGAGTTCCGGCTTGTAACGCCGGGGACTTAAAATGATAGCTGTTCCGGACGTGCGTAAGGCATCCTCGTCATATTCGACGAGGCGAGTTTTTACCGATTCGGCCAAATCCTTCGTGACGATGCGGAGCTGGCCTGTGTTGGCTGGCGCCTGCACTGCGCCGCTGCCGGGTTTGGCTGCTGGTTTTGCTTGCGCTTGTCCCTGAGCAGGAACCGACCTTGGCTGGCCTGGTTTTACGGTGCCAGGTTGGCCAGGTTGGGGTGCCCCTTGCGCACGCTGACCTTGCGCGGGGGGCGTCGGACTTGCTTTCGGCGTCGGCGTGGCTCTGGTGTTTTTCTTCGTCTCGGTCTTCGACGAGGCACGTTTTTCGAAGATATTGCCGATGCCGCCGATCTCGGTAAGCTGAGCCAGCACGAGGGTCGGTAATGCCACGAGCAGGGCTGTTGCCAGCCATTTGTGTAATCGCTGCATTTTCATTTCTCCATGTCCTTCTGGCCCATGGCCAAGAGCTCTGGATAAAACGTCGGTCGTGAGCGCTTTTCTTGAGTAAACTACCAGGGGGCTGGTTTTTTGTTGCGCATCGGCTGCGCCAAGCGACGCTGATAATCGTTGTCCGAGAAAACAAGCTTTCATTCCGGAGGATCGCCTTGCATTTTCCGTCCGATCACGAAAACGAGCTGTACCAGGATCTTGAACGCGTGCTTTTCACACGCGAGGAGATTGCGAAACGCGTGGCCGAGCTTGGCCGGCAGATTTCTGAGGATTACCGCGGCAAACCCTTGGTTCTCATCAGCATACTCAAGGGGGGAATTGTGTTTCTGAGCGATCTCATGCGCTCGATCACGATTCCGCATGCTTTTGATCTCGTTGGAGCGTCGAGCTATCGCGGCGGGGCGAGCTCGTCTGGCAAAGTCATTATCACGAAGGATGCTGAGCTTGATCTGCGCGGTAAGCACGTGCTGATTGTCGAGGATATCCTGGATACGGGCCACACGCTCAACGTGGTGTGCGAGCTCTTGCGTATCCAGGGGCCCGCAAGTCTGGAGATCTGCTGTCTGCTGAACAAGCGGCGCGTGCGCGAGCGCGAGTTGCGTCAACCGTTGCGATACGTCGGCTTCGAGATTCCAGACGATTTTGTCGTCGGCTACGGTTTGGATTACGGCGAGCGCTATCGCAATCTGTCGTGCATCGGCGTGCTCAAGCCGGAGATCTACGGTGGCTAAGCGGACGCGCCTTGCCGCGAGTCTGTTGTGGTTGCTTTTCGCTGTTGCCCTTTTCAGCGGTTGCCAAGGGCTGACAGCACGCCAGGGCCGACCAGATTACGACCTCGAATTTCGCTCGCCTCTCGCTCCCGTGAAGGGAGAGATTCGCTCGCCACACGACGTGCGCGACGTGTTGGCGAAGCGTGCTCGTGCTATTCGGGGCCTGCGAGCACGTGCTGAGATTTTTATCGGGAGAGGCGGCCGTCGCTCGCCGCGCCAGCGCTTCGATGCCTTAGCTTATGTCGATCCACCTGATTTTTTGCGTGTTCGCGCTAGCCAAAGCGGTGCTGGAGTGTTCGATTTGCTGGTAAAAGATGGGTTCGCGACTGCTGTGATCATCCCCGAGAAAATGGTGGTGACAGGCCCGCTGGCTGAGCTCGAACGTGCACCAGAAATTCTGGGCGGGATGGCGCCCACGCAAGTGTTCGACGCTGTGGACGTGGAGGCTTTGTTGCTTCGCCGACTCGAGAGTGATCCGGCTGAGTTCTATCCTGCTCGCGACCGCCTTCACTTTTGGTTTCGCAACGAGCGGCAAATGCGCGAACAAGAATTTGTCGTGCGCCGGCGCGATCTGCTTGTTGAGCGCCTGACGATGTGGCAGGGGCGCCGCAAAATGGGCGAAATCCGTTTCTGGGCTTACGAACAAGTGGCGGACGGAAACTCAGTCGTGCCTGTGGAGTTCGCCATTGAAAACGCGAAGGGTGGAGCCTTTCTTGTGCGCCTAAGCGAGGTGCGGCTCGACCAGCCGCGCTCGCCCGAACTCGCGACGATCGAAATTCCAGAAGGATTTGCGAAGCAGTCGCTGAAAGCAGCGCACTGATAGGCGGCTCAATGCGCCGCCGCTAGCCAAACGGCTGTAGCGGTGTGACCGTAGAAAGTGCGGACGCCTTGCTGAAAAAGTGGCCTTGGAGGAGGTCAAATCCTACATCACAAGCGGCTGCGGCGACCTCATGGCTGGCGACTCCTTCGGCCACACATTTCACGCCCAGATCGTGCGCGAAGGTGATGAGCATCTCCAAGATAGTACGCACCCGCAGACCAGGTTTGGCAAGATCACCCACCAGCACCTTATCGAATTTGAGATACTCAGGCGGCACGCGGGTCAGCTCGACAAGACGCGCCTGGCCGGCGCCAAAATCGTCGTAAGCGAGCTGGATGTTGAGCTCTCCCAAACGCTCACGGAGGGCTGACAGAGCAGCATCATTCGTGACGAGCATTTCTGGAATTTCCACAACGAGCGGCAAACTAGGCGCAAGAGAGCGCACCGCACGCAGAGAGGCGACAAGCGTGGCTGTATCCTCCATCTCTGCAGGATGGATATTGAGAAAAAGGCCGCCCTCAGGCGTAAGGGAGGGCACCTCGCGAATGCTCACCGTGCGGAAGACGCGACTAAGCTCTGCCTGAAGTCCCAGCGGCGCGGCGAGGGCGAAGAGTTCGAGTGGCGACTCGGGTAAGCCGTCGAGCGCACCACGCCCCAAAGCTTCGTACGCCCACACCTGCTGTGTGCCAGCCATCACAATTGGCTCGTAGTGGCAGTGGACCCGCACGTCGCGGATCATCTCGACGAGGCGCGCGCTAACCGTGGGATAGTTCTCGGGCAAGATGCTGGACATGGCAAGCGTGTCGAGGCCGGACGAGGAATGAATGTTTTCGTCGCAGCCGACAATAAATTCGATTCCAGCAAAATGGACGACGTCGCCGGCGCGCAGCGCCGTCGGTTCGCTGATGCGCTGACGATTGACAAAGGTGCCATTGCTGCTGCCTAGGTCGCGAATCCAGAGGCAGTCGCCTTCCACGTAGAGTTGGGCGTGGCGGCGCGACACTCCGTCGTTGCGCAGGACGAGATCCATCCCTGCTTGCCGGCCAACCATGACCGGTTTTTCTCTCACATTGAATCGCGTGACGGGCCCGTCTTCGGTAAGAGCTCCCTCCAGATACCAATTCGTTTGCTGCTGTGCCATTGCTGTTACCGTCTCATCGTCATGGTGCAAATCGCGCAGGTAGCGCGTCCGCTAAGAGCTTTTGGTGCAGAGAAACAATCTTTCGCAATAAGAAAAGGGGAATGGCAAGTTGCAGGTGTGAATGGCCCGGAGGCCTGATGAAGCGTACGCCCTGGATGGTGCGGATAGCTGGACTCCTCTGCGGTGCTGCCGTGCTCGGACGGAGGTGCCCGCCGCGCGCATGCCCAGCAATTCGCCCAGCGAGAAGAAAACGGAATAATCATTGCCATGCCGTGTAAACATTGCTGGCCTGTGCACTCGAAAGTGAGATCACAGGCCAACCACCTCATGGTGGGGGCATAGCTCAGTTGGGAGAGCATCAGGCTGGCAGTCTGAGGGTCAGGGGTTCGAATCCCCTTGCCTCCACCACGTTGTTTTTCCCCGAGGGCAACAGCACGTTGCTCCGCAGCGCGGGGCTTGGACTCAAGGGTGCCCATTCCTTTCGCTTAGGCAAGGGGTCGATGAACAATGCGATGCTTGATGCTAAGTCCAAGCCGACAGTGTGCACCGTTGAGTGTTGCGTGCCCCCCACAAAACCTTGGTTGTTTTCTTTCCGTCCGTTATGCGTCCTTCGACGCGAATGGTCAAAGATTCTCTGGCCTGGTCGATTCAACAGTGAGGGGAGCTAACGGACGACAACGGCCGTGCCCGTGACCGAGACCATGAGGATTGAGCCTTTAGGTCCCAGGGTTTCATAATCAATATCCACACCGACCACCGCATTAGCACCGAGCAGCTCCGCCTGGTGGGCCATTTCGCGCAAGGCTTCCTCGCGGGCTTCGCCGAAAACGTCCTCGTAAGCTTTCGCTCGTCCGCCAAAAATATCGCGAAGCGAGGCAGCAATATCGCGCAACACATTGGCCCCCATGACGGCATCGCCCGTCACTATTCCGCGATAATCCACAATCGTTTTCCCTTCAATGGTCGGGGTGGTTGTAATGATCATGACAGGCCCTTCTATGTCATGCCGTGATTTGCTCTAACTTCTGAGCAGTTGGTCTATGCCGCCATGGCGAGGGAAATCAAGCGATTAGCGACGCTCGGCCCTGACGAGTTTCTCGCGGATTGGTGGCGGCTCGAGTGGCGCGATGAACACGGGCGCGATCTCACTTCCCTCGATCACTACGGCTTTCGCTCGCAGACCACGAAGCCAGGCTAGCACAGGTTCGCGCATGCTGGGCCAATCCGGCGAGCGATAGAAAGGCGGGTAGAGATCCTCAGGGTCCTTAATCCGGGAGAATTCGCGCATCGGCTGGCGGATGCCCCGCTGGCGCAATTGGTCGGGGCGGGCGTACTGATCGATAAAGCGGCGTAGCTCCTCCATATTTACCAAAACCCAGCGAATGCCAGCTGCATAGAGCGCAGATGTAACCTCGTCGGCTGAGCGGGCTCCACCCGCAAGACGCAGGAGTTCGCTTTCGTCGAACACCGTGTTGTACACAGCGGGCATGTGGCGAAAAAGGTACGGACGGGCTTCGTAAATCAGGAGAACGGACTGCCCTCGAATCCCTGCCCGATCCATGGACGTTAGGGCCTTGCCAAGTGCGCCAAGGTTCTTTTCGTAGAAAGCGGTTCGGTAAGGAGCGTTGTCGCTCGCGGGCATCGCCACGAAATCTCCCAGATAGCCGAATTCTCCCCCTCCCGCCACGCGGATGGTGTGAGGGATGATTCCGCACATTGCCACGAGGAGGAACGTCCCAGCTCCGACCCCTCGACTGAGAGCAGTCGGGAGTTCATTCAAAACAGAGACTGACAGGATGATAACAAGAATAATTGTTGGCAGGAGAAAACGGTCCTGACTGTAGCGAATACCGTTCCATAAAAGATAGCTCCCAACGCATACGCCCAAGAGGCGTCCGACGTCGGGGCGCCGACGTACCAGTGGAAGACCGACAAGCGGAGCTGCGATAAGCCAGCCGACGGCATCAAAACGAGGCAAAAGGGTGGCCCAGTAACCCAACGTCCATGGCGGCTGTGGATAGTGCGATTCAATGTAAAATTTTTCACGCGCAACTGCCGCCGGATCGTTGCGCGAAAAAAGCCAAGTAAAAAAAGGTTCGAGCGGGTTGCCGTAAAAATAAACGTTTTTCCCGAGCCACACCACGATGGGCAAGAAAAAACAAATGAGTGTCGTGACGATTTGCCGCCCGGAAAAAGCCCTTCGCATTTTCCAAAGCGGGAGAGCATAGATCAGCGCGACGGGAATGCCATAGAATTGTGCCGCCGTGTATTTGCTAACGCAAGCTGTGCCGGCAATCCATGCAATGAGCGGCAGGAGGCTGAGACCTGCGGACGCTTGCGTCCGAAGCAAATCGGCAGTGATCGCAAGCTCAAGTCCGTAGAGCGCTGTGAGAACCAGTAGCGCAACAGGCGCGTCAATATAAGCATCAAGGGAGACTTCGAGGAGAACGGGATGGCAAAGGATTACCAACACAGCAAGGAATCGGAAGACCCGCCGCACGCCCCATCGCCTTAGCCACTGCCACGACAAGGCAAGCAATCCCCCAACGCTCACCAGATTCAGAAGTTTCGGCGCGAAATCCTGGGGATGCTCCAAAACGAGACCGAGGTAATAAAGCGCCTCTACGGGGAAGGGGAAGCGCGCGTAAAAGTTGTGGTGCATGGGGTAAAAGTGCAGCTTGTCGAAACGAAAGTAATCGCAGAAGGCGCCGAGGTGATACTCCGTGACGTCGTAAAGGAGAGGCGGTGCAAACGCGCTTGTCACAACAGGGACAAGAGCAAGCAAGAATAAAGCAAAGAGCAGGCTTGCAGAGCGACTCCAAGGTTCGCCCGCCCAAGGAATCTGCCCACCTCCCACCCCGCCCCTTCGCTTCCATCGCCAAATTCCCCAGCCGCCGATTGCGGCAAGCATGACGAGCATTCCTTCGCGGGAAGGATGACCAAAAATCCCTGCGAGGATTGTGAGGATGGAAAGTCCGCTGAGAACGGCGAGAGCCCCAAAAATGAGGCATTCGACGCCTGTTAGCCAGCGTGCGGCCTCGCGCGGGACCAAGGTTAGCCCCGCGATGCCTGCCACGGTCAGAATTGCCACTGGCACCCAAGCGGCAATGGCAATCTGCTCGATCCGCTGGATGAGAAAGGACAACGCTGGTGGCCCCGAGGAACTGACTAAAACGAGCGCAACGGCGAGCAAAACAATCGCGGCAGCCGCGTGCCGGTTATCTCGTGTCCTAAGATCACCTTTCTTTGGAACCAAATGAGGTAGCATCATCCGGGGGGCCAGGCAAGGTTGCGCCCGCCAAGGAGGTGCAGATGAATATGGAAGACGGCCTGACCGGCTGCGGCATTACAATTGAAAACTGTGCGATAGCCTGCTTGGGCTACCCCTTCGTCGGCCGCGATCTTTTTCGCAGCAAGGAAGAGTCGCCCGACGAGCTCCGCATCCTCAGCCGTGAGATCATTGAGTGTGGGAATATGTTTGCGCGGCACGATGAGAACGTGGGTCGGCGCCTGTGGCTTTATGTCGCGGAAAGCCACGCACCACTCATCCTCGTAAATTTTCGCCGCGGGAATTTTGCCCTCAATGATGGAGCAAAAGAGGCAATCCGCCATGTCGCGGTCTCCATTTCGTCATATCTTTGCGGTGAACAACTTAGCTAGTGTCTGGGCTTGCCCACAAGAGATTTCAACAACAGTTCTGTAATTTCGGACAACGGAGAAAAGAACAGGAATAGCACATGGCGACGTTGGAACATCTCTGGATTGCTCTCGAAGAGGGACGCATTGCGCAAGCACTTGCAATCGCCGAGGACTTGCTTGTGCGCTCGCCACACGCTGCGTCGAATCAAGCGCAAGCCGCTGGGCAGCTGACCAAGCTTTACCGGGATCAGTGGCGCGTGTGGCCGGCCGTGCGATTCGAGGAGGAGATAGTTCCAGCGCTGGGGCCAGCTGGTGATACTGTCCTGGATCCGCTTCGCCACGACTTGGACCTGTTTCACGAGTGGCGGGAGCGTCTTGCACGCATCGCACATGAGCGCCTGACGGACGAGTTCCGTGGCGCCGTAAAGGCAAATGAACTCAAGCGTGCATTTGCGCTCGCCCGAAGTCTGATCGACACGGCATTCACGCCCGATGAGCGCGTGCAGCGCGCGCGGCAGATTGGCAATCTGCTTGGAGGGCTTGTCGCAGAGAAGGAACGCGCGGCCAGTTTTGTTCGGCAATTAGCTCGCTCGGCGTCCGAACTAGGGCTCGATGGCCAAGCAGCTGTGGCGATGCTGGAGGAGTACGAGCGCTCAGGGGCGGCTGCCTATCGACGCGAGACGGCGCCGGCCAGTGCGATGCGCGTCGAGCACACCCAAGCAGTTGTGGAGCTCGCGCGTTTTCTCCCTGATCGCATGGCGCTTCACGAGCCGAATGAAGACGAGCTCGAGAGATTTTTGCGGGCCATTCGCGCCATCGTTGCTGTGTGCCTGACCTCTCCGCGTTGGGAACGCTATTATGAGGCAACAGCGCTATTTGTGGAATTCGTGCCGAAGGAGCTCTCGACAACGAGCGCGCTGGCCGGTGTCGAGCAACGGCTTTACGCGTCGTTGGGGCGCACCGCCCGCATTGTCGCGACAAAGACGTTCGCCCAGGTTGGTGCAGCATCTCCGGTGTGGGAGAGCTATGTGCGCTTTGTGACTGAGGCCATCTGGAACAAGAAAATCGCGGCCGCCATTGTGGAGACGATTGGCCTTTTCCGAAACCCGGCCGGCGTGCGCTGGTTGGCAAAATGGATCGAGGAGCCGCAGCTCGACGTGCGAGCTGAAGCGCTTGCGGCACTGGGAAGCATCGGCACACAAGAAGCAATCGATGTGCTCTTGAAGGTGCTGCAGTCATGCTTGCGCGAGAAGGTGCTCACGGGGCCGCCGCGACGCGATGCGATTGCGGTGCTTCACGCTTTGGGGCGCGCGGCACGCACGCTCGACGGTGCGCAGCGATCGCAGCTTATGAAGCGCGTGGTGAAAATGTTACCACCCGGCGATCACGAGTTGGCGATGCGCACAGCGCTGGCTTTCTTGCAAGGACCGCTCGACAAGTTAGATCCCGAGCTATTGACGTGGGCAGCCACCATTGCCACACAAGCGCTTTGGCACGTGGACCGTCCCGAATTGGCGCGTCAAGGCAGAACGGCGCCTCTAGGCTTCCGCCAGCCGCTCATTGAGCTGTTGGAACGTGTTGCGCCTCACGCTCTCGCCACGATCAACAGCGTGGCTTTGCATCACGCAAAAACATTTTCCGGTGCCTACCTCGCTCTGGCGGAGCTTTATGCAAAGCTGGCCGATCCCGCCACGCTACCCGTCCTACGCCAGCTCATTACCAATACGTTTCTGCACGATGACAAACCCAAAACACCCTACCAGCGAGAGACGATCCTCGAACCGGGAACTGAGGAACGCTCTGAGATCACGCGCGACAAAGTGCTGAGCGCACTTGTTTACGCCGTGAGCAAAATCCCTAGCGAGGAAGCTGATGAGCTGCTGGCGGAACTTTTCGAGGAGGTGCGCAGTGGCCGACTTCCTCGCCCTGGAAAAGAAACGGCAGACGTCCTCATGCAGGCCTACATGAAGGTGGGGCAGAAACGTGGGGGTGAAGGGATGTTCGGCGTCTTCCCGGGCGCTGCGGCAGAAACGCAGGAAGGCCAGGCTGAGATTTCCACGGCGACTGTGCTCTCGCACGAGGAAACGCAATGGCTGCACGATCTGGAGGCGAGGTTTTTGCTGGCGACGAAACGGCGCGCGCGACGTGTGGCTGCAATGGCTGGCTTGGCCAAAAAGAAAACTGTCGCAGCGTTGCCGAAGATCGTCGAACACGTGATAGACAAGGACGCAATTGTTGCAGCGGCGGCAGCAACGGCGCTCATGGATTTTGCCAGAGCCCCAGTCACACCGGCCGTCTTAGAACGCCTCCACGCTGAGCTGCTTCATGCGCTTCAGTTAGGGACTCCAGTCATGCGGCAAAAGGTCGTCGACGTTCTGCGGCGTCTTGGTCCGCGCCGCTCGCCGCTCAAAGAAAGACTTGAGCAGTTGCTCGCCACGGGTGCGCTCGATGGGGCGGCGCGCGTACTTGTCGAAAAGCTCCTGGCTCCGCCGCCAGATGCAAAACCGGTGGGTGGAGAGGGGGGCGCGGCTAATGACAAACCGGATGGCGCGGCGGGGAGTCCCGCTGGCGTAGCTGCGTCGAGCGGGCCAAAACATCTAACTGAGCTCGAGAAGCGACGCCAATACTTGCTAGCACGCCAGGCTTGGATTCGCGGGGGGAAAAAAGGACCGGAGCCACAGCCACCAGAGTGACGAAGTGTCGGCTATCGTTGGCACAGCCTGCATTTTCGGTGCATGGAAACCTGGCGTGACCGCTGCTCACCGCAAAGATGCGTGCTACTTTGCTTTTGCGGATGACCTCAGAATCTGAATGTCGCACTGCACGTCTATAGGGCTACGCTCATCCCTGCCATGCGGTCATGGTCAGGACGTCATCTAACAATTTGGGAAGATCTCACATGAACATGTTAATGACAAAATGACGCATCGGTCTATGAGTATCGCGCGGCTTGACAGCGCAACTCGCCCCCCAATGGATGATGGAACAGCCGGACGCTGCATCGCACGAGAACGAGAGTCCGCTTCGCGTTTTCCAATCGTTTTGTGCAAGTTTTTGACGTCACCACCGTAGTTCTCTGAGCTGAACCCTGCAGGGTGAGGTATTAGGGATGTGGGTAGAGCGGCTCGGACGAAGGGCAAACTCATGTTCGCGGGATGGTCGTTCTCAACCAAAAACACCTTTGCGATCACGCAGATCTCTACCACATCGAGAAGTGAGAAAAAAAGAAGGGAAGCTGCAAGTCTCGGCTGTATGCCGTTACCGAGCAGCTTCCCAAGATGTCATGCTGCAAGCGTGACGTTCAAGTCACGTCAGCTAAGGTTACTTCTTGTCGCTGGAATGACCGCACTTTTCGCATTTGCAGTCTTTCCCACAACTGCAGTTGCCGTCCTTGCAGCCGCATTTTCCATCTTTGCACTCGCACTTGGGCATGGAATCTTTCGACCCGCCACAAGTCTGGGCAAACGAGACCACTGGTGCGGCCATGAGGGTGATGGCAGTCAACGCCATCGCGAGGTTCTTCAACATGGGTGTTACTCCTTGAAATCTGAGGGTTCGTAATCGTATTGCGGACCTCTCGAGCGCACAGGGCACCCAGAGGGGGTGGCCCATCCTCATCACAGGCAGCGTGTGCTCGCAACGCGCGGTGGTCACAACGCTGCCACGAGATCAATTCCGTAGAACCCTATTCAAAAGATACCGTGGGAGGGAACTCCAGTTGTGGCCAAAGTGGGCGTCGCGCATTGCTCCGCGGGCCACAATCGGCACCACATCGTCAAGGACGGCGACTAGTGCCCTTTCCACCCGCGTCTGGAAGGAATACTTGCGCTGAAATGGGAGAGCAGACTGGTCGCTGCTGACGGGAAGCGAGCAGCTACAGCGGCAGTCTTGCGTTTCGGAGATGTCACAACCTTTTGGGTCGTCGCTGGTGCAACAACCATCACATGTTGCACAACAGGCAAAGGCGCACGGCAATGTCGAACAGGAGGCCTGCGGGCCAGCTGTGGAATACCATCCGGCCGCCAGCTGCACCAGAGCCCAGAGCATGCAAAGGCAGAGGAATTGTCTTAGCCGCATGCGTTCTGTTGCTCGCTTGCGCATTATAACAGTACCATACTCGTCCTCATCTGGCCTATTCAGCTTTCGCTGGGCTACCTTTCTGCCTGATTGTTTTTTGTGTGGTCGACACACGATTTGGGTAGGATTCGTGGGTGATTTTTTGTGCCCGCTGGATAGGCGATGTGACTAAGTTACAACGCTCGGCAGGAGCGGCGTGCCAGCTCCAGAATTTGTTTTCTTGAGAGACTCCACGGCAGATGTCTCGAAGGGGCTTTTGCCCACAATTATCTCTATAATGTCTACTGGGAAGTGGGTGGGCAGAAGTTTGCGGTACCGATTTTGTACTTGAAATGGACGCCTTATTGTCTAGTTCGTGAAATAACTCACAATGAGGAGAATGGCTATGAGCTTTGACGCCGTGACGCTCAGCAGGCTCCAGTTTGCACTGACAGTGGCCTTCCACTACCTTTTTGTGCCGTTGTCAATCGGCTTAGGTCTCATTATGGTGATCATCGAAGGCATGTATCTCAAGACGGGCCTCAAGGTTTACGAAAACATGGCTCGTTTTTGGACGCGCCTTTTCGCGGTGACCTTCGCGATGGGTGTGGCGTCGGGAATCGTGATGGAGTTTCAGTTTGGGACGAACTGGGCAACTTACTCGCGTTTCGTGGGCGACGTTTTCGGTTCGGCTCTCGCCGCGGAGGGCATTTTTGCGTTTTTCCTCGAGTCGGGCTTCTTAGCTGTCCTCGTGTTCGGTTGGGATCGCGTTTCGCCGCGCATGCACTTCTTTTCGACGCTGATGGTCTGCCTAGGTTCGATTTTCTCGGCTGTGTGGATCATTGTCGCCAATTCTTGGCAACAGACGCCCGCCGGTTTTCACATTGTGGAACACATGGGCAGCCAACGAGCGGAGATCACGGACTTCTGGGCGGTTGTGTTCAACCCATCGAGCATGAATCGCCTCACGCACACTGTTCTTGCTGCTTTCATTCTCGGTTCGTTCTTTGTGATGAGCGTGTGTGCGTGGTACATCCTCCACGGCAAGCATCTGGATGGCGCTAAGCGTTCTTTCACCGTAGCGCTGGTGGTGGCCACGATCGCCTCGCTGATGCAACTTGTGTCGGGTCACGCGAGTGCGCGGCAGGTGGCGTTCACTCAGCCCGCAAAGCTAGCTGCCTTTGAAGGGTTATTCAAGACTCCCCAGGGCGGCGCTCCGCTTTATCTTTTTGGGCATCCCGATCCGCAGGAGGAGCGGGTGAAATATGGCATAGCTATTCCGGGAATGCTCAGCTTTCTCGTGCATTTTGACTGGAACAAGCCCGTGGACGGTCTTGACAAGGTCAAGCCGGAGGATCGGCCGCCCGTTGCGCTCACATTTCATTCGTATCACGCGATGGTGGCACTTGGCATGTTCTTTATCGGCATCACACTGCTTGCGTCGTTCTTACGTTGGCGTGGAAAGCTGTTCGAACAGCGATGGTTGCTTTGGATTTTCGTCTTCGCTATTCTGGCGGCTTACGCGGCGAATCAGCTTGGCTGGGTAGCTGCTGAGGTCGGCCGCCAACCTTGGGTGGTTTACGGTCTTCTGCGCACGAGCGATAGTGTGTCGAAGGCAGTGAGTGCAACGGAGATCGCCATATCCATAGGCCTCTTTGCTTTCATTTACGCGTGGCTGCTGTTGGTGTGGCTCTATGTGATGAATGACAAAATCCAACACGGGCCTGACGAAACGGCGGAGATACACACGGGTCCGGCGAAAAGTTCGTTGCTGGACGTGGCGGCAGAGATCAAAAAACCCGCATCTTTGGAGGAGGCATGAGACCATGACACCCGAATGGCTCGACCTGAACCTGCTTTGGTATTTCCTTATTGGCGTGCTGCTCACTGGCTACGCCGTCCTTGATGGTTTTGATCTTGGGGTGGGAACGCTCCACCTCTTTGTCAAAAAGGATGTCGAGCGACGAATTTTGATGAACTCGATTGGTCCCGTGTGGGATGGCAACGAGGTTTGGCTTGTGACAGCGGGAGGGGCATTGTTCGCGGCATTTCCGAAAGCCTATGCCACAGCCTTCTCGGGGTTCTATCTTGCCTTCATGTTGTTGCTATGCGCCCTCATCTTTCGGGCCGTTGCGCTTGAATTTCGCAGCAAGCAACCGTGGCCGTGGTGGCGGCAAATGTGGGACGTCGCGTTTTTCCTCTCCAGCTTTCTGTCGTCTTTCCTTTTTGGTGTGGCTGTCGGAAACATGATGCAAGGCCTTCCCATCGGAGCAGATGGAGATTATAAAGGGACCTTTTTTGATTTATTGACCCTGTATCCCATTCTCGTCGGCGTGTTCAACGTCTCGATGTTTGCCCTGCACGGTGCAATTTACCTGTACATGAAAACGGAAGGGGAACTGCAGGAGCGCATTCGCGGCTGGATTTGGCGAGCGTTCGGCACATTTTTGTTCTTTTACATCCTGACGACGATCGTGACACTGGCTACAGTGCCCAACGCCACATACAATTTCCGCTACTTCCCGTGGGTTTGGGCTATGGTCATTCTCACGGTGCTCGCCATTGCCAACATCCCGCGTGCTGTGTATCTTGGTTATCCAGTTCGCGCGCTAATCAGCTCTGGCTGCACGATGGCAGGCTTGATTTTCCTTTTTGGCATCGCCCTTTTCCCGAATTTGATTATTAGCTCGATTGATCCCAAATACAGTCTGACGGCCTACACGGCAGCCTCGTCGCAAAAGACGTTGGCCATCATGGCGATCATCGCCGCCATCGGCATGCCTTTTGTGCTCGGCTATACCTCTGTGATTTATTGGGTTTTCCGCGGAAAAGTGAAACTGGACAAGATGAGTTATTGACCGCTTTTTAGCACCAATTCATAATTTTTGCATCATGACAGAACAGCTCGGACGTGATCCCATGCCGCTTGCGCTTGGAACGTGGAGCGGCGGCCGATTTATGCATTTTGGTCAGGATATCGGGCAGCAGCGCTTCATCGCGCTTTTCCAGCGTGCGTACGAACTCGGGGTTCGTACTTTTGTCACCGCAGACGTTTACGGTTGTGGCGAGGCGGACCGCCTGCTCGGCAAAGCGCTCGAGGGCGTGCCACGCGACGAATATGCTCTGATCGGCGCGATAGGGCACGATTTTTACTTTGGCAAGCGCGCGGGCGAAAAAGGCTTTCCGCGCTTCACCGATCCGACGCTGCGCGGCCCAGATGAGTATGGAGCCTATTTGCGCATGGCGGCGGAGAAATCCCTTGAGCGGCTGGGCGTGGACAACTTCGACGTCCTCCTCCTACACAATCCCGACTCAATTGGCTACACTAGCGAAGACGTATGGGAGGGAATGGGCGAACTCATGGAAAGCGGGCTGACGCGCCTGCTTGGCATTGCCCCTGGCCCGGCCAATGGTTTCACACTCGACATTCTTTACGCCTTCGACCGTTACCACTCGCTGATTGATTGGGCCATGCTGATTCTCAATCCTTTGGAACCGTGGCCCAGCCGACTCGTGCTGCCCGCAGCTCTAGAGCATCAGATTAAGGTCTTGGCCCGTGTCGTGGACCACGGAGGATTGTTTCTGGACGGTCTGCGGCCTGGAGATCGGCTGGCGCGCTCGGACCACCGTGCGTTTCGCCCGGCCGGTTGGATTGAAGCTGCGCAACCGAAACTCCAGCGCATGCGCGATATTGCCGATGGGCGCGGCATGACGCTGCTGCAGTTGGCGTGCAGCTGGACCTTGGAACAGCCGGCGGTGGAAAGTGTTGTGCCAACGTTGATTCAGGAAGCCATGCCGGACGCAAAACCAATCGAGGCGCTCCTAGAGGAATTGGCGGGTGTGCTGAACCTCCAGCCCCTGGCGCCCGATGAGGTGTCTGAAATCGCGCAGTTAGGCGACAATACTGGCTGCATGGCGCTCAAGGGCGCCTCGCCGCAATATCTTGGGCCGCCGCAGCCAGATCAATGGCCGATGCGGGACTATCACTGGGAAACAGCAAAGCGCTGGGGTATTGAGCCGAACCGCGACCTGTATTGCCCCGATGATCCGCGTGATGTGCGCGAGCTCGGCAGCCCGGTGGGCGGCGTCGTTCAGGCCGTGGATAGGCGTCTCTACTTGCATATTCTGGCCTTTGAAGGGATGGCCGATGTCGCTGAGATCCGCCATGCGCTCGAGAAACTGGGAGCCGAACTCTATCCCAAGCAGCCCTGGGTGCTCTATCTCGACGCTGTGTTTCCACGAGCCTTTGCTATCGCGGCGTGGAACGAGGCGCCGGAAGCTCTCATGGATTTCATGCGAGCGGTATCAGAGACGGCACCGATGTGTGAATGTGAACTGGACATCGAGCGCACGATGTATGGCCGGACTTATTCGAGCGGACGCGAGCCGGACTTGATGGACACGCTTTTTGAGCGCCCGTACCGCTATTTGTTGAATACGGAGTGGAACTGGGCCGTGTGGTACCCGCTGAGGCGTAAGCCAGATTTCGAACGCCTGAGCAAAGAAGAGCAAAGACGGATCCTCATGGAGCACGCGATGATGGGGCGGGTCTACGGCGAATGTGACTATGCGCATGATATCAGATTAGCTTGTTATGGACTTGACCGCAACGACAACGAATTCGTGGTGGGGCTAGTCGGAACGAACTTGCACAGGCTTTCGCGCCTCGTTCAGGAAATGCGCAAGAGCCGGCAAACGTCAGAATATATTCAGTCGCTTGGCCCGTTTTTCGTTGGGCGAGTGGTGGCACGCTATGCACCAGGTCCGTAATCCAGCCACTGAAGCTAGCGTATCAAGGCCCACGGGAACTCAAGGTTTGCCGAGGAGAAGGCGATGAAAGCTGTTTTGCAGCGCGTGAAAGAAGCGAGCGTGAGCGTTGACGGCAAAGTTGTTGGCGCCATTGGAAAAGGGCTTCTGGTGCTGGCTGGTATGGCGTCCGACGACTCGGATGCAGTGCTTGAAACGATGGCGCAGAAGATCGTCAATTTGCGTATCTTCGAGGACGACGCCGGCAAAATGAACTGCTCGCTGCTGGAGGTCGGCGGCGAGCTGCTTGTCGTGAGTCAGTTCACGCTGTTTGCGGATTGCCGCAAAGGACGTCGTCCGAGCTTTGTCGGCGCTGCGCCTCCCCAAGTGGCTGCGGCGCTATTTGATCGATTTGTCGAAAGACTTCGGCAGCTTTGCCCGCACGTTGCCACAGGTGTGTTCCAGGCCATGATGGAGGTGCGACTTTGCAATTGGGGGCCGGTCACAATCGTCCTCGACTCGGGCGAGCTGTTCGTTCCGCAGAGACCAGCCGCAGGTCACCGAAATCGAAGCATTCAATCCGAAGCGCTGTAGCGCGTTTAGAACGTTCTAACAAGGATGAACCCTATGAAAATCTGGATCGACGGCCAATTGGTGGAAAAGCAGGACGCAAAGATCAGCGTCTTCGACCATGGTTTGCTTTACGGCGACGGCGTGTTCGAAGGCATTCGTATTTATGACGGATGTATTTATCGCCTGGACCAACATCTCGAGCGCCTCTGGTCGTCGGCGAAATACCTGAAGCTGACTATTCCACTTTCTCGTGATGAAATGCGCCGGGCGGTCGTGGAGACTGTGCGTGCCAATGGCCTGCGCAATGGCTACATTCGCGTGGTCGTTACACGCGGCGAAGGCGATCTCGGCCTGAACCCGAACAATTGCCCTCACCCGACCGTCTTCATTATCGCGGATCAAATCCGCCTTTTTCCCCAAGAACTCTACGAGAACGGAATTGAGGTTATTAGTGCGGCTGTCCAGCGCCAACCGGTGAGTGCTCTCAACCCGCGTGTGAAATCGCTAAATTATCTGAATAACATCTTAGCACGCATTGAGGCCAACAATGCTGGAGCGCATGAGGCGATCATTCTCGATCTCCGGGGCTTCGTGGTCGAGTGCACGGCGGACAACATTTTTGTTGTGCGCAGCGGCATCGTCACGACGCCGCCAGTTTATCTTGGCGCACTACGCGGCATCACACGCGACGCCGTGATCGAGATTGCGCGCGAGCAAGGGCTGAACATCCGAGAAGAGCCGTTTACCTTATACGAAGTGTACGATGCCGATGAGATCTTTCTCACGGGGACGGCAGCTGAGTTAGTGCCTGTTGTCAAAGTGGATGGTCGCACAATTGGCGAGGGACGTCCCGGCCCGGTGTTCCGACAACTGCTCGAGGAATTTCGCCGCCGCGCCCCGCGTGATGGCGTGATGGTGGACTAAAGGATCAATCGTCTCGTCGCTCGCGCGAAGCTTTGCTATCGCGACGTGGTGGCAGGCTTTTGAGCTACGGCCAGGAGCGAGAGTCCAAACGGCAAGTTCCAACGACGGAGCAGCACTGCTTCGGCCCCTACGGCGGTACGCAACATCGCGTTGAACCACGGCGGCAATGGAAATTCGTCGGTGTGCGGACTAGCCGTGCTCTCGCGCATGAGGGCGCGCTTTGCCCAGCGAAAGCTCGCAGCGGCTGGATAGATGCTCATCATCATGTAGGAATACTTTTGCAGCGTGAAGCCAGCCTCCACGACCAATCGCTGAAACTGCTTCTTTTCATACCGGCGCTGGTGATGGAGCGCGACGTCGTGCATGCTCCAAAGCTTCGGGTGCGCAGGAACCGTGATGAGCGCAACTCCCCCTGCGCTGAGAATGCGAAACATTTCGTGCACAAGTGCGTGGTCGTCGGGGACGTGTTCGACCAGATCGAGGGCTGTGACAAGATCGGCGCAGCCGTCGGACAGCGGAAGTTTTTCCACATTAGCGCGCACCAGCTCTGTGAGCCCACGCTGCCGACAATAGCTCAGAGCCACAGGAGAAAAATCCAGGCCACACACCCAACCCAGCGACTGAAGGTCTTCCATGAGCAAGCCCGTGCCGCAGCCAAGGTCCACAATTCGCAAGCGGCGAGGCTCAGGCCAGTGGCGTGCGATCACATCACGCAACATGGCCAAGATCATTTTACGGCGCGCCTGAAACCACCAGTAGGTGCTTTCCAATGCGCGCATTTTATGGTATTCTTCGATATTCATCGATCATTTTTGCTGGTGTATGGATGCTGAGCCAATTGAGTCCGGCGCAATCGTGCAAGGGAGTTTTTCCACGAAGGTTGGCACAGAGCAAGCGTTTGCGGTGTCAGTTCGGCTCCCCGCGACGTGAAATGACAGTTGATTATCACTTTTGCTGATGCCAGCCGCAGAATGCAGTGAACACGGCAAAAACGGTATGAGCAATGAACGAGGGCGTGCAACAGTGTCCGCTTTGCCAGGCAACAATTCCGGAGGGGCAGCGTAAATGCCTTTTCTGCGGCAGTATTCTTGTGGATACACAAGAGGAGGCAAAAACGCTTCCTACGCCTCTGGCTCTGCCCGGCGACAAGCTTATCACTGCAGCTTATGCCGTGATGACACTTAGCACGGTTGCCTTGTGGCTGGGCATTTGGCGTTTGAGCCCTCTTGCGCCGCGTATTCCTTATTTCGTTGGGCTGCTTGTCGTGGCTCATCTCGCCGTCGCGATTCTTGTCGCTGTTGATGCCAAGCGGCTGGACGTGGCGTCGCATGCTTACAGCACACCGAAGAAGTGGTTTGTGGGCACGCTGTTCCTCATGCCGCTCGGGCTTTTTCTTTACTCGGCTGTGCGTGTGCGTTGCGGTGCACGCGACACCACCCGACTGGCGCTCGCGCTTGTGGCTGCGTGGATAATAAGTGTCGGAATTATCTGGTTTTCGCTGCAGCGCGAATACGTGCTTCCTTCAGAACTACGGCGTCAGTACGAAGAACAGCTTCAGCGAACTCTCGACGTGGCGAATCCTGACCGCTTTGATCCCAACGCAACGGTCTCGCCCGCCCAATAACGCGCCGCGCCCCCCTATCGCTTAGAGTTCGCTCGCGGTTGCACACGCATGCACAACGTTGCCGCGCAGGTGGAATCCTTCGACGCTTTCCAATTTGACCTGCAAGCGCGCACCGGGGGCAAAGTTTCCCTTGAGCACGATTGGAGCGTAGACGGGGTCGCGGGCGACCGCGGTGCCCGGCTTGGGACATTCTTCGACGATCACTTCGCGAACCGCTCCGACGGACTGATGCAAACGCTTGGCCACAAGCGTCGCTGTACAGTAGTAAAGCTCGCGGGAGCGCTTGGCTACCACGGCCGACGGCAAGGGCTTGAGGCGCGCTGCTGCGGTGCCTGGTCGCGGTGAAAAGCGAGATCGGTTCACGACCGCTGGCTCTGTTTTGCGAAGCAACTCCAAGGTGGCGACCCAGTCCTCATCCGTTTCCGTGGGAAAACCGGCGATAATGTCAGTGGCGAGGGAGACGTCAGGCACAACAGCTCGCAGCTTGGAACACACCGTGAGGAAATCCTCGACGCTATACTCACGACGCATGGCGCGAAGCACGGCATCGGAGCCGGACTGAACGGGAAGGTGCGCAAAGCGGAAAAATCGCGGATGCGCTAGGATTTCTGCTAATTCGTCGATAAAACGTTTTGCCCAATCGGGGTTCACCATGCCGAGACGAATCTTGAAATCACCTGGTAACCGCACAAGGCGGCGCAGAAGCATGGGTAAACTGCTGCCGAAATCCTGGCCATACGCCCCGCAATCCTGGGAAGTGAGCCAGATCATGCGCACCCCATCGGCGAGAGCTGCGCGCACCGCTGCTTCGATTTCGTCTTCCGAAAATGAGTAAAGTTTGCCACGCGCAAGGACGGTCTGGCAGAAGGTGCACTTGCCAAGGCAGCCCTTTGAGATAGGGACGATTTCAATGGCGGGATTTCGGCGCCGCTTCGGCAGCGTCAGACGCTGCATGTGCTCACGCTCTACCCGATGAAGAAGCTTGCCGGCCAAGGCATGCTCGACGACTTCAACGATCGCGCTAACGTTGTCGGGGCCGATCTGAGGAAGATGATGAAACTCGGCACCGTGCTGTGGCACCTTTGGCGCACAACCAGCCAGCACGACAATGGGACGCTTAGACAGTGCCGACGTAGGTGTTACGAGTTCGCCGATGCGCTTGCGAAGGTCTAGATACGAGCGCTCCTTCACGATGCAACTGTTGATAATCACAATGTCCGCCTGCTCGGCGGCAGGAACAACCTCATAGCCGGCGCGTTCGAGCAGGCCGGCCATCACCTCGCTGTCCGAGGTATTGAAGGTGCAGCCGTAGGTCTCTATATAAACGCGGTAGCGCTGCTCTGGCGTTAGAAGGTTCGTTATCCCAGTCATGGTGTCTTCGCGCTCGTTACCTACGCTCTTCTCTACCACGCCGGCGTGAGAAATTTCTACCGGTCCACCGCGGATTCGTTCGGTTTGCTTTTAGCGGCGGAACACATCCTCATGAGCCGTGGGCAAACCTAGTGGCATTGCGCGCAGATGAAGCCGGGGCGCAATGCTCTGAAGCCCATGCGCCACTACGAAAGTGCGCCCCAAACGAAACATGGGGAAAAAAGAAAAATGGAGCGGGAAACGAGACTCGAACTCGCGACCCCCACCTTGGCAAGGTGGTGCTCTACCAACTGAGCTATTCCCGCTCGTTGAGGTAGCGCGCAGAAGAAATTTGCGCCTTTTCGTCGAGTTGTTACCTTGCAGAGAATTTCTTATTCGTCGCCTTTGCCTCGGTTCGTTTACGGCTCATGCATGAACATCGTGGAAGCACCCGCGGCATCCGCCGGGAAGAGCTTCAGATCGTTCGCTTCCGTCTCTTCTTTTGCTTCGGCACTTGTGCTGGACTCGCGAAAATCTCGTGTCATGCGTAGGAACTCCTCGAAACGTTGAGCCAGGATCGCAGGGTTCGAGGTAGATTCCTGCTCACCGGCAAGCCGTGGTGTGATCGCGAGGGCGCGTTCGAGGGTAAAGAGTCGATGCCCCACGGTGACAATTTCCTTTAGTGCGTCCACCCGGTCAAGCGGCTGGGTGCTTTGCCGGAGCGCCTCGCGTGCCGCTTCGAGCAGCGCCAGTGAGAGTTCATCACAGAGCGTAATCCAACGCGTGAAACGAGGCGATGGGGAATGCTGACCTTCGGCGCTCAGAATGTCGCCTTCTCTATCTGAATGAGAAAGAGCGATTTCTGTTTTCATGATGGCCGAATGTAGCACCAGAGCAGGGGCAAGGAACTTCCCTCAAAGCACGTTGCAACCATTTGCGGGAGCAAGCCTCAGACTACAGGCTCGTCGAAGGGCCGGCGCACAAGAAACTGTCCCCTACCTGGCCTGCCAACAAATTCTCCGTCGCGCACGATAACGTGCCCTCGCAGCACAACCGTTTCGGGATAGCCGTGCACCGTTAATCCTTCGTAGGCGCTGTAGTCCACGCGCATGTGGTGCGTACGCGGATTGTGGACACTGATTGTTTCTTCGCGGTTAGGGTCGAAAATAACGAGGTCGCCATCACTCCCGACGGCGATAGTTCCTTTGCGTGGAAAGAGTCCAAAAATCTTCGCGGCGTTTGTGCTGGTGAGTTCCACGAAGCGATTGAGCGTGAGAGCGCCCGAACGCACGCCGGCGTGATAGAGAAGCGCCATTCGGTTTTCGATCCCTGGAGCGCCATTAGGAATTTTTACGAAGCTGTCGCGGCCGCGCGCCTTGTCCGCCAAGGTGAAGGGGCAATGATCTGTGCCGATGGTTTGAATGTCGCCCATCCGCAAGGCCTGCCACAGCTCGGCTTGATCGGCCTTCGTGCGCAGCGGCGGCGTCATCACCCACTTTGCGCCTTCGAAGCCTTCTTTCTCGTATTGGCTGTGATCGAGCAAGAGATATTGGGGGCACGTTTCGCCGAAGACGAGCTGCCCGCGGTCGCGCGCCACGCGCAGCGGCTCGAGCGCTGCGGCACACGACATGTGAACGACGTAAAGTACAGCTCCTGCGACCTGGGCAATCGCGACACAGCGATGCACGGCTTCGCCTTCCATGAGGGCTGGCCGCGTCAGCGCATGCCACTGCGGCTCTGTGTGGCCCTGCGCACATGCCGCTCGCACGATTTCGTCAATGACGATGCCGTTTTCAGCATGCATCATCACTACGGCTCGCAGCTCGGCGGCGCGTTTCATCACACGGTAAAGTGTGCCATCGTCAACGTAGAGGCGATCGGGATACGCTGTGAAGAGTTTGAAGCTGGGTATGCCTTGCTCGACTAATTTGACAAGCTCATCTTCGCGCTCGGGGGACATGTCGCATACGATCATGTGGAAGCCGTAATCCACACACGCCTTGCCAGCAGCTTTTTGATGCCAAAGGTCGAGCGCTTCGAACAGCGATCGGCCGCGCTCCTGGGTGGGGAAGTCGAGCACTGTCGTGGTTCCGCCACAAGCTGCGGCCCGCGTGCCGGTTTCGTAATCGTCGCTGGAAATCACCGCACCGACGGGAAGATCCAGATGAACGTGTGGATCTACGCCGCCCGGCAAAACGAGTTTGCCCGTTGCATCGATGACCTCGTCGGCCGGAACTTCGAGGTTTTTCCCGATAAGCGTGACTGTTTCACCCTGAATGTAGACGTCGGCTATGTAGTCATCTGTCGCAGTCACGATTCGTCCGTTGCGCACGAGTAGCGACATGGCCATGCACTCCTGTTCATCGAGTTGCCACGCAATAAGGGGTGATTCTCGGCAAGGGCTTGATGCGGCGCAAGCCGATTCGTCGGGCATCATTGGGCAGGCCGCTCACGCGCGGAAGGGCGCCAGTGAAACTGTTTTGTCTCCACCGTTGACTAAAGCCATTGCGCGGGTGACACAAGGACTTACTGAAAGGAATCGAGTAGACATGAGGGTGACACTTTTCGGCGCAGCCCGGACAGTTACGGGTTCAGCTTACCTTGTGGAAACGGCAGGTGCAAAAATTCTCGTCGATTTTGGCATGATGCAAGGCCACGACAATCATGATGGGGCGAACAAGGTGCCGCCGCAGCTCGACGTGAAAGCGCTCGATGCCGTCGTGCTGACGCACGGCCACCTCGATCACTGCGGGCGCCTGCCGCTACTGTGGAAGGCTGGCTATCGTGGTCCCATCTACGCCACACCCGCCACAGTCGAACTGACTTCGCTCGTTCTGCACGACGCGGCGAAAGTACAGGCCCAAGACCTTGCTCGTATCAATCGCCGACGCTTGCGCGCCGGACTCGACTTGCTCGAAGTGCTCTACACGCCGGAGGATGTGGCTGAGACCATGACGCTGTTTCGGAGCGCCGAATACAACACGCCGACCCGCGTGGCCTCCGGTATCACGGCACGATGGGTAGAGGCTGGCCATATCCTTGGCTCGGCCAGTATTGAGCTTATCCTTGAGGAAAATGGGCGTCGCCATGTTGCGATTTTTTCTGGCGATATCGGCCATCTGGGGGCGCCGGTGGTGCGCGATCCGGAGCGCTTCTGCGGGGCAGACTCGATCTTCATGGAGTCCACTTACGGTGACCGCGATCATCGCTCGCTAGCGGAAACACTCGAGGAAACGCGCATCGTCATCAATACGGCGCTCAAGCGGCGCGGAAAGATCCTTGTGCCTGCTTTTGCGATCGGCCGCACGCAAACGCTCATCTATCATCTCTCGGCACTGTTTCGTAGCGGTGTCCTTGCGCATTTTCCGATCTATCTGGATAGCCCAATGGCCGAGGAGGCTACGCGCCTTTACTTGCGCCACGTTGAGCTTTTCGACGAAGAAGCGATGGAATTGCACCGCACGGGCCAGCTGGAACGCGACTTTTCCGCGGTGAAATTCTGCCGTACGGCAGAGGAATCCATGGCGTTGAACAACCTCGAGGGGCCGCTCATGATCATGGCTGGCTCAGGCATGTGCACGGGTGGGCGCATTCTTCATCATCTGCGCCATAATCTCTGGCGGCCTGAAACACATGTCCTTATTGTGGGCTATCAAGCGGAAGGGACGCTGGGGCGTCAGCTCGTGGAGGGGCGCCAGAAGGTGCACATTTACGGCGAGGAAATTGTCGTGCGCGCCACGATCCACACGCTAAACGGTTTTAGCGCTCACGCTGGCCAAAGCGAACTTGTGAATTGGCTAGGATGCGCCGCGCCGCTTCGCCCCCGTGTGTTGCTGACCCATGGCGAACCGCGAGCACAAGAGCCCTTGGCCAAGCTTATCCGGGAGCGCTACGGTCTCACTCCGGAGATTCCCGAATACGGCGTGCCGGTCGAGCTCTAAGTTGCCCTGCGCGGAATTTGCTAGCAAGGCACTCGCAGGGGAAAAAAGACATCGCGAATCGAATTTCCTCTCATGCCGCGTTTAGACCTTTCAAAGAGAATCATTTCACTTCACAAGGAACCACGATTTTGACCCCTAAACACCATTCCCACGACGAGCAGCCGGACGAGAGCGACTTCGGCTGCTGTGGCGGACACGGCCACGACTGCTGCGGCGGTCATCACGACCATGAAGAGGGCGACATGCCTTATTCGGTGCGTGCCCGCCAGCTCGAAATCCTCGAACGGGTGCTCAACCGCATGGTGCGGGAGGGCAAATTCGCCAATGCTGAGGAAGGCTCGCGTCGCTTCGAGGCCCTGCTTGCCGAAAGAGGCGCCGATGACGTTTTCAACGAGCTCGAATTGACCCCTCAGGAAAAGTCACTTCTTCTAGTGGCGCAAGTCGGCTTAGCACAAACGGATGAAGAAGCGGAGTCGCTTTTGCGCGAGGCGCTAGAAATTGATCCCCACAATTTGGATGCCCAAGTGCTGCTTATCGGAGCAGACACGCCGGCCAATGAGGCAAGGCGTTTGCGGGAGATCGTGCGCAATGCCGAAGCTAACCTCGGGCCAGCGTATTTCGAGACAAAACGCGGCGAATTTTACGTAGATCCGGAAACCCGCCCCTACTTGCGAGCACGCCAAGCTCTCATGGTGGCGTTGGGTGCCATGAAGGACTACGACGGCGCCATTGCCGAGGCCGAGGGCATGCTGGAGCTATGTCCACAAGATCACATCGGTGTGCGCGATTATCTTGCTGGCTACTACCTCGCCGCGGAGCAAACTGACAAGGCTTTGGCGCTGATGGACGAGCGCTATGAGGCCGACGATGGCCCAGTTTTTCAGTACGCCCGGATGATAGCTCACCACCGTCTTGGTCATGAGGACGAGGCGTTGGAAGTTTTGGACAGCGCCCTCGAGGCTAACCCTTACGTGATCCCGATCCTTCTCGGCGTGCTCAATGCAGAAGAAATCGCTGAGGATATGAGCCCGGGAACACCGGGGCAGGCCCTTTACGTCATCGGGACACTCTACGACGCAATGCTCCGCAACGAGCCAGCGATGGAGTGGGCGGCAGGACAATGGGTGGAACGGGTCCGCGCCCATCACGAACACGGCCAAGAAACCGAGTAAGCGCATACGCCGGGAGGCAGTGCAGGGCGATCGCTGTGGCTCAGTTGCTGTGGCTATGCGCTTCGCTCTTATCTTATGAGCTTACTGGTAACAACTATTCGCGAATATGACTTTCTTTCGCGCGTGGGCCGATGGCACTTCGATCCGGAGTCAAGTTTTTCGAAATTGGCGCTGGTCGCCCCTGATGGCGATGTTGACTCCCCCGCCATAATTCGGTTGCCAAGAAAGGGTGGCGCGACGAGCCCGACACGGCCAAAAACCCATCTCTCGCCCCGCGTTATTTTCCCAGAAGGAGCGGAAGAGCGTCGGTAAGCTTGTCGCACTCGCTGTTGACGAGTGCGCGCATCCCTCCCGCCGCATAGTTACCGCCTGCCACACCAATAGTGAAGAAACCAGCCAACCGGATTGCGAGAACTCCAGCCGAAGAATCTTCCATGCCGACGACATGGCAGCGATCTTCGGGTGCGATGTTGAGCCCGACGGCGGCGGTCTCTGCATAAAGCCATGGGTGAGGTTTCGGTTCTAGTTCGCCAAGCGTGCCTACCTGCCCTTTACGCAAGGGGGTGCCTGCCGAAATAATTGAATCGTAGAATTCGAGCGGATTGCCGAGCCCCATGGTGCGGAATGCTGCAAGAATTTCTGGCCAAGCTTTTTCGAAAAGGCCGGAAGTAACGAGGCCGATTTTCACACCGTGCGCCTTGAGCTCAAGCAAGAATTCCTTTAGGCCAGGTGCCGGATGAAACGCTTCGGCATGCCCGCGTCCTTCTTCGATTTCCTTCATCTCGTGAGCCACGAGCTGGAAGTAAACGTTGCGGGCATCCTCCAGCGTGGCCGAGGGGCAGTATTTTTCGATGCAGTAGTTGAGGTGCTCGCTCACGCTGTGGCCGGCCACGTGCGGAAGATCCTCGGGCACGAAATGAAAATCGGGATCGTGGCGCAAGGTGGCCACCGTCCGCTCGATAATCCACATCCACATGTCTTCGCTGCGCACACTCGTGCCGTCGAGGTCCATGAGCACGGCTTTCACAGGTGGTTCGAATCGGACCTCATTGAGAGGATAGATTGCAGGATAGCCGAGCGCGGAACGAATAAAAACAAGAGTCTTATCCGCGAAGATAATAAACTCACTTTTCTTATCTTTTGGCACAAGGATGGCTTTGACGCCTTCGCGGCCGACTTGAAAGCGTCCCTGTGCTCCAACCGAAAGCGACTCGAAATCATCTCGACACTCAGCACCGATCTCGCCAAGCCCCGGTATGTAATCGGGAATCATAAGCTTCTTGCATCACCTTTCTGTTTGGTCGAATTGAGGTTGTTCTGCTTTTGGCATCGAAGAAGAAGCACAAAGCAGTGCTTTTTCACAATACTAAAATTACGTTTGACGGATCAGCAAAATTTCTGTGCAAGGACCCCGTAAACTGCCTAAACAAAGCACAAGAGTATTATGCAACTCAAGGCGGTTGTTTTCAGCGTCAAAACGCGCGGGACTGCGCGAACGAGTGTGGCCGACGAAAGGAATGGCGTTTTATGAAAAAATGGCATTGCCACGTGATTTCCAACACACACTGGGACCGCGAATGGCGATATCCGTTCCAGGCTTACCGTATGGACCTGGTTGAGATGATGGACCGTTTGCTGGATCTTCTCGAGCAGCGAGCGGAGTATCGCGCTTTTTATCTCGATAGCCAGGCTGTTATTGTAGAAGACTATCTTGAAATTCGCCCTGAAAACACTGAGCGTGTGAAGCGTCTGGTTCAGAGTGACCGCCTCCAGATGGGGCCGTGGTATAGTCTTCCGGACATGTGGGCGTGCCCAGGCGAGGCGCTCGTGCGCAATCTCCTGCGCGGTCACCGTGTAGCCCGAGAGCTTGGCCGAGTGCAGAAGATTGGCTACACCCCGTTCTCGAACGGCCAGATTTCCCAGCTGCCCCAGCTCTACATGGGTTTCGGCATTGACCACTGCCTGTTCTACCGCGGCGTTGGCAAGCACGTGGCCAAGTCCGAATTTCTCTGGCGCGGCGCCGATGGCACACAGATCTTCGCCTTGCGCTTCGGCGACTACGCGCGCTATAACTACTATTACCTGCTCTATCGTCCAGGGCTTCTAGGGCGCACGGTGCGCGATCGCGAATATCACTGGAACCCCGCGGAAATTCCATTCCACGTGGCCAACGAGCAGTCGCAGGACAGGCAATACGGCTATGGTGCGCTGACTTTGCGCGTGCATGAAGACATGCTCGAAACGGCGCTGGACGATGCCTTGCGCCACACAGCGGCCGACGCCACAACCAGCCAGCTCCTCTACATGATGGGGCACGATCATTCCTTTGCCGCGGAAGAGGAATTAGACTTGCTCGAGGCGCTGGCGAAACGATGCGTAACGCGCGATGAAGAGATCTTTCATTCGACGTTTGCGCAGTATCTGACTGAGTTCCGCAAGGAGGCGAGCGAGTTGCAGGTGCTCGAGGGCGAGATGCGCCACACTCTAAAAGAGGGACTTTGGACGAACCTCATGGCGCTCATCCTTTCGTGCCGCACCTATCTCAAGCAGCAGAACGCGCGAATTTGTGCTAAGGTTCTCTACGGAAGTGAGCCACTGGCCGCAATGGCGAGGATCACTGGCTCGACTTATCCCACGCCATTCTTTGACCAGGTTTGGAAGCGCTTGTTGGTGAATCAGGCACACGACGCGGTGGGCGGCTGCAGCGTGGATCGCGTGCATGTGGAAATGCAGGCGCGGTGGGGTGAAGTTGAGACGATCAGCGACGAAATCTGCCGCCGCTCCATGCGCGATGTGGCGCTGCGCGTGGATGGGTCGGCGATCGCACCCACTGACCTTCAGCTTACGCTTTTCAATCCTCTCCCCTACCGTCGCAACCTCATTAGCGAATTCATCATCGATATTCCGAGCGATCAGGAGAATGTGATGTTCGCTGTGGAGCGCGCCGACGGCAGTCCTGTGCCGATGCAAATTGTGCGCCGCGAAAACTACACAGCGACGATCGAGAGCGGCTACGAGCTGACGATGACTTTTCCCGTGCAGCGTTTCTACACGCGGCTAGAGCTCGACAATGTGCCGGCGTTCGGCTATGAGGTGTTGACGGTACGCCGCGACAAAAAGCCCCACGCTGCGAGCTCGCCCGATATTGTGCGCGACGAGCGGACGCTGGAGAATGACGCGCTACGGGTCGAGCTCCACGACGACGGGACTTTCACACTCGTCGATAAGCGCCTCGGCCGCCGATTTGAAAATCTTGGCGTGCTCGAGGACAGTGCAGAATTTGGTGATCCTTGGAATCGCGTGGTGCCGCCCGGCGACAAACCGATTTACTCGAATGTGCGCCGCCGCGCACAGATGCGCATCGTCGAGCGCGGACCGCTCTACGGCGAGATCGAGGTGAGCTACGAGTTTCCTGTGCCAAAGGGGAAAAGCCCAGCGGGCACTCGGACCCGCGAGAAGGCCAAATTGCCGATCTCGCTGCGTGTGGCGCTCGAGCGCAAGGCCGATTTCGCACGTGTGGAGCTTCGCCTTAGAAACCTTGCGGAGAACCACCGCCTACGAATTCTTTTTCCGTCGGGACTGGGTCGTGCTGAGTTTTCCACAGCAGATGGCCAGTTCGATGTGTTACGACGCCCCATCAAACTTCCCGATGCCACGGGATGGAAAGAACCGCCCTATCCGACGCAGCCCATGTGGCACTGGGTGGAGGTGAACGACGGTACACAAGGGCTTGCCGTGATCAACGACGGCCTTATCGAGTACGAAGTGATAGACGACGCGGCGCGCACGATCGCCATTACGCTGCTCCGCGCCTTTGGGACTTTCGTGTTCGGGCGCCCTACCCCGGGTGCACAATGCCTTGGCGATCACGTCTACCGTTTTCTTCTTTACCCGCACCGCGATGGGTGGAGCGAGAGCCGAGTATTCGAACACGTGGCGACGCTTGTGGCCCCGCTGCAGGCATTGCTCTCGGCTCCGACACACGGCCCCTTACCGCGACAGGCGAGCTTTGTCCGACTCGATGGCGACCAGCTTATCATGAGTGGAATCAAACTCGCCGAAAACGGCGAGGGCATGGTCCTGCGGTTTTGGAACGCCACGGAGCGCCAACAAATTGCGCGATTGTACTTCGGCCTGCCACTCGTGCGCGCCGAACGCCTCTCGCTCGAGGAGCTTTTGGAAGAAACTCTCGAATTACAGGATGGAGGACGGCGGCTGGATCTCGCCGTGGGGCCGAAAAAGATTGTCACTTTGCGTCTTGTTTGGCCCCGCGACTAGTGGATAATGGCCGTGTCGGCATGGGGGCTGACGAGGTCGTTGCAAGATCGCTTATACTTAAGGCGCCACGCGCCAAGGCATTCGCTTCCGCGTGGCGCCCAAGATTTTGCAGCGCCAAGAACATATTGCGGCGAAGATTTGGAAGATAAGGATCCTGGCGCGCCGCTTCGATGAAACAGCGCAAGGCACTTTCATGGTTTCCAAGATTTCCCTCGCAAATCCCAAGCGCGAACAGGGCATCCACGTCCGCGGGTGCAGTTTGTAGGGCACGGCGCCAAAGTTCTGCGGCCTTGGCAAATTCCCCGAGACGCGTGGCCACAGCTGCTTCGGCGCGCAAAAGCATCTGCGGATTCACACTGCGCAACACAGGGTCGGTGCTGGCATAAAAGCGCGTGATCATATTCGAGGCGGTCACCGCATCCCCGCGGTTGGCAAGAGTTATGACCACATTGATGAAGGCACGGCCGTTGCGGGGCGCATCACGAAGTGTGGCCGCATAGAGAGTTACCTCCTCGCGCCACACGCCGATGCGCAAAACACTTCGCGCAACAAGCGCCGTGATAATCAAGGCCATGACCAGCGCTAGCTGGGTGTGGCGCGGTGTGCGCAGCGCAATCCGACCAGCAAATGCTCTCCGCCAGGCCAATACTTCCGTGCCAACCGTGTGACGATGCGCAAGTGCCGCACGACAAACACCGGCAAGGGCGAGGGCAGCTCCGATGAGGGGAAAATAGAGAAAACGCTCTGCCAAGAACTGCATAGTGGGAATGACGTTCGAGACGGGGAGAAGGGCGAGCCAAAACCATAAGATTCCAAACGTACAAAGCGGCGCACGCCGGCGTGCAATGAGAGCGAACAGAAATGTGGCGAGGACAACGCCAAGGGCCAGCCACCATCGCAGCTCAAAGAGAGTGCGTGTGGATTCGAAATGGCTGTAGTCCGCGACTAGACGAGCGGGCCATAACGTAAGAACCACGTAGTGCGCGGCAGCGCGGACCATTGTGAACATCTCTGTGAGAAACGCTCCGGAAAGGTAACCGCATTGAGCCGTTCCTCCGAGCGCTCGGTGGCGCAGAAACATGTAAGCCACAACAACGGCGATCTGAAAAGTCATGATGCCCCCAAAATATGGTCGCTTTGTGCACCCACGGGGAGCAAATATGGCAAGGAGCCCGACGAGAAGTGGCAAGCTGGCGGCCATTTCTTTGCTGAGGAGGGCCAGGCTCGTGAAAAGCAAGATGCCAACTCTCGCCCACATACGCGGCGCCTTGCGCCTTGCCTCAGCAACGGTGAGGAGGAGACCGAGCAATGAAAAAAACGTAAAGAGCAGCTCGTCGCGGTCCTTGATCCAGCAAACAGCTTCGGTGTGGACAGGATGAACGGCCCACACAAGAGCGGCGATAAACGCCAAAGGCCGCCGATAGTCATTGCCGCTATCTGCCTGTTGCAGATGAAGCCACTTGAGAAGACTAAGCAGCCAAGTGAAGACAAGCATAGAGTTTACCGCATGAAGGAGGACGTTGTGTGCGTGCCACCAAACAGGGTTGAGACCAGCTAGCATCCAATCGAGGCGATAGCTCCAGTTGCGCGCGGGTCGAAACATAGCGGCATTCACCATCGCTGCATAGGCCGTGGACGTCGTGAAGTCATCGCGCCACGTGCTCCAGGTGCGAATTGTTGTATTTTTGACAACAAAATACACGTCGTCCCACACGAAGCCATAGCGCAGCGTTGGAAGGTAGAGGGCAGCAGCCGTGAGTCCCACAATCAGGCCGAGCACAAAGGTAGCGGTAAACGACTCCGGCGCGGCGCGGGAGTGATCGCCGCCCGCCGCTGGTGAGAACTGAGGTGCGTCCGCCATATTATACCACCTGCTTGAGGGCGTCCGTGAGCTTCTTCAATATGCGCTGTTCTGTAAGCTTATTATTGTCGGTATCAGTGAGATAAAAGACATCCACCACGCGATACGCTTCGGTCGTGATGAGGGCGAGATGGATATTGAAGCCCATAGCGGCGCAAATCGAGGTGATATCGTAAAGCAGCCCGGGGCGATCATAAGTTTTCACCTCAACAATCGTGTAAGCTGGCGAGGTGTCGTTATCGATGAGAATCTGCGGCGGCTTGACGACCTCCACCTCGGATCTCGGACGCACCCTCGGCACGACATGCTGGAAGAGTTCGGACGCTTTGGCCTGACCGCACAGCACACGGTTTACTTCGTGTCGCAGGCGATCAAGCCGCATTCCCTGAGGCAAACGATGTCCGCGCAAATCGGTCACTTGGAAGGTGTCAATGGCATAGCCATCCTTTGTTGAGTAAACCTGCACGCTAAGGATGTTAATTTTTCGCGAGCTGAGCGCGCCGCACAAGACACTGAGCAAACCGGGAACGTCACGCGCAACCACAGTGAGCTCGGTGTAATTCATGCCCACGGGATCGTGCGTTGTCCACACGACCCGATTGTGATCATCGAGCTCGCGCCGCATGAGAAAGTGCTGCGCCATTTTCTCCACCGGTACAGTGTTGAGATACTTTGGTGGCATGTTGTCGAGAAAAGTGCGCACCTCACTGGGTGTTGCATGTTCGCCCAGCGTGGCGGCCAATTGCTCGACGAGCTGAGCGTGCTCTTCGGGGTCGAGCTCAAGCTTGAGCTCGTGGCCTGCCAGCAGCTGACAAGTGCGCCGATAGAGTTCGGACAAAAGCGCGGCTTTCCAATCCGTCCATACCTCTGGCCCTACTGCGCTTGTGTCGCAATACGAGAGCACATAGAGCATTGCCAGGAGCTGTTCGTCGCCCACGGCATTGGCCATGTCTTGAATGACGGCGGGGTCGCTGAGATCACGGCGTTGTGAAATATGCACCATTTTCAAATGCTGTCCCACAAGCAGGCGCACGACTTCCTGATCCTCAGGAGCCAGCCCCATGCGTTGTGTAATCTGCTTGGACATGCCAGCACCGCGAAGAACATGGCCATGCCCTTCGCCCTTTCCGATGTCGTGGAGCAGCAGCGCAAGGTTGAGGAGGTCCCACCTCTGGATAGCTCGCGCAGCGTCGTAAAGATCGGGGGGCACCTTGGCCCGGCCAGAGATGAGTTCTTCCGCTACTTCGATTGCTTTGATTGAGTGCTCGTCCACCGTATAGCGATGATAGTAATCCACACGCACGAGGCAGAAGAGTTTCTGAAATTCCGGGATGTAATCCATGAGCACGTGCGTTTCGTGCATCTGGTGAAGCGCACTGGCGGCGCCGTTTTTGAGCGCGAGAATGCGCATGAACGCATCGCGGCAGCGCGGCGAGCCGCGGAATTGATCTGTGGCCGTGGCTGTGCGTGACTGGACCATGATGTCCTTCAATTCATCGCTCAGTGTGAGCCCCGTGCTCGCGGCTAGCCAGAAGCATTCCATGATGCGTGGTGGATCTTCGAGGAAAAACGCAATGTCGGGCTTTTTGAGATAAAGCATGTCGCCCCGCGCCGCATAATGTTCATCGAGCGAGCGTTCGCGCATCGAGTCGAATACTGTTGCGAAGAGTCCTCGTGCTTTGGTGGTGAGCAGGCGTGTGGCTTTGCGCGAGTAGCGGTCTATTGACCGGGCGCGTAGGTAGTAATCCTTCATCATGCGCTCCTCCGCGAGAAGCACCGGGTCGGAGCGATAATGCAGTTTTTTCGCGATGACGGGCTGACGTCCTTGCGTCAGAGTGTCAGCTTTGCGGCCTTCGAGCTCATGGAGAAGGCTCCGCACGCAGAGGAGGAAATCCACTGCGTCGGCCATGGCAAGAAGTTCGTTCGGTTCTAGCACGCCGTGGCCAACGAGCATGTGCGACTCTGCGCTGCCAAGCAGCGCGTAGCTGAGCCAGAGCAGGGCATGAGTGTCGCGCAGTCCGCCTTCGCCTTCTTTGATATTCGGCTCGAGCAGGTAGATGGAACGGCCGTATTTTTCGTGACGCGCGCGCGCAGATTCGAGGACTGCCTCGACAAACCAGCGACGCTTTGCCCCCTGCAGGCGTGCAGCAAGCTCCTTCTGTAGAGATTCGAGCAGCTCTGCATTGCCAAAGACAAGTCGCGTGTGAATGAGCGTGGTCGTGGAATCGAGATCGCTCCCCGCCGCACTCAGCGCTTCCTCCACTCGTTTGGCTGCGTGGCCCAGCTCAATGCCTCGCAAATCCCAAAGCATGTAAAGAAAACTGGTCGCGAAGGCTTGCTCTGTGGGCGTCGGCTTATCCGGAAGCAGCAGGAGCAAATCCACATCCGAGAAAAGATTGAGCTGACCTCGCCCGTAGCCACCCTGCGCCACAATGGCCACGCGCCCGTAGTCCGCGCGACCGAGCCCTGCCTCTCGCACGACCCACTCCGCAATGCGAACGAGCAAGGCGTCCATGGCAGCCGCGAGCTCTTGGGAAGCTTGCATGCCGCCCCGTCGAAGGCACGCTTTGATATGCTGTTCGCGCGCTTGGCGAAGTTGCTCGTTGGCGCTTGCGAGAAATTCCTGACGACGCACGCGATCAAGATCGAGTTGATAATGGGTGCCACCGGGCGATGGGGGCGTTGTGCTCATATGTTCTTTTCCATCGGCTAACCTTCAACAGGTGCACTGTGCATCTGTGTGAACCTAGCTTGAAGGAAACAATCTACTCGTGGCAAGTGTTCGTGCATGCAGGGCCATTTTCGGCGTTGGGCATTGTTGATAAGCACGCACAAGGGTGACTTCAGAGTCCGAGAAGACGACGGTAGTAGTTGTCGGTCAATTCGATAAGGCGCTCGACCGAAAACAGAGTGGCGACACGCTGCTGTGCTGCGCGACCAAGAGCAGCTCGCTGCTCGGGATTTTGGGCAAGTTGAATAAGCGCCTGCGCGAGGGCCTCGGGATCTTCGGGTGGAACGAGAAGGCCCGTCTCACCATGCACGACAATATCTGGGATTCCGCCCACCGCCGTGGCCACGACAGGCAAGCCGATCGCACTTGCTTCAAGCACCGCTGTTCCGAGCCCCTCTGAGCGGGATGGCTGCACGGCAAGATCGGCAGCGGCAAGACACTCTGCAACGTCTGAGCGAAACCCAGCTAGCACAATCGATCCGAACAAACCTTGCGCGCGCAGCCGTGCTTCGACGGTCCCTTGCAGCGAACCGCTTCCAAGCAGCAGAAATTTTACGTTGGGTAGCGCCTCGAGAATATGCGGCGCTGCTGCCAGAAGAATATCGTGCCCCTTCTCTGGGCGGAAGCGACCAGACATGACGATGACCACATCGCTTGGGTGGAAACCAAATTCCTCGCGCTTTTTCTCGCGGGCTTCGGTAGCGCGGGCAAATCGCTCCGCGTCGCAGGCGCTCGGGATGAGAACCAGCTTTTCCGGCGAAATGTAGCGGGTGTCGGCGCACTGCTTCACGATAGACGAGGATATGCACACGATGCCATCGAAGAAACGCCCATAAAGGCATCGGTTTAGCGGGTGTCCGATGATAGGGAAGACGTTGTGCTTCGTGCGAAGGATGAGAGGGCGCTTTTGGCGCCAGCCCAGCGCGAGGGCCGCGATCCACGAGTCGCGTCCGCCGTGCAAATGGATGATGTCGGGCTGAAAACGTTCGACCAGAGCGGTGAAGTTTCGCACATCGCCGGCCAAGAGGGCCCTCACGAGCGGGCCGTAACTGATGGATTCGTCCACAGCGAGGCCAGCGGTGCGTGCGCGCTTCGCCAGCTCGCTGCCAGGCGGCACGCTGAGTAGTACTTGCCAGCCACGCGCTGCCAGCCCCACGCATTCTGTGAGGATGCGGTTCGATTGGCCACCCCAGCCGCGAAGGAAATTGGTGTGGAGTACCTTCATCGGCCGTCTCTCCACCGACTCAGATTCTTCCAACTGTGCACAGCATGATAAGCGAACGAGAACATGTAGGCGAAGCGCCGGAGCGACGTCGTGCGCATGACCATGACGCGCGGCATATGAAACAACTGGTCGGGGTGAACTCGATTATCGCGAATAGTGCTCACAGCGGCGAAATAGCCGGCCTCGCGCACGAGGCGCTCAATGCGTGCCGAGTGGGCACCATAGGGATAGGCGAAGCTTGAGGGCGCCACGCCAAGCAGCTGACGTAGGTCTTCGCGTGAGCCAGCGATCTCTTCGCGCGCAGCATCGTCTGGCAAGCGCGTAAGCTTCGGGTGCGTGCGCGTGTGACTCCCGATCTCCATGCCATGCGCCGCCAACTCAGTGAGCTCATCGGCGGACATCATCTCGAAGGGCGAGTCGCCCACGGCACCAGAGCGCAGCTTCTGCGTGGTCACAAAAATCGTGGCGGGGAATCGAAACTCGCGCAAGAGAGGCCAGGCCGTCGTAAAATTGTCGCGCCATCCGTCGTCGAACGTGATAGCTACCCAACGGACCGGCACTTTGCGCCCCTCGCGCAGCACACGCGCAAGTTCGCTCACACGCAAACCGACGAATCCTTTCGCACGCAACCATGCCAGCTGCTGCGCGAAGTTTTCTGCGCTCACCCACAGACCGGCATGCTCCCGCTCCGTGGGCGGAAGCTCTCCAATGTGGTGATATGTCAGGATGGGCATGGTGTGCTCCGCGTCAGCTAAACATTGCTCGTGGGAATTCTCGCCATTCGCCGGCCTCGAACTCGCCTCGTGCCGCATTCCAATTCCAGATCTGAACAGAAAACTTTTCGTACTCAAATGTTAGCAAATTGAATTGATAAAGTCGCTCCCCACCGCGGGTTCGACCGCTTGAGACTGTGCCGGCAGCCGCAACCACCATGGGATGCGGAAACTCGGCGAAGAGCTCGCTTGCCAAATGGAAGCCAGATTGGTGAACATGTCCGTGCAACACAAGATGGACGCCAGCGCGAGCTAGGCGCGCCAGCAACTCGCGAGCGTGCCGATAAATCCCTGGCCGTGGGTTGTCGGGAGTGTTGGCGAAGTGCTGGTGAACCACCAGAACGCGCCAGAGATCGGGGGGGAGTGAGCCCGACCAACGCTCAATTGCCTCCAGGTCCTGCTCCAGAATTCTCCCCTTCTGATGCACGAAGGGGTTGATCGTGTTTACGGCCCAAACAGCGCATACGCCAAGATTCAGCACGCCATCATCGAGTTCCGCAATCCAACGATTGTAGTTGGCAAAGGGAATCAGGAGACGCATGGGCAAATTGTAGAGCGGAATATCGTGATTCCCCGGAATGACAACCATGGGGTGAGGCAAGCGATCAAGCAACGCGCGGGCTTGGCGGAATTGACCTTGGCGCGCCCGCATGGTGAGATCGCCTGAAACGATGACTGCATCAGGAGCGATACGCTTCGCCGCTCGCATGAGGCCCTCTGCGGGTTGAGGCTGAAAGCGCCGCCCCACGTGGATGTCTGAACAGTGAAGCACCACACGGCAGTGCGCTGGCTCCATGAGAACAGTTTCGGGGCGCGACGTCGTCGCCTCGCCGCTATTTTCTGGTTTCATTATTCGGGGCAAGAAGTTCGCAGATGCGATTGCGATCTAAGCGAATGCTTACGCTAACTTCGCCACGCGTCTCGTCCACCCGCCAATCGTAGACCTCAGCGGTGCGGACGAGGTCGAGCACAGCCGCACGGAGCCGGGGATCTCGGGCGATGAGATCGTTGAGGGTGCTTTTGCCTGTCACCCGCATCCGTCCAATTTCGTTGAGCAGCTGGCGGCGTGCCAGAGTTTCCGCATCATTTTGCGCCTCTCGGCGCTGGCGTCCCGGAACGTCGACGGCGCGGTAAGGAGCCGTGGCGGAGGCCACAACCCACTCAGGCTGAGAACGTCGTCCGAAGCTAAGCCCCGCACAGCCGGTCAGCGCGAATGCCACAACGAGCACGCCGACTAGTCTCCATACTTTCCACAAGGGACTGGAGCTGAATTGCAACATTGTCGAAAGCGTCGCCTTTCGTTAGTTCACATTCACCCGGGAGCGTAGCGCTGCGGCACACGCGGTGTCCAGTGCTAAAGTTGATTCTCGTAAGTGCACGCTTTTCGGATGACTTTCCGAACCCATGTGTTGCAATTGTGAAAGGGAAAAGGGAAGAATCCAGCGTGCGGCGTATTAGCAGCGGCTTTGCGTATAAGCTGAGGCGACACACGCCTGATTTCGCGCGCATATGTCTCGGGTGCCAGCGCAGCCCCTTTGTGTTCGTTGGCATGGAGCGGTTGTAGCAAGGCTAAAGGCGAAGGTGGCCACGTGCCGCGAACGGAATCCGAGCCAGCGAAATCAGCTCCTTTCTCAAAGCCCGGAGCCAGGATCCATTCGTGATACCAGCCGACAGCGGCTGCCATCCGCCCAGCGGGGATGTTCACCGGACGCACGCACCACCAGACCTTGGTTGGTTTGCGTGCCTCGCCGGAAGGTAGCAGCTGAAATCTTTTTCGTTGGAGAGTCGCGTGGACAGATGGGGGCAAGCGAAGGGTTTCGCTGAGGCCACGGCTGGTCACATCGAAAGGAGGACGCAGCATGGAGCATGCGGAAAGTAACGAAGAAATGGTAGCAAGCGCCAACGACCAGCGAAAGTGAACCTTCCCTCGCCACACGCATTTGTGCTGCGCCCCACGTGGCAGGGGAAGCTTACCGACAGTTCTGTGGCGCTGTTCCGCTTGCATCATGATTGCCGCCCCTCCCTTTTGGCTAGCGCCGCCTCCGTGGCAATCCCTTTTCTGCACCCTCCCGGTGCTGCAAGCGGAGCCCATGGCACGCCAGAATATCCTAGTCTCACATGACATGGAGCGAACGAGCTTCGTCAATAAAAAGCGTCGCGACGTGACCCACGAGAGCGTGCTGCACGTCGCGACGGTGCTCGCTGTGTGTTGGCCTAACATTGCGCCCGAGAATTTTTTCGCTTTAGCCCCGAAGCTACGCCGGGATGGGCACGAGCTTGGCTTCGGCCTGAGCGCGTGCGTTCTCGTCGAGCTGTTGCAGCGCGCGGCGGAAGTCGCGCGGCATGATTTTCACGAAGCGCGGCAAGTAGTCCTCGAAATTCTCAAGAATGCGTTGAGCCACGGTGCTGCCGGTGAGCTTGGCATGATTGCGAAGCATAAGTTCGAGCAGCTCGATATCCTTTGGGTCCTCGACGCTTTCCAGATCCACCATTGCGGTGTTGCAACGCTGCTCGAATTTTCCATCCTCGTTGAGCACAAAGGCGATGCCGCCACTCATTCCGGCTGCAAAATTTCGACCGGTCGGGCCAATCACGACAACTGTACCGCCTGTCATGTACTCGCAGCCGTGGTCACCTACGCCTTCCACGACGCACTTGGCACCGCTATTGCGAACGGCGAAGCGCTCGCCAGCGCGGCCAAGGATATACGCTTCGCCACTGGTTGCGCCGTAAAAGCAGGTGTTGCCGATAATGATGTTTTCCTCGGGCACGAAGCGCGCCTTGCGCGGCGGATAAATAATAAGTCGTCCGCCGCTCAGTCCCTTGCCGAAATAATCATTGGCATCGCCCTCGAGCTCGAAGGTGATCCCTTTGTAGAGCCAAACACCGAAGCTCTGGCCCGCCGAGCCGTGGAACTTGATGTGGATGGTTTCTGGCGGCATTCCCTCTTCTGCGTAGCGCTTGGCGGCTTCGCCACTGAGCATGGCGCCTACCGTTCGATTCACATTGCGAATCGGCATCTCGAACGCCACGGGCTCGAGGCGATCAAGCGCCGGGAGACAGCGGCGGATAAGCTCATGGTCGAGGGCCTGCTCGAGCCCATGATCCTGCGCCTTGACGCAGCGAATTTCCACGCCGGGTTTGCGCGGGGGCTGATAAAGGATTTGCGAGAAGTCGAGCCCGCGGGCTTTCCAGTGATCAATGGCCGGCTGCACGTCGAGCATGTCCACTTGCCCGATCATTTCGTCCACCGTGCGGAAACCAAGCTCGGCCATAATCTCGCGCAGCTCCTGAGCCACAAAACGGAAGAAATTGATCACGTGCTCGGGACGTCCAGCGAAACGTTCTCGCAAACGAGGATCTTGAGTGGCCACACCTACTGGACAGGTATTCAAATGACATTTGCGCATCATGATGCAGCCCAGCGAGACGAGTGCGGCTGTGGCAAAGCCATATTCCTCTGCGCCGAGCAGCGCGGCGATGGCCACGTCGCGCCCCGTTTTGAGCTGACCATCCACCTGCACGATGATGCGACTGCGCAGATCGTTGAGCACGAGAACCTGCTGGGTCTCAGCCAGTCCAAGCTCCCAGGGGATGCCGGCGTGCTTGATCGACGTCAGCGGAGACGCTCCGGTTCCTCCATCGTGCCCGCTAATGAGCACGACGTCCGCGTGAGCTTTGGCCACGCCAGCAGCCACAGTACCAACGCCGACTTCCGCCACCAGTTTCACGCTGATGCGCGCGGAGGGATTCACGTTTTTCAGGTCGTGAATGAGCTGGGCAAGGTCCTCAATTGAGTAAATATCGTGGTGAGGCGGGGGCGAGATGAGCCCGACGAACGGCGTCGAATGGCGCACGCGCGCAATCTCCGGGAACACCTTGTGACCAGGCAACTGACCGCCTTCGCCAGGTTTCGCGCCCTGAGCCATCTTGATCTGCAACTCGTCGGCATTCACGAGATAGTTCGTGGTGACGCCAAAACGCCCGCTTGCCACCTGTTTGATAGCGCTGCGCCTCAGATCGCCGTTAGGATCTGGTTTGAAGCGCTCGGGATCTTCGCCACCCTCGCCCGTGTTGCTTTTTGCGCCCAACCGGTTCATGGCGATGGCAAGTGTCTCGTGCGCCTCCTTGCTGATCGAGCCGAAGCTCATGGCGCCCGTGGCGAAGCGCTTGACGATGGATTCAACTGGCTCAACTTGTTCGATAGGGATCGGCTGGCCTTTGCGGAAGCGGAAAAGCCCACGCAGCGTGCACAACGCTTCGCTCTGATCGTTGATGAGCTTGCTGTACTCCTTGAACGTCGCATAGTCGTTCATGCGCACAGCATGCTGGAGCTTGGCAATGGCATCGGGGCTAAACAAATGTGGCTCGCCGTCGCGACGCCAATGATATTGCCCACCCCAGTCGAGGATCTCATCGTGCGCAAAACGCTCCTCGTGGAACGCGTTGTGATGGCGGATGAGCGTCTCGCGCGCGATAGCGTCGAGTTTCACCCCGCCCACTCGCGACGCTGTGTGTGTGAAGTACTTATCCACCACGCTTTTGTCGAGGCCAATGGCTTCAAAGATCTGGGCGCCTTGATAGCTTTGGATAGTGCTGATGCCCATTTTTGCCATGATCTTGAGGATCGCTTTATCGGCGGCCTTGATGTAATTTTTGATCGCCTGCTCGACAGTGAGACCGACTGGCGGCAGCAGCTCCGCAGGCAATGTGCGATTGCGCACCATGTCGGCAATGGTCTCGAAAGCCAAATAGGGGTTGATTGCGCCGGCTCCGTACCCGATGAGCAGCGCGAAATGGTGCACTTCGCGCGCCTCGCCGGTCTCTACGACAAGGCTGGCGAATCCGCGCAACCCTTCGCGAATGAGGTAGTGATGCACACCGGCTGTGGCCAACAGCGCAGGAATAGGAGCATGTTTTTCATCCACGCCGCGGTCGGACAAAATAAGTATCGCATAACCATCGCGGCACGCCTGCGCTGCCCGTTCGCAAAGCTCTTCCATGGCCGCCTCAAGCCCTTGCTCGCCGGCCTCGACGTTGAAGAGCATGGGGAGTGTGATAGCCCGATTATGTTCGTGATCTAGGTTGCGCAACTTATCCAGCTGCTCGTTCGTGATGAGCGGATGCTGAATGCGCACCATGCGCGCGTGCTGCGGCACTTCATCGAGGATGTTGCCCCACTTGCCCAGATAATTGACGGTGGACATCACCATCTCTTCGCGGATGCTATCAATGGGGGGATTCGTGACCTGGGCAAAAAGCTGTTTGAAGTAATTGTAAAGCAGGTGCGGCCGCGACGAAAGAACGGCAAGCGGGGAGTCATTGCCCATCGAGCCAATGGCTTCTTCGCCGTTGGCGGCCATAGGTGCCATGAGCATGCGCAGGTCCTCGAGCGTGTAGCCAAAGGCTTGTTGCAGCCGCACGACCTGTTCGTCGTCGAGATCGTGACAGCAATTCTCCGGCGGAGCAGCCAACGAGTCGAGATCGACGATATTTTTGGCGACCCATTCGCGGTAAGGATGACGCGTGGCTATGCTGCGCTTGATTTCTTCGTCATCAATGATTCGCCCCTGCTCGGTGTCGACGAGCAACATGCGACCGGGCTGCATCTTGCCTTTGTAGATCACGTTCTCAATGGGGATGTCGAGCACCCCTGTTTCTGAGGCGTAGATGAGACGATCGTCGGCCGTTACCCAGTAGCGTCCAGGCCGCAGCCCGTTGCGGTCGAGCACAGCTCCAATGCGTACGCCGTCGGTGAAGGCGATGGCTGCCGGACCATCCCAAGGCTCCATGAGACAGGCGTGGTACTCGTAGAATGCGCGCTTGTCGGGATCCATGTAAGGGTTGCCCGTCCACGCTTCGGGGATCATCATCATGACGGCTTGCGGCAAAGGTCGGCCGCCCATGACGAGGAACTCCAAGGCATTGTCGAAGGTGGCCGAGTCGCTGCCGGTTTCTGTCACCAAGGGGAAAAGTTTATAAATTTCGTCGCCGAAAAGCGCGCTGGTGAGCGTGGCCTGGCGCGCGCGCATCCAGTTGCGGTTTCCGCGCAACGTGTTAATTTCGCCGTTATGGGCAATCATGCGGTAAGGGTGGGCCAGTTCCCAGCTCGGGAATGTGTTTGTCGAGAATCGCGAATGCACTAGGGCGATCGCGCTCGTCACCAGCGGATCTGTGAGGTCGGGATAAAACAGCGGGATTTGCTTGGCCATGAGCATGCCCTTATAAATCACTGTTCGGCTCGACAGACTGGGCATGTAGAACATTTCAAAGCCAGGCAGCTGTTCATCCTTAATGCGGCGATTGGCCCATTTACGAATGACGTAGAGCTTACGCTCAAAAACATCCTGACCGGCGTAGATTCCTTTCTTTTTGATAAAGAACTGCCGGATAATGGGCATGACCGAGCGCGCGACTTCGCCGATGTATTGCGGCTGCACGGGCACGTCGCGCCAGCCCAGGAACTCCTGGCCTTCTTCTGCGACGACCTGCTCGATGCGTCGTTGGCACGCCTCACGGTGTCCCGGGTTAGGAGAGAAAAAAGCCACGCCGACGCCATATTGGCCTGGCGCAGGAAGTTGGATTCCCAGCCTGGCGCACTCGCGCGCGAAAAACTCGTGAGGGATTTGAATGAGAATGCCGGCTCCGTCGCCCGTTTCGGCATCACAACCACAGGCTCCGCGGTGGCTCAGATTGACAAGAATCCTGAGTGCTTGCTCGACGATTTCGTGCGACTTGCGGCCCTTTATGTCGACCACAAACCCAACGCCACAGGCGTCGTGTTCAAATTGTGGGTCATAGAGGCCTTGGGGTGCCGGCCGCAAAAACTGCTGGTTCATGGGCATCGTCCCTCATTTGTGTATGAGCAAATACCAGCCACCTCATCGGTAGGCTGGCGTTAGTGTGTGCAAAACTTAAACCACAGCAGGCGGGTCTTCTTCATGCAACTTGGAGCGATCTAAACACCGCAAAAGCTTGAGTACTACTCTCATTTTTTATCACTGGCACTTTCTTCGCTCAGGAACTTTTCAGAATTCACCAGTGACCGGCACTTTTTGCGCACCCGATGTCACTTTTTGCGCAGCTGGTTGGGACGTGGCTTTTCTGAAGGTGCCGATGAATGGAAGCTGAATTGGTCTATATGTTTGCTTGAATTTTGGCACCGCAGCTGGTTGCTTCTTTGCTACATGTTTTATTTAGCAGAGTGAAGAGGCGAAAAATGCGCTGTGCTGCTCCGGTGAACCATGCGCGCCGGAAGCAAGCTACGTAATGAGTTATTGAGGAGTCGACGACTGATCATGGCAATCACTGCCTTCGATTTTGAGAAGCCGATCATCGAGTTGGAAAATCAGCTTCTCGAACGAGAAAAGCAGGAGCCGCGCGATGAAGAGGCAATTCGTGCCCTGCGCGAGGAGCTCGAACGCAAACAGCGCGAGATCTTCGAGAACCTTACGCCATGGCAGCGCGTTCTGCTAGCACGCCACATGGACCGACCGCACGCATTGGATTTTGTCCAGGCCCTGATGACCGACTTTGTGGAGATCCACGGCGATCGTGCTTTCGCCGACGACAAGGCTGTCGTGACCGGATTCGCGCGCTTCCGCGGCGAGCGCCTCTGCGTCATTTGCCAGCAAAAAGGCCGCGACACGAAAGAAAACCTCATGCGCAATTGGGGAATGATGCACCCCGAGGGCTATCGCAAGGCTATGCGTGCCATGCGCCTTGCCGACAAGTTCGGCCTGCCCATCGTCGTCTTCATTGACACGCCGGGAGCTTTCCCTGGCATCGGCGCGGAAGAGCGAGGCCAAGCGGAGGCGATCGCGCGCAACATCCGCGATATGTTCACACTGCAAGTGCCAATTGTGTGCATTGTCATCGGTGAGGGCGCCAGTGGGGGCGCGCTCGGTGTGGGCGTGGGCGACCGCATCCTCATGTTGGAGAATTCCTGGTACTGCGTGATCTCGCCCGAAGGCTGCGCAGCCATCCTTTGGAAGGACCGCGGCATGGCAGAACGCGCGGCCGAACAACTCAAGCTTACGGCCAAAGACCTCATTGCCCTTGAGGTCGTGGACGAAATTATTCCCGAACCTCTGGGTGGGGCGCACCGCGATCCGCAAGCGACTTTCAAGAACGTTGGCGAGGCCCTGGAGAAAAATCTCGCCATGTTGCGCCCCTATCCGGTGAACGAATTGCTCGAGCTACGCTACCGCAAATTTCGGGTCATGGGTAAATACATCGAGCTGCAACAAGAGCAACAACAGGCGCAAACCGGCGGCCAGTCCTAGTCCGCCAAAGGATCAGATTCAAAACCCACAAAGACCGGCTCTGGCTGCAGGAGAATACCAAAGCGGTCGAAGACCTGAGTGCGGACAAGTTTGGCCAGGACGATGATGTCGCGGGCTTTGGCTCCGCCGAGGTTCACGATCGCCAGCGCATGTTTTTGCGACAGTGCAGCAGTGCCCAGCCGTGTGCCTCGACGCAAGCCAGCTTGCTCAATGAGCCAGGCCGCCGAAAGCTTGACCTCATCGCCACTGGCGTAGTGTGGGGGCAAGTCGTTGGGTCCGACCATGGCTTTTCGACGCGCCGTTGCGACCAATTCCTCGAACTGCGAGCGCGACACCACGGGATTGACAAAAAACGATCCACAGCTGCGCGCATTGGGATCATTCGGATCGGCCAGCATGGATTTGCGGGCACGGATGGCACGAACTGCACCTCTCACCTGGGCAAGCGTGGGGTTGCGAATGTTTTGCTCGTCGAGATATGCGGCTAATTCGGCATAGCGCACCGTCGGGATCGCATCGCGCAAAAGCCGGTAAGCCACCTCGACCACGACGTAGCGGCCAGCATCCACCGTCTTGAAACGACTCGTGCGATAGCCGAAAGCACAGTCTGCCGCAGAAAACGTCACCATTTGACCCGTTGCCAACTCGATGGCTTTGACCTCGACGATGGTCTCGGAAACCTGTTGGCCATAAGCACCGACATTCTGAATGGGCGTGGCTCCTACGTGGCCGGGAATGCCCGCAAGGCACTCGATGCCGGCCCACCCCTCGGTCACAGCGTGTTCAACGACGTAGTCCCAGCGCTCGCCTGCAGCAACACGCAAAATAATTGCTTGGCGATCGCGGGCTTCCATCTGCCAACCGCGCGTGGCGAGCTGAACGACGAGTCCCGGAAATCCCGTATCGGCAATAACCACATTGCTCCCGCCACCAAGAACGAAGACGGGCAGGTTGCGCTCTGCAGCCCACCTCAGGGCGTAGCGAAGGTCCTCGACGCTGCTGGCCGGTAGAAAATAGCGCGCCGGCCCGCCGACTCCAATCGTGGTGTGGTGCGCCAGCGGATGATTGCACGCTATGCGCTCGTGTAGCGGAAGCGTTGGCATCTCAGGTCTTGCTCAGCTTTCATTTTTGATCGTGCCGGGACACGGAGTATTTCTAAAAGTGAAGAGCGGGCATTGTCCAGTGTTTGCATGCATCATGAAATCGTGTTTTTTGCATGAAGTGCGCCAGGACGTAAGCGAAAAGCGTAGCCCAGGCGACCAAAGAGAGAAATAGCCCTAGGCGCCAACTGAAGGGGGCGTAGGTGAGTTCCAATAAACACAGAGGAGAATCACCAGGCGAAGGTCGGAAGAGAATACCCAGCTGCGCGTGATTCACTGGCAGCACCGTAACTTGTTTTCTGCCTTTGGAAGCGACTTTCCAGCCGGGACAATAGTTCTCGGCAAGAAGAATTATGCCTTGGTCGTGATAGAAAAGTGTCACCTTCATCGCTCCAGGCCTGTAATCGTCGAACGTCACCAACGGACGCACACGTGAAATTCCCTGGGGACAACTAGCACGGAGCTCCACTTGGTCCCTCATCAGCCTGGCATAGGCTCGTGGAAACCAAATGAACCAATCCTCACTGTTGGCCATCCAAAAGACAGGTAGTCCGGCCCGCCAAAGACGGGAGGCCTCGACCACCGCCCATTCGCATTGGTCGAGTGGACTGTCAACGCCGTTCGTGGTGAACTCCGATGCCCATCGCAAAGTGACAAAAGGACGTTGTGGCGGGGTCGCATGTGGATCGGCTGCCAGAACTTTCATCACTTCTTGAGAGGTCGCACACACGACCAAGCGTCGACAGACGCTCAGATACTTGGGAAAACGTTGCTGCCAACATTGCCGAGAGCGATCCCTCGATCCCGTTTGTTCCCATTCTGAGGCCGGGAGCGACAGCGACGCATCCGCGGCCACTTCATGTACGGCGTACTGGCGCAGCAATTGAGGATGATACCAGCCAAGCGATTGAACAAGATCGGCGTAACGTTTGAGAAACACCGGGTGATAACCCGCGGGGGACCCCGTCCGCGACAAAAGCGGCCGATTGTCGAGAAGATTGGGCCCCATGATGCGCTTCGGCACTGAAGTCCAAGAGCGCGCCCGAGGCGCGAAGCATAATTTGGCAAGCCACACGATATCCCTCGGCGCTGGCTCGTCAGTCCATTTCGACGCACATGACTTCTCGGAGCTCAAATACAAGAGATAGTCGTCGAACGGCGCAAATCGAATAAAGTACCGGTTTGCAAGCGCGGGAACAAGGACAGTCATCAGAACTAATGCAATAAATGCTAATTTGGAAAAAAGATATCGTCCTTGGGAGCGCTGGCCCCCTGGAGAGCTTTCCCAGGCCAGCACCGCCATCGCCGTGACCGCAATGAGCGCGGCCGAGGCCACAAACTGCATGCCGGCTGCGCGAATGTTTTGCCCGAGAACCGACCCAAACTTTGCCCATTGCTCCGCCGTCCCGATGCCAAGCAAGGGGCCAATCGCAGCTGGGGCCGCCGTCATGAGCAGGCCGAGCAGGCCCCCAAACCCCACGACAACGAGCACTCTGGTGCGTGGAAAGCGAAGCGGATCGCCATCAATCCCCCGCCAGAGGACTTCAAGACCGAGCGCGGCAAGCTGCACAAGGCACACCGAGGCAAGAAACATAAAGGTGCCGGGAGAGCGAAATCGCGAGAAGCCAGGCAGATGTTCGTAAAGAAAGCGATAGATCGGCGTGTATCGGCCGAGTCCAATAAGCAGAGAGATGACGGTAGTGATCGCCAGCATCCTCCGCGAGGGCCCCTTTCCGGCAAAGAGACCAATGAGCGCCAAAAGCACGGCTGAAACACCGATAAAATCACTAACAATGCGCTCACCCCAAGAGCCGAAATAAGGGACCGGACTACCCGACACGCTGTCGCCGAAAACACGAGGTATCACGAATTCCCACAATTCACGGGGTGGGTAGCTTGTCTCGACCGCCTCGGCAAAGCTCACTCCGTCGGCACGATTAGAGAGTGCCGCGGTTTCCATGCCGGGGAAAAATTGCGCAGCACTGAGGACCGCACTGAGCGCTATAGCCCCGGCAAAATTCCGCACTAGCACCAGGGGATGGCTCCAGCGCTGGCCACGGAAAGAAGCTATGGCGAAACCAAGCACTGCCGACGCAGTCGCATAAGCAATCTGCGTGTGGCTTGCAAAAAGCTGCATCGCCAACGCCACGGCGACGACCAGCATGGCACGCAACGCACGGCTACCACGCTCGCAAAGCTTCGGCGCCATGGCGAGGGCGAGCGGCGCCCACGCAATGGCCATGACTTTCTGCAGGTGACCGGCGTGCACAAGCGTGAGAAAATGGCCTGAAACGCAGAACAGTAGGCCAGCACACATCGCCCCCAGGCGGGAGCACCCAAGATGCCGTGCCCACAGCGCACTGGTGACTCCCCCGAGAGCGATGGCCAGTAGATATTGCAGCGTGAAGGCTGTGTTGAACGGCACAATGGCGTACAGCCATTGCGAGGGATAAAAGGGGCAAAAGGCAAAAGAGCCAATGAGAGGGACCCCCCCAAAAAGGTACGGACACCACAGCGGAAGGAAGTGCCGCCCCAGAGTCTCCTGCCACCCGTAGAGCAGCATGATATAATCGTGAGAGACGGTGTCCCGTCCATAGAGCAGGTACGACCATGGCCCCAGCGCGCGGCCAAAAAGCAACACGCCGACAAGGACGTACGCAAGTGCAATCAGCACCAGCCACGTTCCTTCGCCCAAGACCCAGGATCGCCCGCGCCCACTCATGCCATCTCATCCCGGCGAGAATTCCTTTGCCGCGACTCTTGTCTCAGCAAGGCAATTCTGATGCGCTTTCTTTTGACAAGGCAAAACTTTTCGCGGCGAATCCGCGGCGAGAGGGTCGAAGGATGAGTTTTGGCGCCACCCCCGGTGGTTCACGCTGCACAGCAACCTTAGCTCTTTGGCTAGCATTCGTCGCGGCGGTCGCTTGTTTAGTGTTGAGCAGCTGCAGCGGTCCGGAGGCACGCGGCCGCGCGGAAGCCCCTGGCACTTATCTTATAGAGTTCTGGGACTTCCCTCACCTGCCGAAGACAAACGAATACCTGAGGCAAGCAATCCAGCGATTCGAGGCTTCGCACCAGGGCGTGCGGGTGCGCTACACGAAATTGCCATGGCAAGACGGCCAGCAGAAAGTCATACTCGCGGTCAATAGCGGCCGACCTCCCGACGTGTGCGGGCAAGTGAATGTGTCGAGCCGTTTCATCGCGCAGGAAGTGCTAGAACCTCTGGAAGCGTTTCTGCAGGATGAGCTTGCGGATTTTCACGAAGAGTACATCGAAGCCGTCTCTTACGGGGGTCACATCTACGCCGTCCCCTGGTACAAGGCGTGCTACGTGGCGTTGCTCAATCTGGACCTTTTCGAAAAATTTGGTGTGGAACCTCCACGCAACGGCCGCTGGACGTGGGCAGAATTTGTCCAGAAGATGCGCGCCCTTACCAAATATGAGACACCCGATGGGCAAATACACGATGGTCTGGCGCCGGCTGAGCTGGCTGGGCGCTGCAAGCAGTACTATGGCGTTGTGACAAATCTTGGCCCGATGGAGTACGAAGCCTATTCGATCATCTTCAACGCAGGTGGCCGCATCCTCGAACGCAACGCGCAGGGCGATGTGGTCTCGGGCGTAGGTTCGCCAGCATTTTTGGAGGGAGTGCGGCGACTCATTGCGCTCGAGCGCGAGTACAAAGTGGCGCAGCCGAAGATCGGCGCTATGACTCAGGAACAAAGTTGGAACATTTGGCGCGACAGCCGCACCTGTGCCGTGACATTTCAGGGAGCGTGGTGCATTACGGCCGTGGAAGTCGCTAACGCCGCTATCGAACGTACGAACGAGCGCAAACGTGCAGCCGGCCGTCTTGATGAACTCGAGAATCCTATTCGCTACGCCATCGCAGCCCCTCCGCATGATCCAGGGACCACCCCGGTGCTGGGTTCGTCGGGGCTTGGCACGTATGTGGTGTTCCGCCAGCGAGATCCAGAAAAGCGACGCCTGTGCGCGGAATTTGTCAAATTCCTCGTTAGCGGCGAGGGCCAGCGTGTTCTGCGCTTTGAAAACGTCTATCCTTCGCGCAAGAGCACCGGCAACCCCTGGGCCGACCATCCCATGCTTGGCCCTGTTTTCGCGCTATTTCCTGCAGGCATCATGTCTCCGCTTGTGCTCGGAGGCGAACGCATCGACAAAGTGCTCCAGCAGGAAATCCAGCGGGCGCTGCTGGGGCAAGCAGCGCCTGAGGCGGCGGTGCGGGGGGCCGATGCCAAAGTTCGAGCGATTCTCGAGCGCGCCAGGCGCCAAGCTGCGCGCGTGCACGTTGACGGTTCGGCACTTCGCTGAGACCGGACTTGCTTAGTAAAGCGTCCAATCGGCGACGCCGGCTGCGGGGCCATAGGCGAAGAATTCCGTTGCGTCAAGGTTGCCATCGCCGTTGGTCGTTGCGGGCACCTGGGTCGTGGCTACGAGCGCACTGCCGTTGTTCGTTCCGTATTCAGCCGCTGCCACATAAATAGGGCTAGGCACATCAGCTGTGGCAATCATCCCGCCAGTGTTGGGATAGAGCTGAGCAAGGTCTACGGTGCCTTCGAGCACACCACCTGGGCCGCCCGAAGCCCCCTGAGTGAAGCCGCCGAGCGTTTGCGCCTCATTTTTATCGAACCAGCCACTCCAATTGTTGTCCGCTTCGTTGGCAAGCATAGCATCCCAGGCCACACAGGTGCCAGCTTTGCCCCATGGCGCCGGGCGGGTGGTTGTGAGCGAACGCGTGATGAAAATAAAATGATCTCGGCCGCTGCCAGCACCCTGCGTTGCCACGTAAAGCATGTTTCCGTCGCGCTCAATCCAGAGCTTGAGTCCGCCTGGTGTTTGAGCGCGCACCAGGGAGTCGCTCTCCGCCACGCCGTCAATCGTCCACAGAGGTGGGGTTCCAGCCTGGACGGGAAAATGCCAATCCTGACCGCTATTGTTGTCCCACGTCCCCGCGCCGTTGTGGAAGACCATATCGAGTTGCGTAGCGGTGGCGGGCAGGGTCACCGTGGTCTCCCAGTGCTGCGAGCCGCTATTCCACGTCATGGCGACATCGGGCTGCACAGTGCCCCAGTTGTTGATGCCCCAGTGCATGAGCACGGTTGTCGCGCCCTGAAGGGGGCCGCCCACGGGATTGTACGAAACGCCAACCGGCTGGCCAGCAGTGGGAGTGGCGGGCGAGAGGGTCACGCGGTTTCCCGTGCCGCTGCTACCGCCGCTTTGGTCGCCTACCCAGACGTGCATGATCGGCGAGCGCTCGACGTTGCCGTGCGTATCCACAGCCTCGACGTAGTAATCAATAAGCTTGTTCGTCTGACCAGTGATCGTCGCGCTGTAGTGATACGCAATGTACTGCGGCAAGACGTAGTAATCGATTCCCGGCTTGTTGTACACGTTGTTGGCGGGAAAGAGGCGTCCGTTCATCAGCAACGATTGCCAGGCTCCAACACCTGGGCCGCCCGCATACGTTTCGTTCTCGGTCGTAGAAAGCGGGTTCTGGCCGTCATTGTCCACCCGCCATTTCAACGTGACGGAAGCCAGACCACTCACGTCGTAGACGAATGTCCACACCGTGAAATCCGGCCCTAGAACTTTTTGCTGATAGCCTGTTTCCACGCCAAAGTTCACAGCGCCTGGGTTGTAGGGCCAGCGCTGCGGAATCCAGATGGTTGGGCCGACGGTGTCGTTGAATTGTCCCGCCAGCACTGTGTCGGCACGTTGCACGGCCTGATTGCAGGCGATCGTCGCGCGTACCTCAACGTCGCCCGGTGTGCCATAGTAGACTTGGCCGCTGTCGAGCGAACCAAGATAGTAATGCCATGCTCGCTCGACGTTTGTCGCGCCAGCCGAAGGGTTGAGCACTTCCTGAATGCGCACAGGCTGACCCAGCACTGCTTCTGCAGTTCGGAGGCGATTTTCCGTCGCGATGTAGATCGCATATTCACGCGCTTTTTCATGCCAACCGTTGACCGGGTCGGGCTGGCCAGACACATTCAGCAGGGGATAATTCCAGTTGATGAATGTGGGCGAACCGAAATCGCTGTCGGCATTGACCCAGGCGCCATCCTCAACGTGTACGATGTCGTTCGTGGGCACAGGGAATTGCGCCAGATATTGCTCGACGGTTGTGGGGTTGTAGCCCAGTGCTGCCGCACCGTTGCAAAAATTTTGCACGCTTTCCATGTAGTAGCTATAGCCGCCGCCGTAAGCGTTGTCGCCATCGTGAGCCATGAGCAAAAGGATCGGCCGCGAGGGGTTGTTGAGCGTCGCGATGGGCGAGAGCTCGTTGGCGCCGAGATTGCGGTAGCCATCCCACCAGCTGTACTCCATCGCGCTGGGCACAACAATGATCGAATCTACCTGGCCCGTATAAGGATTTACGTATTGGGCCCGGTGCGGCGTGTAGGCGAAGGGCACAGCGTTGGCGGGCGCGCAGCCACGGTCAATCGTGGCGCGGAAGTAATTGCCCTGCGAGGGGTTGAGCACGTCGGCCAGGTTAGGTGGCTCGCAGTTCTCGCCGCCGCTCCCAAGCACGAGCGGGAAATCCGAGCATGCTCGAGATAAATGGTTACCCGACACGACAGTCCAATCAATGCCAAGCGACTTCAGGACAGGGATGAGCCGCTCGCTAAATGCCATTTCGGTGGGGAAGAACCCTTTCGACGGGCTGATGCCGAAGCGCTGCTGCACGATGTACTGATGCAACCGAATCTCCATTTCGATCGTACGGGTGGTATGCAGCGGAGCCAGCGCATGATGATGAGTAAAGTTGACAATGTCCATACGCGGCTTCCCGCCACTGGTGGTCCAGCCGTGCGCCTGGATGAAACTGTTTTGCCATCCCGAATAGTAACCGGCAAGGTTGCCACTCAAGGAATTGACATTCTCGATGAGAGCTCCTGAATAATTGACCTGGGCACCCGCGTCGGGTAACCCCAGGATGGTCTGGACACTGTCGCGAGGACGGTATTGGTACGCCGCGATACGATCGTCCAATCCGAAAATTGAGCGAAGATTTTCGGCGGGGTGAGGACGTCCACCATCTTGCTGCTGGATCGAGTCCCACGCCACCTCGTAATGGTCCGTGCCGTAGGAACGTTGATCAGGCCAATAGATGGGTTGGTGCAGATGCCACAAATAAGATGTTTGCACAGGCGCAGCACAAAGCGCGACGCTCAGCAAACTCACGACGCTTCCCATCACAACACACATCGGTTGAGTAGCCAACCCGATCCTCACAACAGTAGCCCGACCAAGATGCACGGCGAATGTAAACACGTGACAATGTGCACTTTGGAGCTTCATCGTTAGGGTCTTTCTTTCACGTTTTAACCTGGAGCTGGGATACGGTGAACGTCGCTGCAGGGCAAAGCCTCGCTTTTCTCGACCACCTAAGAAAATTGCTGCTGCTGTTTGCGCCGCGATAGAACCCCGTATGGCAAGCTATCGTTCAGATAAAACCAGAAAGGCAGATTCAAAAGCAAGAGAAAATTAGATCGATCCAAAAATTGGCTAAGATTATTCATTTTCCATGAGTTGTGGCGTGGATTTCCCAAACTGATCCTCTCGTTGACAAAGGATTTCTCAGCCAAATCCGTCGCGCATGACATCCGGATCGGTGAGAAAAAAGAGGCAAACCTTGTGAAGACTTGAAAATAGTACCGATAAAATACGATCTTCTTTTGTAGTCAACAATAAACATTGCCGCAGTGCGGCGATCGTGGCTCTCAACTCCTAGGTTGCACCCCATGGCCCGAGCCACGCGAGCAAGATTTGAGACAGGGCTCCTCAAAGTGTCTACACAGCGACGACACGAACGTACGAGATACGCAAGAACTACGTCTGCGAGGCTCGCCGATGAGAGGTGAGATATCCGCCTTCGCCTCCGAGAGAATTCCGGGTTCTGGACTCGCCTCCGATCCAGGTGGTGGGTCTGTCGCTCTTGCCTGGGACCACAAGGCCCGTCTGCTGGGGCTCATGACGAAATCCACGGCGATCCTCACCTATGTGTTGCTCGTGGCCGGTTCGCTCGTCACCAGCATGAAGGCTGCTCTTTCGGATCCTACGTGGCCAGCCTTTGTCGGCCAACCTTTTCCGACAAAAGAGACTTTTATTGGTGGCCTTGTCTTTGAGGATTCCCATAGAGTTTTAGCAGCGGTGACGGGCTTGGCCACGCTGCTTCAGGCCATTGCCCTTTCGCTTGCCGACGTCTCGCGCGCGGTGAAAAAATTTGCATGGTTTGCCGTCGCCCTTGTTGCGGCGCAGGCTGCCGTCGGGGGGCTTGTCATTCATTCCTTGCGCAATCCGTACGTGTCGGTGGTGCACGGAGTTTTAGGGCAAAGCTACCTGGCCACGATGATGGGGTTGGCGCTGGTCACAAGCCGATGGTGGCGAACGGCGAAGGATCTTTCCCATTTCCCCCACATCGTGAGTATTCGCCGGCAAATGACCGTTGCGGCCTGGCTTGTTTTTATCCAGCTGTTATTAGGGGCGGGGCTTCGGCACTCGCAAAGCGGTTTTACTCCGCATCTGATTTTTCACATCGCCGGAGCTGTCATTGTGGCGGGTTTTATCTTTTTTCTAACGCTCCGAGTGCTGGGCCAATTTGCCGAGCTGAGGTTTCTTCGGCGCGCTTTGCTGGCGCTGAGCGGGATAGTCATTCTCCAGATGCTCTTGGGCGGGGCAGCCGTCTTCGCCAATCGCGCACGCCCTGAGCCGGAGCTTGCGCGTCTGCATCACGTGGGCGTGAGCGTGGGGCATGTGGCTTTGGGTGCGGCAATTCTCGCTTTGACAGTGTTGTCAGCGTTGGCATTGCGGCGTGTCGCACCGGTCGCACGCCGGACGGCTTCATAGGAGACTTGTACGTGAGAATGAGTGGTCGCGCGCCAAATCCCGAAACGATGACCCACGTAGCGCACGCGACGTTGGTTGCGGACGTCGCGGAGCTCGCCAAGCTGCGCATCGTTCTGCTCACAGCTTTCACGGCCGGGGTGGGCTTTGTCCTGGCCTCACCGGCAGAAGTGAACTATTTGAGGCTTACCTTTCTGCTGCTGGGCTGCATGCTCGGAGCGGCAGGAGCAAGTGCTGCGAACCAGTACATTGAGCGTGATCTCGATAGCGTGATGAACCGCACGCGCAATCGCCCTCTGCCTAGTGGGCGGCTGTCGCCCTCTTTTGCGCTCGCCTTTGCGCTGGGAAGTTCGGCGGCTGGGGTCTCGCTGCTTAGTGTGACGACTCATGCCCTCGCTGCCATGTTGCTAGCTCTTACCATTTTCCTGTACGCGGGCGTTTACACCCCTCTCAAGCGTGTTACGTCGCTCAGCACCATTGTTGGCGCAGTCCCGGGCGCCATGCCCACGCTCATTGGCTGGGCAGCTGCCCAACATTCCCTCGATTTTGGCGCAATGAGTCTCTTTATTATCATGTTTTTTTGGCAGCTCCCTCATTTTATTTCCATTGGCTGGATTTATCGCGACGATTATGCCCAGGCGGGCATGCCCATGCTCACGGTGTTCGATGCTTCGGGAGCTATGTCGTCGCGTCAGACTCTGCTTTATTCGGCTGCTTTGCTGGCCAGCAGCGTGGGGCCGGCCGTGGCCCAGCTTTGCGGCGTGTGGTATCTGTTGGGGGCGCTTGTGCTAGGCCTAGGTTTACTCAGCTTGAGCTGGCATTGGATGCGGCTTCCGTCAATTCGACGCGCCTACTGGGTCTTTTTTGGCTCGCTAGCTTATCACGCACTGCTTTTTTCCCTCATGCTTGTGGATCGTATTGGATGATGAATTTGGCGAGACAGGCAAGCGCGACGCAGCATCGCGGCGCAGGAATACCCAGCGATGACCACGTATCGGAGGAATGGGCGGTGGCCGCCCAGGCCGTAGAATTCGCTTACGGGCAGCGACGTATTTTTTCCAATTTCTCCCTTTCGCTGCCAGCCGGCAAACTCTGCGGTTTGTTGGGTCCGAACGGGAGCGGCAAGTCCACATTGCTCCGTCTCGTGGCCACGCTGGATTTCCCACAGGGTGGCACAATCCGCGTGCTCGGCCTCGACACGCGCCATCATACCCGCGACGTGAGGCGCTGCCTGGGAGTGGTTTTTCAGTCGCCTAGCCTGGACAAGCGGCTTACTGTGCGAGAGAATTTGTCTTATCACGGTCTGCTTTATGGTTTACGCGGCAGGGAACTTGCCAAACGCATTGAACATGCGCTTGCAGTGTGTGAAATCACGGATCGCGCCGACGAATTTGTGCGAACTCTCTCTGGGGGACTTCAACGCCGCGTGGAGATCGCCAAGGCGCTCCTTCCTGGGCCCCGCGTGCTCGTCCTCGACGAGCCGACCACTGGATTGGACGTCACGAGCCGGCATAAACTGCTGGAATACATCCGCCGGCTGTGTGAGGCTGAGCGATTGAGTGTGCTGCTCACCACCCATTTGCTCGATGAAGGTGAGCTTTGTGATGAGGTGGTGATTTTAGATCGCGGCCAGACTGTTGCGCAAGGACGCCCAGCCGAGCTGATTGCGCAGGTAGGCGGCCACGTCTTGTGGGTAACGTCCTCTGATCCCGCACTCATCACCGAGCGAGTACGCACAACGTGGGGACTGACGCCACAGTTGATCAAGGGACGGCTGCGTATTGAATTGCCCAAGGCGATGAATGGCCACTCGTCGCGATTTATTGTCGAGTTGGTGGAAAAAAACAGGGGCCTTGTTTCCACTGTCATGCTTGCCCAGCCCACGCTGGAGGATGTGTTCATCCATGCAACGGGTCGCGCCTGCGACGTTGAGCAGGCCGACAGCGAGGACGCGCCATGAGAGACGACCTGATGGCGACATGGGCCTTAGCTCACAGAGAGATCGTCGGTTTCTTCCGGCAGCGAAGCCGCGTTGCAGCCGCCGTCGGGACGCCCTTGCTGTTCTGGCTTGTGCTTGGGGCCGGGCTAGGCACCTCCTTTCAAATGCCGGGCCTAGCGGGAGGATTCCAGCGTTATTTCTTTCCTGGTGCCCTTCTCATGGTGGTGCTTTTCTCCTCAATTTTCGGTGCCATCTCGCTCATCGAAGATCGCCGCGAGGGCTTTCTGCAGGGGGTGCTTGTTGCACCGGTCAGCCGCGGTGCTGTGGTAGCCGGGAAAGTTCTCGGCGGAGCTTTTCTTGCCGTCAGCCAATCGGTGTTGCTCCTGCTGCTAGCCTTGCCCGTCATTGGGACATTAGACGTTTCCACCGTTTTGAGCGTCTCGGGAGTGCTGCTTTTGGCAAGCTTGGCTCTTTCGGCTGTTGGAGTTGGCTTCGCGTGGCGCATTGATTCAATTCCGGGATTCCATGGCATCATGAATCTCGTTTTGTTCCCGATGTGGCTATTTTCAGGAGCTCTTTTCCCGGCTCCCGGAGCTTCGCCTTTCATTAGGTGGGCCATGGCGCTCGACCCGCTTAGCTATGCCCACCGGCTTTTGGCACACGCGTTAGGGATAACGTCAGATCAGAGCCTGATGGGGCCTCTTGTGCTCCTCGTTGCATTCGGCATCTTGAGTTTTGTGTTTGCCTGGAGGATGGCATGTCGGAGAACCACGACGCCAAACCAATGACCCCGCCCCGTGTGCCCATTCCATGGGGACTGGCCCTTACGCTAGCAGCGGCTGTGCTGGCTTTGCTTCTCGCTGCTGCGATCCGACAACGCACCCGTCCGACGCAAGCACCGCTCGAAGTCTTTGGCGAAGTGCCGGAATTTAGCTTTCTCAATGAACGAGGCGAGCCTGTGACGAAGAGCACCTTTGGCGGTACGCTTTGGGTGGCGGACTTCATCTTCACGCGCTGCGGTGGACAATGCCCACGCATGACAGCGGCAATGCGCGAGCTTCAGCGGTGGCTAAACAAACAAAAAATTGACGACGTGTTGCTTTTCTCGCTCAGCGTGGATCCGGAACACGACACCACCGCCACTTTGCAGGACTACGCGCTGCGCTACGATTACGATCCATGGCGCTGGTCCTTCTGCACAGGCGACAAGGCGACGATTTACAAGTTCATACGCGGAGGGTTCAAATTAGGAGTCGAGGATCAGCCCGCACCGGGGGCGGCGCCCGACAATGAACCCATTATTCACAGCAGCAAGTTTGTGCTTATTGATCGCAGGGGCCGAATTCGCGGCTACTATGACGGGCTGGATTCCAACGAGATCAAGAAACTGCAAGAGGCCATTTTAGCATTGCGAAAAGAGAAATCTGCTGGATGAGTGAGAATTTTATTGGTTCTTTACCGGGCTTGAACGCATGTCTCAACGCGACATCTGCCATTTTGGCAGTGAGTGGCTGGATTGCGATTCGCCGTGGTGTTCGGAAAGCTCACATTGCACTCATGGTGGCCGCCCTTGTCTGCTCTGCCCTGTTTCTGACCGGTTATCTCACTTATCACAGCGTGCACGGAACAACGCGGTTTGTGGCACCGTCCCTAATCCGAACACTCTATTTGATAATTTTGCTGACGCACACCGTTCTGGCGGCGGTGATTGTGCCCCTGATTCTCACGGCGGTTATCTGGGCAATTCAATGTAAATACGAAAAACACAAGCGTTTAGCGCGTTGGCTGGCCCCGCTTTGGCTCTATGTGTCGGTCACGGGCGTAGTCATTTACCTCATGCTCTATCATCTCGGCCCACGTTTTGCTCCTTAGTCATCTTTGACGGCCGTCTATCTTTGTTGTCATCATTTCGTCTTTGTTGCTAAAACAAAGTGTGGAGGTAACGATTATGCGTGAGGAAAGGCTTCAACCGCTTTGCCGCCGCCGGGCATTTACGCTCATTGAGCTCCTCATTGTGGTGGCGATCATTTCCATTCTCGCGGGTATCGCGCTTGTGAATTTCCTCGATGCCCAGGTGCGCTCGAAAGCCTCGCGTGCCAAGGCCGACATGAAGACAGTGGTGACAGCACTCGAGGCCTACGCCGTGGACCATGGGGGCTACCCAACCTACCACTATTCGAACGTGCCCCAGGCAGCGCTCGAGTTTCACCTTGGCGGGCAAGTGACGGGTTTCGGAGTGCCTGACACAACGTGGGATGGCCGCAATCCACTGACTACGCCGATCGGTTACATCACGAGCATGCCGACGGATCCCTTCGCAGCCCACAAGACAAGTCTGCCGCCCGAAGTGCGCGAGTACATGTACGTCAACTGGAACTATGCGCTTCAGGCGTTGGCGACGGATCCCCATGCGCCAACATTCGCGTATGCAGCCCAACATTATGGGCCCTATCGTCTCCACAGCCGTGGCCCTGACGCTGATGGCCCAGATTCGGGTACACCCTATGATCCGACGAACGGCACCGTGAGCAACGGCGACATTACTTACGGCCCGAACACGGGGTTCGACCGCTTCGTTCCTTTCCCCTCGTCCTAAGGTGAAGGTAGGGGCGGCGTCGCCGCCGGACAGTTCCGCGGAGAGTTTGCGGGGAGTTATCGCAATCCGCCGGGAAAAATGCGGATTGGGCGAAAGCCTGCGATTTTGGCTCCAGCGTAAGGATTCTTGCGCTGGAGCTTTTCTAATCTTTGTGCCTGGACCATGGCGAGAATTCCGCCCACCTCATCGGTCACGGCGCAGATCATGCCGCTGGGCACTTCGCCTGCTTCGTCCATCTCCTCGAACATGGTGTTGAGCAGAGGCTGGCCCTGCGCCAGCCGCGAAGCATAGGCCGGCAGGAGATGGAGTACAGGATATTTGCTGCGATCGATGACCTCGATTCCACGCACGAGCCATTCGTCAAGCTGCTCGGGCGTGGCTGATTCAAGTTCGTGCATCGGCAGCGCATGTTCAACGGTAAAGACACCGGTGGCGGTCCTTTCGAGAGACAGGAGAAAGGCGCGACAGCCCAGAGCACGCCCGAGGTCGCGCGCCAATGATCGGACGTAGGTACCGCTGGAAACGCGCGTACGAAATGGTACGCGCACAAGGTGCGGCCGTACGTTTTCGAGTGCCGCACGCATGGTTTCGTCGCTTGTGCGCTGGAGCATTTGCGCCGGAAGTTCGCACGGCTCTGGAGGTCCGATTTCGAACTCGTAAATTTTCACGCGCCGCGGCTCGGCGTGCACATCCTTGCCGGCCCGCGCCAATTCATAGAGCTTTTTGCCGTCGCGCTTTACGGCAGAAAAACGCGGCGGGACTTGCTCGATCTCGCCCAAAAATTGATCGGCAGTCTCGTGCAAACGCTGCGCCGTCACGTTTTGCAGTTGCCCGAGCTGGATCACTGTCCCTTCGACGTCGTCGGTGTCTGTTTCCGCGCCGAGGCAAAAATAACCGCGGTATTCCTTATCGGTATCCATAAGAAAGGGCGCAAGCTTGGTGTAGGGGCCGAGGCACAGCACGAGCAGTCCTTCGGCAGCCGGGTCAAGCGTGCCCGTATGGCCGACCTGCCGCATTTTTGCGGCACGCCGCACCATATCCACCACATCGTGCGAGGTTGGCCCTGGTTCCTTCCAAACGGGAAGCACACCCGCGAGTTCGGCTTCGTGGCGCCTGATGTTTCGCTTCATAGAACGCGTTTAGCTTACGCGCCCTGCTGGCTTCGCATTCAGCACACAAGCAGAAAAGTTCCAGCCCGCCTGTGAATAGCTACTAGACGCCAGCCTATTTGCTTGTTGCTTTATGGCGGAAGCGATGACACTGAACAATGCCATCCGGGAGATGCTCCACGAGCTCGTTTCGAAATACGGCGAGTTTGTGGCGCAGGCGGGATTGTTTCCGGATTTAGTAGCCGCGCGGCGCGTAAGGCATCGCTCGTCGCTCAACGGCAGCGAATCGGAAGTGGTGCTGGAGATGGCCGTGCGAGCTATGAATCCGGAATTCGATCCCCGTTTCCAGAGTATGCGTTTTTTGGCACTTCGTGCCCACTCGCCTACAACGCAGGGCTTCATATCCACCACCCTTCTGCACGCCAGCACGCAAGAACTTCGTGAGCGCCTAGAGGGGCTTCTCACAGACTCTCAAGAGCTGCTCGAGGCTGCAACTCAACTTATCGAAGGATTGCCCGAGGAGAGTGATCCGGATCTCTGGCGTTGATTTTCCATTGAAGCCGCCAAGAAAACCCACCACCCTGTCCTCCTTAGACCGACCAGCTCGGCTGGCACACGTTGTGCTCGTTTGTTACGAAGAAGCCGAAGAGTCGGCGAGAGGAAGCATTGCACATGAACCAGCGAAATTCGTGGAGGACATTTCTCTTTCTCGGCGCACTGAGCTTGACCATCGCAGTCGGTGCACAGCCCCCCGTGACTGAGCCGCAGCGTCGTGCCGAGGCTTCCAATGCTGTGGCGCAACATGATCGGTTGGTCGACCAAATACGCGGGGGGCATGGTCCTCTATGGCGCCGAATGTGGTTAGAGCGCGAGGGGCGGACAACTGATCCTTTAGGCTTGCGGGCAGATCTCTGGGAAGAGCTGCACCGCGTGCCGACACTCGCGAAACACCTGCAAGCATTCGTGGCGATTCAAAAGGAACGAATGAAGCTACAACGCGAGCGCGAGCAGATTGCGCGAAGTTCGGAAAGGCCCGCGGCGGAGCAGTTGGCACGATTTCACGAGGTGCTCAAGCGCGAGGATGAACTCAATACACAGTCTATTGCCCTTCTGAGTCAACTCAAAGCTGATCGTCGCATCATTGAACAGGAAGTGAAGCTTCGGCTCGACCAGCTTGATGAGCATCCTGCGCCTGCCGAGCACCAAGCCACGAAGGGTGAGGGCACTCCGATGGCAAAACGTTGGCGGCGCTACTACGGGGCAGTGCTTGCCCAACTCGATCGCCTCGATGAAGCTGGAAATGCCGGAGAGTGGTTCGGGGCGCTCACGCGTGCTATGTGGCAGCAGGAACGCACGAGCCAGGAGGCCATCGAAGGGGCCCTGCGCCAACTCGACCGCTTGCAGCGCGAGCAGGATGAATTGCGGCGGCGGCTGGAAAACGTTCAGAATCAGCTCGATGACCTAACGGAGCTCTTGTCAACGCTGCGGACAAAGTCTGCGGCGATGCGCGAAAGCTCGAGAGAATCGGAGACGCGCGATCGGCCTCGCGGCCACGGACAGCCACGCGCTGTGAGGTCCTCCCCACAGGAGCCAATCGATACGAAGGCGAATTGACAAAAACGACAAACCAGCGCTCGGCCGCCGGTAGCCGTCCCCAAACTTGCGCGAAGTACCGTGTTGGCAGAAAAGCCGTATGGCATGAGCTCATGATTCCTGACGCCAGCTCCGGCGTCAGAGGCGAGACGTGCCATCGTTCTCTTTTTTTGCTATTGAGAGAACATTATATTATTATATTAACTGCGTTTCTGTCGTGAAGGAACATTTCATCATGCCGACTGTTTGTCGCATAAATCGCCCCCATGCTAATTGCCGCGAAAAACAAAAAGCCGTGGGAGGGACTCCCGTCCCTCGCCACGGCGAAGCGCTTCTTAGGCGTGTGAGCAAGCGCGACGTGCGCCAATATTCTCGTGCCGGCGCTCGCGCCTGCGCGTCACCGCAACCCCTCCATCCTTGGACCCTCACCACTGTCGGCGCCCAGGATATGCGACGAGCAACGTTCGACCACGCATTTTGAGAAATGCCGATGGCGTCAACGCGCTTTCGTCTAGCGCCCGCGGCGATGGCACGCTTAGCCGGAGGCACCGCGAAGCCAAGCACGTCAGCCCCGAAACATCCGACCTGCCGCGCTGAGCGGCAAAGCACGCATGTCCGATGTGGATTAGCTCTGCTTGCTCACGTAGAAGGAGATCATTTCACGGCACGAAATGGCCTTCACTTTGTCAGCCCAGCCGGCCTGACCGAAGGCGATCATGCGCGCCTTGCAGACTTCCTTCATTGCCTCGCGTGCAGGCTTCAGGTAATCGCGCGGGTCGAATTTTTCCGGGGTCTCCGCAAAGACCTTACGGATAGCTCCCGTGATGGCCAGACGGTTATCGGTGTCCACATTGACTTTGCGCACACCGTGCTTGATGGCTTCCTGAATCTGCTCGATGGGAACGCCAAACGATGGTTTGAGGGCGCCTCCATACTTGTTGATGATCTCGACGAGCTCCTGCGGCACACTGGAAGAGCCGTGCATAACGAGGTGGGTATTTGGGAGACGGCGATGAATCTCTTTCACCAGGTCAATGCGCAGAACATCGCCTGTCGGGGGCTTCTTGAATTTGTAGGCGCCGTGGCTGGTGCCAATAGCGACGGCGAGCGCGTCAACACCGGTTTCAGCCACAAATTGTTCAGCCTGCGTCGGATCTGTGAGATGCTCCTTGGCCTTCTCTTCGTCGAGACCAGCCCCATGGCCGTCTTCGATACCGCCGAGCGCACCGACCTCCCCCTCAACGGTCACGCCGAGTGCGTGGGCCACGAGCACCACCTCGCGAGTGACTTTGACGTTGTACTGGTAAGAGGCCACCGTTTTTCCGTCCGGCATGAGCGAGCCGTCCATCATGACCGACGTAAAGCCCTGGGCAATCGCGCTGTAGCACGTGGCTGGCTCGTTGCCGTGATCGAGGTGCATCGCGATGGGAATTCGCGGATGCAGTTCAGCCGCCGCCAAGATGAGGTGACGCAAGTAAGCATCCTGACTGTAAGCACGTGCACCTCGCGACGCCTGGATGATGACCGGAGAATTTGTTTCTTCGGCCGCGGCCATAATGGCCTGGATCTGCTCCATGTTGTTGACGTTGAGTGCGGCCAGGCCATAACCATGTTCAGCCGCGTGATCGAGAAGAATCCGCATTGGAACGAGAGGCATAGCGAGAAACCTTCCTTTCCTGAAATTGAACTGAGTCAAGCAGCGGAGCACAAACAAAGCGCGTCAAGCCCAGTCCTTTATCAGCGTAAGAGCTTGGAACGTTTTTATTCGTGAAAGTAATTACTTGGTCCCTTGCGGCTCTTTAGGAAAGACATTTTGTCTCGAAGCAATAAAAATGACCACCCAAGGAGATCCGCTAGTTTTTTTGGCGAAAAAACAAAAAAACACATGCTCAAACTCGCATTTTCCCATTGAACTATAAAGAATTTCATTGCCTATGACGTAGCGCAAATGCAGTGAGCTGATGGCCCGACAAGGTGGATCTCGGCGACAAGGGGGATCTCCTTTGCCTCGCCATTAGCTCAACGAAAAAAGTTCGTTTTTTACTGCAACCAGGAGTGAGGAAAGGGGGCTATTCCGTGAATAACTCACAGAACGGTTTCGACGGCGATAAAGAGCCAAAGATTGCAAAAGAGACAGCCAACACCCCCCAGAGTGCCAAGGAGTTGCAGGAACAGCTAGCGGATTGTCAAGCGAACTTCGAAGCGCTGTTGAACGCCTTGCCGGGTCTCGTGTTTGTCCTCGATGAGCAAGGAAGGTTTTTGACGTATCACACGTCGGGACCTGGTCTGTACCTAAGTCCCTCCGTTTTTATTGGCAGAATGCACAATGAGGTTATGCCGCCGGAGCTTTGTGCGCTTTTTGATCCGGCCTTCGAGCGAGCCAAGCGTGGCGAACTTTCCGAGTACTCCTACCCCCTCGACATGCCCGACGGCCGCCGGTGGTACAGCGCGCGCGTGAGTCCTAGAACTTTGGGTGGGCGCTTTTGCGGCGTCGTCGTGGTCATCCGCGAAATTACTGAACACAAGCTGCTTGAAGAAAGGTACAAACAGCAGTTGTTGACCGATCCGGTGACCAATATTGCCAATCGCATGCTCTTTCTCGATCGCCTTGCTCAGTGCGTGCGGAGGTTGGAACGAGCGCCAGAAATCGGGGCCGCGCTTCTGTTTGCTGACGTTGACCAGTTCAAACGTGTCAATGACATCGTTGGAGTCGCTGGCGGCGACACGGTCCTGCGAGAAATCGCGGCGCGTTTCCGAGCGGTGGTGCGACCATCGGACACCGTCGCGCGCCTCGGCAGCGACGAATTCGCCGTGTTGGTGGAAGGCTTCGACGACGAAGCGGAAGCATTGCGGATTGCCGAGCGGCTGTCCGACACGTTCGATCACCCCTTTTTCATTATGGGGCAGTCACTCAGGCTTTCCTCGAGCATTGGAATTGTACTTCTGCGCCCACCTTTTCCAGAGCCGAGTCAGGTCTTGGCAGAGGCTGAACTCGCGGTGGGCAAAGCAAAACGCGAGGGGCCCGGGAGCTGCGTGATTTATGACCAGAAACTTCATGAGGCGGCGCTCCGCACACTCGAGCTCGAACGTGATTTGCGAAGCGCCCTAGAAGAGCGACAACTCGAAGTCTATTACCAGCCGATCGTGCGGTTGACCGATACGCAGGTGGTCGGCTTAGAGGCTCTGGTGCGGTGGATGCATCCTGAAAAAGGGCCTATCTCCCCCTCGGAATTTATCCCGGTGGCCGAAGACTCGGGGCTCATTTGTGCGCTGGACTATTACGTCTGCCAGCGTGCTTGCCAGCAACTCCGCCAGTGGCTCGAAGAGATGCCAACGCTTCGCAAAACGCCGCTTTGGGTGAGCGTCAACTTCTCTCCGCGCCACGTTCTTCAGCCTGGGTTCGTGAAAGAAATTGAGCAAATTCTCAAAGATACCAAGCTTGATCCGTGGCAGTTGAAAATCGAGGTGACTGAGACGCTCATGTTCGCTGATTTGGAGCAGGCCAAAAAGGTTCTCACCGACTTAGCCAATCTGGGCGTGGCGCCATGCCTTGACGATTTTGGAACTGGTTACTCGGCTCTAGGTTACCTCGCGCACTTGCCGATCCGCCTATTGAAAATGGATATCTCCTTCGTCCGTTCCGTGCCGGGAACCGCCGAGGCAGAAGGGATCGCACGGACGATCGTTGGGCTAAGCGACCATCTCCAACTCAAGGTTGTGGCCGAGGGCGTGGAAACCGAGGAACAGGCGCAATTCCTGGAAGCTACGGGGTGCCAGTTTGCTCAAGGTTTTCTATTCGGTAGGGCAGCTCCGGCGGCGGAGATAGCAAAATATCTTCAAGGGTTGTGCCGCGAGGAACAATGAGCGGAGTAGGCGCTCCCGGAAAACCGGCTGTCGCGTTTGAGTGAGCCTCGATGATGTGAAAAAAGATTGAGCTACGCACGGCGGCCACGAATGGTCAACCCCATTCGAGAAACGCGTCGTTCGCTGTGGCATGCATGTTTTCTTTCTCAAAAGCTAGTGAGAAGATAAAGACCCGAAGCGCGCTTCTAACGGGCACCGGCGACAGCCTCGCGTGCCTGTGCATCGAAAAGAATGCTTCGGTCCGTCTCGGCGTCGAAGAAATGCGCCTTGTCCATATTGAAGAACAATTTGCGCATCTCGTCCACCTGCGCCTTGACGTGTGGCTCGACGCGGGCCACGAAAGGAGTTTTTCCTGTCGTGAGGTAAAGGAAAATTTCGCTGCCCATGGGCTCGATGACCTCAACCTTGGCCGTGACCTCCTGCTTGTTTGGCAACTCGGCGCCATAGCTGGGGTCGTAAATATCCTCGGGGCGAATGCCAAAAATGACCTTCTTGTCCACAAAAGGCTTGAGGGCCTCGTAGTACTTCTCGGGGATGCGCACCTGAATATTGCCCTCGTTGAAGACGAGTCCGTTGTCGGCCACGATTGTGCCTTCCATGAAGTTCATAGGCGGGCTGCCGATAAAGCCGGCCACGAAGCGGTTGCATGGGTGATCGTAAAGCGAGAGCGGATCATCCACTTGCTGGACTATGCCATCCTTCATCACGACGATACGGTCGCCCATGGTCATGGCCTCGACCTGGTCGTGGGTCACATAGATCATTGTGGCTTGAAGCCGCATATGAAGCTTGGAGATCTCGGTGCGCATTTGGACACGCAGCTTGGCATCGAGATTCGAGAGTGGTTCATCGAAAAGGAAAACCTTGGGCTGACGGACAATGGCTCGCCCCACGGCGACGCGCTGGCGTTGTCCGCCTGAAAGGGCTTTCGGTTTGCGGTCAAGCAGGTGGACAATATCCAGAATCTCCGCGGCTTCACGCACGCGCCGCTTGCGCTCTTCCTTCGGAACCTTGCGTAGCTTGAGTCCGAATTCGAGATTTTCCTCGACGGTCATGTGCGGATACAGAGCATAGTTTTGGAAAACCATCGCTATGTCGCGATCCTTGGGAGGCACATCGTTGACCATGCGATCGCCAATGTAAATCTCGCCTTCCGAGATTTCCTCGAGGCCGGCAATCATGCGCAGTGTTGTGGATTTGCCGCATCCTGACGGTCCGACAAGCACAAGAAATTCCTTATCCTTGATATGAAGGTTCACGTTATCAACAGCGCGTACACCGCCGGGGAAAATCTTCGAAACGCCTACGAGCCGCACATCCGCCATTGCTGTTGCTCCTGTTTACCGAATCGTCAACTCACTAAAACCGCTCTAGGGTAACCCATGATTCATGTCGCAATCAAGGCAATTCGCTGTCGAGGGTCAAGCCAAGAAATGATGAAAAGCTGTTTTCTATGCCCAGGGATCGCCAAAATCGGTCAAAAAAGTGGCGGCCGCCACACGAAGTTGGGCTCAGCGGGATCCTTCAGCAGCAAGCTTCGAATCCAGCTGCTCGAGGATGGCGAGCGCCCCACCTGCCAGCGAGATGCAACCCGGTGGGCCCTCAGCGTCGTGAAGATTAATGCGGATCAAGGGGGCACCCACCGCACGCATGAGGGATTCGCACGTCCAACGCACGGTGGGAACGGTGGGGCCTGCTCCGAGTTCGATGATTGCGACCTTAGCTCCACCGTGGAAAACCGTGTTGAACCATTGGTCGAGTCGGTGCCGTTGCGCCGCCGTCCGGTCCTCGACCCAGTGGCAATCGCAGAACATGAGGATGTTAGGACGCGCGAGCTCTCCACATCGGGGGCAGTGCGGAAGAGGATCCGCAGCACGCATAGTGTGTTCGTCCACCACAATGCCCTCGGCTAGCGCTTCCCACAAATCGTGGGTGCACGGTTCCACGCACTGCAAATGCTCGATGCTGCCGTGGCACTCGACAATCCGCTCTTCGGAAAAACCAGCTCGCGCAAAGTGGCGATCCACATTCGAGGTGAATACAAAGTATCCGACTGGTTTTGCTTTTGCCCATCTGAGGAGAATTTGGTAGCCGGCATGTGGCGTCCGTTGCCGATAAAGCATAAGGCGGTGGCCGTAGAATCCCCACGCCAGATGGGGGTCGGTGCGGAACCACAGGGGATTGGCAATGTCTTCAAAGCCTAAGCCCAGCCGTGCAAGCGGGGGATAGGCCCGCCAAAAACCGGTGGCACCTCGAAAATCGGGCAAGCCGCTGTCCACGCCCATGCCCGCGCCCGCTGCGATAAAGAGGGCATCAGCCTCCGCCAACGCTCTGGCGGCCTTGCTCAAGAGTTCCTCGCCGGTGTCGTTCATTGTTGGCTCCCCCTCTTGGCCGCCATTTCTTGGGCGACGGCGACTCCAACTGCTGCTAGTGTAGCATACCTCCCAAGACCCAAGTTGCAACGGTAAAATAGATGATGATGCCGGTAACATCCACGAGTGTGGCCACGAAGGGCGCAGACGTTACTGCTGGATCTACACCGATAGCTTTAAAAAGCAGCGGCAGGAGTGATCCTATCAGATTGCCCCATAACACCACAGCGATCACCGAGAGGCCAACAATGATGGCAAGCGAGAACCAGATGGGGCCGAGTTTTTCAGGCGCGAGCCAATGCCAAACAACAATGCGCAAAAAGACAATGACAGCGAGCGGAATACCAAGGAACGCGCCAGCTGTGACCTCGCGCCGAAATACGGCCCACACGTCGCGCACTGTGACTTCGCCGAGGGCCAGAGCGCGATTGATCAGCGTGGCGGCCTGACTGCCCGAGTTGCCACCGCTGGAAATAATCAACGGGATGAAGAAGGCAAGAGCGGCCACACTGGCAATTTGATGTTCATAGAAGGAAAGGGCGGTGGAAGTGAGCATTTCGCTGAGGAAAAGGATGACAAGCCACGGCGCACGCTTGAGCACCATCGTCCGAATATCCACGCGCAAGTAAGGCTCATCGATCGCCAGCGTACCACCGATTTTGTGAATATCCTCCGTTGCCTCTTCCTGGGCCACATCAAGCACGTCGTCCACCGTGATGATGCCCAGCAAGACGCCGTCGGAACTGACAACGGGTAGCGCGTCGCGCCGGTAACGGCCAAACATTTCGACCGCTTTTTCCTGGTCGTCGGTGGCCAGCAAACGCGGAACGCTTTCGTCGACAATTTCTATAACTGGCGTCTCGTCGGCTGCAAGCAGGAGGTCAGAAATCGTCACATCGCCACGCAGAACACCTCGCTCGTCGGTAACATAGATGACGTTGAGTGTTTCTTTGTTTTTGCCATGCTGGCGAATGAAACGGATCACTTGGCCAACATTCCAATTGTCCGGCACCGCAAGGTAATCTGGCGTCATGCGGCGCCCGACACTGTGGGGCGGATAGCCGAGCAACGTCTTGGCGACTGCTAATTCCTCGGGGCTGAGAAGATCCATGAGGCGGCGCGTGACGGAAGCCGGGAGTTCCTCGAGCAGGCGCGTGCGGTCGTCGGGAGCCATGGCATCGAGCAGCTCGCTGACGTCGCGATCCGCCATCGCCTTGAGAATGGCTTCTTGAGCATCAGTGGGAAGGAAGTCGAAGACTTCGGCCGCTAGAGCGCGCGGCAAAATGCGAAAGACAATCGCGCTTTGTTCTGGTGGCAAATCGACGAGTGCGTCTGCCACATCAGCAGGCGGAAGCTCCGAGAGAGCGTCGCGAAGAACCGCGAAGTTGCCTTCCTGAATAAGTTGTTCAATTTCCGGCTTGAGAAGCAATCCGAGCATAGATCGCCTCCTCTCTCAGAATGTGTGACGTCGCCGACATGCCCTGCCAAAATAACAGGACACGCCGCGACGACCTGAGTGGACATGGTTACCAGAGCATTTCTGGCAACGAAGAAAAATCTGAAGTTGCCAAGAACTTTTTCTACTCTTTCCCGTCGCTGTCACGGGGGACTTGCGACACGACGCTGAGGGCGAAGAGACAGGCAAGCCACATGGCCACTTGCGCCCAGGCGTAAGCACCGAGTCCACTGGCGATAAGATGATACCGCGCTTTCTCGGAAATTTCCGCTGTGGCAAGCAAGAAAACGGTCGCCGCGCCGAGCAGCAGGGCAACCAATGCCCGCCGAGCAGCATGCCAGCGCCAATTTGCTAATACCAAGCTGAGGGCGAAGGCAGGCGTGAAAAGAGTGAGGAAATGAGGCGTGCGCGTCTCGGGACTGATCATAAGCAGCATGGTATACCAAAGGCCGATCAGGAGAAGTTGCTGCATCGCGCCAAGCGGATTATCAAAAGACGCGGACTCGGGACGTGATTCGGCACGCAGCGAAGCTTGACGCCGGAGAATATACCATGATGCCCCAACTGTGGCGAGAAACACCACCAGGGCCACGGCTTCGCTAAGGAGCCGCGCTGTTGCTTTTGGCAAAAGAACAATCGTGAAATCATAGGCGTCGGGATTGGGGAGACGCGATTTGATCGGCGATGTCAAACGCATGACGGTCGAGCGCAACGACAAGCTTGACGTGTAGTCGCCGTCGAGCATATGGTTGTAACTCTTGGCCGCTTTCTGGCGATAAAGGGCAAGCAACTCCAGGTGGCGCGACGGGCCATGAACAATTGTCGGGAGCACAAAGACCCACCCCACATAGGCAAGGACAACGATGGCCATCGCACGCCACCGGCGTTCTAGTCCCAGAAGCACGACGAAAAAACTTGGCATATATTTGAGGGCTGCTGCTAGTGCCAGCAGCGCACCGCCGAGCCATGCTCGGCCCCGATAGAGGACTGTGAGCCCCAAAAACGACAGACAATAAACCGAAGTATTCCACTGACCCAAGCGAATGTTTTTCACGAAGAAGCGAAGTCCGACGGCCAAAGCTACCGCCCAGACCCACCACGGAACACAGAGTTCATGTGCCCACAGGCGCCTATGCGCCCAAAGGCAAACCGCAAGGAGCACGACATTCGTTGCCGTCCACATGCCTTGGGCCAACGCCACGGGCATTCTCGTGAATGGCCAGAGCAACGTCGCGTTGAGTGGCAAGTACTTATAACTTGTTTTCGCATCCTCGCGTGAATAGGGATTGCCCCCCTGGTACATCGTGCGCGCGGCCGCCAATGAATAGGATGTGAAGTCGCGCCGCGTACTGCCGGTGAGTGCATCCCCGGTGCTCACCACAATCGCAAGGACAAGCCACAAAGCCGCCAGCGCACGCACGGGCGAGCGCTCGGCCCAAGTGATGAGTGCTTTGAATTTTTCCGTGACCGACAGCAACCGCAACGTTCCCATCGTGCACCCCGTCGGAACGAGCAAACTATTGAGCAAATCGCGAGATCCTTGTTTTTTACTGCAGAATACGCGAAAGAATCAAGCAGGACCGCCCTGAGCACAGGCCAGTCGGACAAGTGCGGGAGCCAACCAGTTTCGCTTGGCAAGCTTGTCCATGAACTCCCGGGCTTTATCCAGATCGCCACAGGCCAGAGCGAAGGCGGCTTCATTATCCCAGCGATCGAGTTCATCGCATGGCGCTGTAATTTGGGAGAGGGACTGGCGGACCTCGGCGTACAATTTTTCCATCGGGGTGGTGGGAGCTTTGCCTAGGAGCGTGAGCAAAAGTGTCGCGCGCACCCACGTTTTCACTGCGTTGATGTTTTCAGGTGCGCGCTCAAGCATAGCGCCGGACTTATCGCGTGCCGCGCGCAGATGATCTGTGGCTGCAGGCTGATCGCCAATCGCAAGCAAGACTTCTCCGAGTTGCCCATGCGCACGGGCAACTCCATTGCCCGCATAAATGGATTCTGGTTCTCGGCTGAGGATCTCTTTGGCGACAACCAAGGCTTCCTGAAGCAGGGCGCGGGCTTCCTCCAGCGCCCCCTGCATGTAGCTGATCTCTCCTGCGATGCTCAGGGCGAAGCCCAGATCGCGCACGTACTGAAGATTCTCGGGATCGTGCTCGATCAGGCGTGACGCCGCATCCCGGTTGGCCAGGAACAACGATTTGGCCCCGCTCTGATCCCCCTTGAGAAGAAGGAGTAACGCCAGATTGTTTCGCACCCACAGCACGTTGCTGAGACGCGACAGGTTGCCCATATCCAAGCGATAGAGTCGTTCCCACAGGCGAAGAGCTTCCTGTGTGACCGATATCGCGAATTCGAGCTCGCCGAGGTCCCGATAACAGTTGCCGAGAGTCGCCAAAACTGACGCATGCGTCTCCACGTATGGCTCGCTCGAGGGAAAGGTGCGGCACAAGCGCGTTATGAGCGTTTCTGCCTCAATGTGATAAGCAAGTGCCTCCTCAAAGCGCCGTTGCCGCCATAACACAATTCCCAGACCGTGGAGGAGCATGGCCATGGAAGCTTCTTTCTCCGCAACAGGAATAGCTACCCCGGATGCGCTTTTCAGAGCCTCGCACCCACATTCGTAAGCCGTTTTGGCTTGGTCGTATTTGCCTTGAAGATAGGCAATATGACCGAGCCGTCTCCACGACTCGGCGCGAAACAGTTCCCGCTGCAAAAGGTCAATCTGCTCCGACGGAATTTTTGCCAGCAGTTCTAGCGCACGATGGCATGCCTGGGCGGCACGCTCGGAATCGCCACGAGCCAACTCCACATCCGCGATGTTGAGAAATGCCTGGACACGGCCGACCAAGACGGCGGGCGCTTCATCCTCGGTGGCAAGTTTCTCCAGATACTGGATCGTTTGTTGGCATAGGTCTGCGAGAATATCCACACGCCCGATGCGCCGGAGCTGACGCGTGAGGTCGCCGACGAGGAAAATGACAAGGTGCTCGGCGCGGTTGCGCTCCTGGCGCACGCGCTCGTGCGCAACGGCGAGTTCGGCGTCGCGCTGGCTTTCTATCGCCTCGAGTCGCGAGATTTCGTCGAGGAGTTGTGCCCGCTCATCGGATTCAGGCAGCCGCTCCGCTTGCACGCGCGCCAGTTTAAGGTCTTTGTTCGTTATAGCAAGACGCGCGTAGCGTTTGATCGCCTCAGTCCGCCATTGTGCGGCCTCCATGTTATCCGGCCAGAGCACCAGCGCGCGCTCAAGGAAGTTGATGGCGTTTGCCAGCGTGTCGTAATTCGCCTGCAAATCAGCAAGCCTATCGCGAGCGCTGATGGCGAGCAGGATCGATTCGCGCTGTTTGTCGGCACCTATGAGATAATCTTCCAACGCTTGGAGAAATTCTTCCGCGCTCTGCAAGCGGTGTTCTGGCTTGGGCTCGAGCGCCTTCATCGCAAGTTCCACGAGTTCCGGTGGCATCTCCCGCCCTGGGGCAAGTCGTGTGGGCGGTTCCACAATCCCGGCTTGGGCAAGCCTAAAGGTACTGCTGCCATCTGCGCCCACGTGCGGTGGACTGCCCGTGAGAATGCGGTAAAGAATGCCGCCGAGCAGATAGACATCGGTCCAGGGGCCGAGCTTGTGCACGGTGGATTCAGTCTGCTCGGGCGCCATGTAGGTGGGCGTACCCGCGGGATTGAGCGGGCGATTGATGGGGGCGTTGGGGTCGCGCAACCATGGTGGCGCGTCGGGATCGTCCACGCGGCGTGGATAGGCCATCGCAAGTCCCCAGTCCATGAGGAGTACTTCGCCGAAGGACCCAATCATCACCTGCGCGGGTTTCAAGTCGCGATGGACAATGCCTTCGGAATGGGCATAGGCCACAGCACGCGCAAGCGCCACAAGAATCGGCAGATGCTTGGCAAGAAATGTTCGCGGAGCAAGTGTGTCGAAATCGCGGTTGAGCACTTGGCCCCAGGGCTCGCCACGCACGCGTTTCATGACAAGAAATGGCAAGCCGTCCGCATCGTATTCGAGGTCGTAGACGGGAAGGATGTTTGGATGTTCGAGATGCGCCGCAACGACTGCTTCTTGGCGAAACATCGTGATATGACGCGGGGCGATAGGGCTGGGTTTACCGGTTTTGTCCGTACGCTTCTTCAGGCGCTTGATGGCTACCACACGGCCAAGTTCTACCTGCACGGCTTCCCAAATTTCGCTGAAACCTCCTTCGGCGATTTTCAGCGTGGGGATGTATGAGCGCAAAGCCCGTGCCCACTCGACAGGTGCGGCAAGGTCCGCCGGTGTGGCACGCTCCACTGTCGGCGCTTCGGAGCTTATCTCTTCGTTGCGGTGAGCGCCGGCGCCCGAACCCAATATATCCTCCTTCCGATGATCTGCCATGGCACCGTTTTTCCTAAGCAACCCAGTGGCGCGATCAGGATGCCTTCCAGTTCAACCCATACATGAATCGTTTCAAAACCTAAAAGCCTAAAATATGGCAATGGGAATTTCGCGACAATAGCTGACCTGCTTCTAACTAGAAAAACCTGGGGTTGAAGTGTGAGGATTTTCAAGCAATGCAAAAAAGCGCTTGACGAGATGCACGCAAAAAATATCCGGCAGTGGAGCAGAATTCTAAGCCGCGGCGCTGTGATCGTGGCAGCGGCTGTGTTGGCCGCTAGTTTCGTATTGGCGTTGCTGGTGGCATTTTTGCCTTTTGACCCTGATGCCCTTTTTACGGGAGAAGTTTCTAGCACGTTGTTTGATCGCCACGGTCGGTTTCTGCGTGCGTATCTTGCGCGAGACGAACAGTGGCGCATGGCGGTGCCGCTGAGCGAAATTTCTCCCTGGGTGGTGCGCGCCACGCTAGCGGCGGAAGATCGGCGCTTCTATCGCCACAAAGGCGTGGATTTGATGGCACTGGCCCGTGCAACCTGGCAGAATCTCACGCACGGGCGCATTATGTCCGGCGCTTCAACAATCACGATGCAAGTCGTAGGGCTCGCGGACACGCGCGAGCGCACGCTGTGGCGAAAGTTCAGGCAAATCGTGCGGGCGCTTCAGCTCGAACGCCGCCGCACCAAAGAGCAAATTCTTGAGCTCTATTTGACGAACGCACCTTACGGGGGCAACATCCGTGGCATCGAAGCAGCGGCGTGGCGCTACTTGGGCAAGTCTGCGCGAACGCTTTCGCCGGCCGAGGCAGCCTTGCTCGCCGGCCTCCCTCAGGCGCCTTCCCGATATCGCCCTGATCGTTTCCCTACGGTGGCTCGGCGCCGTGCCTTGTTTGTGCTCCATCGAATGAAAGAATGTGGTTTTCTTTCGTCGGACGATTTGCGGCGAGCGGCCCACCACATCCCGCAAATCTCTACGGCGATGCCGCCGGTCTATGCCCCGCACTTTTGTGACCTGGTTCACACACGCTTCCCTGCAGAACCACGTGTGCACACAACGCTCGATCTGGACGTGCAGCTTTCGGTTGAGCGAACGCTGCGCGAGCAACTTGAAAAACTGAGAGGACAGAATGTTACAAACGCCGCTGCTGTCGTGCTCGAAAACGGAAGTGGCGACGTGCTGGCCCTTGTGGGAAGTGCCGACTATTGGGATCGCTCAATTTCAGGTCAGGTCAACGGTGCCTTCGCCCCTCGTTCGCCCGGATCCACTCTCAAGCCGTTCGTCTACGCGCTCGCTCTCGAACGCAACGTCGTGTGGCCAACGAGCATGCTGGCCGATGTGCCCGGGCTCTTCACAAATTACGATCCACATAATTATGATCTCCAGTGGCGGGGGCTCGTGCCCCTGGATCGGGCCCTTGCCTGGTCGCTCAACGTGCCCGCGATGCAGGTGCTCGAGCGCATCGGACCGGCCGCCGTGCTCGAATTCTTGGACGCGGCGGGAGTGCGGCGGATGATGCCACGCGACGGAGAGCTCGGCTTGACGCTTGCCGTAGGCACATGCAGCGTGCGCTTGCTCGAATTGGCTAATGCCTATGCCATGCTGGCACGCGGGGGCGTGTGGCGCCCCTATCGACTGGTTTATCCGCCGGGGCACGACGAACCACTGCTCTTTGCAGCGGCGCGCCAATGGAACCTGCGGCAGGCTCGCGAACGCCTTCTGACGCCTAAAGACTCGCCAACGAGCGCACCCGTGCGTCTTCTGAGCAAGGACACATGCTACTATGTTAATTCTATTCTCTGTGACGAACGGCTGCGTGACGTGCAAGAAGTGAGTCCGGAGCTACGCGGGATCCACAGCGTGGCATGGAAAACAGGGACAAGCAATGGGTACCGCGACGCGTGGACGCTTGCCTACAACGCGCATGTTACGGTGGGGGTCTGGTTTGGCAACTTCGATGGGAAACCGAGTCCGGCGCTTGTGGGAGGCCGAGTGGCTGCGCCGGTTGCGCTGAAGATCATCAACGAGCTGGCTAAAAAGTATGCCCAATCGCCAGAGTGGCCACGTCCACCCCAGGAAGTTGAACAGGTGGTCATTTGTGATCAATCCGGCGACCTTGCGTGCGAGCTCTGCCCCACGACGCACTCTGCCAAGCTCAGCAAGCAATTCACATCCTCCGGAGCCGCCCATGTCTGCCGGACTCACAAGAAATTGCTTGTGGAGTGCGAGACACTCACTCTCGTGTGCCCGCGCTGCATGGCCGGACGGCGACTAAAAGAGATCATCGCTACGGATTGGTCCCCTGCCGTCGCGAGCTGGTTGCGGGCGCAAGGAAAGCTTGAGGGCCTGCCGCCGCACTACGCCGGCTGCCCGACCATGCGTCAAGGGCACCCGCCGCAAATCGTGGCGCCGCACGACGGCGAGACGTTTGTTCTCGCTTCGTTCCGAGAGCGCGAATTCCAAAAAATCAAGTTCGAGGCGGTGTGCGATGCCGTCACATCGAGGCTCTACTGGTTGCTTGATGGCGAGCTTGTAGGTGTCCAAGCCGCGGGCGCGCCTCTTTCGTGGCTGCCCGAAGTGGGACGCCATGAATTGCGATGCGTGGATGAGAGGGGGCGAGCCAGCATCATTCATTTTGACGTCGTGGCAGACGAAGCTGGAGGAGTTGAATAAGCCCGCCGGCCACGCTAAGCTTCCTCCCTAGGTGAAAAGGGGCACAACGCCCCGCCGCGCCGCTCGTGTGCGCAGTTTTTGCACCTATCCACGGCGCACAGAGCCCTTTGCCCGTCATGCGAAGAGCTGTCCGCGCCCAGCCGAGATCCCAACTAGTAGGCGGGTCGACTCTTGCCCACCTTCACCCGATATCATCGTGAGTTTTTTCGCTTAGGACTTCCCCTCAGCCCCGGGGATTTGGTGACGACGTACACGTGCACATTTTGAGCTGCTCACTGCCGCGAAAATGAAGTCAGCGATTCCAGTGCACTAGCCTGGCCACAAGAGGATAGTTCTTCACGGGCGGTTTCGAGGCGCGGGCCAACTCTCTATTCATTTTCAGCTGGAAGTCGTCTATCGCCTCATGCTAGCCTTTGCGACAAGATGACAAGACCAAATGAATCCGCCGCTCCGACATGGCTGAGCGCTTCTCTTTTGCCAAAGAATTGCCTCCCGGGCAAGCGGTCAACGCTCCAAGAGATAGCTCAGGCGAAGGCGATTTTCGAGAATGTGCCGCTGCTGCGCACCTTTCTGGATGCTGTGCCAAACATTATTCTTGTGCTCAACGACAAGCGGCAAATCGTGTTCGCGAACAGGCGATTGTTCAAGGTCCTTGGCTGCCAGAGCCCCGACGATTTTTGCGGTTTGCGACCGGGAGAGGTCTTCAACTGCATCCACGCTACGGAAGCGCCGCAAGGGTGTGGCACAACCGAATTTTGCCGGACATGTGGCGCAATGAAGGCTATCGTCGGTAGCCTTTACGGCCAGGAAATGACCGAGGAGTGCCGCATCTTGCGCTCGACAAAAGATGCACTGGAGTTTCGTGTTTGGACCAAGCCGATCTCAATCGCGGGCCAACACTTTTCTATTTTTGCTCTCTCCGATATCACACACGAAAAACGACGTGCGGCGCTCGAACGCCTGTTCTTCCACGATCTGTTGAATCTCGCTGGCGCAATTCATGGCTTTAGCGAGTACCTTGGTGAGATCACGCCGGAGGAACTCGAGGAGGTGCGCATGCGGATTGTCCGGCTGACGTCGCGCCTTATTCAGGAAATTCGCGGTCAGCAATTGCTCAGCGCAGCGGAGCGCGGGGATTTGGAAGTGTTCCCCGCGCAAGTGTCGGCGCGGGCGCTGATTCATGAGATTGCTGAGACTTATCGCCTGCATCCGGTGGCACAGGGACGTACCATCGTGATCGATCCGCAGAGCGAAGACGTCGAAATCGTCACGGACAAAACTCTTCTCTCGCGCGTGATCGAGAATATGGTGAAAAATGGACTTGAAGCAATCGGCGAGGGCCAGACGGTGACTTTGCGCTGCTTGCGCCATAACGGCGGCGTGCGCTTTGAGGTGCATAATCCGGGAATGATCCCGCACGAAGTCCAGCTTCAGATTTTCCAACGTTCTTATAGCACGAAAGGAACTGGTCGCGGTTTGGGAACTTACTCGATAAAGCTTTTTGCGGAGAAGTATCTTGAGGGGCATGTCTCTTTCGAAAGTTCAGCAGAGCAGGGGACAATTTTCCGCGTGGATCTGCCTGCCGCTCTTGCAGGGCCGCTGCAACAAACATAGGAAGTCCTCAGGCCGCACATCGTCCATCGTGGGAGACGGGGCTTACCAGTCCATCTCTTCCTGCGTGCGAGAAATGAGAGCTCAGCGCCGTGAGGACTTCGTTCCCAAATCATTGGGCAATTGCCCCGATAAAGAGCGTGAGGGAGAGTTGCCTTGGGCACCTCACACATGGTCCGTCCTTCGTGGCGCTCATGCGGTTGCTTTTCGTCATAGGTGCGGCAGGTGCTAGCCCTGCGCCAGTGGACGAAATCCTCCCCGCCGCTTACCGGCACAGGTTGAAGCACATTCTGTTTTTGGGCCTTGCTCATGAGCGTGCGCTTTTTCAACGTGGGAGCATGCAGCTTATCCTAAAAACTGTGATTTTGCGCGATGATAACACATCAATTCGATCTCAGCATTGTTCTTCCATACGTTCCAGATGCTGGCGCTGCGCGCCGCCTACTCGAACGACTTCCTCTTGCGTGTGCGCGCCTTCCTGAGGGCACGCGCTGGGAAGTCATCGCGACTTTGCCTGCAACGGGGCAGCCCAGCGTTGAGCAGGCGCTAGAGCCTTTCGCGTCTCAAACCTATCGTTACCCTGGCAACTACGGCGACTCGCTGCGTGAAGCTCTGCGGCTTGCGGGGGGGGAGTGGATCCTCACGATGGAAACAGGCCTTGCCCATAGCCCCTTTATCATCCCAGAGCTCTTCCACAGGCGCACCGAAGCTGACCTCGTTGTCGCGTCGCGATTCGTTGAGTGCGGTTACGACAATGGAAACTGGCTACGGTCCACAGCAGCCCGTTGGGCCAATCGGTTCATTGGCTGGGTTCTTGATTTTCCTGTTCGCGATTTATCTTCGAGCTTTCGCCTTTACAGGCGGCGGGTGTTTGATGAAGTCTCGTTCGAGCATGAAGGGTTTTCTGTCCTTCTCGAAATCCTTGTGCGAAGCTACGCTGCGGGTTTTCGCCTCGCCGAAGTCCCCTTGCACTATTTTCCTCTCTCGCGGCGGCCAGATTTCACGTTTTGGCAGATGGCGCAAGGTTACCTGACAACCCTCTACCCGCTGTGGCAGCTGCGAAACTCGATTGACTGCGCAGACTATGACGAGCGCGCCTTCCATAGCCGGATCTGGTTTCAGCGCTCGTGGCAACGCTGGCGTTATCACGCGCTTGTGGAAATGGTGCGGGATTGTCCGCGTGTGCTGGATATCGGATGCGGATCGAGCCAAGTGCTCGAGGGCTTGCCCCAGGCCGATGGTTGCGACATTCGCCTCAACAAACTCCGCCACAAGCGGGGGCGCAGCGGCGGTCTTGTGAGGGCAAGCGTCTTTGACTTGCCCTTTGCTTCCGAATCCTACGACGCAGTGATTTTTTCTCAGGTCATTGAGCACTTGCCACGCGACCCGAAAATTCTCAGTGAAGTCGTGCGGGTGGTGCGGCCTGGTGGCATCGTGGTTGTCGGCACACCCGACTATGCCACATGGTGGACCACCATTGAGAAAATCTACGGGGCGGTGCACCCCGGCGGCTATGCTGACGAACACATCACGCACTACACATTCGCGTCGCTGAAAGAGGAAGTCGAAGCGCTGGATTGCACGTACCTCGACCATCGCTACGTTTACGGTGCCGAGCTGATTATGCGCTTTCGGAAAAACGACGTGCACTAATATTTGATGAGCGCAGCCATGGGTTCATGGCTTGCGAGTGCCGCGGTTTCCACCTGCGTTAGGGAAAGTATTTGATCGATGTTCATGAGGCCCGAGAGATCGAGAATACGGCCACGAAAGAGCAGGAACACGTCCGGAAACTCGCGACCTGCGTCGCCATAGACGGTGTGTTTCTCGAAAAACTCTTTCAACCCGCCCAGAACGCTGGCTTTTGTGCCCGCGAGACAATCGCCGCGCCGCAGTTGAAGGCGGATAATGCCTTCGCGGTCAATGACGCGCAGCTGCGTATCACGGCGCCTCAGCAGTCCGCCGAGTTTGCGTGTGACTGTCACCGCACGATAGACCAGCAAATTACCAACTTCGGCGACACGTTCGAAGGTTTCGATTTCACCGCGCACGCTTTGGCGCACGCGCGCATCGAGTTCTGCATCGCTAAGCGCGGCTTTGGATAAATCGCGCGTGCGCAGTTCCGTTGTGCCCGTGGCCGACGCACGCAAGATGTTCTTCTGTGCATCAATTTCGATCTGCACTTCGACGGTTTCGGGAGCGGCTCCCATCCGCACGACAGCTTCCTCGGCCTCTTGGCGAATCTGAAGGATGTCCTTCTCAGTCGGGTTCACTACAGTTTTTTCGATAGTGTCGCGCACAAGCGCTAGCGCCACGCCAATGGCTGAGATCACGGCAGAGTTCGGCGCAATTTCGTATGGCAAGCCCATAGATTTTGCGGTAAAAGGCACAATCGCTGCAGCACCACCGCCGCCGCCCGTGAGCACCAAAAGCTGGGGGTCAAGCTCGTAATCTTCTATCATTTCTTCCACTACTTGGCGAACGCGGGTTGTGGCTTTGGTCATATACTCGTGAGCAAGGGAATCCGCGTCGCGGCGCACGAACCGGCACAGCGCAGCCACCGCGTGGCGAATGCTTTCGATGTTGCCGCGAGCACAATTGTCTTCGGGCACGAGCCCAAGAAAATTGGCCATGCATGTTGGCGTGACAGAGAAAACATCGCCCTCGGCGCTGCGCATGCGCACATAGTCGGCGGGATCGCCGTCGAGTGGCCTGAAATGCTCTGTCGTAATCTCCCCACTCAGTTGATTTTGAAACGCTGCATACCCCACGCCTGCGATGTGGGCGCTGCGTGGCCCTACATCCACGACGTTGTGCCCTTGAGTGCGTGGCAAACTGCCTCCAGCAACACCGAGAGTGCGGACGTCCAAGGTGCGCAGATAAAGACGGTGCCCGCCGACCACGGCACTTTTGACGAGGGATTTGCCGTTGCGGATCGCACTGATATCCGTGGACGTGCCCCCGACTTCGAGAAAGATGCCATCGCTGATGCGAGCATACATAAGGGCAGCGGCGACGCCGGCTGCCGGCCCGCTGAGCATCGTGAGGATGGGGCGCCGGCGCATTTCGGCAATGTCCATGATGCCGCCGTCGCTGCGCATGATCATGAGCGGTGCGCTAATGCCAGCCTCACGCACACTCGCCTCGGTCATGTCGGCCGTCTCAAGCATTTTCGGTAGCATCGAGGCATTGATGACTGCCGTTCGCGTGCGCGCCCGCAGGCCGTAGAGCTGCGAGATCTGATAAGCGGCCGTCGCCAGGATGCCACGCTTGTGGCAATGTTCCACCACGAGATCTTCGTACTGGGGATCTTCAACGCTGAAGGCTGCGCTGGCGACGATGACCTTGGCACCTTGCTCGAGAAGCTGGTCTACCGCTCTGGCCACCTGCTCTTCGGTGAGTCCCTGGGTTATATCGAGGAAAACGTGATACGTGCGAAGGAATCGGCCGGGAGCCAACTCCATATCGCCAAGACGGGTTTGACCGCGCGCACGGCTTCGACCAAGACCGCCCGCCATTCCCACAATGCCGACAGGTGCGACATCGCCCTCGAGCAGTGCGTTGGTGGCCTGAGTAGTTGAGTGGGCAATGAGAACGATTTCGTCGGAGCTAATGTTGCCCTCGCGCAGCAGCTGGAACAGCGCCTGCACAATGCCGGCAGCCACACCGCGCTCGTGGCGGTGGGTCGTGGGCACCTTGACCTGCGCTACGATCTCAAGGCTGGAGGCTTCAATCGCCACGGCATGGGTGAACGTGCCGCCGACGTCAATTCCGATGCGAATGCGGCGTTTGCTGGCAGTTTGGCTCATGGACGACCTTTTCTGAGGATGCTTTGATACACCATTAAAGTTTCTTTTGCCGCATTTTTCCAAGAGAATTTGCTTGCACGTGCAAGACCTTTTTCACGCAGCTCGCGACGTAACGATTCGTCGCTCAAGACCTTCTGGATCGCCTCGGCAATTTCTTCACTATTCAGCGGGTTGACGAGCACCGCCGCATCGCCCACGACCTCGGGCAACGAGCTCACATTCGATGTGATGACCGGTGCGCCGCAAGCCATCGCTTCGAGCGGCGGCAGACCAAAGCCTTCGTAAAGCGAGGGAAACACGAACACATCGCAGAAGTTCATGAGCTCAACCACAGCATCGTCGGGCTGGTGGCCAAGGAAATGAATGCGATCACGGGCTCGCGCCTGCTGCGCTGCCGCAAAAATTCCTTCGTAGAGCCAGCCACGGTCGCCAGCGACGACAAGATGGTGTTGCGGAAAATCGGCAGCAACAACGTCGAAAGCCCGAATCAGTCGCTCAACGTTTTTACCGGGCTCAAGCGTGCCAACGAACAGCACGTACGGGAAGTTGATGCCGAGTGCGGGCAGGCACGTGGCTTCGCGCGCGACCTCGAGTGGGCGGAAACGCGCATGGGCCGCGTTCGGGATCACATGGACGCGCCCGCGTGTAGTGGGGAAAAAATGCTCAATATCGCGGCGACTGGCGTGACTGACGGTGATCATGGCATCAGCGAGCTCGACCGTGCGGCGTGTCATGGCGTACCAGTACTGGCGCCTTAACCACGGGCATCGTTCCGGATGCACGTAGTACGACAGGTCGTGGATTGTCACCACGTAGGGGCAAACCTTGCGCAGCGGCAAGAAATTCGACAGACCATGAAACAGATCGTAGCCGCAGCGCGCAAGCTCACCTGGCAGGAATGTGTACTCGTAGAGTAGTCGCAGCGAGCGCGCTTTTTCCGGCAGTCCCCACACACGCGCCTGGTAATTCGGCGCGCGAAAAGCATAGTTGCGCACGTTTTGCGGCGTGCAGTAGAGAGTGATCTTTTCCTGAGGCGCCAGTTCGATAAGCGCGTCAACCAACCCATGAATGTGCTGACCAACACCGCTTTTGGCGGCGCGCACCTGCATTGCATTGAGCGCGATTCTCATGAGCCGCACACATGCCCTGGCAAGGCTGTGTGGGCAATCAAAATTCTCCCCTCACCGTGTGAGGTGACATAGCCGCCGAAGGAAATCGCTTGTCGGCGCCGCGTGCGCCTGGGCAACGTGAGCTTATGACTGCGGTGAAATCACTCGCGCTGAGACAGATAGCGCAAGATGACATGCGGCGCCTGGCCGCTGCAGTGGGGCGTTGCCTGCGCGGCGGAGATGTCGTCTCGCTCGAAGGCGAACTTGGCAGCGGCAAAACGTTTTTCGTGCGTCAACTTGCGGCCACGTTTGGCTATGCTCATCCTGTGACAAGCCCCACGTTCGTCCTGCAGAAGCTTTATGACCTGCCACAGAATAGCTTGGGGATCGAGCAGTTTGTTCATTACGACGTCTATCGCCTGGACACCTACGCTGAACTGCTTGATCTCGGTTTTGACGATCTGGCGCCTACAGCAGTTGCGTTTGTCGAATGGGGGGATCGCTTCGCCGAATCCTTGCCATCGGAGTGTTGGCGTATGCATTTTTCCACCGTGGACGACACGCATCGCGACGTGCGAATTCTCGCCCCTTCCGAGAAAATTGCGGCGCTTGCCGCTGAACTCCTGCGCGAAAATCTCGATGTCGCGATTTTAGATGAATGAGCGCGGTCAAAAAACTTTGCTGAGGATTCGGCGTGTCCTTCTGGCACTGTTATTCTTCGCAACGCTTTTCCGCATTGTTCCCGTTGCATACGATGCGCCAAGCGGGGGACTTTTTTCCTCGGATGAAATTGACGCCGTGTCGCGCGCTCTGAAATTTGCGACGGGCGATTTGTTGCCTATCCACGCCAACAAGCCCACACATTACGCCGAAATTCTCGCCACAGCCTACGGTGCGCAGTACGCCGTTGAGCACCTTTTTCTGGGCACAACGCGCGAAGATTTTGAACGGCGCTTCTTTCTTGCGCCGTTTCTCTTCTATGCAACGGCCCGCTTTATGACGGCGGGGTTTGCAGTCGGCTTGCTGAGTTTCCTGCTATGGAGTTTGCGGCGTCAGGGACTAGGGGCCCAGTTGGTTGCGATTGCGCTCGTGGCGTTCGCCTCGAGCTCTGTGAAGTACAGTCACATCGCTAAGGAAGATGTTGTAGCGCAATTCTGGAGCTTTGTGGCGTTTGCTGCAGCGCTAGAACTGCTGGTTGCGGCCAGAAAAGCGCAGTGGCACCGCGTCGCGCGGTGGCTAAGAGGTTCGGCCTTCGCTGCAGGGCTTGCCGTCTCGACGAAGTACAACTGCTTTTGGGTAGCGCTCTTTCCTTTGCTTGCGTGGGAATTGAGCTATCGGGACGCAGCAGCCGGTGACCGCAAGGTGCTTCGGCACATGAGCTTCTCTGGCCTGCTTGCGCTCGCAGCGGGATTTGTGATCGGCACACCTGCGGTCATTCTTGAGCCGGTACGCTTCTTCCGTGCCACGCTTTCGTCGGACATCGTCAGCGAAGTGGGTCACGGCTTGGCTTCGCTTTACTATGCCGACAAATACGGTTGGCGCTTTTTCACGCAGATCTGGGATGCCGAGCTTGGCTTGGCTTGGGTAAGCGTGCTGCTTGGCGCTGGGCTTTTTCTTGAGCGGGCGCGCCGCCTGCGCGCGTTGATTGCACTTCCTGTTGCCCTCTATCTGGCAACCCTTCTGCTAGCTGGCCACCTGGATTATCAATACGCCATTCTGGTCACCCCGATTACCGCGTGGATGCTGGGCCACGAAATGACCGTGCGCGCCCACGAGCAGCAGAAGCGGTTGGTCCGCTTGGCGATTTTATTCTTTCTCGCCGTGGGACTCGTGCAGAATTTTGTGCGTGTTGCACGACGGACCGCCGAATATCTTGGGGGCGACACACGGATTGCGGCTGCGCGTTGGATCGAGCAACAGGCGGCGTCGGGCTCGCGTTTTACCGATAAGCCTTTGCTCATCGTCTCGCCGTTTTATTATCGTTACTACCCGACGCTTGCCTTCACGCCCCGCACATTCGCGAATCTTCTGCAAGAGGCGCGACGTCACGGCCGCGAGGGTGGCTACTTCGAGCGTGCCATGAAGTACGCCGCGTTTGAGACCAGACCGCAGTTCGATGCCGATTTTCTCGACGTCAAATGGCATTTTCATCGTCTGAGCGATGGCACGCGTCAGTTCCTGCCTCAGCCATTTTCGTTATCGTTGCGCGACTATGCTGGCAAATACTCGGCGGTCATCGTGCCCGAGCAAACGTTGCTTTACCTTGAGCTAGACCCACCCGAGGCATCGGAGACAGTGAAATTTCTGCGCGAGATCAAAACGCTGCCGCTGCTCGCTGAATTTGCGCCCAAGCCTTGGCGACGCGCTGGTCCCAAGATTTACATCTTTAAGCCACCCGAAGATTCTCTTACGAGTGCGCCGCGCGTGGGCAGCGAGAGGGTCCTGCCAGCGAACAAATAGCGTACCATGGGGATACTCTTTCGAGACAGCGAGAAAAGCGACCGATGCGCAATACGTTGAGACAAAAACCAGATCCTCTCGCTTATGTGAAAGCCGCTTTGCGGACCGCGCGATTTCACTTCGCCGACTGGGCGGGTGTTGTTCGTCCGCTCAAGTTGCGCATTGGCCTGACGAACCGCTGCAACGCCCGCTGCATCATGTGCAATATCTGGAAACAGGAGGATAACACAGCGCCGGCGCTGCCTCACGAAATTCGCGTCGAGGAGCTCGACACAATTTTCGAGCGCAACAAATCCTTCCTCCGGGACTTGCGCCACATTTCGTTGACGGGCGGAGAACCTACGCTGCGACGTGATTTCGTTGAGATTTGGCATGTGCTGCACAAGCATTTTCCCGACATGAACATGAGTTTTAACTCGAACGGTTTTTCGACAGCGAAAATCGTCGGCTACGTCGAGGAGATCCTCAAATTCCACCCACGATTGACGGTCATGATCTCGCTCGATGGCATGGGCGAAAGCCATGATCGCGTGCGCGGACTGAAGCGGGTTTTTCAGCACACCTTCGCCACTGTCGAGGCGATCGCCGCCATGCGCGCGGCCTATCCCCTGCTCAAACTCGAAATCAATTACGTGATGACGCCGTTCAACTTCGACGACTGCTTGAAACTATTTCACTATTGCCGCCAGAACAAAATTGCGTTCAATCCGATTTACTGCGTTCAGGGCGAGCTCTACTTTAATGAAGACGAGGACAATGTCTCGCTGCCGGAAGATGTGCGCGAGCGTTACCTCGATCATTTCTCGAGAATTTTAGCGGAGGACGATTCGCTTCAGACGCGGGAAATCGTTGACCAACTTCTCGATCGACCGCGTGATTTCGATTGCTGGGCCGGACGCACAATAATCCTCATCGAGGACAATTGCAACGTCTACCCCAACGGCGGCTGCCCAAGCGATTTCCTTATGGGCAATCTCCGCGACTACGATTACTCTTTCAGTGAGCTTCTGGCCTCGCCGCAAGCACAGGCCGTCCTGCGCAAAGCGAAATCATGTCGCATCTGCCGTCTTTCGTGCGAAACGATGACGACGCTTCAGTATCCGGAAGCGTTGGCAGGCTATCGCAAAAGCCGTGAACTGCCCTTGGCCCAGGAGCGCACTCTTTAGTCCTTATTGGACCACCGCCAACTGGCTTGCCCTCAGAGTGAGCTACTAACTTTTTTTCTTTTTATCTTTCGCCGATTCTTGCGGAGGCTGCTTCTCCACGGCAGTTGGACGCGCGTAAAGTGACTCCAACATCTGCCGAACGTTTGCTGTGTTGATCTCTTTGCCTTGGATCGTGTGCATCGCCATGACTTGGTTCAACGCGCCTTTGAGCTCGCGCACATTGGTATCAATGGTTTCGGCGATGAGTTGGACGACCGCGTCGGGAATATCAACTTCGCCGCGCTCAATTTCTCGGTTGAGAATGGCGATGCGCGTTTCGAGATCAGGCGGGGCAATGTCCACAATCACCCCAGCGCCAAAGCGCGAAAGTAACCTGTTTTCGAGCCTTGCTATGTCCTTCGGCGGCCGATCGCTTGTGATGACGATTTGTTTTTTTGCTTGGAAGAGTGCATTGAAGATGTGAAAGAATTCTTCCTGCGCGCGTTCCTTGCCCGCAAGGAACTGGACGTCGTCCACAATCAGGAGATCCACGGATTTGTACTTCGCGCGGAATTGGTTGATTGTGTTGGTCTGGATAGCCTCGACGACTTCAGCCGTAAAGTCCTCCGAATTTGTGTAGATGATGCGGACGTTTGGGTTCTCGCGAAGAATGTGGTTGGCGATGGCGTTCACAAGATGCGTTTTGCCGAGTCCCACATCGCTATAAATGAACAGCGGATTATAGGCTTGCGCTGGGGCACGTGCCACGGCAAGGGCGGTCGCATAGGCGAAATTATTGTTAGCCCCCACAACGAAATGCTCGAAATCGTATTCGGACACAATCTGCAGCGAGGGCATGGCGGGTGCACTCGGTGCGGCCACTGAGGTCATGGCTCCAGCCGCTACTGCGGTTGATATCTGACGATACTCTTCGAGCGCCCGTTCGGCCTGACCGAGCTTCACGTAAACTTCGGCACGCAGGACACGAGTGCTCATGCGCTGGGGGGTGCGCTCAATGATTTCGTCGAGCACTTGCAACGCCTCCTGCAGGTCACCTCGCTCGACGCATGATTTTGCGAGATCCTCCAGTTCTGCGTTTGCTGCATCGGTATTTCCAGCGGCCAACAAGCACTCGGCCAGAGCTCGCCTTGCACGGTCGCTGCCTTCGCTCATAGCCACGGCATCGCGTGCTGCCTCCACGGCGTCCGAAAGCGCTCCCTGCTGGCGAAGAAGGAAAACTAGCGCGAGCTGTTCCTCGATGGCTGCATGTTTTTGTTCCGCAGCAGCGAGTAAACGTACCAAGTACCGGCGCGCCTCGACATTGTCTGGAGAGACGAGTGTGAGGCGGCGCACGGTCTCGATGGCATGGGGACGCTCGCCGTTTTCGTCGTAAGCTTTGGCCAGTTCCAGTAACCGCCGCTCGAATTCATCCGTACGTCCCACGCGCTCATAAAGACGCACCAATCGCGCAAGGCTTTCGGTGGATTTGGGGTTCATCTCGAGGGTGCGCAGCAGAAGCCGCTCGGCATCAGCCCAACGCTCAGCCTCTGCGAACAGGTCCGCGCCCCGATGAAGTCGCTCTAGCGCTTCGGCCGGACGCGCCACACGAGCACAATGATCAGCCGCTTCCAAATAGAGATCAGCATCCAGCGGAGCGTAACTCAGAAGCTCATCGTACACCGTGATGGTGCGCTCGACTGCGTCCGTCCTGTTCTGTGCTAGCTCGATGAGGCGCTCGCCATATCGGCGCACGGCGACGTCGTCGCGACGCTCGCGCGCTAACTCGAACAGGCGCTGCACAAGGCGCTCTTCATTCGGCTGTTGGGCATACGCCTGTTCGAGTGTGGCCATAGCCTTCTCGAGCCCGTGTTTCTCACGCTGCACTTCCGCCAATTTTAGATACGCATCCACCTCGGCCTGAGTATCCCCGAGGTCGCGATGACAACGAATGAGCAAAAGCCACACGCCTTCATCCTGAGGGGCCACCTCGAGTGCCTTGCGCAGCGCCCGCTTCTCAGCTTTGAAGTCGTTGCGCTCGCGAGCGACTTCTGCCTCCTGCAGCGATTTGGCCACTTCGAACTGGCGACGTTCCTCTTCAGCCTGGGCGGTCTCGCCCATACGCTCGTAGATCTCGGCTTTCAATCGGCGCACGCTTAGGCGGGCCGGCGCAAGCGTTTGTGCTTCCTCGAGCACAGCTAGCGCCTGCGGATACTCGCCGAGCTCCGCATACAGGCCGCTGAGCCGTTCGAACTCATTCACACCACGCTCGACTTCGTTGAGCATGATAAGCATTTCCGCCAGACGCCGAGCCGACTTCGGATCTTTTGGGCACAAGGCTACAGCTCGTTCTTCGGCCGCGAGCGCTTCGGCCTGGCGGCCTTCCTGTGTCAGCACATCGGCCAGCGCATGAAGCTCTGCCACAGCATCGGCTGGCCGTTGTGCTTTCTCCAGCAGCTCAATGAGATGCTGCCGCAGATCTATTCGCCTGGGGTCTGCGTAAATTGCGCGACGCAAAGCGTCGATGGCTTCTTCGGTGGCCTTTTGGCCGACCCAAATCTCGGCAAGTTTTTGTAGCCACACCGCTTGCTCTGGGTGATTGCCGCGACGTGCCGCCACTTCGGCCATTCCCTCATGCGCAGGCACGCACGATGGGTCGATACGCAAAGCTTGCTCGTAGTGCACTTGAGCCAAACTCAAATCGCTTCGTTCAATGGCTTGCCGTGCCAAGGCCAAATATGTCGCCACCGCTTGGGCGGTTTCACCGGCGCGCTCGAGGAACTGGGCGAAGCGCAGGCGCGCCTGCTCGCTATCCGAGGCAAGATCCACAGCCCTACTGAACGCAGCGAGGGCTTTGCCGCTCTCGCCAGCGGCACGGTAGAGTTCGGCAAGCGTCTCTCCCAGCATCGCGGCTTCCTCGTTCAAACGCCTCGCTGCAAGCGTTTCGAACAACTGCTCAGCAACGACAAGGTTGTCTGGCACCCGCGTGTGCGTTTCGCGCAGCAGTTCCAGCGCATCATCGGGACGATTCTGACAGGTCAAAAGCTTAGCTAATTCGAGCGTCGTTGAGCACGCCCGATCGAGTTCGCCCGCCTCAAACTCTACTGAGCGAATGCGACGCAGGAGTTCTTCGTCTGATGGAATAATATTTAGAGCCTCGCGAAGGGTAGCAGCCTCGCGTGTGAAATCGTTTTTCGTGTGATAGTCATCCGCCTGGCGGAGCAAACTTTTCACATAAAAGACATTGAGATCCTCTTGCGCAGCCTTGTTCTGGCCCAATGCGGAGTAGACCTCTGCCCGCATGCGTCGTGCGCCAAGGCGCGAGGGAAATTCTTCGATGATCCGGTTGAGAACTTCGAGCGCGTTCTCATAGTCTTTGCTCGTCATGAGTGCGGCTGCGAGATCCTCGAGCTGGAGGACCGCCGCTTCACGATCGCCTCTCTCAATGAGAGCATTCACTAGGCGCAACCGCACTTGGCGTTCCGTCGGCACCAGTGCCACAGCGCGCCGTAGTGTTTCAAGTTCGTCGTCGCGCTTGCCAGCCCCAACAAAGGCGTCGGCCAGTTGCACAAGCTCGCGCACCGCATCAGCCGGACGCCCCTGCCGCGCATAAGCTTCCGCAAGTTCGCGTCGCACCTCCGGATGACCATTCGTCACCTTGAGTGCGCGCCGCAGAAGAGTCAACGTCTTTTTGTCCTGGCCACTCGTTTCATAGGTGCGCGCTAACTCAATGGCACGCTGTGCAAACTGCTCGGGCTTGCCCCACTGCTCGTAGAGCGAGAGAGCTTCTTCGAGCTCGGGTATGTCCAGCGGACGTGACTGCTCAATCTCGAGCAGTGCTTTTTCTGCTTCTTCAAATTGGCCGCTTGCACGCAGCCGCCGCGCGATGGCAAAGAGCTTTTCAAGCGTTTCCTCTGTGCGCCCAATCTCGCGCAAAAACGCGACATACTTGCGAAACAACTCGAAGTTGTTTGGATCAGCCTCCGTCGTTTGCTCGAAAACAGCGACTGCGTCGTCCAACTGCTCGTAAAGCTGAAGTAGCTCGACAAGGTGGAGGCCGCGTTCGACGGTTTCCTGCGCGCTGCCGAGTTGGCGCACTAGTTCAAAGAGCAGGCGATTCACGCCGAGATCATCGGGCTCTTTCGCGATCGCCTTCTCGAGCGTGGTACGCGCCTGAGCTGCAAAACCGCGCTTCATTTGTAAGCGAGCCAGCTCGACCGCACGCGCACAGGCTTGCTCGCGATTGCCCAGGCCAAACTCGCAATCGATGAGGGCCGCCAGAACATTTTCCTCCTCTGGATCCTCCTCCAGCAGCGCCCGCAGTATCTCGCGCTCGGATTCCAGAGCTCCGCGCCGATGGTGAATTTGTGCCAATTCTAGCCGATAAGCGCGGGACTTCGCGGCGTTTCCAAGGTTGAGGTGCAGATTGGCCAGACGTCCCAGCGCCATCACATCTTCGGGACGCTCATCCACCACCCGTTCCAAAGCAGCCACGGCCCCTGTGATATTGCCGCGCTGCTCGTTCGCATTCGCCAGACGCAGTAAGACGTCGCAGTAGCTGGCGATATCGCCTGTGCCGTGATAGTGGAGCGCAAGAGCCTCAATGGCGGGTATATGATCCGGGTCCAGAGCGAGTGCATAATTGAGGTACTCGAACACACGCTCCTTTTCCGCTCGTTGAGCGGCCGCGTCCGCTTGCAGCATAGCCACCTCGACGGCTTCAGGAATGCGGCCGATCACTTCAAGCAGCTCGATGAGATAACGCTGGAGGCCATGATCGTGCGGGGCCATTGCCGCGATTTCGCGTGCTGCTTCGACTGCGACGTCTGGCTGTCCTACCGCGACAAGTTCGTCGCAAGCGCGCTGGAGATATTCGCGCGCCGCATCGAAAGCCCTCAGCTTTGCCTGGCAGCGTGCCTGCTTCAGCAGTAATTGCGCTGATGGTGGAGCGCAAGCCTCGGAGCGCCGATACATGTCGCACGCTTTTTGCGGATCTGTCTGCGCATAACGGTCGCCGAGCGCTTCAAATGCCTCTACTGCCTGCTGGCGCGCGCGGACGTTGCCTGTGCTTGCCCAGTTTTCCAGAATTTCCGCGCGATCGAGCAAGAAGCGGGGATCGTCCGGCACCAGGCTAAGAACGCGCTCCATCTGCGAAACCGCTTTAGAAAAATCGCGGTTCGCGACACACACGCGCGCCAGCCTGGCCAGGCAGTCCGCAGCTTCCTTGCGGTGACCAGCCGCTAGGTTCACCTCCGCGAGCAGCTCAAGGGCAGCGGCGTGATCTGGTTTCTCTTCAAGGATCGCTTGGAGTTCCTTGCGTGCTGTCGCAAATTCTTTTGCGTCTAATGCCACGCGTGCGGCGCGCACGCGCAACCCAAGCGCGTCTTCTGTCCTTCCCATTGCTGCGTAAAGCGCGCGAAGCCGCTCCACGGCTTCCTCGTTTGTGGGTTGCGCGCCCAGCACGCGCTCGTAGACCTGCACGGCTTTTTCAGGCATGCCGGACTCGACAAACCACTGCGCCCACTCGAAAACGCGTGGTAACCAGTCGCCGCCCGTGTCGGCCAAAATGGCAATCTCGCAAAGCCGCGCGCGTAGCGAAGGGTCGTTAGGTGCGAGCTCAAGTGCCTGTTCCAGAAGCTGGGCGCTGCGCGCAAAATCCGCGTGAAGTAGCGACGCCTCGGCACGTTCGCTGAGAAACGCCACGGCCTCGGTGGGCTTGCCCATCTGCTCGTAGATTTGCAGGACATGGGGCACGACATCCACGACATCGAGACGCAAGGAGTCCGCTTGGCGGTACGCATCAATGGCCGCTTGAAAATCCTCCTTCGCAGCGTAGAGGTCCGCCGCTGCCATGAATTCCTCGAGTGCAGCTTCGAGGTCGCCCTGCTCGCGAAGATATTCTGCTAACAAATAATGCGCTTTGGGTGCGTCGGGCTGGTACTCGGCCCAGGCTTTGACGTGCTCATAGGCCGCTAAGCGTTCACCGCGTTGGATGAGCAACTGCGCCAGGATGCCATGATGCTCCCCCAGAGCTTCGGTGTTGCCGAGATGCTTGTAGACCTCAAGCAAACCACGATGGGCCCGTTCGTAATTTGAATCTGCTTCGACAATCTCGCGGAGGACCTTCTCCGCGTCTTCGTAAAATCCGAGCTCGAGATAGTTTTCCGCCACTTCGGCCTGCTTTTCGAGAAACTCAGGATCGGCGGTCATTCGCACTTCGATCTGGAAATGGCCTGCGAGTTCCTCGACCGCTTTTTCGAGCGGGATATCTTGCGCCAATGCGTAGAGCTCGACAAGCGTGCCCCCCGCAGCGCCTTTGCACAAGCTGTACATGCAGCGAAACGTGCGCTTGGACTTATCAATAATGAGTGTCCGGAACACCGTTTCGCGATGAATGGGACAAAAGCCGCGTAACGTCTCGCCGCTTTCTTGCAACTTGTCCGAGTGATAATTGATGAGTTCGAGCACAGCCCGCGGATCGAGCTGCTCGTTGAGATCGCGAATAACCTTTTCGGAATAAATGCCCATCTCGAGTCCTGCGCTAATCGAGTTCGCGCATAGGACTCAAAACGATGCCCATCCCCTTGTCAATGAGTGAGACGCGCAGGCAAAAGCTCAGTGCGCCGCGACACGACCGCCGAAGGTGAGTACCACCGCTGCAAAAATGCACGCGAAAGCGAGGAGATTATTCCACGATGGTTTCTCTCCCAGGTAAAATATAGCGAAAAACGTAAACACGACAAGGGTGATCGCTTCCTGAACAATTTTGAGCTGGAAGCCACTCCAGCCGGCCTCGGCGCCTAGGCGGTTCGCTGGGACCATAAAAAGGTATTCGATGAACGCAATGCCCCAACTCGTGGGGATAACCTGCCACAGCGGCATCTCGCGGAAACGCAAATGCCCATACCAGGCAAAGGTCATAAAGATATTCGAGATCGTGAGCAGTAAAATCGTTGGCATGGATCGGTCCGGCAAAAATAGAAAAAGTCTAGCTAGTTCGTTTACCTACACTCTTCGCTTTCGATTCAGCGACAAGAGACAGCAAGAAACAGGCCGATGTCGCCAACGCAGGGAGGAGTTACGACTTTCCGGCGTCGACAGGCTGCGGCGGTGCGCTGCGATGATGGCCATTGTGCTCGAGCTCCACGAGAGGCACAAAAGGCGACGGGACCTCCACGGGAGATGGTTCTTTTTCGAGCCCGAGCTTCGTCATGAGCTGCTCGTCGTGCGAGAGCCCAGGATTAGGCGTGGTGAGCAGTCTTTCGCCAGTGAATATCGAATTTGCGCCCATGAGAAAGCACATAGCTTGTGCTTCGTCGGTCATCCGTGTGCGCCCTGCAGCCAAGCGCACCCGCGCACGTGGCATGAGGATGCGTGCGGTCGCGATGGTACGCACCATTTCGATGGCATCCACCGGGGGGCGGCCCGCAAGCGGCGTTCCTTCCACTGGCACGAGAGCATTGATCGGCACGCTCTCTGGATAGGGATCGAGGTTTGCCAGCTCACACAATAGGCCGATGCGGTCCGCGCGGCTTTCCCCCATACCAATAATGCCGCCGCTGCAGATTTCGATTCCCGCTGCACGCACATGGCGCAACGTCTCGAGGCGTTGCTCGTAAGTGTGGGTTGAGATGATCTCCGGGTAAAACTCGGGCGAGGTGTCAAGATTGTGATTATAGGCAGTGAGGCCGGCCTCTTTGAGCCGGCGCGCTTGTTCGGCTGTGAGCATCCCCAGCGTGACACATGCTTCCATGCCCAGCGCGCGCACCGCACGGATCATTTCCAGGACGCGTTCGAACTCTGCCTCATTGCGTGGGTTTCGCCATGCTGCGCCCATGCAGAAACGCGTCGAACCCAAAGCTTTTGCGGCTTTTGCTTGCTCGACGACAGAGGCCACATCCGCTAGTGGCTCATTGCGCACGCCTGTTTTGTAATGGGCGCTTTGCGGGCAATAAGCGCAATCCTCAGGGCATCCGCCCGCTTTGATATTGCCAAGAGTGCAATGCTGAATATGGCGGGGATTGTGATGAGCACGGTGCACACGCATCGCCCAGAACGCTAAATCCGGCAAAGGCAACTCATAGATCTCGCGTACGTGTTCGCGCGTGAGCGGCCGTGCAGTAACGCCAGTTTCATCGAATTGGAACATCTTCTCTCTATTTCTCCGCGAGAGTGGTTTTGTTGGAACAACAATTTGCTACAGCATCGAGTGGCGCTCCGCGAGTGCTGCTTTTATCCCGCCATAACCATCGGGTGCGTCTCGCCAAGTTGCAGGTGCCCAGTAACCAACAGCCACACGTAAAATGCCAGGAAGCAAAACAGAAGCGAATCTATTCGATCGAGCGTGCCGCCATGGCCGGCAAAAGTTGCTCCCGAATCCTTCACGCCAACATCGCGCTTGAGCGCACTCTCGGCCATATCGCCTAGCTGGCCGACAATGGCGAACATGATCCCCAAGGCCACAACACTCACCCAGCTCAGGTCCAGTTGAAGAATAGGCTTGGCAACGATTGCTGTGACCACCGAAGCAACCAGTGCTGCCGCCGCACCCTCCCAGGATTTTTTGGGGCTAATGCGAGGGGCCATTTTGTGCCGACCATACGCACACCCGAAATAGAATGCCGCGGAATCCATCGCCCACACGCAGACGAGAACAAAGAGAAAGTACATGCGGTCCACGCGCAAGATCTGAAGTCCACAGGCGAGGGAGAATCCTAGATAAAGCGCAGGCAACAGCACCGCACCCACACCAACAAGTGTGCCCTCAAAGGACTGACGCGCCAGATGGGCGACAAACGCGCCCACAAGGACGCCGGCAAGCAGGGGCAAAAACAGCCACGGAAAAATATCGCAGGCCACTAAGCCTGCGGCATAACACGCGGTCGTCGCCACGTAGGCCATCGGCACAGAGAACGCCACACCCTTTAGCCGCATGAGATGCCCTAGTTCGTGGCATCCCAGCCACGCCAGCACAAGACCCAGCGCCGGCAGCACCCACGCTAGCGTCTCGAATCTCAACGCCGTCAGCACAACGCAGATAAGCGCCAGTGCCATTCGAGCACGACTATTTTGCATCCCCATTTCAGACATCCTTCACTTGCCCAAAACGTCGCTCACGCCGCTGATAGTCAAGGATTGCGTGGTAGAGATCGACGCGACGGAAATCCGGCCACAGGACCGGTGTTACGTAAAATTCGGCGTAAGCAATTTGCCACAAGAGAAAATTCGACACGCGCATTTCGCCGCTTGTGCGAATGAGCAGATCGGGGTCCCCGAGCTCGGGATGATAAAGATACTGAGCAAAGAGCGATTCGGTGATGTCCTCAGGAGCAAGGCGACGTGCTAGAACCTCCGCGACGATGGTGCGCACCGCATCTACGATTTCCGTGCGCCCTCCATAGCTCAGGGCAAGATTGAGCACAAGGCCGGAGTTGCGCGCTGTTGCCGCCATGGTGCGTTCGAGCTCGGCCCGCACATCCTGGCTCAAATCGCTAAGTCGCCCCGAGGCCACGAGCCGCACATTGTTTTCATTCAGCTCTGGGATTTCATCGCGGAGAAAGCGCTTGAGCAAGTTCATGAGTGCATCAATTTCGCGTTTCGGGCGCTTCCAGTTCTCGACAGAGAATGCGTAGAGTGTCAGCGCTCTCACTCCTAGTTCGCCGCATGCGCGCACTGTCACTCGGACACTTTCGATCCCGGCCTCGTGGCCACGGATGCGGTCGAGATACCCGCGCTGCCGTGCCCAGCGCCCATTGCCATCCATGATGATAGCCACGTGCTGTGGCAGTCTCATGGGGTCGATAGCCAAAAGCAGCTCACGCTCGGCGGCTGTCAGTGTGTCACGAACTTTTCCGAGAAACTGCTCGCCCTTGTGCTGACTGTTCGTTGGTGTTGTCACGATCGAAACTCTCTTAGTTTGCTAGTCTGTTTTCTACTCAAAACGATTTTGCGATTTACGCCTCTGCTCCGTCGGCAATAGAGAGCCCGCGCGTCGAGCTTGCGAGGTTCTGAGCGCATGCGCTGAGCATGTCGCTGCGGCGCAGAACCAGCTTGCGCCCCCGCAAGCGCCGCCGTCACTTCGGGCGGAGCAGCACGTCAGCAGGATTGCGATCACCGAGCAAAACGCGCGGCGATACTGGTTTGGCTCCTTCGCGCACTTCGAATGAGACCTCGGCCTCGCCCGCGCCTAGCACGCCAGCGGCCATACCAATGACATCGCCCGCGCGCACGTGCTGACCTTCGGATACTACAGTGTTCCCCAATAGGGTATAAACACTAAGGCGTCCGCCCACGTGCTCCACGATGACGACGTGATCAAGACCGCGCATTTGGCCAGCGAAGCGCACGATGCCCTCGGCCGCGCAATGGATGGCCCCGCCAGACGCAACACGCAGCGTGATGGCCTCTAGCTTGGGCACACGCGCGACCTCATTGGCGATATGCGCTCGCGGCGTTGGCAGCGGCTCGACTGGCAGTGGCACATCGTCGCCCACGAGCGGCCAATACGATGGTGTCACGTCCGGAAGCGGCGGAGGAAGCTGACGAAGCGAAAAACGCTGGCGCTCAGCCTGCGCTAGGCTACGATAATCGGACAGAATCGCCGGGAGCTCGGGCGGCACCACCGAGCTCAGAAGCCACGTGTTCCAGCGCTCCACGCACTCAATATTTGCCATGGTGACACCGTCAGCTGGCGCAAACTGTGCAGCCCGTTGTTGCAGCGCTGAACTTGTGCGGAAATCCTCGTTTATGATCATCGCCTCGCTGAGGCGCAGATGCTCTTCGAGTACCGCATAGTTCCCAAGCGCCGCGGCATCGTCAAGCACGGCGCGCCGAAGGGCAGCCGCCTGATAGCCGATCGGTGGCGCGGGAATGGCTACGCTTTGCTGGCGCAGCCGCCCCATCAGATAAAGTGCCAAGGTGGCCCGCTGCGCATTGGTGCGCCGCTTTTCAAAATGTTCGTTCACTTCGGCGAGCATGCCCCCAAGCCTTTTCACAGTCTCTGCTTGCTTGTGCTGCAGCCAGGCCGCCGCTGCGTCCCAGTCAATCGACACCTCAGCAATGTTCCACCATTCACGAAAGAAAAAAGAAAGTTCGGAAGGATCGCCGAGTTCAGAAGAAGAATGACGGCGCAGCGCAGCCGGCGCGGTTTTGCTTGAAGCCGAGGACCAGGCCTTCGATTTAGTACTCTTTCCTGCCTGAGATCCCGCAGAGCTCTTGCTTTCAGCTTCAGCCTTTTTGCTGGCGGGTTTCCTCTGCGGTGTTGGCGCAGCTCTTTCAGTGCGAGGCTCGGATTTCGCCTTGTGTTGCTGTGTCGGTTTGCGGCCCGACAAGGGAGGCGGACCAGGAGTGGGCCTCGCCCCAATTGTCGCAATCAAGAAAACGACAAAGACCATTGTTCCGCCGGCGATCCAGCCCAAGTCTCTCGTTGCGTATCGCCTACGCGCGCCCACGGTCTTCCCACACTCCCATCTCGAGCAACTCGAGGAGCACAAGCAACGCAATGAGAAATAGACTCGTAGGGGCTCCCACCGAAAGGAAGAGGCCAAGCGGCGACTCGGCGGCTTTCAGTGCGAACTGCTCGATCGCCCAGAGCGCTGCGCCTCCTCCGAGCACACCTGTAATCCAAACCCCGAGGGCAAACACCAGCCTGCGCCCCATTGACAAAGCACGGCGGCTTCGAATCACAAAATGATGCGCTAAAGCAAACAAGATAATAAGTGAACCCGTCACTGCAGCCAGTGTGACGTTCAAGTGGCGCCGAGTCATGGAGAGGGCCTCGATCACCCGGTCGTGACCGACGGAATTGAAGACAACAAAGTCCACCTCGCGCTGCGCCTGCAGAAAACTCAAAAACGCATCGAGTTCTTGTGCCGAGCGGAACAAAGCCGGATGACGCAGTTCCAGCACACTGGGGAGTTCACCGACGAGCGTTTCCGGAAGGTGCTGCAGCCATGGCTCCTGCAGCGCAAGCAGCGAGCGTGCTTCGCGTCGTCCGATTACCGTGCATTGCAACCCTTTGACCTGGCTTCGCAGCTTTTCGACCAAGGCGTTTGCCTGCTTCTCGGTCACATCGTCGCGCAACACGGCCACGATGGGCATTTGGTCGCCCCAGGTCAAAACAGCGTCCTCAAACTTGCGCCGCTCACCGAGCACGAGAACTAGTACCGCATAGACAATTGCGAAGACCAGCGATTGCCATGCAAAAGCCCGCCTCAGCGACAGTTTGTCGTCCCTGCGCATACCTGCCGAGCCTATTGGCTCATCGCTCGCAGCACACGTTGTTTTTTCGTCCATGCCCTCGCCTCGCCCAAATTCCATAAACCTGTTTTTACTCAACCTACCCAAGGTGCCCAATAAAAACTCGCTTGCACTTTTCGGGCTACACAATGTGAAGTGTTGCCCATGTGAGCGTAGGGATCAGCTCACAGACCTCTCTCGCTTGCGAATGCGCTTTTATCAGGGGGAAAACAAAATGCGCGTCGGCTTGATTTCCGATACCCATGGGACGTGGCACCCGGCTATCCCAGACGTATTCCAAGGCGTTGCTGCCATCCTGCACGCCGGCGATGTAGGCAGCCCAGCGGTGTTGCACCGTTTAGAATCTCTTGCTCCAGTGTACGCCGTCCGCGGCAACTGCGACAGCGGCCCAATCCTTGCGAGTCTCCCGCGCTCGCGAACGGTTGAAATCAATAGCATATGCATTGGGCTTTTGCATGGCGACCAACTCAGGCAGGACGAGATTGAGAGTCACGCCGCCGCCTTCTTCAAAAATGAGGGCGCCGATGTGGTGGTGCACGGTCACACCCATGTTCCCAACGAGGTCAAGGTAGGCCGGGTCTTGGTGGTGAACCCGGGTGCGCTTCGCGCACCGCTGTCGTTCCCGCCAACCATCGCGATCCTTGAGCTAGCCGAGGCGGGGGCTCTTGTGGTCAATTTTTACGAGCTTCATTAGCAAGATAAACGAGCTTGCCGTCGCGAATCGTGGCGAGTACGTCGCCACGCTCGTCGAGCACACAAAAGTCAGCGCGCTTTCGCGGCTCAACACTTCCCACGCGATCGTCGCAGTGCACCGAGCGCGCGGGCGTGAGTGTGGCCATGCGCAGGGCATCGTGGAACTCGATGCCGCCGAGTTCGCAGGCGGATTTTACCGCTCCTGCCATCAGGAGGTTGCTCCCCGCAAGCGTCCCATCAAGCAAGCGCACGGCTCCGTCGCGCACCTCAGTCCAGCCGCCGACGCTGTGGATGCGAGTTCCAGGCGTCGTGGCTGTCGCGCCGGTTCCATCCGTGACGATCATCAGCCGCTCCCACCCTTTCAGGCGGTGAAGTAACGCGATGGCTGGTCCGGAAAGATGGTGGCCGTCGGGAATCATCTCACACCACACGCGTTCTTCAAGTAAGGCCGCCCCGATGAGGCCAGGGGCACGATGGTGGAACGGGTGCATCGCATTGAAAGCGTGCGTGACCTGGCGCACGCGTTCCAAGCGAAACAATTTGCGTGCGAGATCATAGTCGGCGCTGCTGTGTCCCAGGGAAATCTCAACGGTGGTGCGCGGATTTTCGTGGAAAAACTCGAGAAGGGCTTCGCCGCCGTCGATTTCAGGCGCGATCGTGATTTTTAGCAAAAGGTCCTCGCAGACCGAGAGAATGCGCTCGGCATGAGGAAGATCTGCAGGCCACACGTATTTCGGGCCGAAACCGCCACGCTTGTCTGGATTGATAAACGGCCCTTCCAGAAAGATGCCGAGGAACCTCGCGCCGGGCGGATCAAAGCGCCGGATGAGACGCACAAACTCCCCAAACCGCTCTAGCTCTGTATCGTCGCGCGGAATTGTTGTTGTGGCCACGATTGATGTGGCGCCGCCGCGCGCCGCTGTTTCGCTAATGCAGCGGTAGGCCTCTTCGTCGAGATCGAGAAAATCCGCACCGCCGCAACCGTGGATGTGCACATCAATCAGTCCGGGAACGACGGTGAGGCCGTGTGCGCGCGCATCAAAAACGTTTGGGGGAATCCATTGCGATGCAAATTCACCCATCATTTCGATTGCGCCGCCGGAAAAGGTAATCAGGACATCGTCGAGGATGATCTCTGGGGTAAAAAGTCGACGGCAGGCGATTCCTTCAAGCATCTGGCCCGCTGCAGACGGTTGCCTGAAAGGTGGCAATGCGCAGTTCATCTCCGTAGTCTTTTCCTTTCGCAACTCGTTTGTCGTCAGTAGCAATCTCGCGCAGCCCACACCTGTCCAAGCTCTTGCCCCCGCACTAAGCCGTCCGCGGCCTAGAAAAGTCTAAAGGGGAACTTTGCACCGTCCTTGCCATCGCCTGTTTTGGGGTTGCGTTTCGACCCAGCTGCGCCAGATGTCCCGCTCAATTTAGCTCGAATGTTGCCATCGCTCAGAAACATTGCCTGATCGTCGCCGTCTTTTTTCGGAGCGATCGCCGACGATTCGCCTGTTTGGAGATTCACGACGGCAAAAAGCGTTTGCCCCTGCGGATCAACCCCGCCAACGAGCAGATCATTTGTAGACTCCGCAAAATCTAACACACGCACACCAGCCGGCATGTTCGCAACCGGCTGTGGCGGCAACTCGCCAATGCGGTCGTCCTTGATTTGCACAATCCGCGCCTCGAGTTGATTTGTGAGCAAATTATCGCCTATGACGACAAGGTCTCCTTTGCGCGCAAAGATTCGCTTGCCGTCGAAATTCTCAAAAACATGCAGCACCCTGTATGGCTTCACAGCGGCAGAAAGCTGTGTGAACTTGCCTTGCGAGACGATGAAATATGTGCCGGTGCGCTCAACATCGAATCGTTTGCCTCGCAGTTCGGCCTCGCCGATCATGAGAAGCCGCCCCTCTGTACGCTGGATTAGAAGCGCGGCCACATCGCCATCTTCGTTGCGCCAGACGTTGAGTGTCTCGGAGGTGAGCTCATGGCACATGCTTGATTCGGAATAAAGCACGCCCTCTTTGTGATCCTCCGATACACAGTAGACCATGTTGCCCGGCACATTGCGATGCACGTGCACTGGCGCGCGACTATACGTATCGGACTTGCAGGCAATGGCGATAGCACGGGCTGCATCGTCATTGGAAAAAGTAACGACAGGCGGATGAGCGCTCCCTGAAACCGCCAAGCCCAGAATCGCTGCCGCAACGACAAGGCGCGATTTCATCGCTGCACACTCCTATCGAAACGCGTGAGTTTGTTGGCTTGCATGATGCGCTACTGTTTGAACTCTACATTGCCTGAGCCTGATTGTGCAGATGTTTTCGCGGTGTCATGCGTGAAGGCTTGCTGCGCTGCGCTCTCGCTCTCTATCCCTCTTCGAACCACTCGGTAAGTTCAGGAATGTAGCGCGTCGGGTCAAACTGAACAAAGCGGAAATCCGCTAAGCCGCGCGTTCGATAGGGATCGTTCTCGAAAAAGTCTGCCAGCTCTTGCGCACTCTCTGCACGGGCCACAAAAATGCTGCCCAGGCGTGGCACGAGAGGTCCTGAAAAAAGAATCATTCCACAGGCGTAGCCTTTGTCGAGATAGGCTCGGTGCTGCGCGACGGCATCGCCAAAATTCTCGAACGGCTGCTTATAGATGACTTCCACTATAAAGTGTTTCATCGTGCTGCGCCTGCTTTCTCCACGTCTTCGTGCAAAACCTTTGTTCCGCAAACGCTGCGCGCACTGTCGGTTGTCAAGCGCTGAGATAAGAGGCGCGCAGGGCCATGGGGTTGCTACTGCTGCATGCCGACGCAATAGTCGAGGATGTCGGGGGTCCGCCACGCGAGCGGAAACGCGCGGCACCGCTCTGGTTTCACAGGATGAACGCGGCAAAGGTTGCCATCGAGAAAAATGCATTCACGCAGCGGCCCAGGCTTGTCGATCAGCCAGCGGATGCCTTGCTGCGCATCGCCGGGATCTTCGGGATCGCGCGTGAAATGCGCATAAAACTCGTCGAGCGAAAGACCAAGAAATGCCGCTATGCTCATCGCCTCGTCGGGCTTCACGCGAACAATTCCCTCACCGCGGCAACAATTGCCGCAGCGCGCACACACGAATTCCTTTAGCTCATAATTCGCTCTACGATCAGGGGTAGGCGTCATCGTCGTCCTTGCACCAGGCTAAGGCCACTCGGACCAATTCTGACGTCAGCTGCAGGCCTCGATTCACGCATATACCGCCAAACACGCGTCTCATGCGAGCAGCTCGGGCATGGATGGAGCAACAAAACGCACGAGAGATTGTTGCGTGTAAAAAGAGAATTGTTCCACGCAAGTAAAGCAAAGCCTATGGACAGACGTTGCGAGTGTGGAAAATCAGAAGCGACCGCATTGGCGGCGCTGACGCAAGAGATCATTTCTTGCCGACAGTGCGAGCGCCTTGTCGCGTGGCGCGAAGCAGTTGCCACGAAGCCACCGCGGCGCTTTCGCGGGCAAGGCTACTGGGCCAGGCCTGTGCCAGGTTTTGGAGATCCCTGTGCGCGTCTGCTCGTGATTGGCCTAGCACCCGCAGCGCACGGCGGCAATCGCACGGGACGCATCTTCACCGGTGATCGATCGGGCGAGTGGCTCTTTCGTGCACTTTACCGGGCAGGTTTTGCTAATCAGCCGGCCTCCGTGTCGCGTGACGACGGACTTATCCTGCGCGATTGTTATGTGAGCGCAGTGGCGCGCTGCGCCCCTCCGCAGAACAAGCTTACACCAGGGGAAATCGCCAACTGCTCGCCTTTCCTCGAACGCGAGGTCAGCATCCTTTGGCCACGGCTTCGCTGTGTCGTCGTTCTCGGACGTGTGGCTTTTGCCTGGTGGTTGCAGCATCTGCGCAGGCGCGGGTTTCATCTGCGGATCAACGATTACACTTTCGCACACAGTGCAGAGTTTCACATGGCTCGTGCTCCCCGTGTGCTCTGCTCGTTTCACCCAAGCCAGCAAAACACTTCGACCAAGCGCCTCACGGAGCCAATGTTCGATGCGGTGTGGCAACGCGCCAGGGAGATCCTGGATGCCAGCAAATAACATTCGTGGCTCCGAAGCCGGAGCGCCACTGCTCATCGGCGCTCATGTTAGCATTGCCGGTGGCGTGCACAAAGCCATTGAACGCGGCGTTGCTCATGAGTGCACAGCGATCCAAATTTTCGTCAAGGGCAACACACGCTGGGACTTTCCGCCACTGGATGCGAAAGAGGCCGAGCTATTTCGGCAGGCACGACGTGATTCGCCCATCAAGGTTGTCATTGCTCATTCAATTTATCTTGTTAACATGGCTACCAGTGATCCGGTGCTACGCGAAAAGACGATTGCTGATCTTGTTGACGAGCTGGAGCGTTGCGAGGTCCTCGGACTTGACGCGCTTGTGGTGCATCCTGGGGCGCACGGCGGCGATGGCGTTGAGGTTGGCATCGAGCGCGTTGCTACAGCGCTTGATGAGATCGTCGGTGCCGTTGGCCGCGGACGCTGCCGCATTCTCCTCGAGACAACGGCGGGCCAAGGAACGTCGCTCGGCGCTGACTTCCGTGAATTGCGTGAGATGCTCCGACGTGCACGGTGCCGGTCGCGCCTGGGCGTGTGCCTCGACACCGCACACGTTTTCGCTGTCGGCTACGACATCCGAACTGCTGAGGGATACCGCCGCCTCTGGCATGATTTCGATACCATTCTTGGGCGCGAGCTGCTTGTGGCCCTTCATCTCAATGACTCGAAGGTCGCGTGTGCGACGCGCGTGGACCGCCATCAACATATCGGCAGAGGGATGATCGGTGAAGCAGCATTCCGCCGACTGCTTCGCGATCACACGTTACGCGGTCTGCCGATGGTGACGGAGACGCCGTCGAGTCCCAATCTTGAAGAAATCCGATGGCTTTTTGCTGCAGCGCGAGGCCGGCGCATCCCTCCCCCTCAGCGCGAGACGTAAACTGCACGACGCAGGATCGACTGCACGGAATTTATCCGCGCTGGGTATAAATCAGCGGAGAAAAGCATCTGCAGCAACGCGCGCGGCGCTGCGCCCTCGCTTAGCCACTTAGCACACAAAGCGCCGTTCGAACACTTTTGCATGTTGCTCGGCCTCACGGCATCACTAACACGGCCGCGCCAGTGAGTTGGCCGTGCCGCAGAGCGTCAAGCGCGTCGTTAGCTTGCTCTAGCGGATACGGGCGGACGTGAGTATGGATCGCCACGTTCTCGATCGCTTTGAAAAAGTCGAGGCCGTCGCTGCGCGTCAAATTTGCCACGGAGCGAATCACACGTTCGTGCCAAAGGTCCCTGTAGGGGAAAGAAGGGATGGGACTCATGTGGATGCCGCCGCAGACCACGACCCCGCCTTTTCGCACCGCGCGGAGTGCTGCGGGCACAAGCGCGCCAACGGGTGCGAAGATGATCGCCCCATCGAGAGCGCATGGCGGCGGCTCGTCGCTAAAACCGGCCCAAACACAACCGAGTTCGAGTGCGAAGCGGCGTCCCTGCTCGTCGCCAGGCCGTACGAACGCAAAAATTTCGCGTCCCTGGGCCACCGCAAGCTGCGCAAGAATATGGGCGCTGGCGCCGAAGCCGTAGAAACCGATGCGCTGGGCATGTTCGCCAACAAAACGATATGAGCGAAAACCGATAAGCCCCGCGCAGAGCAGAGGTGCGGCGTGAACAGCATCCAGATGCACGGGCAAAGCGAAACAATAGCGCGCGTCGGCTACAGCAAATTGCGCATAGCCGCCATCGCGCGTGTAGCCGGTGAACACAGAATTGTCGCACAGATTTTCCTGCTCGTGGACACAAAACCAACAGCGTCCGCACGTTGAGCCTAGCCAGGGAATTCCAACGCGCTGGCCGATGGTAAATTCCTCGACCTGAGGAGCTAGCTCCACAATGCGCCCCACAACTTCGTGTCCGAGTACGAGAGGCAAACGAGGCGGTTCCGCAAGCTCACCGTCAGCAATGTGCTGATCTGTGCGACACACCCCGCACGCCTCCACCTGAACCAGGAGCTGCCCCGGTCCTGGCGTTGGCCGAGGAATCTCAGCAAGCTCCAGTGGCTCACCACATCTGCGCAGAACCATGGCACGCATCAATTCTGTCATGTTCGTTATCCCTCCTCGGGGCCCAGCGCTCTTTTTGCACAATCTCACAAAAGTTCGTTTTTTCGTGCATTCTTGCCTTCGGCGACAATTGGTCAAGAAGTGCTGCCTAGTGCTTGCCCATTGGCAATTTTCGCATGATTTTTCATCATGCCATATACTAACAGTGTGCGTTGAAGCTAACGATGAAAGAGTACACGATTCGAACAACATCGCGGCGGCAATTTGTGGACATCACAGCCCAAGTGCGTGAAGCCGTGGCGGCTAGCCAGGTGGGTGAAGGAATTTGTGTCGTTTATTGCCCGCATACGACGGCCGGCATTACGATCAACGAACACGCCGATCCCGACGTTGTGCAGGACCTCGGCATGGTGCTTGGGCGTCTTGTTCCCCATGAGGACGATTACGCCCACAGCGAGGGCAACAGCGATTCGCATGTCCAATGCTCGCTCATCGGCCCATCGCAGACTCTCATCGTTCACAAAGGGCACCTCGTGCTTGGTACGTGGCAGGGTGTGTTCTTTTGCGAATTCGACGGCCCCCGTCAGCGAAAGTTCTTTGTCAAAGTCGTTGCAGAAAGAGGGGGAGAGTGAGTCATGTCCACGACAAATCCAACTCCTGAACAGCAGTTTGCTGATTCTCTGCGTTTTGCGGAGTTAGGCGATGGTATCGTAGTGCTTCAAATCCACGGGCGCGGAAGCTTCGTCAACAGTGTCGCTTTTCTCAAGCTAGCGGAGAGGCTCGCCACGAAATACGGCAAAGGGAAATACTTTTTCATCCTCGACCTCGACAAATGCAGCACGATGGATTCGACGTTTCTCGGTGCACTCGCCAGCATCGCTTTGCGTCAACGCAAAGAGTGCGATCGGGCGGTCGTGGTGGTGAATGCCAATGATCACACGCGCAAATTGCTCGACACACTCGGCATCAGCCGGTTTGTCGAGATGCCTGGCCAAAAGGGCAAAGGCCCCGGTCCTATTCCGGCCGATGCGAGTTTCCAGGAAGAACAAATCCCGGAAGTCTCAAAGCTCGATAGAATTGTGCACATGATCGAGACTCATCAAAAGCTGTGTGAGGTTGATTCTGAAAACGAAGCGCGCTTCGAAAACGTTCTGCGCTATTTGCACGAAAGTCTCGGGCGCGAACAGCAGGGGCAGGAAGGCTGAGCACGGTCACTGGCGCCCGCGACGCGCTTGCTCGGCAAGCTGAGCAAGAAGGGCAAGAGCGTCAAGCGGTGTTAGCTTGTTAACGTCTATAGATTTTAGCCGCTGGATGATGGGATCCTCGATTAGATCAAAGAATGTGAGCTGGATCGCATCGGCTGAGACGCGGTGCGATGGTGCACCTTTGACGCGAATATCGTGGCCCTCTTCGAGCTCCTGCAGGATTTCTTTGGCCCGCCGAATTGCAGCTCGTGGTAGTCCCGCCACTTGAGCTGCGTAGATGCCGTAGCTGCGATCCGTCGCCCCACGCACGATCTTGTAGAGAAACGCCACACGATCCTCTTCCTCGAGCACGGCCACATTGTAATTCCTCACGCGTGGAAGGGCATTTTCGAGCTCCGTGAGCTCATGATAGTGCGTGGCAAACAGCGTAAGGGGCTGACGCCCCTTTGTGTTGTGGAGGTATTCGACCACGGCCCACGCGATCGAAAGCCCATCGTACGTGGACGTTCCGCGTCCGATCTCATCGAGAATCACGAGCGATTCATTAGTCGCGTTGTTCAGGATATTGGCGGTCTCGCTCATTTCCACGAGGAACGTGCTTTGTCCACGTGCAATTTGATCCATAGCGCCCACGCGGGTGAAAATGCGATCGAGAATTGGGATCTTTGCGCGACGTGCCGGCACAAACGAGCCGACATGGGCAAGAAGAGCAATAAGGGCAACTTGGCGAATGTAGGTGCTTTTGCCCGCCATGTTGGGGCCTGTAATGAGCAATATCTGATTTTCGCGGTGGTCGAGCAGCACATCATTCGGCACGAACGGTTGGCCAAGATCGAGCGCCTCGAGCACAGGATGTCGACCTTCCACAATGTGAAGCACGGCCTGGTCGCTGTTTTCGACGATGTCCGGCCGGCAATAATTGCCCGCCACAGCGGCATGGGCCAGTGAGAGCAGGGCGTCGAGGGTAGCCAACGCCGCGGCTGTCTGCTGAATCGCCCGCGCGCAGCCACACACGGCCTCGCGCAAACGCTCGAATATTTCGAACTCCAGCTCCTGGATTCGCTCTTCCGCATGAAGGATGATTTCTTCTTTTTCTTTCAACTCAGGGGTGATGAAGCGCTCACCACCCACAAGCGTCTGCTTGCGGATATAAGTGGGCGGCACGCGATCAAGATATGAGTTCGTTACCTCGATATAATAGCCAAAAACCTTGTTGTAGCCGATTTTGAGATTCGGGATGCCTGTGCGCTCAATCTCGGCCTGGCGCATTGCAGCAATCCAAGATTTCGAGTCGTGTGCAATCGCGCGCAATTCGTCGAGCTTAGGATCAAAGCCGTCGACGATAATTCCCCCTTCGCGCACGGTGGCGGGGGGATTATCCACGATCGCGCGAAGCTGAGCGACCAACTCCTCAAGAGGATCGAGCTCATCACGCACCTCGCGTAGCAAAGCCGACTGCTTCACCTCGGCCAGTAAGCTGCGTAGTTTTGGAACTTGTTCCAGTGATTGGCGCAGAGCCAACAAATCGCGAGCATTTGCCGTCTTGCACACGGCCCGGGCAAGGATGCGCTCCAAATCCGCAATCCCTCCCAGCGCCTCGGTCACACGTTGGCGCAGCGTATAGGTTTCAACGAGCTCTTGCACGGCGTCGAGGCGCTGCGCGATACGCTCGCGCAGGCGCAGCGGCTCCAGGATCCACGATCGGAGAAGTCGGCCGCCCATCGCAGTGGCCGTATGATCCAACACCTCGAGAAGCGTATTGCGCCGCGTGGCATCGGTGAGGTTCACCACCAACTCAAGTGAACGCTGCGTCACTGGGTCGAGGGTCATGTACTCGCCCGGCTCATAGACGCGCAGTGCAGTGAGATGCGCAAGCTGCGCATTGTGCGTTTGGCGCAGATAGGCCAGGACTGCAGCGGCGGCCTGCACGCCGAGTTCGCACCTTTCCGCCCCAAAGCCGGCGAGATCGCGGACGCCAAAGTGGCGCAAAAGCATCTCGCGTGCGTAAGGATAACTGAGCGCGCCATCGACGACGGCCACGGAGGGGCGCCTTTCGCCAGAAACGTGGGGGCGCTCGGTTTGCGCAGAGGATTCGTCCTTGGAAGGACCATCCATCGGCAGTTGCTCGTCTTCGCGACGCCAGCCAAAGTGCGCCTCAAGGATCGGGCGTTGCTCGCGTAAAAGGACGATCTCGGCCGGCTCGAGCCGAGCGAGCTCGTTGGCAAGACGCGCACCGGCATTTTTGCCTAAAAACTGCGCGATGCTAAAATCCCCCGTAGAAAATTCCAGCGCAGCAAGCCCGAATCCTTTTGTGTCCGCAAGGACTGCAACAAGATAATTATTTGCTTTATTATCGAGGAGGTTTTCCTCGACGACTGTGCCTGGAGTGACAACCCGCACGACCTCGCGCCGTACAACCCCTTTGGCGTGCTTCGGGTTTTCCATCTGTTCGCAAATGGCAACTTTGTAGCCCGCACGGATCATTTTGGCGAGGTAGGGCTCGACGGCGTGATAGGGCACGCCAGCAAGCGGCACGGGCAGCCCCTCTGCATCAGTGCCTCGGCTCGTCAGCGCAATACCCAAGACTCGCGCGGCGATCTTCGCATCGTCGTAAAACATTTCGTAGAAATCGCCGCAGCGAAAAAACAAAATATGATCGGGATGCTGCGCCTTGATGCGTTGGTACTGGCGCAGAAGTGGAGTATCCACGCTGGCCTGGCGTGCGCTTTCTTTCATGTAAACTGCGAGTTTGTCACAATGGCTTTAGCCGTCCAAGGACAATTTCATCATGGCGTGCGCGAGCGTTTGGCTCCTAGCCGACGATCTCATCTGGCGTGAAAAAATTGGCAATTTCGATCGCAGCACGCTCGGGCGAGTCACTGCCGTGCACGAGATTTTCCGTCGTGGAGAAGGCGAAATCGCCGCGGATTGTTCCCGGTGCCGCTTCCGTGTGCTTGGTCTTGCCCATCATTGTCCGTGTGAGCTCCACAACATCCTCGCCTTCGAGTACCATGGCCACCACGGGACCGCTGAGGATAAACTCCTCGAGTGCTGGGTAGAAGGGCTTATTCACATGCTCCTGGTAATGTTTGCGGGCCAGCTCAGGGGTGAAGCGCAACATCTTGATGGCGACGATACGAAGTCCCTTGCGTTCAAAACGCGAGATGATCTCCCCCACCAACCCACGGCGCACGCCGTCGGGTTTGACAAAGATAAGTGTGCGTTGTGCCATTGAAAACCTCGCTAGATTTGGTGTGTCCTATCGGATCGCAAAATAAGCGCGGACGCCAGACCCATGAGTCAAGCGCTCAGCGCGAATGAAGAACGTACAACGACAGTCCATCTTCCTCGCCTGGCTGAAAATGCGCGTGCAACTCGCGCGCACGCACACGGCTCCTGATGATGCCCTCAGGGCGGAAGCGAATCATGAGAATAAGGATCACCCCGTAGATGATGAAGCGCATGTCCGGCACCCAGGGCAGAGCGGCCAGCCAATCGCGAAGGGCAGGCCACCAAGCCACGAGGCCGGCCAGATAACTGGCCGGGCTGGTGCGCAGCAGCTCGACGAGCGAGACAAGTATCGCTGCCCCTACCACGGGACCAAGCACTGTGCCCATGCCGCCGAGCACAACGTAGCATAGCACGTACACGCTGGTCATGAATTCATAGTTGCGATAATCGACCAATGTGAGATAGGCCCCTTGGAAAGCCCCAGCCAGCGCACCAATGGCCGCGCTCACGGCAAAGGCCATGGTTTTATAACGCCGAGCATCAATACCGCAAGCTTCAGCAGCCACTTCATCTTCGCGAATAGCCAGCCACGCACGGCCGACTCGCGAACGCGCCACCCGATCGGAAATCAGCATGCACAATCCGAGAAGAAATGTCGCAAGGTACCAGTACGCCACACGATCAATTCCGGTGAAGGCCAGACGCAGCTCATCGGCGGGCAAGCCTAACAGCGGCGCTAACCACGATAGATCAAGCACCGGGCGTGGGACATCAGGATAGCCAGCCGGACCGCGTGTGACGTTGACCCAATTCTTCGCGACCATGATCACAAGTTCGCTGAAGCCGAACGTCACAATGGCGAAATAATCGCCAACAAGGCGCAACGTCGGAATGCCGAGAATCACTCCCCATAACGCGCCGTGCAAAGCTGCGGCCGGTGCTGCCGCCCAAAAGCTCCACCCGTGCTCCTTCATGAGAATTCCCGCCGTGTAGGCGCCAATCAGCATAAATCCTGCAAAGCCAAGATTGAGGAGCCCGCAATAGCCCACGATGATGTTGAGGCCAGTGGCTGCCATGCCGGCAATGGTGACCAACACAGCCACATTGAGCGCGGGAGAGAAACTCATCGGCGAAAGAAGCACAGCCAACACGTGGGGCAAGGCCAGAGCAAACACCACATAGGCAAGTGCTCCGAGGAGACGCCATTGTCGTGGGGTGAGTGTCTTCATTGTCCTGACCTCATGCGCGTTTTGCCGTCGCTTTACCGAGCAGACCTGTTGGCTTGAAGATGATCACAAGGATCATGAACGCATAGGCCACACCGAGCTGGTACTGACTCGGTCGTCCGAACGCCGCCATGAATTGCTGAAATCCCTCACGCGTCATCCATCCCCAGCGCTCGAAAACGGCGAAAACAGGAAATGTATCAAACGCATCGAAAAGCGGCACGAAGCTGTAGATGATGCCGATGATCATCCCGCCGATCATTGCTCCCGTGAGATTACCGATGCCGCCAAGCACTGCGGAAGCAAAAGCCAGAATGCCGACGATATAACCCATCTGCGGATATAGCGGCGTTCCGCGCAGCACATAGAGGGGCGCGACGAGTCCCGCAAGGCCAGCACCAATAGCAAAAGCCAGCGCCACAACCGTGTCCACGCGAATCCCCATCAGACTCGCAGTGACGCGGTCCTGGGCACACGCGCGCATCGCCTTGCCCGTGCGCGACCGCAGGACAAACGTCTGGAGCACGGCCATCGAGAGCACAGCAACAATAATGATGAGGGCATCAAGCATGGAAAGTTCGAGCTGTGTATCGCCAACTTTCGCCAGAGAGATCCGCTTACCTGTAAAGAAGCTGGGCGTGGCATTGGCCGGGAAGAAGCGGCTCGCGCTGCCCCACGTGACCTGGGCCACATTTTGCAGGAGAAGCGACAACCCAATGGCGGTGATGAGTGCAATCAGGCGCGGTGAAGCTCGCAGCGGCCGATAGGCCAAACGGTCCATCGTCACACCGAGACAACACGCATAGAGAATGGCCAGAACGTAGGCTGCGAAGAAAGGGATACGCGGCGCGCCGCCCCACACCGGCAACAGCTGGCCATTGATCGCCGCGACGGAAATTCCCACCACGAGGGCAATCAGCAGGCGCAAGCGTGGCGAGCGATGTTCGCCCAGAGCGGTGTGGAACGCGACGCCGACAATCAGCCCCACGATTGCCGTAATGATTCGCGGCGCCACCGACGAGGGCGAATCTGGAGGCACAAGAAACATGAGCAGGAAATAAGCCGACAGCATAAAGACTTCGCCGTGCGCGAAGTTGATCAGCTGAATGATGCCATAGACCATGGAGTAGCCCACGGCAATGGCAGCAATGATAGAGCCTTGAGGGATACCTAGTAGCAAATAGTTTAAGAATACACCCCACCCTTTGTTCGCCACAACAAACGCGGTGAAGGCACCAAAGAGCAAAAGCCAGATCGCCGTCGATTTCCACGCTGTCGCCGTCATGACGAAGTGCCTGGACCCACTTTTTTGCGCTGGTGCATGAGACGTCCACAGAGGTCTAGTGCAACCAAGTGCTTCGATGCAATGCCAACTTTTGCGCTGCAAACCGGCCGTGTCTACAACCCTTTGCTCACAAAGAGAGGGGGCGCTGAGCCAGAATCCTCAATGCGCCCCCACACCGTTACGAGCCAAAACGCAAGGATGCTAAGCCTATCCGCAGCCTCTAATCCTCTTCTTCCTCGGCCTCGGGTTTTGCAGCCGCCACAACCTTAGCTTGGATTTCCCCGGGCACGCGTTCGTAGTGATCGAAGACCATCTCATAGGTGCCGCGTCCCTGCGTCATCGAACGCAGTTGTTTCGAGTATTCGAACATTTCCGCGAGTGGCACGAGGGCCTCGATCACTTGCTTGCGTCCTTGCGAGGTCATGCCGAGGATGCGACCACGCCGCGAATTGAGGTCGCCCATCACATCGCCCATGTATTGTTCGGGAACGATGACCTTCACTTTGTAAATGGGCTCAAGCAGAATCGGGTTGGCCTCCTTAGCAACGTTTTTGAAGCCCTTGGACGCAGCAATCTGGAAGGCCATGTCGCTGGAATCCACGGGGTGATCCTTGCCATCGTAACAGATCGCTTTGACGTCGACCACGGGATAGCCAGCAAGAACGCCTTTTTCCATGGCCTGAATGATGCCCTTTTCCACGGATGGTTGGAATTTTGTTGGAATGACGCCCCCCACGATCTGCCACTCGAACTGAAATCCGGTGCCTTCGGGCAGAGGTTCGAGCCGTAGCCAGCATTCGCCGAACTGTCCGCGTCCGCCCGACTGCTTCTTGTGTTTGCCCTGACCCTGCGCCACCTTGGTGATAGTCTCGCGGTAAGGCACTTTGGGAATTTCGAGGTCGACTTCGACTTTGCTCTGAGCCCGCAGGCGCGACACGGCCACTTCGAGGTGCGTGTCGCCCATGCCGCACAGAATCGTCTGACGCACGGCCTGGTCGCGATAAAGCGTCAGGGTCGGATCTTGCTCAATGAGCCGGTGCATCGCCATGCCAATCTTTTCCTCATCCTCTTTCGACTTGGCCACAACGGCCATTTGCACGGTTTGCGGAGGCATCGGCGTTGGCTCGACCTTTACGGGATTCTTCGGATCGGTCAGTGTGTCGCCGGTGAACGTGTTCGAGAGCTTGGCCAGCACAGCGATATCGCCCGCTAAGGCGCGGCTGATGGGATCGCTCTTTTTACCACGCACCGTCATGAGGTGGCTGACCTTCTCTTCCACGCTGCGCGTAACATTGAGCAGCACGGTGTCGTTGGCCACTTGACCACGCAGCACTTTGAAGAAGGTGAGGCGTCCTGCGTAGGGATCGCTCACGGTCTTGAAGACGAAAGCCACCGTCGAGCCATTTTCATCGTAATCAAGAGCGACGTCGTCCTTGCCATCTACGCTCTTGGCCATGAACGGCGCCCGCTCGGGCGGCGCGGGTAGGCAGTCCACAGCAAAATCCAGTACTTCGAGCACACCCGCCCCCACAACGCCGGCCGCTGCGAGCACAGGCACAACGCGTCCCGCCAGGACGACTCCTTTTAGCCCGCGAACGATCTCTTCGGGCGTCAGGGTTTCGCCCTCGAGGAACTTCATCGTGAGCTCGTCATCGCCTTCAGCCGCCACCTCGATCAGCTCAGCGCGCAGCGCCTCGAGGCGCTCCTTAGCCTCTGCCGGCGCATCCTGAAGCTGCGCCTTCCCACCGTTGCCCACCGACATTTTGCCTGTGAGCACATTGACCACGCCTTTGAAATTCGGTCCTTCGCCAATTGGGAAACTCACAATCACTGGCCGGCACCCAAAGGCTTCCTTGACATCGTCGAGCGCTTTCTGAAAGTTTGCGCGCTCCCGGTTCATCTTGTTGAGGATGACCAAGCGGGAAAGCTTGAATTCGTCGGCGTATTCCCAGGCCAACTCTGCACCGACTTCGATTCCTCCCGAAGCGTCCACGAGGATGGCCACCGCCTCCGACACGCGCATCGCATTGCGAATCTCGCCCACGAAATCGCGATAACCGGGCAAATCCAGAAAATTAATCTTCGTGCCACGGTACTCAACGGGAATCAACGAAGCGTTGATAGACATCAGGCGCTTCTGCTCTTCGGGGTCGTAGTCTGATACCGTGTTGCCGTCCTCGACCCGTCCCATGCGATCCGTGAGTTTGAGGTTATACAGGATGGCTTCCGTGAACGTCGTCTTGCCCGAGCCTGTGTGACCGGCAAGAGCTACATTGCGAATCTGTTTCGGCGCATATTCTTTCACGCTTGTTCTCCTTCGTGCGTCATCATCTTTTTCGTCCGCGTCGAATAAGCTCTCCACCCCACACACCATCGCCGAGGTGCAATCGCCTGGGCTACCGTTGTGTTAGCTTCGGGCTTGCCCATCAGCGAACGCCAACAACTTCTCAAACGCTAATTCCATGACATCCGCGAGACCATTCCTCACGTTACCCCGATGCCAAGAGAGCTTACGCATTCTCCTTGAGCATCGGCCTCAGATGCTGGGCACCGGGCTTCTTTGCCGCCCGCCGCTTTGCATAGTTCGAAAGATCATAAAGCAGCGGACTGGCCACGAAGCTTGATGAGTAGGTGCCTTTGATGATGCCAATGAGAAGCACAAGAGCAAAATCATGGAGCCCCTTGCCGCCAAGCAGCAGCATGATCACGAGCACCATGATCACTGTGCCTACCGTGTTCGCTGTCCGATTCAACGATTCGCAGATGCTGCGGTTGATGAGGTCGCGCAGCGGCATAGCGGGATGCAGCTTCATGTTCTCGCGCACACGGTCAAAGATAATGATCGTGTCGTTCACTGAATAACCGAGAATGACAAGCAGAGCAGAAACCACATCTAGGGTCACCTCGCCGGCCCAGCTGATATCACCCAACATGTTGAACACCCCATAGGTGATGATGAGATCGTGGAAAAGGGCGACGACAGCGGCGAGACCGAACAGGAGCTCGAAGCGGAACCACATGTAGATGAGAATTCCGATCGAGGCGATGACGCACGCAATGATGGCGGTGCGCGTGAACTCGCCTCCCACTTCGTTGCTTACAGACTCTGAGCCGAGAATCTTGTAGTTGCCAGGGCCGACCACTTTGTCCAAGCGTTTCTGAACTTCCTGCTGCGTTTTGGCAATCTGATCCGCATCGTTGGAGACGAACTTCATGCGGATGAGGTACATGTTCTCACCGGCCACTTTCTGAATGCGCCAGTCACCATAGGCAGCCTGCAGTTGCTGCACCTCTAGGGACTTCGACAGCTGAACATCGGTCAAGAGCCCGCCCTCGAAATCTACGCCCCAGTTCGAGCCGGGGAATGGCGCGAACGGCATGACATAAAGCAGCGAGGCGAGGAAAAGCCCCCCAGACCAGACGTAGGAGTACTTGCGCAGGCCGAGAAAATCGATAAGGACGCCCGGCTTGAACCACTGGAATTTTCCGAAGGACATGGTTTTACGCCAAGCGAGGTAGCCGTCGATGAGGGCGTGCGTACAAAATAAGCCCGTGAAGAGCGTGGCGAGAATACCGATGTTGAGCGAGAGCGCAAATCCTTTGACCGATTGGGTACCGAACTGCAACAGCGTTAGGCCAGAAATCAATGTCGTGAGATTCGCGTCAAAGATAACCGAAAAAGCGCGCCCAAAGCCCAAATAAATCGCCTGCTTGAGTGTTTTGCCCGTAGCTAGCTCTTCGCGAATGCGTTCGTAGATCAAAATATTTGCGTCAACCGCCATACCGACGGTGAGCAAGATACCGCCGATTCCCGAGAGAGTAAGTGTGGCATTAGCCAATTTCATGAAGGCAAAAATGATCAGGACGTTGATGAGCAGTGCAATGTCGGCAATGAGCCCCGCTGTCCCGTAATAAACAACCATGTAGGCTGCCACGAGCACGCTTCCCACAAGGAGGGCATAAACGCTGGCGCGGATCGAATCGGCGCCGAGAGTGGCCTCGACGATTCGCTTTTCCTTGGTGAGGAGCTCGGCCGGCAGGGCACCAGCCTTGAGAATGAGGCTCAGGTTGTGAGCTTCCTCGAGGCTGAATGCGCCCTCGATAATGCAGCTTCCTTCGCTGATGACCTGATTGATGTTGGGCGCTGTGTAGACAACACCGTCGAGCAGCACGGCCAGGGGTTTGTGTTCATATTGGCGTGTCACCTGCTCAAATTTCTTTGCCCCCTCGGGCTTGAATTCGAGGTGCACGATCGGCTGATTGAATTTCGTCGGATCGAGGCTCACCCAGGAATCGGCAAGGCTCTCACCCGTCATCTCGATCTTTTGCTTGACCAGGATGTAACGCGTTTCCGTGGCCAGCTCGCCGGTAGCAGGATCGCGCTTCTGGAGCTTCATTGGGCGCACCTCATAGCCCGGCGGGATCTGTTTTCCTTCGAGCACCTTGCCTGTGTTGATATCAATGAAAGAAGCACTGTCGTCTGGGTAGCGCTCGCGTCCGTCCGCATCCATGACAGGCTGCTGAGCCGCACGCACAGCGCGGAACTCAAGCTGGGCAGGCCGGATGACAGTCTTGACGACCATCTCGGGATCCTTTTCGCCCGGCAGCTGTACGCGGATACGGTTGGCCCCCTGCTTCACAACAACGGGCTGCGTAACGCCAAGCTTGTCCACGCGGTCTCGGATGACCTTGAGCGCGCTGTCGACGGTTTTCTCGATGTCCTGCTTGAGTAGCTCACGGTTGATCGGGAGCTCGACCGGCTTGCCGACTTGCAGACTGGCCTCATCAAATTTCGGGAGAATCTGCTGCTGCTCGAACCGCTTGAGAATAGCTGCGGCGGGCCGTGTGTGCTCGGGCTTGTTCACAGTGACCCGGACGGCTTCCTTGTCGGGCACAGCTTCGACTGTGGCATCAATCGGAGGGCTGTCCTGCTTGAAGGCGTTGGCCAGTTCGTCGGCATAACGCTGGATCTTTGTGGCCTTGAGCTTGGCTTCGTCTACTTCCAGCAAGACGTCCACGCCGCCTTGCAAGTCCAGGCCAAGCGGAATACTTTTGCGCCGCAATGCATCGAGTTGCTCAGGCGTAGCCTGGATCTTCCCCGACACGCCGAGGAAGTACTGCATGGTCGGCCAGATGAGCCAAATGGAAATGAGAAAAACAGCGGCAACAATCCCCAGACGAACTTTAAGCTCTGCTTTCATTGCGCTCCATCTCTTGTTCTGGCGCATTCGAGCCCGCAGGCACGAATGCGCTTTTCAGCCGAAATGAGGCCCGTCATCGAGCCAAAACTTTTCCGCGAGCGCAAAATCTCCCCGCCATCGGACAAGGAAAACCTTGCCTCCACCCTCGGCGCACCACTTGACCGTGGAATATGAGCTGCCGCGCGAGTCTCGCGCAAGCCCATGGCTTGATCACCGGGGCGTGTCAAGCCCCAATCGCCAAAGGCTGCGTCAAGCTAACTGGACATCGTTGATGATGAGCCGGAAATCGCAATTCAAGTAATTTGCACCGCGACGGCTCATCGTCATTCGGGTCATGAAAATCTCGAAGTAATCAATGACCTGACAGAGCGATGTGTCAATTTTTAGCTTGAGCGTGATGAGATGGCGATCCTTTTCGACGATGATCTCGCTGCGCTCCGCGGCGTAATTCACACGATCGTGGATATCAAAGCTGATCATTTTCGGATTGCGTACGCGTGACCGCAGCACGTCCGATTTGTCAGCGAGAATAAGTGCAGCACTCACGTTCGAAACCGGTTCGCCGCAATCCTCGTGGTGATTGGCGATTGCGCCAACCACGATCGCGATCTCTTCCAGCGGCATTCCCATACGCTTGAGGATGGGGACGCTCAGGAGTGCGCTGTGATGCGCGTGTCCCTGCCGATGGATCATATTGCCAATGTCGTGGAGGAAACCGGCAATGCCGGCAAGCTCCACTTCGCGTTCGCTCATGCCGAGCTCGCGCAAGATTTTCTGAGCGCGAATCGCCACCCGCGACACGTGACCAAAGCCGTGGTCCGTGTAGCCAATCGCTGCGAGATAGCGATCCGCACAGTCAATCAAGGTGCGAACTTCGGGATCGTTGCGCACCATGTCTACAGTCACCCGATGAGGATCGAGTTCCTGCTGAGAGGCAGTGGCCTCTGCTTTTGTCTGAAGTGTGTCTGTTGTTACCATAAGGCGCTTTCCTTACTGCTAATCGTTGGATTTCTTCTCTTCGCTTGCTGCACGCGCCTCTTCTTTGGGAATGACCGTCGCGATCGCTTGCTTGGAAAAGTCAATCTTAGTGTTTCTATCAACCTGGACCGTCACAATATTATTCGACTGATCTACAGAGGTCACGACGCCATGGATGCCGCCGATCGTGACGACACGGTCGCCTTTTTTGATCGCGTTGCGCATTTGTTCAGCGCGTTGCTGTTCGCGTCGCTGCGGTCGAAGAATCAGCAACCAGAAAATCACGCCAATGGCCGCAAACATTAAGATCATTGAGAAAAGCGAATCCTGAGGCGATGGCCTAGCTTGAGCCGCCCCGGACGCCTGACCAACCATTGCTATCAGTGAGTTCACGTTTCCTTGTTTCCTTGCCTTTCCATCTGTGAGAAAAAGTTTCGCTGCTCAATCAGGTCGATGTTCTATTAGCTACAACTCACTGAAGAAAACTCAGCTCTGCTGGCACGGAAAAATCGTAGGGTGGCAAACGCTGGCTTTGCCGGGCATCACAGTGCTTGAATAAGATGACAAATGCCGCCAGCGCATTCACGGCCAATCGGCCTACCATGGCCTAATTCACTCATGGCGCCGGGGGGCGTGCCTTTTGCTCGCAGACTGCTCCGTGCAGCCCGGTGTGCAGGCAGACACGCCCGCGAAAAGCCGCCCGAGCAATTTCTACCCACACGATTCACTTGCCAAAGTTCTGCCGGAAGTCTTCGTGAGCGGACTGTGTACAGTGGCCTGCTGCCTACGGCCTTTTCTTGGCGGTAGTGCGAACGTCGCAAGTCTTTCGGTTTCCCAATTTTTTCTCCCAGCGACACGCTTAGCATCGCTGGCTGGCACGGGCCTAGGGCGTGTACACGTAATCTTGCAGCTTGCCCGCAAAGTACGCATCATACGACGCCAGGTCCAGGAATCCGTGACCGCTAAGACAGAACGCGATGACTCGCGGCACTTTTTCCTCGCGCGCTTTCACAGCCTCGTCGATCGCGACTCGGATTGCATGAGCACTCTCAGGTGCTGGCACAATTCCCTCCGTTCGCGCGAAAAGCACAGCTGCTTCGAAGGTCTCTAATTGTTTTACCGAACGCGCCTCGATTACCCCATCGCGCACGAGTGCGCTGACAAGTGGGGCCATGCCGTGGTAACGCAAACCACCCGCATGAATGCCCGGCGGCATGAAGTCATGGCCCAGCGTATACATAGGCAGAAGCGGTGTCATGCCAGCCGTGTCGCCATGATCGTAACGAAAATCACCGCGCGTCAAAGTGGGACATGCCGCGGGCTCAACTCCTATGAGTTGATATTGCGCTTCTCCACGCAGCTTTTCGCCAGCAAACGGAAAAGCGAAACCGGCAAAGTTACTGCCCCCGCCGCAGCAGCCGATAAGCGTGTCGGGTTTCACACCCGCGCGGCGAAATTGTTCCTGCGCTTCCAGGCCGATGACCGTTTGATGCAAGCACACATGGTTGAGCACGCTGCCAAGGCTGTACTTCGTGCCAGGATGGGTGACAGTGTCCTCGATGGCTTCGCTGATGGCAATGCCTAGGCTTCCGGGGCACTCAGGATCCTTTTCCAGAATAGCACGCCCCACCTGGGTGTCGGCGCTTGGGCTGGCCACCACGTCGGCGCCCCACAAATGCATAAGCGAGCGCCGATAGGGTTTTTGGTGATAGCTCACCTTGACCATGTAAACTTTGCATTCAAGTCCGTACTTGCAGCATGCGAAGCTCAGCGCCGAACCCCACTGGCCGGCGCCTGTCTCCGTGGCCAAGCGCTTCGTGCCCGCGATCTTATTGAAGTAAGCTTGGGCCACGGCCGTATTGGGTTTGTGGCTGCCGGCTGGGCTCACGCCTTCGTACTTGAACCAGATTTGCGCTGGCGTGCCGAGCGCCGCCTCGAGGTGTCGCGCGCGAATGAGCGGCGTTGGCCGCCACAAAGCCAGCACGTCCAGTACCTCTTGGGGGATCTCGAGCCACCGATCGAGCGACATTTCCTGTTCGATCAGCGGCTCAGGGAAAATTGCCCCGAGATCTTCGGCTTTAGCCGGTTGTTTCGTGGCAGGATGCAAGGGCGGATCAAGCTTCGTCGACATGTCCGCATGAATGTTGTACCAGCGACGTGGAATTTCGTCACGCCCGAGATAAACCTGTTCTTCTTTCATAGTAGTTTAGCGGATTGTCGCTGTACAACGCGCATGCAAGAACGATTTTCATGCTTGCGCAGTGAGTTTTGTCACCCGCAGACTGTTCTGTCGTGAAAACGAAATTGTCTCCGCGGAACTTTTCGCCCACTCCGCAAAAAGTCACGACAGGCCGAGCGGACATCATTGGCTTAGCTTCCGACAAACCACGCGAAGCTTGTGGCATCGTGGCGGTGTGTGGCCACCCCGAGGCCGCCAAGCTCGTTTATCTCGGCCTCTACGCGCTACAGCATCGCGGCCAGGAAAGCGCGGGAATTGCCACGATTCACGAAGGGCGCCTTCATGTGCGCAAAGCAGCGGGGCTTGTGGCCGACGTCTTCACAGCCGACAGCTTTCGCCAATTGCCGGGCACGTTGGCGATTGGTCATGTGCGCTACTCAACCACGGGGTCGAGCCGCGAGGAAAATGCGCAACCCATTGTAGCAAATTATCGCGGCGGAAGCATCGCCGTGGCCCATAATGGCAACATCACGAACGCGGCTACCATCCGCGAGGAGCTGGAGCAACGCGGCGCCATCTTTCAAAGCTCCACGGACACCGAAGTGCTTATTCACCTCGTGGCGCAGGCGGCCGCTTCGGATTTTCAGGAGGCACTCTTCATGAGCCTCCTGCGGCTGCGTGGCGCCTACTCGATGCTTGTGCTCCACAGCCATGAACTTGTGGCTGTGAAAGATCCGCGAGGTTTCCGGCCCCTGTGCTTTGGCAAGCTCGGCGACGCCTACGTCATCGCCAGCGAATCCTGCGCGCTCGATATCATGAATGCCGAATATCTGCGCGAGCTGGCACCGGGGGAAATGCTCGTTTACAAGAACGGCGAGCTGCGAGCGTCGCGGCCATTTCCGCCCACGGACGGTGCCTTCTGCGTTTTCGAGTACATCTATTTTTCGCGTCCCGATTCGCTGGCGTTGGGCCACGCCATTTACGAATATCGCGAACGCCTGGGCGCCCAACTGGCCGACGAGCAACCCGCCGAGGCCGATGTGGTGATCGCGGTGCCCGACAGCTCTATTCCCGCCGCGATAGGCTATGCCCGCCGCTCAGGCATGCCCTACGCTATGGGCCTCATTCGCTCGCATTACGTGGGACGCACGTTTATCGAGCCAAGCCAAGCGATTCGGGATTTCGGCGCACGCATCAAGTACAACGCCGTGCGCAGCGTGCTGGAGGGCAAACGCGTGGTGGTGGTGGACGACTCGATCGTGCGCGGCACGACCAGCCGGAAAATTGCCAACATCATCCGGGCCGCTGGTGCGCGCGAAATTCACGTGCGCATCAGTGCACCACCGTGGCGCAACCCCTGCTTCTTCGGCATTGACACGCCCAAGCGCGAACGGCTCATTGCGGCCACGGCCGGCGACGTTGAAAGCATACGCAAATTCATCGGCTGTGACTCGCTGGGCTTCCTCAGCCTCGAGGGGCTCCTGCGCGTGGTCCCTCGCACCCAGCAATATTGCACCGCTTGTTTCACGGGCCATTATCCCCCAGGGCAAGCCCCCCAAGGCGAATTCGAAAAAGACATTCTCGAGGATTGAGCAAAACATTCGCCAATAGGCAGGGGCGCCCGTCGCGCTCCTCCCAGGCTGAGGGGAGGACAGAGCACAGAATCAGCACCACAGTCGCGCACATGGGGACCTTGGTTCAGCGAGATGAGTAAGAAAGCCCCTTGAACGGATCGAACTCCGAAGGTAACATCGCCAGAAGCGTCTCTGGCTCGAGCGAGTGGAGGTCATAGGTATAGTCGAACTGTGCCAAGACCTCACACAACCGTCTCACTCCCCCTGGGTTATCCCGCCCGATGAGGGGCTTCCACCGGTTATTCTCGGCGTCCCAATAGAGGCGGATCGCAAGCCTGACCAAAGAAGGGCAAGAAATCACCCATTGCCGCTTGCAAAGCTCTAAATACGCATCGGGAAAGACACCCAGCCTTGAGGAAAGGAGATACCTGGAGTTCTCCTCCCCAATCGTACACAGTAAGCAAAATCCAGAAAATGCATAGTGCAAATGCCAGTTGCGTGTTTCCAAAATCCACCGCACTTCCTCGGTCGCGAACAGAGGCTTCTTGGAGCAATCAAAGTTATGGGCGTAAAAGATTGCTATCGCTTCCCAGAGTCCTTTTGCCTCCTTAGCCCAGGGGTTGCGCTGCAACTCCTTCGGAAGTTTCATTCGTAGGTACGTGGCGAAATCGTATTGCGTGGGAAATGTTTTTTCGTCATCGAGGTCGACGCGTCGGCTGACGTTGCGGACTATGCATTCGCTGTCCTCCAGGATCTCCCGCGCTTCGTCAAGCCATTGGGACAAAGGTGTTTTGCCATTTTCTTCACGCGCTTCGCGAAGAAGCTGCCTAAACTTTTCAATTCCCTCATCACTCAAAGGGTAAACATACGCAAGGGTCATTGTTCCCTCCACTATCGCTTGAGTTTGGTCACAAATCGGCCGCGTTTGCACAATCCTTCCACTGCGCGTTCGATCCAGTCGATTATTTCTTCTTTCCCCTCTTTAGGTGACGGTGGCGACATTCCCCCCGCAAAGCTCTGTGTAACGTGCTCGATCCACTCTGACTGCCACTTGTCCCACCCAGAATCACCATCGGAGTCCAGTAAGATATAAGTGAGGATGTCGCGCAAAGCAGCCGGCAAAATCCACCCCTCGGCATCTTTTATCTTCTTGCTCGAGTCAAACAGTCGACCGTTGAGAAAGAGTGTAACGCCGCGATTGTCATCAAAGTCGCATTTCCAAGGCACTTCCCCCAAATCGTCGATCGTTTGTGTTGGAAGGAGGTCTTTTTTACTCGAGCGCTGACGAGTCGCACGCAAGCGAAGGTTTTCAGCGACTGCCATCAGTAACCCCTGGCTCTCAGGGGAAGCGTGAGAGGGAGCAACGATTTTCAGGCGGAAACGCGACTCCTCCGGCCTGAGAAAAAAGCGCTCGAAAGTCACGGGAATGGACACATTATCTTCGAGCTCACAGAGAAGCCCAAGCCGCTTTCGTGCATACGCAACAGACCTGTAAGCTTCGGCTATGACTACAGCTTCAGCGGGAAGTTTCCCCCTGTATTTGGCCAAATTAAAGCGAAAGTCGACTCTCAGTCCCTCGTCAGTGATCCCCTCCTGACTCGCACTAACTGTAACATACTTGCTCTTGATCCGCTCTCGTTCTGTAAAGTTAAAATTCCTAGTCAGCTTGGCCCTGCCCGCCATGATAGAGCTCCTATATTTCCTCGTCAATCATGACTGCTTCACAATGCAGATCACGCTTTGGATCAAACCCCAGCACGTACAAAGAGAATTCCGAGCCCGACTCTTTTGGCTTTATTTCGAGCTGATTCTCCTCGCGCCAAATGACTTCACAGTTTTGCCCCACGATACGGAAGGTGGAATCTTTGAGATCAAAGTCCTGTGGACGATACGCCTTTAGGGGATTACGCCCGCCCCGGACGCGATAGGCCACGCGAATGAGGAGCCTCCCGTGATTATCCGCAGTCCCACAGCCTTTTACGCGGAATCCTGACCTACCCCCACGCTTGATGGGATAAATGTTAACGCCCAACGGGCGAGCATTGACACGGGGGGCTTCAGGCAAAGAGACGTCAGGTTGGGTACCTTCCGTGACCTCGTATTCGGCGCTTTCCGAATCTGCAGTTTCGATATCCCCTTTTTGGGGGCAGTACGTAAAATACTCTGCGAAAGGATGAGATAGCTCCTTATCCTCTTCCACGAGACACTCCACTAACTTCTTCGGAGCATCTGAAACAAATTGAATGAATTTCTTTGGTTCCACCTTGTCCTTGTCGTTATACTTAGACTTGTCCCTAAGACAATGGTCCCATCCTGTATGTGCAGGATTCTCCGCATCGCCGAGAAGCTCTGAAAGAAATCCCTGTGGAATGATCACCAGAGCCAAACACTCGCGCAAACTTGAGTGTGCTCTTTTGTGAACGTCAGATATGATAAGGTCGTTGCGAATGAAGGTCGCCTTCCTTGGACTTTCAGCACACCGCTTCAAAAGGACATGAAATTCGGAGGACGAATAGGGCCTACACGGATCCTCCAAAACGATGTGAATCAAGATTGGTTTGCCACTCCCAAAGCGCTCCCGAGCAGGTGCAAATCGTGGGTCTTTCGCGCATACACTATT
>JBMFRB010000003.1:0-192897 GCA_049968255.1 Candidatus Sumerlaeaceae bacterium | reverse complement strand
AAAGTCCAACCTCAAAGGCTCACCAAAGACTTCGTCGGTTTTGTTAGAGATATTCTTTTCACGTCTCAGCCAACGGACATAATCCCGTGTCAGGGCGATCTGTTCCTTGAGCAGGGTTACGTCCTCCTCAGTTATAGCCGAATCCCCCTCGCCAGGCGAAGATTGAACTCTCTGCAATAGGTCACTGATCCTGTTCTCGTCCTCCAAGAAACTAGAATCAATCCGCCACTGGTCATTGTTGCCCTCGACCTCCACCACAAGTGTATCTTTCAAAATCGGGAAGAAAAACTCCTTGATCACCCAGAAACCAAGGTGTCCGCCCTTCTGAAGCTCTTTCCAGACTTTATCATCGAGAAAGGGAGACACGACACTGAGGCCGTGTTCGCCCACTTGGCGCTTCAGCTTGAAAATTTCTCGGAAATCGTTAATTTCGTTTTCGTCGGTAACAGGTGTGAATCGGTCATCCTGGGGGATTGCATACCAACCATCACCGGTGTATTCTTTCCCGTCGAGTTCGTATCCCTTCAACACACACATGCCGCAAATGAGCGATCTCTGCTCCTCGTCGTCACGCCATGTCCACACGAGACATGCTCTGAGTTGACTCGCTGACATAAAGACTTGTTTGCCGAGCCCTCGCCTTCCCCGTGCGTTGGTACCGTGTTTTTCCGAGCACCCCTCGCGCATGAAAAAATCAAAAAGATCGTTGCTGGTGCCGGATTGCCTGCCCCATTCTTTATCAAGGGAACCGCGCAAACCTCGCGTACCGAAGTCTTCGACAACGAGGTAGCGGCATCTTTCCGGAAGAGATTTTGTTTGACCCGTAGACGCCTGAACATGAGGGAGGAGTGTGTTGAAATATTTCTGGACGTGGTGGGTCTCAACCTCTCCCCAAGAGAACCGAACTTTTACGCATTCACTATTTTCTCTTTTTGCGTCCAGGGAATTCTGAATCACTTCACGGACAAACTTCTGGACTGGATTGTCTTTATAAAATTCATCTGCACTGCTGTCGCGCCTTTTTTGATTAGATCCCACAGTAGCGAAAATCCATTCCGCCCGACACATCAGAGCCGTGCCTCCCCAATTGTTTCTCCTCGTAGAGCTGCTGGGCGAAATGACAAATTCAAGCAGAAAGACTCTCGCTATCGTGCGACTCACCCCAAACATTTAGAGACACTTGCTGAGCCGGCAGAAGTACGGAAATCAAAAAAAGGCCGAGGCTGCGGCTCGCCCAGCCTCGGCGCTTTCCATGCGAACGCAGTGTGCTCGTTGCGCACCTGCGACAGGGGGCCTTACTACTCCGTGATGAACTCGCTCAAGCTCACAGGGAGTGGAGTGTTGAAGAAGTTGAGCACGTTGGACATGACCGCGTTGCGAGCACTTTCGGAGGTGATTGTCTCGAACGGGAAGGCAAAGTAGACCAGCTTTGGGCCTCCAGTGCCCCCGTCGTAGACGATGGCCGCCACGGCATTGCCCCCTGTGCTATACGTGATCTCATCGAAGTAGAGATGGCCGCTGGCCGGTGAGCTGGCGCCCTTCTTGATATGGATGCTATCGAACTTCACATACGGCCCTGTGACAAGTCCGTCGCCGCCACCTGCCCACTTTGTGGTTGGATCAACGCCGATTTGCCACGTCAGCTTCTGCCAGCCTGTGAAGTTAATGGTGAAGTAATCGCTGACGAAAAGGTCGGGGCCAGGGCTAGGCTCTGAGTCGCGGATGCAGAAGCGCACCTGATTGCCCGAGCCGTCGCCGTAGACCCACATGGAAAGCGTAGCATTGGCCGGCAGTTGCGGTTGGTTCGAATTGTACTCACGGATGAACTGTCCCGTCCCCCACACATAGTAGAGATCGCCCGCCCCCGAGCCTTGATGAACTGGCGACGAGGCAAGCGTGAAGGCCGAGGCAGGGTCCACGCCCGGATCCGTCGAACCGCTCGAATTCGGATCCCACCAGCCTGCCACACTGTCGAGCGAATCAAGTAGCGTTGTGCCCATGTTGGTGTACTTTAGTGCGGCCTGCGAGCCATTGATCGGCGAGATGACATCCGGCGAGGGGACGTCGTAGACGAGGCTGCCATTGTCGAAAGAGAACGAGAGGCCATCGAAGATTGAACCACTCACACCTTGCACGTCATAGGTGCCGGCGGAATCCTGCACATAATCCGTGCGCAGCACATTGTTATAGAACGTGGGTGCCACGCTCAATCCATCGAGTTCGTAGCCGATCTCCGATCCGGTGACAAAGAGTTTCCCTCCGTTAGCAAGATAATTTTGTATCGCAGTGCGCTCAGCCGAATCGAAGGTTTTGTCGACTGACGATTCGCGTCCCAGGATCCAGATCACCGTCGCGTAGTTGCTCAGCGAGATTTGTCCGTCGCGCACCGCCTCATTCGAGCACGAATCGAAATCGCGTCCATAGGCTTTTATAGCTTTCGCATGCGCAATGATATAGTCATAGGAATTCATCTTCCACAGGTAGTGACGCGCGAGGATCCCCGTGGAATATGGGTCTGGCTCCTGCACGCTCATCGCTGCATCGAGTCGGTCGAAGCCGTTGACGATGAGGATGGGGTTGGGCCCATTGGCGTAGCAGCTCGCCGCGAGTGTTTCCGTGGGGAAGCTCTCCCCACCAGCGTTGGTCGCGCTCACGCGGAAATAATAGACCTGGCCTGGCGTAAGCCCCGTCATTGTGTACGAGGTGCCTGTGACCGGCGTCCCATTGTCGAAGCCTTTTCCGTCGGTCGAGCGATAAACTCTGTAGCCCGTGGCAGCATCGCCGAGCAGGCCATCGCCCGTGTTGTAGGGAGGGGCGTTCCAGCTCAGCGTCACGCTGTTAGGCCCAGTGCGTACCACACGGAGGTTTGTTGGCGGCTCGGGCAGCAGCGTTGCGTTAGGAAACGTGCCGGGGTCATAGGAGTTGAAAAATTTCACAATCCCCTGATAGACAGCGCGCGCTGCAATTTGGCGGAACACGGGATCCTTGAGCTTGGCGGCGTCGGAGGGCGTGTCGTGGAAAGCGATCTCCGTGAGCGCGGCGGGCATCTTGTTGTTGTAGCTTGGGTTGAGCTCACCGTACCAGTTCGTGTGCTTGCCGCGATCGGTCCAGCCGGAGTCGTAGCCTTTGCGGATGTCGTTGATAATCTCATTATGAATGAAGTTGCGTAGCTCGAGCCCCCCGGGCACACCATCGAATGTGGTGTCGTATCCGCCGCTCGCGTAGGCATAGGTTTCCGTGCCCGTGCCGGGATTCGGCGCGTTGGTGTGCCAAGCCACGTAGACGCTCCGGCCGCTCTCCCAGCTTTCGCACTCCCATGAGGCATAGCTCGGCATCGCCGTAACCGTGTTGTAGCTCGCCCAGTCGCTTTTTCCCATGAAAGCTGCATAATAGCGGCCGGATTCCTCCCAGCGCGGCCAACCGCTCGTGGTGCCGCTCACGTTGTCGGCCACATCCCCCATGCCTCCGCCAAAACGCACCGCATCGGCGATGACACAATTGCCCGCGGTTGAGCTCAGGTTATCAATCACCACAGAGCCGCTGGCGGGATTTGTTCCTGCCTGGAAGTAGTAAGTGCCCACATATTTCCACGTATAACCGTCCACGTTCTGGTCTTGAGTCCACACCGTTGTGCCGCCAGTGTGATTGATGCGAATCCGGGCGTCGGCGGTGGTAGTCCCGCTCGCAGATTTGCGATACCAAACGTAGACGGCATAATAACCTGCCACCGGAATGTTCGGCGTGTAGGTGGCCGTAGCGGTCGGGCTGCCTGTCACCGTCACCGCATAACTATGGTTCCCACCATAGGCTCCGCTTGCTGTTTCTAAAGTCCATGTGCCGGAGTATGTGGCGGAAGCATTGTCCACGATGACCATATTGGTGTTCATGTCGCGCTCGCGCACCGTATAGACGCGGGCACCCGCGTTCCACAGATAGCGCACGAGGTACTGCAAGCACGCCTCGGCGTTCGAATGGTCTTCGATCAGGCCATTCGTATAGGTGCGCTGTGTGGCCCAGCGACCGAGCGAAGAATTGTAAGCCCACCCGTGACCAGGGCTGAGGAAAATAGAGGCGCCCGTGAGCGCGCCTGTTGGCTGCGGCTGTCCCTGGGCCGCATTCTGACCAGCTTTCGGCAAAATGCTCTCGGAGGACGTCGTCTCACTCTTCGATGCAGGCTTCTCGAGCTGTGGGGGCGCCGGCTTTGCGAAAACCGTGAGCGGCTTCCACGGGCTCGTGTCGGATTCGCGCGTCACAAGAACAAGCGAACGTATGTCCGGATATTGTGTGGCGAGCCCGGCCAGCATCTCTGCAAAAAGTTCTAAATCCTCATCGCTGATCCCTGCTGCAAGATAGTCGGGTGGCAATTCGAGCGCTGCAGTGCACATCCCGTCGGTGACTTCCACAGCCGCGACGTGCGCTCCCTCGGGGACGAAATTTTTTACCCCCTGAGCTTTCACATCCTGGGGCGGTGGACTTACTTGCGCCTGGAGGGCCGCGGCCAAGTTCTGGGCCAGAGAGCTATCTGCTTGCGTCGTTGCGCGCACGAGTCCGCCGGGCAGCGCCATTGCTTCGCGCTCAATCCACACGGGCGCGCCATCTCGCAGCATGAGAACCCGAACTGTTTCGGCCTGAAGAGTACACCTCATGCCTATAAAGGCAATGATAAAGACGGCCCACCGAAAAGTAGATTGCTTTGAAAACTTTGCGCGTGTGACCATACCATTATCCCTCAAATTTTGGGCGAGACGACGCAGGCGACAGCGCTGCACACCCGCGCCCGCCCCCACCACCTAGTTTATGACAATTTCCCTCGACGAACAGTCTTGCGTGTCAATTTCAAAACGACGGCGTCTGAGCGAGCGCCCCTCACAATTGTCAAAGAGCTGAATCAGAATCATCGGGAGGAAGCTATCAATTTTTCGCGTTGCGACGGCACGGCAAAATGGCGCTTTCTGCAATCAACCTTTGAGCCATCGCAGAAACGCCACAGCGACAAGGAAAGGATAGAGACATGATGTCGCCGACCAACCACGAACACGTGCTAGTCACCTGTTTCGGAGCCGATCGCCCTGGGATTGTTGAGGATCTCACTCGGTGGGTTCTCGACTCGGGGGGCAATGTGGAAGAAAGCCGCATGGCACGCCTAGGATCCGAGTTTGCCGCGCTGGTGCTGGTGAGCGGAGCGCCATGCCTGACGGAAAAGCTTTCCGCCACTCGCGAAGCTTTCGAGCGCGAAACAAGCTTGAACGTTGTCCTCAAGCCGGTGGCGGCAGGTTTTGTGGCCGGTGCTGCCCCATCGCTTCGCTATCGGCTCGAGGCCACCGCGCTCGATCATCCCGGCATTGTGAATCGCATCGCGCAAGTCCTTCGCGCCCACGGCGCGAGCATTGCAGAGGCTGCAACCCATATCGAACAGGCGCCTTTCACCAGCACACCGGTTTTTCGCGTCTCGATGGAGGTGGATATTCCCGCATCTACGTCCGTGGCAAAGCTTCGATCCGATCTCGCCCAAGCCGCGGAGGCCGACGGGATAGATGTCCTCCTGCTTCCCCGCTAGGGTGCCCCGCCCTGCCCTGCTGTCAATGCTTGACGCCCACCTGACGCTTTTGCTGCTGTGGCACAAAGCGACACTAAGGTTGTCACCGATGCGCAACTGCGATCTGTGGAGAGAGTCAAAGTTTGTCTTTCGCCGGGGGCACTGGTCCCCTAGCTCCAATCCTCGCGAGCTCACCCCCGGTTCGCGGCTCATTGCGGCACTCGTGGCCGAAACATATGAGCGCCACCTTCCGGCGTTTGCGAGTGGGCACTTGGCCGATCTGGGTTGTGGCAAAGTCCCATTTTGGGGAATGTACCGCGAGCATGTCACCTGCGTCACATGTGCCGATTGGCCTTACTCCCTCCACAAGAATTTGCATATTGACGTGGCCTGCAACCTTGCCCGCCCGCTTCCTTTTCGCGACGAAGTGTTCGACACCGTTTTGCTCTCAGACGTTCTCGAACACATCCCCGAACCACAGCAGTGCGTGCGAGAGATCGCACGGATCCTGAGGCCCAACGGTGTACTTCTCATGAACACGCCCTTCTTCTACTGGCTGCACGAGACGCCGCACGACTACTACCGCTACACGGAGTTCGCCCTGTGCTACCTGCTCGAGCAAGCAGGATTCAGGATCGAGGTGCTCGAAGCTATCGGCGGCTCACCCGAGGTTTTTGCCGATTTAGCAGCCAAGCATCTGGCGACTGCCCCTCTCGTGGGGCGAACTCTCGCGAATGCCATCACATCTGGCGCGCTTGCTTTGCGGCGTCTTCGATTCTGGCGCTCGCTCTCCAGGAAAAGTGCTCGCCTGCTTCCTTTGGGCTATTTTGTTATCGGCCGGCGTGCGGTCTAAAACCACGGCCGCGCTGGTGCGCGCGCGAGCTTCGCCGCTAAGGCGCAGCGGGGAAGAGTTGCCCTCCCGTCTCAATCTTGCCTGTTCGCCAACACCCCGCTCAGGCGGTGGGTGTTGAATCGTTGGGCGTGGGAGGTGGTGCGCTCGGTTCACCGGGCGAGCCCTCCACCTGCTGCCCGTCCTGCCGGCGAAAACTCGCGGGCCGTCTCTCGCCTTCCCGCCGCATCGGCCTACGCCCACGGACGACGCCCCGTGGGGGCGCAGTGCCTTCGGCTGGCGTGATCACGACACGCCGATTGCCCTCTTCTCCACGGCTGATCGTGTGCACACCGCGGAACTCACGCAGCGCCAGGTGGATGATTTTGCGATCAGCAGGCGGCATCGGTTTGAGGGCCACCTCGCGCTTGAAGCGAAGAGCTTTGCGCGCAGCCCGCTTGGCCAACTGCTCAAGTTGGGCGTAGTGGCGCTCACGGTAGCCTTCGGAATCCACAAGGATCGGCACGATTTCACGTCCGCTACGCAAGACCATACGGGCTACCAGGAACTGAAGCGCGTCCAAATTTTGTCCCCCCTTTCCAATGACGAGGGCCCCGTCCGCCGAAGCCTCGATATTGACCACTAGGCCGCGGCGGGTAATGGCGCCTGTCACCTTTGCGGGAATGCCCAATAGCTCGAGGATCTTTTCCACGTGGCGCCGGGCATGTTCGAGCAGCATGTCCGGCTTTAGCCGGAAACGCACAGTCACGCCAGGCAGTGGCTCTGCCCCCGGCAACGTCTCCTCGTGGGCGTGATCAAGTTTCTCAATCTCCACAGCGTCGGCGGGAACGCCGAGTTGTCTCATCCCCTCTGCTACTGCCTCCTCGTAAGAATCTGCCGAAATCGTGACATCAGGAATTCGTAGCTCTGCATTCGTCATCGTTCCATACTCTTTCCGGCTGCTGCCAAATGCAGCAGCAAGTCCCAGCAAATTAGAGGGCTGAGCTTTGCTTGCCCACCTTGATCAATGTCTACTTCCAAACTCGGGAAATAGTTCTTCCCTCAGTTTTCTTGCATCATCTTGTATCAGAAAGAAAAACGGGCCGCAAGTTCCGAATTTTTTCTTCCTGTCGCTCCCAAAGAGGGAAACACTAAGCGGACGACCGCGTTGCCAGCCCCCAACCACGGGACACCGAACATTTCGGTTTGACATGCCCACCCTTGCCAAAAAGCTTTTCCGCAGACTCAATCATTCGAAAAACGGGCACAAATTGTTGCCTGGAAAGGGAAGTCGAATGGCCGAAACCATTCCGTTCATTGACCTGCGCTCCACGCACGAGGAGTTCATCAAAGACTATTTCGAGGAGCTTAAGGACCTTTTCCGTGCCTGCGATTTCATTGGCGCTAGCTCGAAACGCGTTGCGGCATTCGAGGAGAAATTCGCCAAATATATCGGCGTGAAGCACGCCTTGGGTGTGAACTCCGGCACGGATGCCCTTTTATTAGCCCTTGATGCTCTTGGCGTGACGCGCGGCGATGAGGTCATTCTTCCCGCCTTCGGTTTCATCGCCACCGCCGACGTTGTTGTTCGCCTCGGGGCGCGCCCCGTGTTTGTCGATGTTCAGCCCGACACCTTCAACATTGACCCCTCGGCCGTGGAAGCCGCGATCACTCCCCGCACGAAGGCGATCATCCCTGTGCACCTTTTCGGCCAAACGTGCGATATGGCCGCGCTCATGGCCATCGCAGAGCGCCACAAGCTGCCCGTCGTTGAAGACGTTGCTCAAGCCTGTGGCGCAACGGACGCCGAAAATCGGCGCGCGGGCGCTATTGGAACCTTCGGCGCGTTTAGCTTCTATCCAACGAAAAATATTGGCGCCGCTGGCGACGCGGGCATCGTGACCACGAACGATGACACGCTGGCCGAGAAAATTCGCTGGTTCCGAGATCATGGCCGGACACCTGCTGGCACGTTCGAGTGCATCGGCTACAATAGCCGGCTCGACACAATCCAGGCCATGTACTTGGCCCACAAGCTACCTGATCTCGACGACAGCCTGCTCGACCGCATCGAGAACGCGAAACTCTATGATGCCCTTTTGGCCGAAGTGGACCACTCGTTCGAAATTCGCTATGGCGAGCACCGCCCGCGCATCGAGCGACCAGCCGTCCCCGGGGACTTGCGCCACGCCTTTAACTTGTATACTATAAAAGCTCCCGACCGCGATAGGCTCAAAGCATACCTTGCGCACTGCGGCATCCAGAGCGCTATTTATTACCCAACTCCCCTGCACACGACCCCAGCCCTGGAATTTCTTGGTTATAAGAGGGGGCAATTCCCCGTGGCAGAAGACTGCGCCCAACGTTGTTTGTCGCTGCCCGTGTGGCCTGGCCTCAAGCGCCAACAAATCCAACGGGTTGTGCAGACCATTCGCGAATTCCTAGAGAATAACATTTTTGTGTGAGTCGTGGGCGCCGGCTCGAGCAAAGCGGATCTCTGCTTGTGCGGCTGCTCAGTGAAATGAGCTCTCGCCAGAGAAGGTTGCCGCGTGGCGATTTTCCGTCGCCTCGATGCGTCGGTCACGAGGATGGCTACCGAATATATTTTAGCCTCATGGTATTTCATGCGGTCGGCAAAGGTGAAGTGATCACGCCGCCTCGCAGGCCGGCAGCGACCATGCTTTCAACCAGCCGGCGAAGATTGAGGAGAACTTGACAGTGACATCGCTTGCTCAAAAAGGCAATGGCCGCTTTCACGAACCACCCGTTGTAACCGAAATCTGCAACATCCTTCGCAGCAACGAGCGCTTTCTCATCGTTGGCCACGGTCGCCCCGACGGCGATTGCCTGGGATCATGCCTTGGCTTGCTCACGATCTTGCGCGAAATGGGCAAAGATGTGCGCTTTTTCACGCCGGGCCCCATCCAAGACTTCTTCGGCTTCCTCCCTTACATCGGCGAAACGCTCACAGAGCATCCGCAAATCCGCGGGGGGGAAATTATTCTCTACGTGGATTGCGGGGACTTCGAGCGGGTGGACGAGATTTTCAAACCCGAAGGGTTCATCATCAACATTGACCATCATCTCAGCAATGCTTTCTTCGGCAACCTGAACTGGGTGGACACGGAGGCCTGCGCCGCCGGTGAACTCATTTATCGCCTAGCCCTTGAGCTTAATGTGCCCATCAGCCCGGATGCGGCCACATGCCTCTTCACGGCAATCATGGCCGACACGGGCGGCTTCCGGTTCTCCAATACGGACCACGTAACCTTCGAGGCTGCGGCGGCGCTGGTGGCAGCTGGTGCAAACCCCGCAGCCATCGCTGAAGCAGTCTTCGAAAGCCGCAAGCCCCAAGCCGTGAAAATCACAGGCATCATCTATCAGTCACTGCGCTACGAATTCGGTGGTAGATTCGTCTGGAACGAATTGCGGCGTGAGCTCTATGAGCTGGCTGGCGGTGATGAGTATGAGCCCGAGGGACTATGCAGCGATCTGCGCGGCATCGCCGGTGTGGAGATCGCCGTCCTGTTTCACGAGACACCGGAGGGGTGGTGCCGCATCGGTTTTCGCAGCAAAGGGAAAGTAAACGTCAGTAAGTTAGCACAGATGCTGGGCGGGGGCGGCCATCACAACGCTAGTGGCGCTTACATCAAAGAGCCCTACGAGACGGCGCGCGATCGTGCACTGAGCGTTATTCGCCAGTATCTGAGCGAATACTTCGAGACCCCTGCCGTCGCTGCGTGCTGAGCCTGCCCGTGTGATGCTAAGGAGTCGGCCTCCGCGCCGCCAATTCGTAGCTAGGATCGCGGGTGGTTACAGCAATTGCTGCGCCGATAAGGTCTGTTCGTGGCGGGCCAACTGGCTGAGGGAATCCCGAAAACATTGCCTTTCATTTCTTTTTCCGCACCTTGCTTTCGTTTCCCTTTGTATTTCGCGCTTGCAGCACTTACGCACTTGTGCCCGCGATTTCGCCGTTGGGCTCTCACTTTGCGCCCTAGAATTCATTGGGATGGGAAGGAAAGATTTATGCTTAGGTTTTTCCCGCGTATTGCACACGGGTGCTGCGTTGCGGCACTCGCCATCGGCGTCGCGCCAACGGTCACTCTCGCGAAACCTGAACACAAGCTGCTACTAAAGATTCTCGATCCCGAACAGCTAGCCACGACGACAACTCGTGAATTTATCAACGTCATGGGACGGACGAGGCCCGACGCAAAAGTGCGAGTCGGTGATAAGCCTGCCCGGGTTTTCGCGACGGGGATTTTCGTTCGTGACCAGGTGCCGCTAGCGCCGGAGCGCAACCAGATCGAGGTCGTGGCTGAAGCGAGCGGCGAACGCGAGGCACGTACGCTTGTCATCGAGCGAATCACGAAGCCCGTCTCTGAGCTTTCTACCGCACCGCAGCGCCTCCGCCTCCAGGCTGAATCCGTTTCGCCTTCCGGCGAAGTTATTCTTTCGCCCGGCGAAGAGCTTATTGTGAGCGTGAATGGCACGCCGGGACAAATGGCCGCGTTTCGCGTGGGCGACGGGGAATGGTTGCCTATGGTCGAGCAGCAAGACGGCAACTCTACTGCGCCAACGGGCCGCTATCGCGGGGTGTTTGCAGCCCCAACTCGCCCAGCGCAGGGACCACAGCCGCTAGAGTTTCGCCTTCGCGCACAATCGCCTAGGACATCCCCCATCCGCATTCTTGGTCCCCGGGAAGTCAAGCTCGCCACAAAAACCTGTGTCACGTTGTGGGACGGCACAAAAGTTCACCTCGCCCGCACGCGTTCGGACAGCACTGGCCTCGTCTATGGGCTGCATGAAGTTCGCCTTGGCGGCCCCTATGTGTGCGTGTTGCCGCAAAATATCATCCTGCGCCTGACTGGTAAGCGCGAGGGCTATTGGCATGTGGCTCTTACCCCCGGCCTCGACGCATGGGTTTCCGAAAACAGCATCGAGTTGCTACCAGAGGGCACACCTCCACCGCATCTGTTTTTCACTTTGGTTTCCGTGGGTGGCGATGAGCTTTCGGACATCGTGACAATTCCCTTCCCTAAATCGGATCGCGTGCCCTATTCCGTCACGCCCATAGTAGGTCCGGAAGGCCGCGCTCAGATTTGGGTAGATTTCTATGGAGCTCACCACGCCACGACATGGATCAGCCACCGCCCCACAGCGAAGACCATTCGCGAGGTTACGGTGGAGCAACCGGCACGCGAACACGTACGCGTGAAAATCGAGCTCAGCAGTAAACAGCTCTGGGGCTACCTCACCGAGGTGACGACCGGCTCGCTCATGGTACGCGTGCGTCGCGCCCCTCAATTGGCCGAAGCGCCGGAGTCGCCACTGAAGGGGCTCGTCGTTGCACTGGAAGCAGGCCACGGTGGGCCGAGGAATCTTGGCGCCCAAGGTGTGAGCGGCAGCCACGAAAAAGATATCAATCGCATGGCTGTGGACGAGCTGGCGCGGCAACTCCAAGCCAAGGGCGCAACGACTGTCGACGTGCGGCCGGACGACACAGATCCCTCGCTCAAAGCACGCGCCGAAAAAGTTACGGAATCGAGCGCAACATTGTTTATCAGCGTGCACGCCAACTCAGCAGATCAATCACGTGGCTACCTGCGCGTTTCAGGGACCAGCACGTACTACAAGTACAGTTTCTCGCGCGACCTTGCTGACGCGATCCACACGCGCCTTTTAGAAATGACAAAGCTGGGCGATTTTGGAAATGTGGGAAATTTTAACTATCTCCCCATTTGCGAGGTCACCTGGATGCCTTCGATGCTTGTGGAGCAGGCATTCATGAGTAATCCCGAGGACGAAGCGAAGTTACTCGATCCGGAATTTCGCTCCACGATGATGAAAGCGGTGGTGCAAGGCATCGAGGACTGGCTCAGCCGTCAGCGCGACATCATAAAATCGCAAGCAGGGCAGCAAAAGTAGCGAGATTGGGGGAACGCTCCGCTCGCTCGAAGAGAAAGGCGGCGCAGTCCCGGCGGCAACTCGGTGCGTCGCCTTCTTGCTTTTACCCGAAGCGATCCCGAAGGGCATGGTGAATTTGCTGAACACGTCCCCGGGCGCTCTAGGCAAAAGCGCCGTGGCGCGCGTTTGCCGCCGGCCATGCTGGACGGTCCGTCAGCTTTTCATGCCCGTCATGACGATGCCTTGTGTGAAATAACGCTGGCAGAAGACATAGAGCGCGAGCACAGGACTCAGCACAACAAGCGATGCCGCCATGAGGTAGTGATAGTAAGTTTGATAAATGCCCTGAAACACTTGCAGCCCGAGGGACAACGTCTTCTTGTCGGCGGTGCGAAGGTAAATCAGGGGTCCCCAAAAATCATTCCACGTCCAAATGAATCCAAAGATCACAACAACCGCAAGCACGGGCTTCGAGAGGGGGAGCATAATTTGCCACCAGATGCGCCACGCCGAGCACCCGTCGATGCGTGCTGCGTCATCGAGATCCTTGGGTATGGTTTTGAAAAACTGGCGCAGAAGAAAGATGAAGAACGGCGCTCCAAAATAGGCGGGGACGACAAGCGGGAGAATGGAGTCGATCCAACCGAAATGCCGGAAAAGAATAAAGCGCGGAATTTCGGTGACCATTGCAGGCAACATCATCGTGCTGAGCAGCACGAAGAACAGAAACTCGCGCCCCGGGAATTCAAGGCGTGCGAACCCAAAGGCCACGAGTGAGCACGACAGCAATTGGCCAATGATCACCAGTAGCGTGATCACGAGCGTGTTGCGCAGCAGAATAGGGAAATCCATGAAGCCAAGCGCTTCGCGGAAATTTCCCCAGCGCACCGGTTGGGGAATCCACTCGATGGGGACACGGAGCACCTGGGCGTAGTCCATGAGCGCGGTGCGCACCATCCAAAGGAAAGGAAGCGCGAAAATGGCACCGCCAATGATGAGAAGCGTATAGATGACGACGAGCCACAACGCACGGCGTACGCGTCGACCCCACGACACGCGCGGCCGCTTCCCGGCACTCGTTCGTAGATTCATCGAATCATCAGGCTTGGTCATAATGCACCCACCGTTGCGACATGCGATAGTTCCACAGCGTCAGCCCCAGGATGATAAGAAACAGAATCCACGCCATAGCACACGCTTTCCCCATCGCCAAGTAGCGAAACCCTGTCTGATAGAGGTAAAGCACGTAGACCATGGTGGAGTTTGCCGGCCCGCCGGGCTCCTGTGAGGCCGCCGTGTTTGCTGTCATCACAAAAACCGTCGTAAACACCTGGAACGAGCCGATGATCGCCATGATGAGATTGAAAAAGATCGTGGGGCTGAGCATGGGCAACGTAACATGGCGGAACATCTGCCAGCGCGACGCTCCGTCGATCGCAGCCGCCTCATACAGATGCTGGGGAATGCCCTGCAAACCGGCCAGGTAAATAAGCATGGGCCCGGCCACACCGCCCCAGATACTCATGATAATGATCGCTGGCATGGCCCATCGCGGCGAGGTCAGCCACTCTGGCCCCGGCAGCCCGACCCAATTGAGAAACATGTTAAAAAGCCCAAGCTGCGGGTTGAAAATCCAGCGCCAGAGCAAACTCGTGGCAACGCCGGCTGTGAGTGCGGGCAAGTAGTACACGGCGCGGAAAAACGTCGTGCCGCGCACCCCCGTGTTGAGAAGCATGGCAAGCCCCAGCGACATGACTAGTGTGCCCGGCACAACCAGTGCCGAGTAGTAAAGTGTGTTCTTGAGCGAAATCCAGAAGACCGGGTCGGTGACTAGCTCGACGATGTTACGCAGCCCGACCCACTTTGGCGGCGTCAGCAAATCGTAGCGACAGAAACTGAGATAGAGCGATGCCAGCACAGGTCCGAGGGTGAAGAGGACAAAGCCCACCAGCCACGGCGCCACGAACGCGTAGCCCTCCCAGTAGCGGCGGTTCGTGCGGGCCAACCCGAGCAGCGCCATAGCCCCGATGGCCATGAGCGTGAGCATGAGGCGAATGAGGAAGCTCGTTGTGTCGGCGCCCGGCTGCACAGGGCCGCACTCGGCCTTTTCGCGTTCATGGCTTTCGATGAGTGCATTGCCCGCACGCACGATGCGTGCCAGGGCTGCTTCGGGCGTGATGGGCGACGTCATGCGGAATTGATCTACTGTAGTTTGCCACACACGCGCATAGAATTCAGGCGCCCAGGCGTCATCAGGATACAGGCGTCCGCTTGCGTAATCAGCTGCGTCCACCGCCACGCGCAGGCTTGGTGGCGGCGGACTGAGAAAGAAATCGGGGCTCGTGGCTAGCTCGCGCACAGCTGGCGTACAGTTCTTTTGCACTCCTAGCAGCCGCTGGCCCTCGGGCGATGAGTAGAACTTGACAAACTTCCAGGCCGCCTCCTTGTGCGGCGAACCAGCAGCGATGCAGTTGCCACCGACGTTCAAAATGCAGGTGCGCTGCTTGCCTTTCGGTACGTGGGCAATATCCCACGGATCGCGCATGGTCTTGATGATCTGAGGAAGCTGCCACGTGCGGCCGACGAACATCGCCACGCGGCCGTTGGAGAAAAGCTGCATATCCGTTGTGTCCATCGCCTGAGCCGCACTTGGCGCCTGTTTGCCTTGCAGCGAAGAATTGAAAGCGAAGGCTTGAAGCGCCTCGCGCGAATCGTTGACAAAGCGATAGCGCTTCGGATCAAAGATACGCCCACCGAAACTTTTCACGATCAGCTGCCAGTCCACCTGCATACAGCCAAAAACTTCAGGCTGCCCGTCGCGGTTGCGGTCAATCGTCAGCGAGGTTGCAGCGTCGCGATACGTTTGCCAGGTCCAGGTTTCATCCGGATAAGACACGCCCCGTTCATCAAATAGCCGCTTGTTGTAGAACAGCAAATCCACGGAGAAGTGAATCGGATACGCATAGAGGCCACCGCCGACCTTCAGACCCTCAATTGTAGAGGGGATGAACATGCCCATATCGATATGGTCACGCTCGATGTAAGGGTCGAGCGGTTCTAGAATGCGCTTTTCGACGAGCGGCGCAATGAACTCGGTCGTAATGTACATGACGTCGGGAGGCGTCCCCGCAGCCGCATCGGTGAGAAAGATGCGCGTGGCATCGGCACTGGATTCGAGCGAGATTTTGATATCCGGATTGCGTCGCTCGAACTCCGCGATGAGCTTCTTGACCATCGCGATCTGCTCGAAGGATGTCTCCCAACTCAGGTATCGAATCCGCACCTTCTCAGCAGCCGCGCAGGTTCCGACAGAGAATAACACGCCAAGCACAGCTACCACGAGGAGCCATCCCCGAAACCGCAGACGAGAAAAGCATGCAGGAAAGCCAAAACTAGCAAAAACTTGCCTTCGGCGACTGGCTTGACGCGGCGACGAAATGCAAAGAGGTCTAGCGATCAACCTTCGCGCTCTGTCCGCAGCTGCTGTCGGGTTGGCGCAGACGCCGCGGAAACCGTAAGGCCGTCGCGCCCGGATAAAGAGTGGAGACCTCATCATTTTTTCCCTGTGCATCATTTCGACCGCCGCTAGTTTTTCTTCGTGGCTTTTGGGGCACAACTCACGAGCGCTCACCTCATCGTGAAGCTGGCACAGGTCGCCGCAGCTTTGTGCTTGGTTCACGTAACGCCTCGAAAATTATCACAAAATCAAAATAAATTCTTCGCGTCCAGATGAGATGTGGTCAAGAACGAATATGCGGGTTGCGGCGCTGTGCTCTCGATAAGTTCAAGTTCTCTTTCTCGCTTTGCCGAACAAAAAGGTGGCGAACAGACAGAGTGTCGTCATTGGTGTCTCCCGAGTAAGAGAAGGTCGGCCTACGACTCCGACATGGGGGCAACACGTGGAAGCCTACGAGAAACATGCCTGGACAAGAATGGGCTCGGTTTGGTCAAAAGTATGCTTGCACACCCCCAGCTTAGCGATCTTGAAGAGAAAGCCTCCGGCGCGCTAGGAACCCAAAAACGGAGCAAAGCTTATTCTCATGTGCGGACGTTTTGCGCTTGTTGCCAATGCACAGCAGATTGCACAAGAGTTCGGGGTGCCGGCGGAAGCCGTGGGCGCTCTTGCGCCTCGCTATAACATCGCTCCGTCGCAGCCAGTTCTGGCCGTGCGAGAGCGGCCAGACGATGCGCGCGAGATTACGCACTTCGCCTGGGGACTTGTCCCGTCGTGGGCTTCTGATCCTTCCTTTGGCAGCAAGATGATCAACGTGCGCGCTGAAACGGCCGCGGAAAAACCTGCATTTCGCCACGCATTTCGCCGTCGACGCTGCATCGTGCCAGCTTCTGGTTTCTACGAATGGGCCAAGACAGGCGCAGTGAAGCAGCCGTTCTTTTTCAGACCCCGCCGCGGGCAGCTTTTTGGCTTTGCCGGCGTGTGGGAGGTGTGGAACGGGCCTCATGGCGAACAACTTGAAACATGCGCGATCCTCACTATTCCTGCAGTGGAACCCGTGCGCCGCTTTCATGACCGCATGCCGGCCATTCTCACGCGCGATCACTACGCGCCGTGGCTCGACCGGCATCTCGACGACGTAGGCGTGGTGCGCTCGCTTCTCATTGCTCCCCCGCCCGAGCTGCTTGTGGCTTACAAGGTTTCCCCCCTTGTCAATAATCCGCGTCATGATGTCCCAGAGTGCATTGCTCCCATCGAGACATGATTAGCGGTCGCCTCGGCCTCCGCCCGAACAAAGCAAGAGTATTTCAAGATTACGCTCCCTGGGATCTCTACCATCGATTTCAGGCAAGAAGAGCAGCAGCTGGGGGCAAGTGAGGTTGCCGCCATGCTTCTCTTTAGCGTAGTGGAATAAGCAGCGCTGGCAGAAGGCCCAAACGCATTTCGCGGTCCCGCGTTACTTTGCACTTGGCGGCGCGAGCTAGCTTTCTCACGAGGTAATCATCCGAGAAACGTTTTTTTACGCGCGCACGGCGAGCTGGTCATGCCGGAGTTTGGGCGTGTTTTTGTAGGCCTTTCTCTTGCGCCCGCACGGCAAAGAAATGGTCGCAAAGATTCCCAGCAAGCAAGCGCGTCTTTCTCCTGTGCGCGCGCAGCCAGGGAGAGCATTGCGGCGTGCGAGGTCACGCTTTCCAGTCCGCGCTGTGCTGATCACCTTTCGCGTCGGTCGGATTGACCACGCGACGACCCGATGACGCCACCAAGGGAACTCGACAATGAGCGATCATGTGCGTCCGCTCGCTTGCGCGCCGTTAGAGTCCCGCGCAGTCCACTGCCGCGAGTGCTTCAGCAAGTTCTTCTGCGCTTTGGAAGCGCTGCTCCGGATCCTTTGCCAAACACCTGAGGATAGCTTCCGCAAGACCAAGTGGCAGAGGCACACGCAGTGGAGGAGGCGGCGTGTGAAGATGATGATATTCAATGTTTCCTTCGAAGAATGGGGGATGACCAGATGCCATCTCATAAAGCGTCACGCCAAGCGCATAGAGATCCGCACGCCCATCCACTTCGCCCCCTTTGATTTGTTCGGGAGCCATGTAAAGCGGCGTCCCTAGAATGTGCGACCCAGAGCGAGTGATATCGGCCTGCTGGAGCGTAAATTTCGCTATGCCGAAGTCGGTGACCTTGACCGTACCATTCTCGGCAATCATAATGTTGGCGGGTTTGATGTCGCGATGCACAATTCCCATACGGTGGGCGTAGGCCAAAGCGTCACACACGCATCGGCCGACACGCACAATCTCTTCGCAGGGCAAAGGCCTACCCTCGCGCAGAATGGTTTTTAGGTCGCGGCCTGCGATGTACTCCATGGAAAGCAGGCGCTTGGGGCCGATCTCGTACATGTCGTGGATGCGCACGATATTTGGATGCGAAAGGCGCTTGGCCGCGCGCGCTTCTCGTTTGAAGCGCTCGAGCGCCGTGGGATCAGTGGCCAGATAATCGTTGAGCACTTTCAGTGCCACAATCTCATCGAGCACTTGGTCGCGCGCGCGATAAATGACGCCCATCGAGCCCCGGTTAATTTCGCTGAGAATGACGAAGCGTGAATCCGCAAAAGCCGCCACGATCTGCTCAAGGTCGGAGCCCGGCGCTGGTGTGGCGGGAACAGGGGACGTTTGTCCATGTTTGGCCAATGCGGAACAGCGTGTGCAGGCGTCGCGATAAGATCCCGACAAATTAGCGAGATAAGAAAAAATATCCCGCGCCAACTCGCGTTGTCCCACCTTCTCGGAGTCGTCGGCCAGCCGGTAGAGAAGCTCTCTCACATCGTCAGTAGGCGGAAGCATCGCCAGCTTCTGCCATGCGAGATAATTCATTCCTTTCTTCCAGCAGCAGATACCCATCAACTTTGTTGCGGACACTTGAACTTCGGGCAGACCAACAATTTGTTCCAAGATCGCGAGTGCTTCATCGAACCTGCCGAGATGGACCAAAGCATTGGCCAAGAGAAGCTTCGCCAGCACATCTGCTTTTTCGTCGAGACGCTTTTTTGCCACTTGCACAAAGATCTCGCAGACTTCGCGCGGCAGATCTTCCGTTTTCATCCAGGGCACGAGCAGATCCCACGCAGCGTGGTTGTCGCCTGCGGCAGTCGCTGACAGTGCCCGTGCTGCTACCGTATAAGGATCTACTCCCGCCCGCAGCTCAAGGAAATCGGCGCACAAGGGGAGCAGGTTCCGGTCTGGAGCGTTGCTTGCAGCCCACTCCAGAAGACGTCGGCGCGCTTCTTCGATCTCGCCTTGCAGAATAAGCAGATAAATCCACCACGGCCAGACTGCCGGTTTCTCAGGCATCGCGCGCGCAACCGCCCCAAGCTCTTTGCACGCCGCTGCGAGTGTTTCCGGTGATCCGCCGACCTGGCCAAGGTCAACCGTGCGCAACTTTTCTAGTAACTCGCGCGTGGACGGCGAACATGGGAGGGAAGCGGGGGCAGGAAGCTCAAAAGCCTGTACGGCCGTCTGCATGTCATCTCCAACCGGCACAGTGCTAAGGGGATTTTTCGGCTCAGGTTGGGCAACGGTTGAGAGCGTCTGGGGTGTCAGCGACGACCTGGTCTCCTGCAAGCGCAGCGGTGCGAAGCCCGGTGCAGCCTGACGCTGGACAGTGATTTGAGGCTGGTGCTCTTGTGTGACAGTAGCCTGTCCAGCCACAACTTCTTTCTTTGTCGACTCCGCAGCTTGCGGCCGGCGACGTGCTCGGCGGCGGCGCGAGCCTTCGTCCTGCTCCATGCCTGGCGCCACGGCCAAGGTGATCCCGGCTTCCTCTTTGGTGGCCAGATCCTGGGCAGAAATTTCCACCATACCGTCCGCATTGATATGGAATGTGACCTGGATGCGTGGCACGCCCGCCTTGGCTTTTTGAATGCCCGTCAGAACAAACTTCCCCAACGAGCGGCATTCATTAATCTTTTCTCCCTCGCCCTGAACGACGTGCACCACGACAACTTCTTGATTATCCTCTGTCGTCGTGAAGAGCTTGGCCGCCTTGATGGGGATGGTGGAGTTTCGCTCGACCACGCGCGAAACGCGCCCTCCTTCGATTTCTACGCCAAGCGAGTGCGGGGTGACGTCGAGCAGCACAACTTCCTTGAGTTGGCCCTGCATGATTGCGCCCTGCATAGCAGCGCCCATGGCAACGATCTCGTCTGGGTTGATTCCCTTGTAGGGCGCGCAACAAAAAAACTCTTCCACCGCCTGCTGCACATAGGGAATGCGAGTGGTCCCACCGACGAGAATGACACGATCAATATCACCAAGGCGCAGCCGACATGATTCAAGCGCGCGCTCGCAGCATTTCATAGTTCGCTCCACCAGGGGCTGAATCATTTGCTCCAGCTCCGCGCGCCGAATGGTCACTTCCAGGTGAACGGGGTCGCCACCGTGATAGGCAAGAAAAGGCAGGCTGACCGTGGCTTGCCGCGCATAGGAAAGCTCGCACTTTGCTTTCTCTGCAGCTTCGCGCAAGCGCTGCATTGCCAAGGCATCGGGCATATAGTGTTCGCCGATTTTCTTACGCAGTTCCGCAACCAGGCGCTCCACCAAGAGAAAATCAATGTCGTCGCCCCCGAGCCGCGTATCGCCCAAAGATGTAAGCACCTCAAATGTCTGGCCAGCGATGTCGAGAATGGTCAGGTCGAACGTGCCGCCACCAAAGTCATACACAGCAACGCGTTCTTCCCGATTGCGGCCCAAGCCATAGGCGATGGCAGCGGCCGTGGGTTCATTGAGCAAGCGCAGGACTTGCAGGCCGGCGAGCTCGGCCGCTTCATAGGTCGCTTGCCGCTGCAAGTCATCAAAGTAAGCCGGCACGGTGATGACGGCCTGTTCCACGGGCTCACCCAAATAATCTTCGGCCGTCTTCTTCAATTTTTGGAGAATAAACGCAGAAATCTGACTAGGGGTATAGCCTGCTTCGCCCACGCGAATGAGCAGGCGTCCGTCCTGTTCGATCACCTCGTAGGGCAATTCGTCGCGCCAATCTGCGATATCGGCCAGCGAGCGCCCCATAAGGCGCTTCACGCTGATAATTGTGCGCTCGGGGTACATGACTACTTGTCGCTTTGCCAACTCTCCCACAATCGGCGGCGCATTGGGGTCGTCCGAAAATGCCACCACGGAAGGTAAGCGCGTCGTTCCTTCACTTGTCGCTAGCACGACGGGCTGGTCGTTTTCCATGACTGCGACCACGGAATTCGTGGTGCCAAGATCTATTCCGATAATATGCCTTAGTTCTCCCATGCCAGCCGACTTAGTCCGTGCCCCTGTTTAGCAACAAACTCTAAGTATAGCTTTTTTCGTGTCTTTCATCCACACTTCGTTATCCCAAGTTACCAGCAGTGCGCCTGGTGGCAATGCTTTTTCATTGCATGAATTCAACAAAGTCGCGCATTTGGGCATAGACTAGAGTGCGAGTTCATGACAGAGACGCTGCCTAATCAGGATGGAACTCGAAGGAAAACTTAATCCGACGCTGAGCTTGCCCGAAATCCTGCAGTTTTTGAGCATGGGCAAACTCACAGGCACATTGACCGTACAACACGGAAATTACACGGTCCGTTTGTATCTGCGTCGGGGCAAGCTTGTGAATTCATCGAGTTTGGGCCGGCCGCGCAAGCTGGGGCAAATGCTTGTCACTCAGGGGCTCGTTCCGCGTCAAGCAGTAGAAGAGGCTCTGCGCTATCAGCGGTCGCACCCTGAAAAACCACCACTGGGTCATATCCTCATCGAGCGAGGTCTGCTCACGCGTGATCAGCTACGTCAGGCAATTCGCCTGCAACTCGAGGAGGAGATGTGGGACCTCTTTTCTTTACAAGAAGGCTCATTCAAATTTGATTACGGCGACGAGGACTCCGTGGGCGAGGTACTCGTCGAGCTCGACGTCGAACCCTTGATTATTGAAGGCACGCGGCGCCTCGACGAATGGGTGCGCATCGTGCGCAATATCCCCGGGGACCACGCCATCCCAGTGTTGCGTCCCTTAGCTGTCGAAGATGCGCGCGAAGAGATGCAGCTCAGCGACAGTGAGTGGAAAGTGCTTTCGCTAATCAATGGGGTGGCCAATGTTGGCGCGATCGCAGCGCGTAGTGGCATTAGCAAATTCGAGGCATATCGCATTCTCAATTCGTTTCTGGCCTCGGGCTACATCACAATCCGCCTGCCCGACGATCAGGACGTCATTGCGGATGCCTATGCTCCGCTGGACATCGACGCCATCGTGCCACAGGAAGACCCGGATCTGGACCATCCCGAATCCACTGGCTCGACGTCGGCGCGCATCTTAGCGATGTTCGTGCGGCGCAAAGCTGCCGAGGAGCGCGGAGAAGCTCCACCTCAGCCTCGTGAGCCTGCCACGATCTTAGAATTTCCTACGCCGGTAGAATTCGTCGCCGAGCTCACGAATCAGCTTGTGACTGCTCTGTGCGAGCAACACGAATTCTATCGCGGCCAGCGCGACGACAAACTCGTCGAGCGATTGTGGCGCAACGTCGTTATGGCGTTTCCTAAAGCGGACCTCTTGCAAGCCAGCGGCAACAAAATCGACGCGAGTCAATTCACCCGTTTCGCCCGGGTGGTCGGAACAAAAGGTCCTTTCGAGATCATTCTCAACGACACACTCGAAGCCTTGGCACGCCTACTCAAACTGCTGTTTGTCACAGCAGCCGAACGCATGGGCACACGAGCGGCGCGCAAGTTCTTCTCGGAATTTTTTAAGGATTTCCGACAGCGCTCGACCATCCGCGACAGCGGTGAGTTTTACTTCCAAGAATACGCGGAGAAAATCTATGGCTAGGCAGGGTGCACGCTATGGCCGGTGAAAACATTCTCATCGTGGACAACAACGTGGCGGTCCAGGAATTGGTTCGCGCAATTCTCGAACCAAATGGCTACCGCGTGAGCGTGGCCTCCAATGGGGTTGCCGCACTGACCTTTCCGGACCTGGAAAGCGTGGCCCTCATTATTGTGGATGCGAAACTGCGCGAGATGACCGGCCTCGAAACCACGCGGATGCTCAAAAGCGACGAGGAGTTCCATTTCAAGCCGGTCCTGCTGATGATCCCCGAAGAAGAGTTGCGTGGCGACGAAAGCCCCACCCTTATGGGCGCTAACGGGTGGATAAAGAAACCTTTCGAGCCGGAACTGCTGCTGAAAAAAGTCGAGCTCATGCTCGAAGAAAAGCAAATCCTTGAGAAGAGTCGCCAATTCCTACGCGAGGCAGCAGAGGCCACCATCAAGCGACTGGCCGAAGTGCACATCCAGCAAGCCGTCGAGCAGCGCACCCAGATCATCATCGAACGCGTGCTTCAGCTTGTCGTTTCGCAGGTAGACCAGCGTGCCCGTCGCGAGGTGGACGAGCGCGTCACACAGCTCACAGCGGAGAAGCAAGAAGAACTCGTGAAGATGACCGTCCACGAGGTGGCACGCAGCATGGTGGAAAAACTTGCGGAGCGCAAAGTGGCCGAAGCAGTGGACGTGGTGCTCCGCGACGAAACCGAACGCGCTGTGCGACGTGCGGCCGACAGCATTCTTCCGGGAATCGCCCGCGAGCGTCTGCGTGAAGCTTTGGAGCAGGTGCTTCCGCGCGAAGTCCAACGCCGCGTGCAAAAGGAAGTCGAGAACCTTGTGCCCGAAGCGTCGCAGCGCGTGATTGGGGTGATAGACTCTGCGGCACAAAAGGTCGTTCCCAAACTCGCGAAAGATATCACGGGGGAAATTGTCGAGCGAGAAGTGGCTAATGCCATAGACAAGCAGTTGCCAAATTTCGTGGAAGCCATTGTGGCACGGGAGCTCGAAACGCAAATGCGCATGAAAATCGCCACCTATATCCGTGACGCTGTAGAGACGATCCGGCGGCGTACGCGTGGGCTGATGTACCTCACTCTCGGCTCGTTTGCAGCAGGCGTTCTTCTCATTCTCGCGCTTCAACTTTTTGCCTCGGGCGGTATTTTCAATCGGCGCGAAATTCCCTCGCGCACCAGTCCCGCCGCGGTGACCGGCAGCGAGAAAGTTTCCGGCAGCACGCTCCCCGTCCCGTCGCAACTCATTGAAAAACTTAGAAAAAGCGGTGAGGAAAAGCGCTAGCGGCGTGCCACTACCGCACAGCTTGCAGAAAAAACTTCGGAGGGACTTGCGTCTCGGACAAATATCATGCCCCCTCAACGTGCCTGGGACTCTATTTCGTACGCTACGGCCGGTTATTCAGCTCGTGACGAGGGAGAAGCCGAAATGTAGAGGCGGCGGCAGTAAAGAAGGTAAAACCGCCCGATCTCTCTCCCATTCGTGAGAATAGGCAGGGGGGGAAGCACTTCGACCGCTTCAAAATACTGGAGCAATCTTTGCTTGAGCTCAGCAAGCTTGCGCGTTGAGTCCTCGTTGGGCCCGCCACTGGCAACAAAAATTGCATCCACACCCGTCCTCTGGGCAAGATCACGCATTGACATCCCTGTGCGCTCGATAATCCCTCGCAAGCCGTAGCGCCGGTTGTGCTTGTGCTCCAGTGTGAAAACTTTTGGCGTGCTCTTTGAGTAAAACGCATACTGCATGGCGGGAATGAAAGAATTGCCAAGAACCACCGTGTGGGCTTCTGCCGGCAGTGTGGTGCGGATCGCATCGACCCGACGGGCAAGCGCACGCCCTCCCTCCATCACAGAAAATAGCGGCCGGAAACCAAGAAGCTTCGATGGCAACGTCGTGAATGCCTCGGTGGTCACAATCGCCACAGTGAGCGCCGCCAGAACAAACGCCACCTGCACGAGTGCGCGAAACCGCAAACGCGCAACTCGCGTCCTTGCGCCATGCATAAGCTCGCGAACTAGCCACGCTGCCGCGATCAGCCCGGCCACGTACGCCGGCGCATCCCACTGCTCTCGGCTGAGTTCGCGCCGCGTGAAAAACGCGATGGAAGCAAAAAACAAAAAAGGGACCGCACCAAAGGTGGCCAGATAAGCTAAACGCCAATCACGCTGGCGCCAGGCACGCCAGGCCGACGCGACAATTCCCGCAATAGCTCCCACATAAAAGAGCGGAGAGTAGTACGCCAGATGAACGGCAAAATAGACGAATCCATTGCGCAAAGGAGAAAAGTCGAAATCCTGGCGGTCGCGCAAATGATAAGCGAGAGCGTCCCAGCCAGTTTGTGCCTCACGCCAGACGGCAACAGGGAAGAAGAGCAGCAGGGCAAGAAAAACTCCCAGCCGAAAGAAGCGCGAATGGAGGGCGCGCCAGAGCTCACCGCTCCACAAAAAATAAATCACTAGGGCGGGAGCGTAAAGGATCAGGATGTATTTGAAGTAAAGTCCGACCCCAAAAAGGGCGCCTACCAAAACCCACCACAGCTCCTCGCCCTCAATCGCACGCCATGTGGCATACAGCAGAGCAACCCAAAAAAAGAGCTGAGGCATATCCGGCGTGCAAATGGCGCCGAAGGCGAAATAGATGGGGGTAAGCGCGAAGGCCAGCGTTGCCAACCACGCCACGGCACTGCTTGCAAGAATCCGCCGACCAAGAAAATAAAACAGCGGGAGCGCAAGCGAGCCAAGCACCACGTTGCCAAAGCGGATGGCAAGCTCGGTCTTGCCGAAAAGGGCAGCACCAAAACGCGCAATCAGCGGCAGCCCGGGCGGATGGGGTGAAAACGTCAGGGGCGCAAAGACACCAATATACCAGTAGAGCGATTCATCTTGAAAAAGCTCGAGCCGATTCGCCACCCACGCCCTGGCCCCAGCAGAGAGCATAGCCACGACAACGACCCACCAGAAATGCCGATCGAGGGGCTCTCCCAGGCAAAAGCGCAAAAGGCCCCCCTGAGGCGCAAACGCTCGGGGTGCCGTGCCACTTTGCCCTATGCTCCACGAACTCAAACGAGTTGCCCCCTTCTAGCGCTGTGCGGGCGTAAGTTCAATTCGTTTCAAAGTGACTGCTCTGTCCTCATTCGGATTCTCGGACAGAGTGTCATTATAGTAACGGAACGTGACAAGATAGGTCCCCGGCGGCATCGGAGGATCAACTTTTTTCGCAAACAGGTGGAAGCTCGATGTGGTGACGTAATCTCGCCCCCACGGGAAGAAGTTGCGCTTCTCGGTTCGGTTGAACATGTTTAGATCCACTTCCGGCCACACATTGCCGAGCGGGCTTCCCTTCATTTCGAGAATCACCTCCCCCACGGGGTAGGGAACTTGGACGTTATCGATCTGCAGGAAGCCATTGCGCGAGAGTTTTTTCCCGCCAGCAGGGTCGGACGTGCCTTTATCTGTCCACATGTTAGCAGCATCAATCACGATCGGGGTATAGTCAATTGGCGGCGCCGGTGTGGGCGAAGGCGTCGCTTTCGCCTGGGCCATAGCGCCTGGCCGACGCACGTTTGCACGCACCGTGGACTTTGGACGTGCTTTGGACTTTTCGGCCTTTTCTTTTTCCATCTTGGCGCGAATTTCTTCTGGCCTTTTCAAAGGTTCGACCACATCGCGCTGCTGGCAACTGGCCAACACCAAGCAGCCCAAAACGCACAGAAGACCATGCAAAGCAACAATGCGCCACCGCGGCTGATATGTCGTTTCGCTTTGCAAAGGATCTGTCGTTCTACTACCACCTTTGGCCGCAAGAGCGGCAGCCCGAGAGCCGCTCCTCCCCCACCACCCGGCGTGCTTTCCCATCATCCCACATGTGCGGTTTGCCATGCCCGTTCGCCCTTTCGCCCAGAATCTCATGCGTTTCTCAAGCAGTTCAATGATCTGGGTTCAATGACACGGATTAGCAAGAAATACTCCAATTCCTTCATCCCCCATGAAGGCGGAAATAGGTGCGTAAATCGTCGTGAATCAAAAGTCTAGCGGCCGCGGTCCTGCGTTGCTTGCCATCAGGGAGCCGAGTGCTCCCCTTCGCGATCGCAGTTTTCCACTTCTCAGAACCTCGGAATCAATCGGGCAAGGTCGGGAAATCAGCCACTTCGATCGCGTCCACGAAGAAAAGTCCGCCCTCGCTGCGCCCTTCAGACGCATGGGTCAACGTATCGATGACATCGACGCCACATTTCACATCGCGTCGGGAGGGCCGTGGCACACCGGGCCCGGGCTGCTTCAGTGGCACCACAGGAGGCCCGTGGAAATACATCGTGTACCACCCGCCGTCGAGCACTGCGGGGAGCTCATCCCCCCGCTTGGCTGGATTGCCTGTTCCCACGCCGGGCAGTGCCTGCTGAGCAATGGCGTTGTTGACGGGGCCAGCAGCCCAAGCTCCGCCGAGTTCAAGTTTTTGCGACCACGCAAAGCGCAGCGTGCGCAACCGCAACCGCAATTGTGCCTGAAGGTTCGTTTGGCGGGGACTCACCACGTGCCAGCGCACGCGATACTGGCGCCCGGGCTCGACACGCACGCGGGTTGCTAAATCAGCTCCCGGATCAATCTCAGCCACCGCTACGGCGACGTCATCGGGCGAGCAGGCCGTAGAATCCAGGATAAGGCCATAGGTTGTCGAATCGTCAATTGTCGGCAAGGGAACTGTGCCGCCGAGAGTGGAGCGCATATAGATGCCGCGGTGAAGATCGCCTGCATCGTTTGGCCCGGTCACGTAAGTTTTCAGTGGCCTGACACTCGCTGGCGCAGGCAGTGCCATGAGCGCGGCTTCGGCCAGCTCCAGTGAGCCGTTTTCCTGTGGTTCAAGCGAGTAAACCTCAAACATTCCCTGCACACCTTCGTTGGGCGCCGCGACTGGATCAAGCGCAGGCACGTCAACGGGATCGAGATCCACACGGTACGCTGTCGGCCTTTGCGGATCACTCGAGGGGATGTTCGGCAGCATGTCCACGTCAGACGTAGGATCAAGCGCAAGATGCCAGAACATTTCGAGCATGCTGTTCATCGCATAACGCACGGAACAACGTAGGCGCATATTGGGCACTTGTCTCGGGTCGCCCATATTAGCCTGCCCCGAGCGGAACACGTAGGCTTTGAAACGATAAATCGTCTCGGGTTTGCCCGTCAAAGGCAGCCGCGGCGATTGCCAGCCGAGGATACGCTGCTGGCTCGATGAGCTCACTCTCAAGCGGAGTGCGCCACACTCCGCGTCGAAATCGCCCGTGACCACCTCGGAAGGGATACCGTGGAGCGTCCACCCCTGCGGTCCGTCGACAAATGTCGAGGCGAGGGGTGTGATCATCTCAGCCGTATTCGACCAGTCGCTCGCGCCCCCGGCATTGATCGCTCTCACGCGATAAGAGTTGCGCGTGCCTGGGGCTGGCAAGCTGTGGATATAGGACGACGTATTCGGGGGCAGATTCGCCAGAGGAAGGAAAGGCCCATCATCCACCTGCCATTCGAGCTCGAAACCCGTCTCATTGGTCGACGCGTCTATCCAGGTGAGCTGAGTGTGACCATCGACGAGAGCGGCCGAGAGGTTCAAAGGAATAGCTGGGGCCCACGGGAGTGTGCGAACTTCGACCCTATTCGACCAGAGCGATGCGCCACCTGCATTTACGGCGCGCACCCGATAGAGAACGTTCATTTCCGCATCCAGCGACGGATCGGTGAATGTGTCGCTATCTGCCGGCAAAGTTGCCAGATGCTCAAATCCGGAACCCGTGTCGCGTTCGATTTCATAGGCCGTCTCATTTTCGGCCTCGTCACTCCACGCCAAGCAGACCTGCGTCTGCGTCACACCGCAGACGTGCAAATTTGTTGGTTGAGCAGGCGGCCAAGGCAGCGTCAGGACATCGAGCACGTTCGATGGCGGCGAATACCCCCAAGAATTGACCGCTCTCACCACATAAGTGTAACTCGTGTCCGCATCGAGACCGCTGTCGAAAAAGCTGGTGGAATTAGCCGGAAGCAGAGCCCGTGGCGAGAGCCCCTCTCCGGCGCGAGCTCGCAGGAGCACGTAAGTGGTCTCATTGTCCGCCTGGTCGATCCATTCAAGAGCTATGGCCGTCTGCGTCACACTCGTCGCGCGCAGATCTGAAGGGGCAGCCGGCGGATTCTCGACGGTCAACTGTATCTTCCGCTCTTTCATGAGGCTCGTGGCTACATTGTAAAACGAAACCGAGCCAACGTGGAGCCCTTCGGGTAGGGAAAGGGCTTCGTCGTTGAGCGCCACGGTGATCGTGGTGCGCTCGTCCGGGGCAAGTGTGCCGCTCGTTTGAGACAGGTCGAACCAGCTCACCGTCTGACTCGTTGCCCACTCAATCGGTGTCATGCCTTTATTCCACAGAGCGAACTCAACCGCGGCGGGTTCGAATGGGCCTCCGATGTTCCCGCGCGCATCTAAGAAGCCGCTCGAAACAACAAGCTTATCCGCGCTCTCCACCAGGACGTCATCAACGGCCCAGCCTGGGAAACTGTTGAGGTAGGCGTCTTTTGTGTCGAACTCGAACTCCAGCGCGACCACCTGATCTGCATAAGCAGCCAAACTGAATGGGCCGGCAACGTACCATTCCCATCCAGAACCTGTGAGTTGTGCCAGCAGGTTTCGGGTTGTACCGTTATTCGTGAGAACGTAGATTTTCCTTGTGTCCCAGAGGGTAGTAGAGCCCTCCGTCCACTCGCGGCTGGCAAAGGTCAGTTCACCCAGCGGTGGGACAACAAATTCCGGCGAGATGAGACTTCCTTTATTAATGCCCCCCGTTTCATAAGTGCATGTGTCAGGCTTTGCATAGTGGTAGCAATAGGGTGGCGACGCCGGCGACAGACAGGCATCGTCTGCTCCAACAAGGCGCCAAAGCCCCGACTTGCTCCACTGGTCAGGCTGAGTATCAAAGTTCTCGGTCAAGCCATACGTCAGTGGCGACGTGCGGAACGAGTACGCCTGCCCGCCCTGATCTGCACGTGCGAGATTTCCCACTTCGTCGGCTGCCTCGACGATGAAATAATAAGTTGTGTCGCTCAACAGACCGCTTAGTGGAACCGAAAAGCTTTGCGACGGAGAGTCCGCGCGCACGCTAGAGTGGAGGTCGTCCTTGGTCTGGCCGTAGCGCACAACCGCGGTGGATGGCTCATCGGTGACAAAGTTCACGGTCGCTTGCGTGGCCTGGATATTTGTCACTTCAATGTTGGAAATACTTGGCGGCACGCCATCCACGAGTGCGGTCGCCGTCGCCACGGCAGGGGTGCCGGTGCCGTTGTCAGCATCGTTGTAAGTGGCAACAATCACATCCAAAGGATTGACCTGCAGGATCCCGTCCCCGCTAACAGGCATGCCCAGAGCCAACGCGATAGTTCCTTCAAACACGCCCGTAGCACCGATTTCGGACAGTGCCAGCGCCTCTGTGGTGACTTCCGCCCCGCTGGTGAGGAAAACAGTCGCTGAGCCGACGCCCATGAGATTCGCGTCGGTCAAACGGACCGTTGCCACAGCTGGCACACCGTATTTCCCTTTGTCGAAACTCACCATCCCTGAGCCTGTGGCGGCAAATCCTTTGAAGACAAACTTTACGGCGTCCATGCAGAATCGCTGTGTGGCCGAGGAGTTCGGATTATTGTTGATAATTGTGAGGCTGCCATTCGTGCCAGGCCCAAGCGGCACGTCGCTGGCAAGCAGCATCCACTTGTCTGTGATTGCCGGATTGTTTTTCGACAGATCAAATGTCCCTGCTGTCGTTCCTTTGAGATGCTGGACAACAAAGCCTGCGCCAGGCGAATCATTGTTTGGCCCCCGCACTGCGTTCGCCAGTGTGATGTAGACGTCGTAAAGGCCGGGCGTGATGATATGAGGTCGCCAGACCGCGTAGGCCCCCAGCGAGCCCGTGGCGGTAAACCGGCTGCCCGGCGCTTGCAGTCCAGGCGCCTGACTCTTGGCCGTCGTGTTGGCCCATGCTCCGCTAGTGGTGATGTATTCCTGGTAAAAGGGTGCGGGTGTCACTGCGCCGCTCGGGGTGCGACTCTCCAGGATGATGTCTGGCGGCGCAATAATGGTGGCCGTGGCCGTGGTCGTCGTCGGCGTTCCATCGCCGCGGTTGGCATCCTCGTATGTGCACGTCACCACATCGCCCACGCTGACTTTCAGCGTTCCGTCATTCGGTTGCGTGGCTCCCTCGCCAACGAGCAAGATGCTTCCAAAAAACTGCCCTGGCGTGGTGCCCTCGTCGAGCATCACCGTTTCCCCGGTCGGCTCGGAAGGGCTGGAGACCTTCACGCTAACCGTTCCCGTTCCTTCAAGATCATCGTCGTCCAAGCGAATGCGGGCCAGCTCGCCAAACTGATACTGCGCCTTATCGAACTTCACACTGCCTTCGCTGAGCGAGAGTGTGAGCGTAATGACTGTTGTTTCTCCGGTCGCCACGACAATACCGGTAGCTGTGGCTTTGCCCTTGCCCGCCTTGGAGGCCGTGAGCGTGAGTGGGACGGACGTCGGCACTTCAAGGATCGCAAAAAAACCATCATAGGCTGAAAGATAATTGTAAGGATCGCCGACCCGGTTCACTTTCGCGTCCAGGACGGGAAAGCCATTTTTGTCGCGCACGTAGCCGACAATGTTGCCTGTGGTCGGGGCACTTTTCCACGGCATGTCAGGAATCTGGGCGGGCGAGGCGTAGGGCCCCGACACGAAAGTTGTCCAATATGGCCCCATCGTGCTAAATGAAAAAATGCAGTGCCCAGCTGCGTTCTGCTGCACCGTCTGCTGATATTCTGCGAGCAGGCTGCTGGCGAGTTTTGTCCCGCCATCCGTCGTGCTGCCCGCCACCACATAGCGCCCTGCAGCATGATTGAGCCAGTCGGCTAAAAGCAACTCGAAGGGATGGCTGCTGCCCACCTCCCAATAGATTTGTGGCACCATAAAATCCACGACGTGCGCTGACATCCATCCCCAGCTGTCTTGGTACCATTGAAAATAGCTCTGTGTGCCTGTGCCCTGGTAGTTCGTCGTTGCGTCCTTGTAAACGATGCCGAAGGGCGCGGCCGAGACTTTGACCTTTTTCTTCTTCCATTGGATTTCGCCATAAATGTGGCGCAAGTCGCGCGTGATCTGACTGCGCATGAAATCGCCCCAAGCCAGGCCGTCGGGGTTGCCGTCGCCATTGAAGCGCGCCACAGTGATTGGATCATAACTGTATTGTGGTCCGGGCGTGCGGATGCGGTCAAAGTGCACGCCATCCACATCGTAGTTTTCCACCACATGCATGATGGCACGGCGCACCCACCAGCTTGCCTCGGGGATACCGGGACTGATCCAGGTGTAGTTGTCGCTCGTTGCGGTGGCGCCAGATTGGTCACGGATGACCCAGCTTTGCTCGAGCGGGACATTCGGGCCATGGAGATTGTAGGGGTGTTGGGGGACTGTGTTTGCGGGGGGAGTGCCCTGCGCCAGGGTATGCGTGTTGATGTAAGCATGAAATTCGAGACCACGCGCATGAGCCGATTGGATCGCGTACGCGAGCGGGTCCCAACCCGGATCCGTCCAGCCATACGTGCTGGCCCACGGCTCGTAAGGCGACGGATAGTGCACGTCGCATTGCCCGCGCACTTGAAATAGCACGGCGTTGAAGCCATTGGCTGCCAGCGTCTGCATGATGTTGTCCACATTTGCCTTTGCAGTGGCTGGGTCAGCACTTGGCCACTCAAAACGCGATACCCACATGACGCGGTATTCCGGGGACCTGGCCCATGCAAAGGCGCAGGCCGCCCAAAACAATGTCAGCCACAATAGTCCACGGCCCCAACTCTTCATCGTCATACCCTTTCCCGAATATTCAGATCTTTTCAGAATGGCAAGCGAGGACAAGACTCAAGCCAGAATGGCCCCTGATGGACGTGATGAGAACGATTTTTATAAACGACAATAAGCTCTGCGTAACGTTGAGATTAGGGTCTCGGGAAATTTCGGGTGTTTGGGAGAGAGAGCTATGCTACGGCTGCTCGCAACGAAGACGCCCATGTCCATTGCTCTGGTCAAGGAGGGTTGATGCGTGCTCATCACCGAAGGACAAGAGCTTGTCCGTGCGTTCCTCCGCTCCCCATCGCTGGGCTTACCATCTCCCCCATGCAGAAGGCGTGAGAGCTTAGGCAAACGATTACGAAGCCTCTCTCGCGACCGTGTCTCCCCCACAACAAGCGTGATGGGGACCGAATGACGTCTTGCGGAACCCCGCTACATTCGCTCACGTACCCGCTCGATGGCCACGGCGCGACCGGTATTCTTGTCCACGGTCACGATCGCCCCGCACATTTGCATGTTTTTCTCCGCCACTTCGAAACGCGCGGGCAGCGCGCGCCGAAATCGCACGAGCACTTCCTCGGGCTTCATGCCGATGACGCTGTCCTGTGCCCCCGTCATCCCGAGGTCCGTGATGTAGGCGGTGCCTTGTGGCAGCAGGCGTTCGTCGGCGGTCTGTACGTGGGTGTGTGTGCCAAAGACGGCACTCACTTGCCCATCGAGGTGCCAGCCCATGGCCTGCTTTTCGCTAGTGGCCTCGGCATGAAAATCTACTAGAAGAATCTGTGTGCGTTGGCGCAACTCTGCCACAAGCGTCTCGGCCATGTGGAAGGGACATTCCAGCGGCTCCATGAATACGCGTCCCTGCAGATTGATGATGCCGACTGCTAGCCCGGCCTCGCTTTCGACGATGGTGTAACCACGGCCCGGCACTTCGGCCCAGGGCGGATAGTTTGCAGGACGCAACATTCGCGGCTCAGAATCGATAAAATTGAAAACGTCCTTGTTATCCCACACATGGTTGCCCGTGGTGGCAATGTCCACGCCGGCATCCAGGATTTCGCGCACGGTGGAGGCGGTCACGCCCTTGCCGCCCGCGCAGTTCTCCACATTGGCCAAGACAAAATCCACGCGTCCCTCGCTCCGCCACCGTGGAACGAGGCGCGTGACAATTTGACGGCCGGGCCGCCCCATGATATCGCCAATCAAGAGAATGCGCATATGTCCAGTCATGAAAGACCTCCGCCAACGAGATTATGGACAATGGCAGCTCGGAGCGTGAGAAACTCGTACCCCACGCGGCCTGAGCTAGAGAAAACCAGAGAGAATACCATTCGCAACAAGTCTGGCTTACTACTTTGGAAAACGATGAATGTATGCCATCGTGGGCGAAACCGCTCCCGGCCACACTCGCGGGCAGGGCGACACGCAAGAGTGTTGATGCTCCGCCAGTGAAGGGACCAATGCGCGCCCAGGTCCACCAAACGCCGTATCGAAAGAGGAATCCAAGAGGCGTAAGCTAGCAGCGTGCTTGAGCGTTTTTGTCCTGTGCGCCGAACAGCGGAAACCAGCAGCGCGCTTTCAGGCTGCACCAGGCTCCACGGTTGTCTCAAACGCATTCGCTGCGCTGCGCCCGGCAGATCAGCGTCAACATCATTGCCGACGGCGGCGAGCAGCCCCACATTCAGCTTCAAGAATTTTTGTTTCTTCGCAAGCCGCCCCGTGTTTGCCACATTAGGCCCAGCGTTTGCGCTCTCGTCCGCTGGGGCTCCTGAAACGATCTCGGGAGAACGGCCGCAAATGTCTTTGCTGCGACGCTGCCCGTCCTGTTTCCCATTCAAGTCTTTCGAAACGTCAGGAGAGTTTTCGCGGCACAACAATGGCGTCAAGGCTTCTGGCGAGAGCAGAGCCTGGGGCCTAGTGGCCGCGCGTGCATCCTTTTCATCGAGCTTCCGTCTTTTCGTCATAAGACGCCCCAACGTGAAGTAGTCCGCCTTCACCGCTCAAGGACAAATAGCAAGCCTTGGGAAAGAGAAGAAGTCCGGGTCGCACCACCATGCCGGGCACAATCCGGTGCACCTCGACAGGTAGCATCCTCGCCGGGTGTTTCTCTTAAGTCATGCTTTGCGCATGGCAGCGGTCGGACTGGGGGGCAAAGACAAAGCCTCTGCCTGTCGGCTAAAAAGGTGAACGACCTAGAAACAATGCGACACATACCTTTCAACAATGGGTCCCCTATAAGTAAAGCGCGAATGTTCCGGAATACTGAGCAGTGTCGGGAACGCTAGGCCTTTTCTCGGAATGTCATGAGGCCGCCAACCGCAAAGAAGGAAACGTGGTTGCCGGCTTGGCAAAGCTGACGGGTAAAAGGAACACCTCCATGGTCCTTAGGCGCCGGCAAGGGAAGTGCGTGCTCGGGAACCCGTTGCTAGTGTATGGTCATACGTCGCTTAGGGAATCAAAGCCCTCGGAGGTGATCATGCGACCACGCCTAGGCGATTGTGCACGAGGGATTGGCCTGGCTCGCTACACTCCGGTAAAGAGCGAGCGGGGCTGCATTGCACAGTCGGAGAGTGACGCGGGCGAGACAATGGTTCGTCTGGAAATTCGATGCTGAAGAACGGAAGTTCTGTATCAGGCGAACCTCGGTGTGCAATTGTGGCATGGATGAACCGATCGCAACCGGCCTGTCCTCAAGCTTCGTCTTTTGTGATGAGTGCAAGGGTGCAGCCGGACTGCATATCAGATCACCAAACTCCCTATGCTTGATCTTGACTGCTTACGAGATTCGCTTCGGTGCAGCTCGGCGCTGGCTTTGCAGTTCCTTTTTCCGCACTGGTGTCGATTACCCTTCTCGCGCATGCATCGCGAGAGTCTCGCCCGCTACGACGCACTCACTGCGGGACAAGCGTGGCCGTCGCGCAAGGGTAAGCGCCTGGTGTTAGTTGCGCCGCGCGGCCATGCCAAATCGGCGATTCACTCGACGCTGCTGCCGCTGCTCGATCTTTGTTTTGGGCGCGAGCGGTTCATTGTGCTCATCAGCGCGACGATGACCCAAGCTATCGGCCGCTTGCGGGCTATTCGACACGAGTTACTTACGAACGAACTGCTGCGCACGCTGTTTCCACATGCAGCGCGCTCGAGCGAATGCAGTGCGCGCACGCTTGTTGCCGGCGCGACCCGTATTAGTGCCTTTGGTGCAGGATGCGAGCTGCGCGGGATTGGCCACTGCGCGACACGCCCGACAAAGATCATTCTCGACGACGTGGAGGAATCCGACCGAGTGCATTGCGCCGCTTACCGCGACGCGCTCGCGGCTTGGTATCGCGAAGTCATCGAGCCGCTCGGCGAGCCAGCCACACACATCGAGGTAGTCGGAACTCTCCTGCATTGCCAGGGACTCCTCGCCCAGCTGGCCCGCATGCCACATTTCGACGTGCGGGTCTACCGAGCCGTAGAGCAGTGGGCCACCGAGACCACCCTGTGGCAACAATGGAGGGAAATTGTCACGGACCCAGAGCGTGGTGATCGCCTTGCTCGCGGCCGCAAATTCTTTCACGCTCACGAAGAGACCATGCTGGCTGGCACACGCGTGCTTTGGCCGGAGAAAGAATCTTACTTGGAGCTTGTCGAACAACTCGTGGCGATGGGGCGACCCGCGTTCTACAAGGAGAAGCAGAACCTACCTCCGCCTGGGGAGGGAACATTCTTTGTCCCAGAAGAATGGCATCACTTCACATTGGGTCTCGACGGCATGATTCGACAAGATCCACCTGCCCGCACGGCAAGCTTGGGAATTTCGTCGTCAACTCATCGCGCCACGGTCCGGAATAAAGAGAAATCGGCACTGGCCGCGCAGCAGCCGAGCAAGACCTTCGATTGGGAGCAGGTAAAGTCTGGGGCTTTCAGCGAAGAGTTGCAGGCAGCTCATCACCGCGCCCAAAATTTCGGCAACATCGGAGCTGCGCCACCGGCAAGGTTCAGTCTTTCGGACCTGATCATTGTCGGATTCCTTGATCCATCGCTAGGCAAAGGCGACTGGGCAGCGATTGCCACCGTTGGCAAGTCCCCAGCCACGGCGGTGCTTTACGTGCTCGATCTATGGTTGGGGCGCGTGCCACCGGCGGCACAACTTCAGCGCATTCGCGAGCTCCATCGCCGGTGGCATTATCATACGTTCGGTTACGAGGCTGTGGGGTTTCAGCGCATTCTCGAAGAGGCGTTTGTCGCCCAGAACGCCCATACGTGCGAGGTTGACCACAGCCAGCCCAAACTGCTCGCGGTGTCGGCGGTCGTCCCCAAGGCCACACGCATTGCCTCGCTCGAGCCGCTTGTGTCTGCGGGATGGATCCGTTTCGCGCGTGGTTTACCAGAAGAACTCTATGAAGAGGCGCGGACATTTCCCCATGGGAAACATGATGACGCACTGGATGCCTTGGCAGGCGCAGTTGCGCTCGCACGGCAAATCCACAGCAAACAGACCGTTCGCACCATTGCACCTCGGCGCGACCGCCCGCGGCGATTGTGAGGAGATTGGGGCAATCTTGTGTGCCTTGACTTCAAGACTCGCGAGTTCTGGTGGTCCCAGGAAAACACTTGTGGTCCGCTGACCCTTCTCCCTAACATGAGAGAGACTGTCATGGGAGCTATCTTTGTCTTAACACCGACGGTCGGTTGGGCTTTTCCGCTGCTGTGGCCCATCCTGATGAGTACAGCCGGAGCACTTGGGTATAAGCTCTACACATCAAGTGCCGACGATGCTCCCCTGCGCGGACGCCTGACAGCCCAAATGAAAAAACTTCGCACCGTACGGCTCGCACTCGATGAGCTCGTAGCTGGCGTGGTGGCAGAAGAAGTGGGTCGCGAACAGGTGCTGCGCTTTGTTCGTGACGACGTCACGCTCGTCTTCAAGCGCGATGCGCGCAGCAAATTCTCCATCGAGGTCATAGCCCCCGACACGCGCACGGTCACAGAGCTCCGGGCCATCGGTGAGCAATTCGCTTACCAGCTCATCCAACAGTTCGCCTACAACCGTGTGATCACTGAAATGGAGCGGCGAGGGGCTAATGTGGTCAGCGAGCACCGCGACGAACAGGGCAATATCGTTATTGAGCTCCGCCGCTGGAAGGCATGAGTTCGGCCCCCCAGCAAGAATGTGCGGTCAATGGCCGACAGTACTGCCCTGCTCATGTCGTGATGTTCGCCCTCGGCATCCTTAGAAGATAGGCTGCCTATCCCTAAGCAGGTTCCACACTTTTCGACAGAGAAGTCTCCGACGCCACATGCGAGGCGCATGATTCCACGTCTGAGAAGGAGAGGCATGCCTGCACCTGAAATACATGCCACCACATGCTTTCGCATCTCCTGCCCTATCGGCCAGGAGCTGAGTGTTGGGCTATAGTGTCGGGATCCCAACTCGCCCCGCTCGACACGAAGCGACATTCCTACTTTTTGGCTAAACATTTGCCGCCGAGCTGTTCAGGACATTTGTGCTCGGCCTTGGCGCGTTTGCAGGCCGGCGATCCTTTTTGATAATTCGCCGGGCATTCAATCTTTGGCTTGGTTGTGGAGATTTTGGCAAGGGTGTGAGTGGTGTCCGCGAACGCACCTGCCACCACAGTAGCCACAAGCAGCGCAGTCAAGCTTATCAACCACACTCGGCGTGAAATCTCGTTCTTCATGGTACGGCTCCCTATCCTTCCGATGTTGACAAGACCTATTCCAGGAGAAGTTCTTCCCTCACTCTGGCCAAGCAATTCGAGTGCCACGCATCATCTCTAGCCCGATGGTATCCAGAGCGCCCAGGGGTTGGGATGGTATTATCGCGGCCTAGCGTGCCCAAGAAGGCAGCCCCATGGGTCGCTGCCATCAGCCGAAAACGGAGGAGGGTGGGCCCGACAACGGACCCACCTCTCGTCTTGTCTCTGATCAATGCACGCAGCTGCTCTGTTCTCGCCACGGCGGCGATCGTCGGTGCCACTTTTTATTCATACTCAAGCCACGACGTCGCCACGGAGACTGGAACATTTGGTGCGCCGGGAGTTGGGCCGTTGAGCGTCCAATCTGAGGCCTGGTCTGTGTCTGTCGAGTTAGCGTCGCGTGAGAGAGACCGGTTGGCCACTTGCGAATCGAATCCCACTGCCCAGTCGCTGAACGATGTTCCGGCCAGTGCACTATCGCCGAACGTACTAAAATCTAGCCCGTACCATCGCACGTAGTCCACAGCGATACCGTAAGGATCCACAAGTGTTGCTGAGGCCGGCCGAGGTGGGTAGTAGGGCAGGTTCGAGCTCAGCAAGTACTCCCCCACCGACGGCGAAAGTGATCCATCCGCCAAGACGGCATAGCCATGGCCGGCCACGTTCAGACCAGGAAGCGCAAGATAAGCGGTGAGACCATTGCCGTCAGCCCAGCGCAGACTCCACAGCGACAGGTCTACCGCTGTGGTCGCTGGGTTATAGATTTCGACCCAATCTGGCGTTCCGTTGTAAACCTCATTGATCTTCAGTGGCGGATACGTGGGGAATGCGGCCACGCTGTCGAGTGTCTGTACGCTATCGAACGTGTTCTGTGCGTTTTCGGGCAGCGTGTTCGGCGAGGGGAATGACGAGTCCGATGTCGTCACGACAGCAAAACGCATCTGCCGCGGATTCGCATTGCCGAGAGCAGCCAGCGGGATAGAAACCTCAAATCCACTGGGGCCAGCGATAGTTGTGCCTGGAGCGCCAGGGTAGCTGCCGAGGCCACGCCCGTAGGCGAGGTTCCCCGGCAGGGCGGCGAAGCTCGACGGGCTTCCTGCGACGCCGCCTGTGCCAAACCCGACTATCTCGTAGTCAAGCGGGTTTGTGCCGTTGATGATTACGGCAGCATCAAAACCTATGCCCTGCGCCACGAGCGATGAGCTGAGCTGGAAGCCCGAGTTCGAGACAAGGGTTCGATCCGGGGTGGAATTGTCGGAGAGGTCGGTAGGCGGCGTCATTTTCTTCGCGCCGGTGCCGGCCCCCGCATCCACGTCAACGTAAAGAATTGTCGCGTTCATATTGGGGTTCGTTCCGTCGAACATGTCGCCACGGACCGCAAGATACAGCACGCCGTCGCGCACTCGGCCATGCAGCTCCGTGAGGCTGCCGTCGGCGCCAAAATCTGCAACAGCGGGGGAATTGCCGGCCCCATCGGCAGCACTGACCGCCAAAGGTGCCCGATCGAAGAACTCGCTCATATTGCCGTCTATCACGGGGGAAGTCGTCACGGGGACATCGCCCATGCCGGTGATCGTGACCGAAGTCACGGCCTCCGAGACAATTCCACTTCCATTCGGGCCCGTGGAGACAATCGCACGGATCGGCCACGTTCCGTTTCGCAGCTGGATTTTCGCGCCCGCATCGCTCTGGAAATAATTGCCACATGTCGCGCTCAGCGTAACCGTGGTCGAGCCGAAGTCGTTCTTCGTTTCAATGAGTTGCGATGCGCCGTCTACGGTGATAAACGCAGCAGCACTGCGTGCAAGTGAGTTGGTGGCCACGGTGACCGGGAGAGAGGTCGGGGCATTGAGGGTCGTGCCCGGCGTGGGTGAAACGATGGAGATCGTTGGGCCAGCCACACTGTCGGGAACCTGCACAATCGCTGACGCACTGTTCTCAGGCGCCGAGCCCGAAGTCAGATGCGCTCGAGCCACGAAATTATGCGTCCCGCGGCTGTAGCCACTCCAGCGAAAGCGGAACTCGTCCCATTGGTCGCTCAGGTTCTGATCATTCTGAACAAGCCTGTTCACGGGTGGCAGAAGCGAGGGGTTATAAGGCTGGGCGGTATAGCTCACGCCGTCGACCTCCAGCGACACTGTGAAATCCGTCGGGAAGGAGCGTCCAACGTTGTTCACGCGAACCACAAAATCGTAAGGATAGGCAGCTGTTGATATTGTCGAAGGCACCGCTTGAAAATTCACCGAGCCAGCACTCGGATCGAGGTCGACACCGAAGGCCATATCGGGTTGTGGCACCACCGCATTCACAGGCTCGAAACGCGTGACCGAGTGATTGCCCGTGGGCTCGAACGCCACGATGGTGATGCTGTGGTTGCCCGGCGTGATACTGTTCCAAGTGAAGCGGAACTCGTTGCGATCCACCCGCGTCATCTGGTTCGAGCTGTTCACGTTGTGGAGAAAGTCATAAGAGGCTGGCAGGTCGAAGAAGATGTGCATCGAGTCCGCTGTGAAGTCCGTGCACTGCGCCACAACTGTGTAGTTCTGCGACTGCACGTCCGACGTCCCCGTGGTGCTGGGATAAAGCAGGGCCACAGGAGGCGGAACGCGGTCCAAATAGATAACCGAACGTTTCGAGGAGTAGGCAGCTGGAGAGCCAGAAGGACGCGGCAGGAAGGCGATCGTGTCCAAGAAATGATAGCCCTCTTCCAAGCCAGCCGTCGAAATGGTGAGCTTATAGGTGCCTGTGCCGCCAGAAGCACGCGGACTGCTGACATCCGTGAATTGCTCGAAGCCGGCGAATTCGCCGCTCGTGAGAAAGAGCCCGGGATTGGCATCAATCGGCACGCCACCATCGAGTTTGATAAGGGCGTTATCTTCGGCCGGCGTCGCCGCTGTCTGAACTGTGACGCTGAAGGTGGTCGTGGTGATCACACTCACGGGGGTGAGGCGGCGCACGCCGTTGGCCACTGCCGTGGTTTCGGGGGCCAGTACCTGCGTGACAGGTGCAATTGTCTGTGTTTGGCTAGGAACGGCAAGTCCGTACATGACGAAACCGCGGTTGTGGGTGGTTGCGTTGGTGCGGTTGCGTGGGACGCGAATTGTCGCCACGCCGTCGTTGCCAATGGTGATTATCGGGAAGATGTCGCCATTCGCGTTCACAATGGGATCGGTAGCGTTGCCCGTGAGCTCAACGAGCGTCACGTTGCGGAAATTCGTGTTGACAGTGCGCGTGTCGTAGCCAGAGTCACCACGGTCGTTGAGTCCAACCAGCAACGAATTGTCGCGCTCGTACACAAAGGTGTCTTGGTCAATCCAGCGCGTGTAGTAGGCCCCTTTCGCATATCGGCGGCTTATGTCGACAAGACGGGGGATAAGGTTACCGTAGTCGCCGCCGAGGGCATCGCCGCGGCCATCAATGGGAAATGAGCGGCCGGTGCCAAACTCGTGGGCATTGAAATACACGATAGGAAAGCCCGTGCGAGTAAGAATGTAGGCATAAGCGAGGTTATCGAGGGCCGGCGGTCCATTATCGTGCGAGGAAACAAACGTCACGCCCACCGAACCGTCGTTGGCATTGCCATCAATACCGTCCACACTTGCGTACTCCAACTGACGCATGTCGCCGAAGCCACCGGCGTTGAACACGCTCTGCATAGCGAAGAAGAGCGGAAAGTCGAGAAGGTCACGGTTGCCGAAGCCATCCTTGCGCAGGTACTGCCCCAAGACGTTGAAGTCGCCCGTGAAACACTCGCCGAACGAGTAGGGGGTGCGGGGATTACCGACAAGATCGGGACGACCCCGCTGGTAGCATACCTTGTCGAAAAACGAGTAAAAATACCAAGCTGGGATGTGCTTTTCGGCATCAATGCGGAAGCCGTCCGCACCAATCACTTCGAGCATCCATTGCGTGTAGCGCAGCAATAGCCCCGTTGCATTTTCTGGCGTCGGGTCGCCAGCCATGGGATTGCTGACATTGAAAGGATAAATGCCAAGAGAGTTCGGGGACAGATCGCGATCAGGGTAAAAGCGGCGATTTTCCGGCTTGGGGGCCTGGCGCGGAATATTGAGCGGGTCTGGCACCACGGGGTGGCGGATGAAGACGTGATTCTTTTCCTGGGCAATGTCAATGAGACCAGCCAGGCGCATGTCGAGGTCGCCCGATGCAAAGGCACTATGAAAGTCGCCGTCAATGTCGTCGGGCAGGGTCAGCACAAACCCGGGGTAGCCGCCGGCTGCGTCGAAGCCAGGCGTGCTCATGTCGCGGAATCCATTGTGGTTCACGACATAATCAAAATAACAATCAAGCCCAGCCCGGTGCGCCGTACGCACCATCTGTTTGACACTGGCTTCCGTACCGTAAAGTGTTTGGTCAAAGGGCTTGCCCAGATCGAAACGGTCGTAGACGTCGTAGCCCACAGAGTAACCGCCCGTGTCGCCTTTTCCGGGCGGCGGAAGCCAGAAAGCAGAATAACCACTCACATAGACGTCAGGCAGCTTCTTCTCGATTGTTTCCCACCGGCTTTCAAAATACTGCAGCATGACGGGACCAGCCAGTCCCGCGGCGCACCACGTTGCGCCTAAGGCAAAGCTTATCAAACGCACGATTCTGCCCATGCTCCTCATGTCCTTTCACCTTCGGCTGGGGTCTTTGCTCCTAGGAATAAAAAAACCGTACTGACGATCCGACACGGGCGGAGTCCACGTAGACGAGTGGGAAGCCGTTCCGCGAAGAGACAGCGTCATTCTGTCACACCCGCCGCGTTGCGCAGGAGCTAGCAACATTCGCTCGCGCCTCATGGCCCCTGGGTGCTCCACCTTACCTGCAAAGCATTCCAGCACGAAAATTTTACCCCGTCACAGGTATGCACCATAAACTTTGGTTTCTCACATTTAGACGCAAGAAAAATTGGATCGTTCCAAATCAAAAAAACGCACTGTCTCTTCTTGTTTCGCAGCCCGAGCTCACGCAAACTTTTCCGCAGATTCCTAGGCAGAATTTCACGCCCCAAAGGTGGCCTTCAAATTCCTCTGCTTTTAGAAGGATCACCGAGCCACACTCTCGCCTTAACATCTACCTGCACCGACGCCAGCTCAGCGGCGAAGCTCTCCGGTTGCCACGGCATGACGCGCAGCGCCCGAAGGGTTTCTTCGCAGACGCTCCAACGAACGGAGCTAAGACTTCGTATCATGAGATGTGCTTATTGCGAAACATTCCTGTGGAGCAAAGGTAACAAGAACGCATGCCCCCTGGGAGGCAATTTAGCTAAAATTACGCCCTTATGCCCTTCATGGGAAAAGTCCGACTACGGCACTGTGTTCCACGCGCCCCATGCGGGGCTTCAGCCTAGACTGAAGTGAATCGCTGGCTTTTTTCTCAGGCACGAGGAGGTGGGGCGACGCGCGGGTGGCTCGCGTCGTATCAACGGGCATGAAGGCAGCGGCAACACGAGGAAGGATAGCCGCAACCTAACTCCGGGAGGAAAAACGTAAAAAAATAAGGGACCTCCGCACGCTTCCACGCGCGCGGCCAGAGCACTGCGCCCACACAGGTGTGCTTGGTCAGGCAAGCATGCCAGCAACCGTGATATTGTCCCGCGCCACTCGCCAGCCGCGGCCTTTCCCCGGTTTTGCGCATCACGAGGACGATCATGCCCACATGCGAACATGCTGGCGCTCTAGACTTTTCGCGAGCGCCCCGGATCTAAACCTCATCCTCATCGCGCTCAGATTTTGACGCGTCCTCGAAATGTCGCATACGGCCGAGGACCACGTCACGCGCGGGGCTTGCGGAGGGGCGTAGAAGAGAGTCTCGGTTGTCACCCAACAATCGCAGTGCCTTGCGCAAAAAGGGGGCGATATTAGCGCCAGTGGTTAAAATAGGGCAGGCGCTCGGCTGTTTTCGCGATGAGGTCCATGGTCTCCATCAGCTCGGCTGTTGAGTCCCAGCGCCCCAGCAAGAACTGCTGGCGGGGCCCTTCGGCCAGCTGGATAGGCCATTGCTTGCCGTTGTCAGCCGCCAGCGTGAGACTTTCAAGGTCCACGGAGAACACGGTCTCTGGCGCAGCTTCGTTGAGCGACTGGATTTCATGGGCCACATCTTCGCTCACCGTGACGCAGGGAATGCCCAGGGCGACGCAATTGCCGAAGAAGATTTCAGCGAAGCTTTCGCCGACGATCGCCTTGATGCCCTTGCCCCAACGCATGATGGCCTGGGGAGCGTGCTCGCGTGATGAGCCGCACCCAAAATTCTTGTTCACGAAGAGAATTTCTGCGTTAGCGAATTTGGGATGATCAAAGGGGTGGAGTTGCCCGCTGCGGCGGAGCTGTTCGCGGTCGTCCTCGAAGACGTGTTCGCCGAGGCCGTCGAAGGTCACGCAGCGCAGGTAACGCGCGGGAATAATGCGATCTGTATCTATGTCGTTGCCGCGCACGCTGATCGCCTTACCAGCAATGCGCACTCTTTTCATATTGTCCATCACGAGTCTCCTTTCACGGCACCAATGCCAAAGAACTCGCGTGCGTCCACCACTTCGCCAGCAAAGGCGGCGGCGGCCACCATCACCGGCGACATGAGGATAGTGCGACCCGTGGGCGAGCCTTGGCGACCTTTGAAATTGCGGTTGCTTGAGCTGGCGCAAACTTCGTTGCCTCGCAGCTTGTCAGGGTTCATGGCAAGGCACATCGAGCATCCGGCTTCGCGGAACTCGAAGCCCGCCTGCGTGAGGATTTTGTCGTAGCCGCGACGTACCATTTCGTCGCGAACGAGCTGGCTGCCTGGCACAACAAGGGCACGCACGTGAGGCGCCACTTTGTAGCCGCGTCCCTCGATGAGTTTCACGACCTCTTCGAAATCCGAGATGCGGCCATTAGTGCACGAGCCGATGAATGCCACGTCAATTTTCATTCCTTTGATGGGCTGGCCTGGCTTCACCCCCATGTAGGTGTAAGCCTCCTCCACCAACGAATGCTCGCTCGGGGGAAAGGCATTTTTGTCTGGGATCACGTCATCAATGCCGATTGACTGGCCGGGAGTGATACCCCAAGTGACCATAGGCGGAATGTTGTCGGCGCGATAGGTGACCACGTCGTCGTAGTCGGCATCGGGATCGGACTTTATGCTTTCCCAGAAACGGAGCGCTTCATTCCATTTTTCGGCTGGTGGGGCGTAGGGACGGCCTTTGATATAGTCATAGGTCGTTTGGTCAGGATTCACGTAGCCGCAACGCGCTCCACCTTCGATGGACATGTTGCACACCGTCATGCGGCCTTCCATGTTCATGCGATCGAAGACATCGCCTGCATATTCATAGGCGTAACCCACTCCACCTTTCACGCCGAGGCGATTGATGATATAGAGAATGACGTCCTTGGCATAGACGCCTGGGGCAAGCTCGCCGTTGACCTCGATGCGCCGCACCTTGAGCTTACCCATGGCAAGCGTTTGTGTGGCGAGAACGTCGCGCACCTGACTCGTGCCGATGCCAAAAGCGAGGGCGCCGAAGGCGCCGTGCGTGGCAGTGTGCGAATCGCCGCAGCAGATAGTCATGCCTGGCTGAGTCAGACCAAGCTCGGGGCCAATCATATGCACGATGCCCTGCTGCCCCGTGTCCGGCGTGAAAAGTTTGATGCCGAAATCGCGCGCATTGCGCTCGATGGCTTGCATCATTTCCTCGGCCAGCGGGTCCTCGAACGGCCGCTGCTGCGAATGAGTGGGCACAATGTGATCAACGGTGGCGAAGTTGCGATGCGGATAAAGAACCTTCCAGCCGCGCTCGCGCAACATGGCAAAGGCTTGGGGCGAGGTGACCTCGTGAATGAGCTGCAGCCCCATGAAGAGCTGATATTGCCCGGAAGGCAGTTTGCGCACGGTGTGCAGATCGAAGACTTTGTCGTAGAGGCTCTTACCCATTTTTGGTTTTCCTTTCGGTTGCTGCAAGTGGCGCCCGCGAACGGCGCGGCGGGCTGCTCAGCGCTTCAAGCCGCGTGCACAGCTCGCGGCTGAACACGGTGAAGCTGTGAAGCTGTTGCGCATCAAATTTGCACCAAACCTTTGCGATGGCCTCGCGGCGGGCCCGGCGCAGTTTTCGCAAGGTGGCTCGTCCTGCCGGCGTCAGCCGGTACGTGCGCTGGCGACCATCGTGCACCGATACGGCGGTCTCAATGATCTTTTTATCAAGGAGCTGGCGAATGATCTTTGAGACCGCTGCGCGGGAGCGTCGGCGCTCACGAGCGAAGAGCGAGGCCATAAATGATTCGCCCGCAATCTCTTCGAGCACGCGCCATTGCTCAACAGTGAGGCCAGCTTGCCGAGCCAACGTCTCGCGCCGCCTCTGGAAGACTTCGGCTAATGCCTGCAAAGCAATGATAGCGTCGGCGATGATCGATTCGGTATGATGTACACGCGGCGACATTTGATTTACTAAGGTGAACTATTGGCGTCGTACAACCATATTCAATCATTCATCCCTTTTCGCGCGACTGGGGAGCGCTTCTCGCAACAAAATGATCTCTGCGTCGAAGCTTGGCCCCGTAGGGGGCGGGTGGAAAACTGGATCACGTGCGCATTCTTCTCCCTAAAGCTGCAGCTCATATTGGAGATAGAAGAAATTTGCGCCGTCGGTCTTGCCCGCCTTACGTGGGAAATTGCCTGGGAAAAAATGAGAGAATCCGCCCTCGAGCGAAACGCGCTTGGTCAATTTGTATTTGGCCACAAGGCTGAGCTCGTCGCCCAAGTCACGCCCGCTCTGTCCGGTCTTGTCGCGCAGTCCTGGACCACCAAACCAGGCATCGGTTCGTGAATCTAGCCAGTAGTGGTGAGCCTCGGCCTGCAGCTTGAGTTTCGAGGTTGGCTCGATGCTATAATTGAGGGCCACTTCGCGAAGGTTTTGAAGGCGCACAAAATCTATGATGCCATAAGGCGTGTGAGAACTGCCAAAAAGCGGGTTGAACGTATTGTTCTCGCCATCGCCGAAGCGACGATCGCCACTCGCAAGGTTGCCTTCAATTTTCAGCATCGGTTTCCAAGGGCTGTTCCATGTGTAATTGAGATCGGCGTGAACCATATAGGCACGCACAGTGTCCCCGCTGACATTGCCCCACTGATAAGCCGCCTCGAGCCCATAACCCAGTGTGCCTAGCCCCGCGTGCTTGACAAGTGGACCGCGCAAGCGTGTGCCTAGTGTGTAGCGACTCGATGTGCCGTACTCGCCGGCCTCACTCTTTACACTCGAAGGGAACGTGCGCATGTTACTCCGGTCGCTCAGACCGAGAGCGTAGAGATCCACTTCATGCGGCGCCCACCATTTGAAAGTGGAATAAACACCATAAAAAAACGTGTGGCGCTGAGGATGAGGCGCGCCTGTGACGAGAAAGGGTGTGTGATGGTGTTGATAGATGAGCGGCTGGACGAGAAAGAGACTTACATCCATACCAGAGTCCTGATATCGCAGGCGCGCCCCATCAAAAAGCTTTAGGAAATTCGCCCATGTGCCGTACTCGACAAGGCGCCCTTCGCCAAAGTCAAAAGATTGGCGCCCCACGGTGATGGTCCAGGGAGAGCCCTCACGCGCTTTTGCCTCCACAAATAACTGATGGAGGTGCCAATAAGCTTCTTGCATGATATCGGTTCGAGCCCCGACCTGGCGCGCATCGACCAGTCCCAGATGCACGCGCCACCACGTGCGGTATGTAAGGTCGAATTTCACGCGCGTTCGCACCAGGCCGAGGTCGTCGTTGTCGGCTTTGCGCTTATCGAGATCATAGTTATCGCGGCGTTCGAATCGCACACGCTGGTCTGCCTGCATTTGCAACTTCCATTCACGCTCCTGACCCCACACAAGCGGAGGGAAAAAACCGGTCCTTTTGTTGGCCGATCCAGTCGTTTCCCCATCGCCGTTACTGGTTGATGAGGCAAATCCGGAGGCAGCGCCAGCGATGACGAACGCAATTCCAGACCAGCATAGCAGCCGCAAGGCAGAAAATCCTCTACGCAGTTGATCGACAATCAGCACACCGAAAATCTCCTTCCGAATTAGTGGCTAATAGCGCCGAACACGAAGGGGGCACAGATTTTGCGGAAAGCGCAAGTTTATTGCATGTGACGGGACGGTGAAAAAGCGAGCAGCGCGGTCAGTCGGACATTGTCCTAGAGACAATTAGCCCTGCCGCCCTGCTACGTGTGTACGGCCCAACGTTAGGCCTTTCGCGCCAGATTCTTCGTGTTTGGCGCGCTGCTCCGTGTGCAAAGCTAAACTCGCAGAGCATGGGGCACGCCGAGAGCAAAAGGCGCCAACCCTCACCATTGGTGCTCTTCTAGAATTCCGGCGGTAGGGTGACCGGTGTTCCTGTTTGCAGTGCCGTGCGCGCTAGCTCGTAGGCTTCCCGGTATTGCTGCGCGACCACTTCCCACGAGACGACCTGCTCAAGATAACGTCGCAAGTTCTCGCCAAGCTGGAGGCGCAGCTGTTCGTCAGTGGCCAGACGGATGACGTTTTCGCGTAGCATTTGCTTGTTCGTGAAGAGAAGCCCACCGCCGCTTTCGAGTGCTTGGGCCGTCAGCCCTTCCATTGGCGCCGTAGTGAGAAAGGGCTTGTTCAGGGCGATAATGCGCGCCAGTGTCCCCGATTGGGTTTCGTCGGTCGAGGGGAGCACGATGAAGTCGCAGACGGCCATGAGCTTGTAGTACGCCTCGCCGCGCGGGATAAACTCGTGATAGTGGGCAATGCCCTTCGCTGCGAGGATCCGCACCTCTGCAACCCATTCTTCGTAGTCCTGACGATGGGCGGGGTCGCGCATCGCGCCCGCAGCCAGGAGGTCCCAGTCTTCGCCCGTACGTGCCAGGATCTCATTGTGGATCTCCTCCCACATCGAAAGGAGAATATCCCAACGCTTGTTTGATTGGATCCACCCAATCATGCCAATAATGTGGTTTGCCAGGCCGATTTGATCTAGGCCAAACTCGTGGCGCAGCGCGGGAATTTCGTGGATCCCCCATCGCTTGTCGGGGCGAGCGCCGTGCGGCACCACCATGATGTTTTTCGGAATGGGCCACCGGCGCGCGCTGCATGTCCAGTCCCACCGCCACTTTTGATAGTGGCATTTGAAGAGCACCACGTGGGCGCGGCGGCACATCTTGTAAACGAAGTCCGCCTCGAAATCGCGCATGCGCCCATGAATGGTATGAGGCTCCACAATGACCGGCCAGTCGTGAAGTGCCGACAGCAGCGTGAGAAAGCCCTCATTGCCATCGCCCATACCACGCTCGTCGTGGTACTCGTAGAGTCCGTACTCGTGCTGGATGTGGACAGCATAAGGGTCGAGCCTTCGCACCTGCTCAACGACAGGGCGCCACCAATCCTCGCGCCGCATGTCAATAATCGGAAAGACTCCTTCACCTTCCCCGTCCGTGTGGGAAATCACGAGCACGTCGCGCTCAGGTTCCGCGCGCTGTAGGAACTCGCGTGCTTCTTCGCAAAATGTGGCAATGCCGCAGAGCCGCGGCGGATAGGAACTTATGAGAACGATTGGTTGATTCGCCATCGCTCACACCTCCTGGCGGTTTCGAGTTAGCTGGAAAGTGTCGCGTGTGCCGGGGCGCTTGTGTCCGCCGCTACCTGGAGGCTATTCATTTCATAGGCATTGAGCAGGGTGAGCAGCCAGGCCAGGGTCGATTCCGCCCCCTGGTTGCGGTTCGGACCATTAGGCGTGAGCCCATCGCAGCAACCACCTGTGACCTCATCGTAGAGAGGGACGGACAGATCGTTGCGCCCGAGAAACCAATCGAGGCAAAGCTGTGCGTAGTCACTCCATTTTTTATCGAGCGTGGCCACGTACGCGGCGCGGCAGGCCTCGATCATGGCCTGCGCCTCGACGGGCTGTTGATCGAAGCGTGCCCGCTCAGCGCCGCGCGCATACCAACCACGATTGCCGATCGGGACAAAATGGCCACGTTCATCGAGCTGTAAACGGGCCAGCCACTCCAGGCATTTGATTCCGGCCGAGACCATTTCGCTGCTGTCGAGGGTGCGCCCCGCTAGGATTAGTGCCTGGGGTATGCGCGCGTTTTCGTAAGTCACGTAAGGCTCTGGCCAGCACCAGTGCTCGTCGGCATGGTCGCGCCACAGTGCAAACAGACGCGAGGCCAACCGATCGCAGATACGCCGCACCTCGCTGTCGCCGGAATAACGGTTGAGGTACGCGTGGGCTCCGATGAGTCCGAAAGCCCAAGCGCGCGGCGAGGTAAACTGTTCCACCGCTGCCAAGGCTTTTTCGAAAATTGGCATGGCGGCGCCCACAAGATGGTCCGAGTGCGACAGACCGATGGCCACGCCGAGTCCACACACGGCCCGGCCGTGGCAATCTTCGGCGCCGACCTCTTCGAGCCAGCGCCGGTCGTAGGCCATAAAGTTGCGAAAGCGACCGGTCTCTTCATTGAAGGCGTAATGCAAGAAGCTTAGATATAAATAGGCCAGCTCCTCGATCCTCCGGCCGCCGGGGAGCGGCTCGGTGAGAATCTCCTGAGCTTGAAGAACGGTGATAAGCGCCCGCGCATTGTCATCCGTGCAGTAGCCGTGATAGCGATCCGGTACAGCAAACTTTGCGTGCTGGAGAATGCCGACGTCGTCTGTCAGGCGCAGCACGTGGTCGAGTTTCACGGGCGGCATTTCGTGGGGAGGCACTTCTGCGGTGCGTGTGTGGAAATGCGGCCGGGGTTTGCTGGCGCGCTCGCATTTCACAACGTGGAAAACGTGGAGGTACTTGCGCGCAACTTCCTTCCAGACCATATCGCGCGTGAACGTGTAAGCGCGCTTACGCATCGCATGGCGCTCGACTTCGTTCGTCAGCAGGTCGATGATTTGCTCGGCCAAAGATTTCGAGTCGCAGAAACCAACGAGCCGCCCGCGCCCCTCGGCAAGCATTTCCTCAGCGTACCAGTAGGGCGTCGAGACAACCGCTTTGCCGGCTCCCAGCGCGTAGGCCAGCGTGCCGGAGACAATTTGTTCTTTGTTTATGTAGGGCGTGACGTAAACATCGGCCGCACCAAGGAACTCACAGAGATCGGAAAGCTCGACAAAGCGATTATGGAAAATAAGGTGCGAATCCACACCTAGCTCGCGGGCCCGTCGCAGTAGCGACATACGATAGGATTCGCCCGACTGACGTTTAATGTGCGGATGGGTGGCCCCGAGGACGATGTACACGACGTCGGGGTGCGCCGCTACGATCTCGGGCAAGGCTTCAATCATGTATTCGATGCCCTTGCCTGGCGACAGCAGGCCAAAGGTGAGCATGACTTTGCGCCCCTCGACGCAGAATTGATCCTTATAAAAGTTCGGATCGACAAACGGCACGTCGGGAATGCCGTGGCCAATCATCACAATCTTGTCGCGCGGCACATCATAGATTTCCTGAAGCAACTCAACCGCACGGTTACTCATAACCACGACACGGTCCGAGTGCTGACAGATCGAGCGCAGAACGTGCCGTTGGCTTGGCGTTGGCTGCTGCAGAACGGTGTGGAGCGTTGAGACAACAGGCATCCGCAGGTGCGCCAGCAATTCCAAAATGTACGCCCCACTCTCACCTCCAAAAATTCCGTATTCATGCTGGAGACAGACAACATCCACTTGGCTCATGTTGAGGAAATCCGCCGCTAGCCGGTAGTCCGAGAGTTTCTTTTGATTGATCTCAAAGCGCACCTCGGGCGGATAGTCGTAGCCTTCGGGGATGTCGTTCATGACTACAGCGCAAACTTCGGAGTCGTGCGCCTCACTGGCCAAGGAGGTCAAAAGGTCCGTGGTAAAAGTCGCGATGCCGCACTGACGCGGTAGGTAGTTGCCGATAAGCACGATTTTGTGCAATCGATCGCTGCTACGCCTCATCAAATCCGACATTATCCCGTCCTCCCTCGCTTAGCGATTTGCGAGCGGCTTGGCAAGGGGGCCACGCCTGCTCGACAAAGACGCAAAAACAAGAACCACTCCTCTCTTGCTCCCAAGCAAGAGACGCGCCGCCGAGCGGGCCTTGCGCCGTACGCCTGACGGGCGAGACACCAAACACAAGCCCAGAATTTTCAAAGACATCCGTGACGTATGCACTCCAAAACGGTACGCCATGCGAGCACGGAGCGCGTTCCCCCTTCACCCGTTACTCAGAAAGTTCCTTTTGGACAAGTTTCGCTGTGACACATTTTCACACGATCTCGCTCGTGCCGTGCGTAAAGTTGCGCCAATACGGGCGCTCCCCCGACCACGATTTTTGCACGGGCCAGCACAAAGAAACGGCTTATTCAGCTCATTCTGCGAAGCACGAGGCCCACATGTTTCTGGCACGTTCTGTGCAATAGGGACGAACGGAAAGTCGCTTCAGACTTCTCGACAGAAAGGAGGGATGGAGCGATGAAAATGTGGTGGACGATCCTTGAGGCGCAGCGCAGACACGTGGCCGCACCGATTCTCGCCGCCGTGCTTACGGTGACGGCGCCTGTCACGCTGGCCCAGAGCACATCAAGCGAGACTGCGACCAGCGAGCAGGCGAAAGCCAAGCCGGCCATCCAGGCGAGCGAGAGTCTGCGTGAGAGGCTGCAGGCCCTTCTCCGCGACCGCTCCAAGAGCCCTGACGAACGCGTGAACGAGGCGCTGCGGATGCTCGAGCGCGAGGAAGTGGCCTCTCCTAGCACGAAACGTGCGACGGCGCCGTCCGGACAAGAAGATGTGGATCGTTTGCCTTGGCTGGACAACAACTGGAACGACACTGACGCATGGGCCCCGTTTGGGGGGCGTTGGGACCCGTGGCGAGAAATGCAGGAGATGCGGGCCCGCATGGACCGAATGTTCCAGCAGGCGTGGCGCCGCATGAGCGACCAAGCGCGTCAGTTTGGCCAGATGGCGGCGCGCTTTAGCCCCATGGGCGAGTTCGAAGAGAGGGATGACGCCTACATCTACCGCTTCGACTTGCCCGGTGTGAACAAGGACGAGGTGAAGGTGACCGTGGAAAACGGCCGCCTGAGCATCGAGGGCAAGCGCGAAAGCCGAGTAGATGAAAACCGCAAAGGCTTCGCCAGGCGGGAAATCTTCTACGGCCAATTCCGGCGCGACGTTTACCTGCCGCCGGATGCCGAACCCGCGAAAGCGAAAACAAAGTTGGAAAACGGCGTGCTGACAATCGAGGTCCCACGTGCCAAGGGCGCCTCGAAAGGCACGAAACAAGAACTCAAAATTCAGTGAAGGAGGTGAGGAATCATGAAGTTCGATAAACTTGTACCATGGAATTGGTTCAAACGCGAGGAGGAACGCGAAGGCAGTCTTCTGCCCGTGCGCCGCGACTTCGACGTGGCGTTGCCAGAGTCGTTCGCCAGACTGCAACGCGAGATTGACCGAATCTTCGATGAATTCGCTCGTGATTTTGCTTTGCCTCTGGCTCGCTGGGATCGCGTGTTCGCGCCAGTAGCACGCGCGGCTGAGTGGTTCAAGCCGAACGTGGAGATCAGCGCGACGGACAAAGAATACACCGTAAATGTCGAGCTTCCCGGCGTGAACGAAAAGGACATCAACGTCGAAGTGTCGAACGACACGCTCCGCATCAGTGGCGAAAAGAAGCAGGAACAAGAGGAAAAGGGCAAAGGCTACTACCGGAGCGAGCGCGCCTACGGCAGCTTCGAGCGGCTGCTGACGCTTCCGGAAGACGCAGATGCCGATAACATCACTGCAAAGTTCAAAAATGGTGTGCTGACGGTGGCGATCCCGCGCAAAGTCCAAGCGCAGCCGGAGGCAAAAAAGATCGAGGTCAAAACAGAGTAACGGCAACGCAGACGATCGCGGCGAGGGAGAAAGGCTGGACAAGTTTCTCCTCTCCCTATCCCCATCTCACGCGCATGGGTTCCTCCTCCCGCCCAGGGGCGCACGGCTTCTCCCGCCGTGCGCCCTTTTGCACTTCGGGCGTGCGAGAAAACGCAGAGCTCACTCCTCACTTTCTCGTGGTGTCAGGGTAGGGTGGTTCGGCGACGGAACTCAGCGGGGGAAAGTCTGTGGGGGCAGCCTCAACGCCGCCCTCCACGACCAGGCGAAAGGCCAAAAACGTCGTTACTGCACCTAGCGGCACAATTTCGTTAAAGATGCGAACCTCCCACACGTTGCCGCAGATGAAGTTGCCTGTAAAAAGAACCAGCGCGCCCATCCAGCACGCCCGAAGAAATGGCGACAACCCGTGCCTCCACACAAAGACGACGGGCAAAAAAATCGTGGCAAACCAGTAAATATTTTCGGTAGGCGAGCCGTGCGCCAATGTGCCGAATTCTCGGATATTGGCCGCCACGCGCGTGATCTTTGCTTCTTTGTTTTCCCACAACTCCACTGTCGCAAAGGGATACAGGCGGCTTCCGAGGAAACCAAGGCGTGGAAGAGCATAGCAGACAATCGCGAGCAACACGAGGCCTGAAAACACCCACCAACCGAATAACATACCCCTGCGGCGCCACTCCATGATGGCCACAACCACTAGCAGCCAAACGATGGTCTCTTTGCAGAGCACGCCGAAAAACACCATACCAGCGAATCCCCAGAGATCGCGGCGCGCGAGCGCGAGAAGTCCGAGCGCCGAAAATGCAAAGGTGGGCAGATCGTAGGGGTAGGCAAAGCTATAGCCCATGGGAAGCATGCCCCACGCAAGCCAGGCGCCAGCAAGGTAGCTCACGCCAAGCGCAGCTGTTGCACTCAGCCATGAGCGAGCCAATTCGTACGTGGCAATTAGGCCAATCCCCGTGAAGCCTATTTGCAGCAGTTGATTGGCGTGCTCCGGAAACCAAGCGTGGGGAGCAAGGGACCAGACCCCAGGGATGAGCAGGCGCATGAGAATGCGCGACGAAAATACGGGGCCAAGCTGGCCCTGGAGAAAGGAATTGAAAATGCCGTTGGAGGCGTGAGCGCACAACGCATGCTGGACCCGAACCAGAAGCACAGCAAAGGGCAAGAGCATTAGGAAGGCGACCAGCGTCTCTCTATGCGGGATTAGGCTGAGCCCGCCTGAACGTACCGGCGTGTTCTTACGTAAAGCACAGGGGCTGCTGCCTTGCGTGTGCAGCGAGCTTGTTCTCGCCGTGGGCGATGGCTTACCATCCAGCGCAACCTCGTAATTGTGTCGCCTCACAAAGAGGTTGTTAGCCTCCCCCGCTGTGCCGAGTCAAGCTGCCTTGCGTGGCAGCTCAGGTTCTCAGCCCATTGCGATGCGTTGTCGTTGTGGTGCGCCTGGGAACTTCGTGCTTAGGGGAGATGCGTTTCGCCCATGAGATATTTATCCACGCCGCGCGCAGCTTTACGCCCTTCTGCGATGGCCCAAACGACCAGCGACTGACCGCGGCGCATGTCTCCTGCAGCGAACACACCCTCAACGCTCGTCATATAGTCGGCATTCGTGGCCACATTTCCGCGCGGATCAAGATCGAGGCCGAGCTGGCCGATGGGCCCATCGGTTTCGGGACCAACAAAGCCCATGGCGAGCAGGACAAGATCCACGTCCATCGTGAATTCGCTGCCAGGAATTTCGCGCATGGCGGGGCGCCCCGTTTTGGGATCTTTGCTCCATTCCAGCCGCACGGCATGAAGTTTTTCAACTTTGCCATCGCGGCCGGAAAAGCCCTTGGTCGAAATCGCCCACTCACGGGTGAGCTTGCCGAGAGCCTCGCCTTCCTCGTGCGAGCTGGAGGTACGCAAGATCATGGGATAGGTCGGCCATGGCATGTCGGGCGTTCGGCTTTCCGGAGGACGTGGCAAAAGTTCGAACTGATGGACCGACACGCATCCTTGCCGCAAGGCGGTGCCGATACAGTCGCTACCCGTGTCGCCGCCACCAATGACCACGACACGCTTATCTTTCGCCGTCACATCGCGCCAACCGTCGAGGCGGTCACCGGCCACACGCCGGTTTTGCAAGGGGAGGAACTCCATGGCGAAATAGATACCCTCAAGCTCGCGACCGGGCACGGGCAGATCGCGTGGCCGCGTCGCACCGCCGCACAACACAATGGCATCGAAATTCTTGCGCAAATCCGCAACTGAGACGTTGAACCCGACGTTAGCATTGGTGCGGAAATCTATCCCTTCTTCCGCGAGCAGCGCTACGCGCCGCTGAACGATCCATTTCTCAAGTTTGAAATCAGGAATCCCATAACTGAGAAGTCCGCCTATTCGATCAGCGCGCTCAAAGACCGTGACGGAATGGCCTGCACGATTGAGCTGCTGGGCGCACGCAAGCCCGGCTGGCCCCGAGCCCACAATGGCGACTTTCTTACCTGTGCGCACCTTCGGGGGCTGCGGCCTGATCCAGCCTTCCTGAAACGCTTTGTCCACGACCGCCAACTCGATCATTTTGATCGTCACGGGGTCGTCATTGATGCCAAGCACGCACGCATACTCGCATGGCGCCGGGCACACCCAGCCCGTGAATTCTGGGAAGTTATTCGTGGCGTGGAGTTCAACGATAGCCTCTTGCCAGCGCCCGCGATAGGCCAAATCGTTCCAATCCGGAATGACGTTGCCCAGGGGGCACCCTTTATGACAGAAAGGAATGCCACAATCCATGCAGCGCGCCCCCTGCTGCTGGACCAGCTCCACAGGGGCTTCGAGCTGAACCTGACGACAATCACCAACCCGCTCGATCGGGTCGCGGTAGCGTGTCATTTGCCGGCGAATTTCGAGAAAGCCGGTAATTTTTCCCATGAGGGCTTCTTCCGTTACGTGATCTGTGTGTGTGGCGCGCCCCGCTTTGCGCGTGATTTACAAGCTGTGATGTTCAAAATTCTTGGGACAAGGTGAGGCGCCTTTGCCCGAAGCTGACCGACTGCGAGCAGCGATCATTGTTGTGCGGCAGCGGAGCCCGCGTTCCCGCCCATCTCAGGGAATGCCGGGCTCTCAGCCGTGGAGCTGGCGGAGGTTGGCCAAGTGACGCCTGGCGCGGTCCATATGCTTTTGATCTCCGCGCTGCTGACTCACCCGCAGCACAATTTCCCATTGCTCGATGGCTTTCGGAATCCAAGACGGCTGCTTTTCGTAAACAATCGCCAGATTGTTGAGTGCCGGCAGATATTCGGGGTCGATGCGCAGCGCCTTTTCGTATTCGAGCACGGCCATGTCATAGTTGCCAACCTTCATATACTCGACGGCTTTGCGGCAGTGCTCCTCAATCATTTCCTTCTGCGTGCGGACAGCCGAGTCCATGGAGGCGAATGCTTCTGGTTCAGCCTCTGAACGTACAGAAGCCGCAAACGGCCTCATCGGCTCGCGCTCAGCCTCCGCAGCTTTTGGCCCCCACTCGCCTCGCGGCGGCACAGGCGGCTCGGGTCGAGGACTGATTCCGACTCCCATGCGAGGAACAGCGGGTGTGGAGCCGGAAGGAGTCTCCGTTGCTGATGCGCTGGCGAACTTCTCTGCCACAGGCACTCCAATTCGATTGGCCGTCTGGATCATTTGGGCCTTGAGCAAATCGGCTTCCGCGCCCGTCAAGATGTCGAAGATACCATCGAGCTTCGAGATGTAAAGAATATCTGCCACCGGCCGCGACGGCTGAATAAGCACGATGCGTGCGCGGTTTTTGCTGGCTGTCATCTTGAACCCAACGAGCACGCCAAGTCCGGCGCTGTCAATATATTCGACTTTCGAGAGATCAAGATAGACCTGGTCGATGCCTTTGCGAATGAGCGGTAGGCAGGCGCTCTTGAGTCGCTCGCATTCCTCCAAGACGATGCGCCCGCGCAGAAGAATGTAAACATCAGACCTGAGTTGATAGATTTCTAATTCCATGTTCGACACAGGCGGTTACTCCTAAGTCTCCAGCGGCTTGGCTTCCTCAATCAGCATATTCGGGATGCCGTCAATGACTTCATAAACAAGCTTACAGGCGTAACAGACCAAAACCTCCGGCTGACCGTTACCGCCTGGGCGATACTCGAGTTCGCCTTTACACTTCGGACACGCAAGAATGGCCAGCAGTTCCTTAGAAAGCATGAGCGTTGGTTTCTCCTAATCCTTAAGAGCTTTGAGATCGGTCACGAGCTCGACGGTCATCGAGGTTCGTAGCTCGCCTTTGGGGTCTGAATAGATGTAAAGGTCGTCCACCGCATAGGTCCGCGGGCCGTGGGTCAACTCGAAGAGAAACTTCACCAGGTTGGCATTGTAAGCTCGCATTTCCAGTTCGAGGCCGGCTCCGGTTCCCACAGCTGTGTCTTCTTTTGGTGTCGCTACCGCAGGCGCCATGCCTGGCATCATGCCGCCGGGGCGTCCGACCATTCCCATCATCCCCGGTTCGGCCAGAGCCGCGTCAAAACCGATGATGCCAGGTTGAGCTGCCTGTGCGGCCGGCGTTGGCGAGGCAGCAGGCGTTGGGGTCGCCCCAGGGACGCGTCGGACGGCTTTCTCCACTGGAGTGAATTTCAAACAAGTGACGCGCGAGATTTCCAGAATCTGGTGCTTTTCCGCAAGCTTCACAATATCGACCAGCGCTTGCAGCTCCTTGTTTGCCACCACAATCCCGTGATCGGTGGGGTAGTATTTCGGGTAGACTTCGAGCGCTTCAAAAAGTTGTTCTTTCGTGATCTGCGTATTGGGATCACGCTTGGCCCACACGAGTTCCGCAACCCACAGCCGCTTGAACACGGGCAGCAGCGGGCCAAACCTATTGATGCTGTACGGATTGGGTCGAACATCCACCTGTCCTTGCGTGAACCCGAGAGCCGATTTTAGCTGGTTTTTGAGGTCGCGGTCATTGAAAAACACCCAGCCCAGACCAGGCACACCAGCCACCCAATCGCACACCTCTTGGGGCGGCAGCCCAATTAGGGGGAGTTGCTGATTATAGTAGAAACGATGGCGGAGTTTATCGAGCGGACTTTTCACTAGGCTCATCGTATCCCAGCGCTGAATGAGCTGCGACACGATATCCCACAAGGCGCCGCGCACGCCCAGGGTCCGTTCCGAGAGCTCTGCGGGGATGTTCCATCCTTGTTGAACACCATAGGGGTCTTTGCGGTCATCGAGAAACGTCAGCTGTGGAGTTTTCAATCGCTTGCGCATTTCGACAAGCTCGCGCATCGCATCAAGTGTATCTTTCATGCGCAACTGCACCGACTCGGTTCCCAGTCGTGCATAGTGCTTTGGGATCGTAAGCCGCAGTTGCGTGACCAGGCTCGTGACCTCTTGTTCATACTTGGCGGTCTTGGCATTGAAATCCTCGACCTGCTTGGGCGACTGCGGCTGCTCAGTGTCGCGCAATGTCGCTACGCCGTCTTCGAACTCTTTCTTTACGCGGGCGTACTCCGTGGCACGCGGCTGAAAGATCAGCAAGTGTACAAGAAAAATGAGCAGCGCTGTGCCAATAAAGAGAACTACGATTTGTTCACGTTTTCCAAAACGCATGCGCTTTTCCCGACCGCCTGTGAGTTGACCTCTTTTTTTATACCGTCATAGGCAAGACTCTGACAGCAAGCAAATTCTGTGGGACACGATAAATATACCGGCGACACTGCTCTTGTCAGGGGCAAACAAAAAACAATGCTGCCACAAGGCGGGCGATGCGCGATGGCCCACCCCGACCAGGACTTTCAGCCGTAGTTGGCTTGCTGCATACCACGAAGCTCGATTTACCACATCCCGTACCGCAGCTGCCATTGTCCTCAACGAACGGGCTATCGCTTGCAAGCTGCTACGAAGCCGATGGCCATGGCGTGGCTCTACTTGCAGCAGAGCGCGAAACTCTGCTCTGAGCTTTTTCGGGCGAGAAAATCCTTCGGGCAATCGCTATTCCGGCTGCCTACTTTCGTCACTTTCTTTTTCGCTGACTCCTCAACACGCCGTACGTGTGGGTTCCAGTCGTTTCGGCGATTGATTCTTTCTTCGTCCGCTTGGGTATTAAAAAATCGTGACTCATGACGGCTCCAAGTTCCTCGGCCTTGCAGCACGGCGTATTGCGCTTGCGCTTTGCCTCCTGTGGATCACGCTACCCAGCACCGGGCAACCCGCTGGTTGGCAAACAAATCTTCCTGCGGCCAAAGCTCGCGCCCGCAGCGAGGGGCGGCCATTGCTTATTCTTTTCGTCCTCGAAGGTTGTCCCGACTGTGCTCGCATGGAGCGCAGCCTCGCCGATCCACGAGCGCAACGCGCCCTCGAACCTTTCGTCAAAGTGATGCTTGAGTTCAACGAGCACCGCGATCTGGCCGTTCGCTACGGCATCCAGTACACGCCAACGCTGCTCGTCTACCTCCCCACTGATAATTTTGCTTCCTGCCACGAACGACAGGTGGGATCGCTCTCAGCCGCCTCGATCGAACGTCTCGCGCACCGAATTCTCGGTGAATGCCAGCCGTATTCTTTTTCTGTGCAGACGGAACACTTGGCGCAGGAAAACACAGCGCAGCCCGAGCTCCCAAAGCAAGCGCGCAGCCGCTCATGGCGTGTCGCCGAGCGCTATTTTTCTGCTCTTCCGCGCACTTCTGCCTTTAGCCCGAGGCCATTACTGAGTGATTTCTACCACGAAGCGACCCAGCCACCGACTCCCAAGTCACAGCGCCTGAACCCATCGCGTCCACGTCGCTAGCCGATCTCATCGCGAGTGGCTACGCCGCTCTCTGGGCGACGTTGTCAAAGCCCCTTCGAGAATTTGCCACCCCACACGCAATGCTCCCTGGGCAGGCACCTCGAGATACGGGATGGGACGTTCGAGCGTGCCACCGAAACTCACAGGAAGAGGCACGTTCACGAATTGATTCTCGCCGCCAAATAGTTTTGCTAAGGCCTCACCGGCGGCCCTCACCTGCGCAACGCGTGAGCGCTTCGCCAGCGCAGGCTTCACTGCAATTTCAAAACGGGCATCGAGTGCGCCGGTTTCTAGCGTGACGGTTCCTTTTCCTCGCAGACGAAAATCGCGACCTTCGAGGCGAAACTCCTCGACCTCCACGCGCCCGTCCTTAATAGTACCCTGGAGCCCACCGTGATCGAATTCGAGCGTACGAAGCTCATCGATGCCCGAAAAACGCGCAATGTTATCGAGCAGACGCGTCGCCGTGACGTTGCCCTTGGAAAGCTCGAGTCTTCCTTTGCCACGCATACTGGCCCGCATCTGGCGAAACCGCATTCCGTTCCACTCGAGGTCGAGCTGGCCACTCACTTGGGCACGAATTTTTCCGTCGAAGCGCACATCAGCGACGTGCAGAAACTCCTCAACGTCCGCGCCGATGATCTCCACGCTGGCCCACTGGCGTTCCTCGGGCCGAGACCAATTGATGTAACCATGGCCTACCAAGTGCCCACGTCCCATGGTGGCCGTAAAATGCTGTGTAATCTCTTCGCGGTTGAGCCAGCGTGTGTCGACTTCGAGGTTGCGCAAGCGACTGCGCATGCGGAGCAAACGGCTAAGTGTTTCGTCACTCGCTTCTGGAGTTCGCACGCCCGCGCGTACCGCTTTGCCTGCGGGCATGGCTGCTGGTTTTGGAGTGGCTTCAAGCGGCACGCGCAAGGGAACCTGCGAGGGCGACGCTGTGCGGGACGAAGGCACTGCGTGCGCCGCTGCAGCGGCGAACAAAGCGACCGCGATGTAGGCGGCTCGCCACCAATGGTCTTGGTAGGATTGCACTTTGGTCGACCTGCTCACGGCGCTTCTTCTCTGGTGCAAAATTCTAGAATCCATACCTCGCTGAGAAGATTGCGGTCCGGCACGCTCGGATCGCTGGCCAGCGGGACGGCATATTTGGCCAACGTTTCAAGCTTTTCGTAAGCTGTGGTCAATTCTGTCAGTGAGAAATTCGCGCTGGCACGCATGAGCTTCTGGCGCTGCCAATCGTAGGGAAGCTTGAGAATGTTGTAATCACTGTCAGGGGGTAGCATGGTGGATTCAAAGACTTCGCGGTTCAGCCCTCGACGCTCGTAGAGCCTCATCGTGAGCATCTTGGCCTGGATGAGCAAACGCAGCTGTGACACCAGTGAGTAGTATGGGCGGGGCGAGCTGCCCACGCGTTCCAGCCAGTCGCGCCATAGGCGCAAGGCCTGCTCTGCATTGCGGGCGAAGAGAGCGTCGAAAAACGCAAATTGCGGTCCCACCTCATTGAAAACGCGTACTGCGGCCATCTTTTGCGCAAGCGCATAGACAGGGTCAATCTTCGCGACGCGTCGCCCCTTTTCGTAATCATCGGGCGCCACGATGATCAGAACTGCAGGCAATGAGTTGAGCTCTCGCTCAATGAATCGCGCCAAAATATGGCTAGGACTCGTTGCAACCTCCATTTCGGTGGAGCGGCGCTTTTTCTGCGCCGTCCGCGATCGGCCTTCGTAGAATTCTTGGGGACTGTAAAGCACCACCACGCGCTTGGTTCCGGGAAGAAGCGAAACCGTGGAAAGCTCGGCAATGACGTCGCCCAGCACCGAGCGAAGACTCACCTGCGAGCCAAGTGAGCCGTACTCGTTATAATTTTCCTCCCGCTCGTCAGGCCGCAGATGAATGCTCACAACGCTTTCTTTAAAATTCTCTATCTTAGCCACATCGTCGCCATGAATGAAAAAGAAGTGTGCGCGGGAAATGGCACGCTGCTCGGCTGGACTGAGTTCGTGGTCGTGCGAAGTCGTCATTAGGCCTCTTCGCTTTCTGTTTTTTTACTCTTCGTTCGATCGAATCTTGCCATGACCTTCTCGTCTCAGCCACAATTTCTGCCATGATCAAACGATTGCGGCGAATGCGAATGAGCGAACCATTGCGCCGACTCGTGCGCGAAACGCATCTGGCTGTCGAGCAGCTTGTCCAGCCACTCTTTGTCGTCGAGGGTCGCGGCCAACGTCAACCTATTGCTTCGATGCCTGGCATTGAGCGGCTCTCGCTCGACGAGCTTGAAGATGAGGCGCATGAGTTAGCGGAGCTAGGCCTCGGCGGTGTCATTCTCTTTGGCATCCCGAGCCACAAAGATGAGTACGCCACAAGCGCCTATGACCCCATGGGCATTGTCCAGCGCGCTGTCGCGACGGTCAAACGGGTCGCGCCGGACTTGGTCGTCCTCACCGACGTGTGTTTGTGCGAATACACGTCGCATGGCCATTGCGGGCTGGTCAAAGGCGGGAAAATTCTCAACGATCCGACGCTCGAAATCCTTTGCAAGGTGGCAGTTTCGCATGCCGAAGCCGGTGCGGACATAGTGGCTCCGTCGGACATGATGGATGGCCGCGTCAGCGCCATCCGCGAAGCCTTGGATGCGGCAGGGTTTTCCGATGTGCCGATTCTTTCCTATAGCTCGAAGTTTGCCTCAGCATTTTACGGGCCTTTTCGCGATGCGGCTTACAGCACGCCAGCCTTTGGCGATCGCCGCAGCCATCAGCTAGATCCTGCAAATCCGCGAGAGGCTGTTCGCGAATCGCTGCAGGACCTTGCTGAAGGTGCGGACATGCTCATGGTGAAACCTGCGCTTCCCTATTTGGACGTGTTACATGAGCTGCGTAACCGATGCGATTTGCCATTAGCTGCTTATCAAGTTAGCGGAGAATATGCAATGATCAAGGCGGCGGCGCACCACGGTTGGCTCGATGAACAACGCGTGGTGGAAGAAACGCTTTTTGCGATACGCCGGGCAGGCGCCGATGTGATCCTCACCTACTTTGCCAAACAATATGCGCGCCGGCGTCGCACTAACGCTTGAACATCACTGGGGCGACGCGCGTCATGGTGAGCACAATTCTCTCACGGAAAGGAATAGCAGTTGCGCAAGATTTGGCTTCTGTGCGGGGGCCCATCGACGGAATTTCAGGTATCTCTGAGTTCGGCTCGGGTGGTATGCCAACGTATCTCGCTCACAGATAAGTGCGTGCGCCCGGTCGTGGTTACGCGGCTCGGCCGCTGGGTCATCGCTGAGCGGGAGCTGCGCGAAGGCGAAGATCGCGCCTGGGCAGATGCCTTCCTGCGGTGTGCCGCAGCGGACGATAGCTCGCTTGCGGGTGTGGATGCCGCAGAGGCTGCCGCTCATTTGTTGGACCAAGACGTTCACTGCGCTCTGCTCATCTTGCACGGTCAGTTCGGCGAGGATGGGTGTATCCAAGGTTTTCTCGACACGCTAGGAGTCGCCTACACAGGATCTGGGGTGCTGGCGTCCGCTTTGGCCTTCGACAAGGCACTTGCCCTGGATGTGCTGCGGGGAGCCGGTTTGCGCACGCCGCGCGGCATCTGTGTCACACAGGAGACCTGCCTTGACAACGTGATCGGGCAAGTCCGCTTTCCGGCATTTGTCAAACCGGTTCGTGGCGGATCGAGTGTGGGAATGAGTCTGATCAGCGTGCCAGAGGATTTGGCCGCTGCGCTCGAACTTGCATTTGCCACTGACCGGCGCGTGCTGGTAGAAGAACGCGTCGAAGGAACTGAGGTATCGTGCGGCGTGCTCGATCTGGTGCGGGGCGACGAAGTGCAAACCATCGCGCTTGCGCCGACAGAGATTCGCCCCAAAGGATCTACCTTTTTCGACTATGAGGCGAAATACTTGCCCGCGCGCAGTGAAGAAATCACTCCGCCTCCTTTACCGGAGCCGGTCATTGTGCGTATCCGCGAGTGTGCGCGGCGCGCCCACCAGGCTCTTGGGTGCCAGGGGATGTCGCGCAGCGATTTCATCGTAACGCCCGCCGGAGAGCCCGTGATCCTTGAGGTCAACACGATTCCAGGGATGACACCTACGTCACTCTTGCCCCAGCAAGCTGCCGCGATCGGCATCGACTTCCCCGCACTCCTTGATGAGCTTATCGAGCATGCTCTCTATCGTGCGCGTCGGCGGAAATGCTCCGCTGTGGGGGGGCTCGGGCGCTGAATAAAGCCTGCTGGCCTTGCTACTTCTTGCCCGAAAGGTTTTGCCCTACGTGAGTGCAAGCGAACACGATGGCCAAACGCGACTATTATGAAATTCTCGGTGTTTCCCGCGACGCCTCGGCGGAGGAAATCAAGAAGGCGTATCGGCGGGTCGCCAAGCAATTTCACCCGGACAAGAATCCAGGCAATAAGGAAGCCGAGGAAAAGTTTAAGGAGGCGTGCGAAGCGTACGAGGTCCTCAGCGACCCTGAGAAGCGCGCGCGCTACGACCGTTATGGCCATGAAGGGGTGAAGTTTAGCAGCGGCGGTTTCACCTATAGCGATTTCTCGCACGCCGACGAATTTGCCGATCTTTTCTCAAGCATTTTTGATTCGTTCTTCGGGACGCAGACTTCGTCGCGCCGACGAAGCCGAGCGCAAGCCGAGCGGGGACGCGATCTCAAAGTTGCTGTGAGTATTGACTTGGAGGATGCCGCCCGCGGCAAAGAGGTCGAACTGTCGCTCACGCGGCTGGAGACGTGCGAGGATTGCAATGGCACCGGCGCAAAGGCAGGAAGCAAGCCGCGTGTGTGTCCGGATTGTCATGGGCACGGAGTGCTGATGTATCAACGGGGTTTTTTTAGTCTGCAGACGACGTGTAGTCGTTGTGGAGGAGAAGGCAGCGTGATCGACAGCCCGTGCCCGACGTGCGCCGGCCGCGGACGGGTGAATGAGCGGACCACGATCAAGGTGCGCATTCCAGCGGGTGTGGACAACGGTTCGCTTGTGCGCATTCCGGGCCAGGGAGAGGTTGGTCCGCATCGTGGGCCACGTGGCGACCTCTACGTGGAAGTTCATGTGCGCGAGCATCCATTTTTTCACCGCGAGGGCGATGATCTTGTGTGCGAGGTTCCGATCTCGTTTTCGCAGGCAGCGCTTGGCGATGACATTGTGATCCCCACGCTCGATGGAGAGGAAGAAAAAATTCGCATCCCAGCTGGAACGCAGACCCATCACATTATTCGAATCCGGGGCAAGGGGATGCCACGTTCGTCCGACCCCAATGTCCGCGGCGATCTTTTCGTGAGGCTTATCGTGCGCACGCCTACGAACCTTAGCGAGCGCGAACGTGAGCTGTTCAAAGAGCTCGCTGAGCTGCGCAACGAAAAGATCAATCCGCAAAAAGGTTTTTTCTCTCAGCTGAAAGAGAATTTTTCGGATTTGAAAAAGGGCATGTTCGGAGACTAGGCACGGCCGGTCGCAGCCTAATCGCCCCCGAGTTTACCTCTGCTGTGCGAGCCACATCTGCATGATGGTGAAATTCAACACACCAGCAAAGCTGACCCACGCAATGTAGGGCAACAACAGCACACCTGCCCCCACGCTCACGCGCCAAAACACGACACATGTGGCGATGATGGCACACAAAAGAAGCACGAGATCAACGAACGCAAGATCGGGCCGGTGAAGCCCGAAAAACAGGGGTGACCACAGCGTATTGAGCACGAGCTGCGCCGCGTAGAGTGCAAGTGCCGGATGTCTCCAGCCCGTTTGTTTCCACACAAGCCATGCAGCAATTGCCATTAAAGTGTAGAGAAGAGACCAGACCGGACCAAAAACCCACGGGGGTGGCGTCCATGTGGGCTTTGGCAAACTGGCATACCATGCGCCCGGACCAAAAAAGCCACCAATGGCGGCTGCGCCATAAGTGACGACTACAAAAAGAATAAGGGCTCCAAAAGGCATCATGATCTCGGCTCCTTGCTTTGCTGGTCCACAAGCTTTCGCCTCAGGCCAACGTTTGCAATGCGCAAGTGGTCGCATGGCAAAGTGTTCGGAGCATCCCAGCAGGCTGCGAAGTGCATGCGCACGGGGGCAGCTTTCTCACCCTACCCTTAGGAATGTCTCTTGCTAGTTGCTCTGGCGCAAGCCGTTTTAGTGTCATGTTTGCTGTGTGGCCAGGCGCTGGCTGTGCCTGGCCGATGTGTGTTCGCGATTTTCGCAACGGTTTGACAAGGCCCGAGTGGATCAAACGCTTCAATAACTCAACAAGGGAGGAACGTGAAGGATGAAACGTGTGGCTGTGATCATGGCAGGCGGAGCAGGTGAACGCTTCTGGCCGCTGAGCCGGCAGCGCTACCCCAAGCAGCTTCTGAAAATTGCCGGCAATCGAAGTATGCTGCGAGCGGCACTCGAGCGGATCCGGCCTCTCGTCGCACCCGAGCACACCTTTATTATCACTGGTCGCCACCTCAAGCCGGCCATCGAGGAAGCGGCCCGCGAGCTGCCGCCCAACAACGTGATTGGCGAACCAGAGGGCAAAAACACGGCCGCCTGCCTGGCCCTTGCGTGTGCAGCGGTAAAAGCGCGCTTTGCCGAGGAGGCAGATACAGTGATGGTTGTGCTGACGGCAGACCATTTCATTCGCGACACCCAGGCCTATGCTCAGGATTGCTCGCAAGCCATCGTGTACGCGGAGCGCCAGGACGCGCTGGTGACGTTCGGCATCGCGCCCGACCGACCAGAAACTGGCTACGGCTACATCGAGTTGGGCGAGCCTATCGAAGGGTTTACGAACCTCTACCGCGTGGCGCGCTTCCGGGAAAAACCAGACACTGAAACAGCCCGCCAGTTTATGCAATCTGGGCGCCATCTCTGGAACTCAGGAATGTTCGTCTGGCGCACCTCGGTGCTTGTGCAAGCGTTCAGAAAATATCTGCCTCGGATGTTTGAACAGCTAGCCCCCATGGCCGATGCGCTAAAGACCGGAAGCGCCGAGGAGCTCGCCGCTGTTTTCGAGCCCCTGGAAAAAATCTCGATTGACGTGGGTGTAATGGAAAAGGCTGACAACGTTGCCGTTGTGAAAGCAAATTTCGATTGGGACGACATCGGAACGTGGGGATCGCTTGCACGATTGCTCCCGCGAGATGCAAACGGCAATGTCCTGTTTGGAAATGCCATTGCGCTAAAATCAGAAAATTCGATCGTCTATTCGACAGCCGGTGCGGAGTGTGGTGAGGGCCCCATTGTGGTGGGGCTAGGCCTGAAGGATATGATTGTCGTGCACACGCCCGATGCCATCCTCGTGTTGCCCGCCAACGAGACGCAGCACGTCAAAGATGTTGTGGCCTATCTGCGCCAGCATGGCATGACTCAATATCTCTGAGGATGATATGACGACTTCGCATGATTTCCCGAATCCGCTTGGCTTGAAGCTCGTTGTTTTTGATCTCGACGGCACCCTGGTCGACGCTTTTGCTGACATCGCAGCCGCCGTCAACCACATGCTTGCACTCGATGGCCAGCCGCCGCGCACGGTCGAGGAAGTGAAGAAGCACGTGGGGCGCGGTGTTCGGCGCCTTGTGGCGGGCGTGCTGGGAACAGAGGATGAAACGGTGCTCAACGAAAAGGTGCAAGTACTCACGGACTATTACCGCCGCTACCCCGTGCGAGAGACCTCGCTTTATGACGGCGTGGCCGAGGCGCTAGATCAGCTCGATAAGGCGGGACTGCGCCTTGCCGTGGCCTCGAATAAGCCGGACGCTCTCACACGCTACATTCTCGAGCATTTTGGCGTGGCAGAGCATTTTGATTGGATTGTCGGACAGTCCGATGCGTTTCCCCGCAAGCCGGCGCCAGACATCTTGCACCATCTCATGGCAAACGCCGAAGCCCAGCCGAACGAAACGGTGCTGGTGGGCGACAGCGAAACCGACATTGAATTTGCGCACAACGCCGGCGTTCGAGTTGTCTGCGCGACCTATGGACAACGAACACGTGACGAGCTTCTGGCGCTTGGGCCCGATGCTATGGTCGATTCTATGCATGAATTTGTCGCTCGCCTTGCTGAAGGCAGCCTTTTTTCTTGAGAAGATTGAGAAGCGGCCGCGGCGGCGTCGACTCTGCCTCGCGGAAGTCAGTGGTTGCTGAGGAGATTTCTTGCCGGAGGTGCACGCAGCGTCATCCCCAGGCGTTTGCGACAGCAGGGAAGCTCTTTGATGGCGGCGCCACGCAGCAGTGAGTTGCGCTGGTCGGTACCACATGCCTAACCGCTTGCAATGCCCAATTCTCCAGCCTTTGCTTTTGGGCATGCTTAGGCCAGCGCGGAAGCGATGCTTTGGTGCGCCAAGTCATAGAAGCCATTTCGAGGCTTTTAGCGTGGCATGCCGGTGGAAAGGAAATGCAGGATGGGCGAGTGGGCTTTAGTCACAGATGGGATGATCATTTTAGTTTATTTCGCCACGATTACGGCGATTGGCTTGTACATGGGGCGGCGCGAGCGTAGCCTCCACGACTATGCGCTCGGGGGCCGCCAAATGCCGTGGTGGGCCGTCATGGCTTCGATCATCGCTGCCGAAACAAGTGCCGCCACCTTCCTCACCGTGCCTGCCGAGGGATTCAAGGAACGCGGTATCGTCTACGCCCAGCTCGCCTTGGGCCTCATCCTTGGCCGAGTGCTGGTCGGCTTGGTTTTCCTACGCCCGTACTACGAGTACAAGGTCTACACCGTTTACGATTACCTGGCGGTGCGCTTTGGCCAACGATCCAAGAATTACGTCTCTTTGCTCTTTCTCATTTTCCGCACACTGGCGATGGGAGTTCGGGTATACGTACCTGCTCTCGTCATGGTGCTGGCGTGGCGAATGATTGTAAAAGGCGAATCTGTGCGCGATATGGCCATCGGCGACGCATGGCAGCCTTACGCTCTGGCGATCACCTTGCTCGTCGCCGTGACATGCGTCTACACTCTCATTGGAGGCATTAAGGCCGTCATCTGGACTGACCTTATCCAGGCGACACTTATGTTCACGAGCGCGCTGGTTGCTATCGGATCCCTGCTTTACCATTTAGGCGACGGCAACATGGTGCGCGGCTTTAGCGTGCTGGGCCAGCATGTCCCCGAGATGAAATCGCTTCGTGGCTACGTGCGCTTTGGCTGGGAGAATACTCCGGCCAACCTTCCCACGGGCAAATGGTTACTAGCCTTCATGAAAGAAGTGCTCGCTGCGCCCTACACCATCATCGCGGCGCTGATCCCCACGTGCCTTGCCAACATGGCAGCATTCGGCACGGATCAGGATATGGTGCAGCGGATGCTCACGGCCAAGGACTATAAGCGCAGCCGTCTCTCGCTTGTCACCGCGGCCCTCATGGATCTGCCTATCTTCGTGGCCTTCTCTTTCATCGGCGTACTGCTCATTGCGTTTTACCAGATGCAACCCGAACTCAAGCCGGCTAAACCGAACGACGTTTTCGGCGTTTACATCATGAACGTGATGCCAGTGGTTGTCCGCGGCTTTGTGCTGGCGGGGCTATTCGCCACAGCGATGGGAAGCCTAAGCGCGGCACTCAATGCCCTGGCCACAAGTGTGACAAACGATTGGTATTTGCCTTACTTTTCGCGGCGCCGAAGCGAACGTCACCATATCCGAGCTGCGCGTTTTTTCACCGGCTTCTTCGCTCTTTTGATGATTCTGATCGCTTCCATAACGGCCTACCTGAACGTGGTGAACCCCGAGCAGCGGCTCATCCCGATCGCCCTAGGTGTGGCAGGCCTTTTCGCCGGACCCATGCTTGGCGTGTTCTTGGTGGGGATGCTCACGAAGGCGCGCGGGTCCGACCTTGGCAACGTCATCGCTCTCACGGTGGGGCTGGTGAGCGCTTTCATCATGACCCAGCAACACGAAGAAATCCTCAAAGCGTTTTCGCCAGGCCTTCTGCCGGCGTTTGCTCTTCCAAAGTGGTGGCCCAAAATCGCCTTCACATGGTACGCCATGATCGGTGCGTTTATCACTTTTGCTATAGCGATCTTGTTTCCCACGCCTGCGCCCGTCGTGCTGCAGGCCGAAGCGCGAAAGCACGAGGCGACTGTGAAAGGAGATTTGCCGCTAGCTCTTCGCTAGGTTCCATCCGCGGTGGGGCAAGCCGGTTTGTAGGCCGCTAGCTCGAACCAGAACACTGCACCACCCTCCGGGTGATTCTCGCAACCGATGCGGCCGTCGTGCATTTCGATGAAACGCTTTGCGATCGAAAGGCCGATCGCACTCCCACGCTCGCCTGCGGTGCCGCGACTAGCTGGCCGACCGAACTTATCGAAAATCGTGGCGTGTTCCTTCGGCTGCACCCCCGGCCCGCTGTCGCGAATGAAGAACTTGACGAACTCTTCGTCCACCACCTCCACCCACGTTCTGATTGTGCTCCCACGCTCCGAGAATTTGATGGCATTAGAAAAAAGATTATGGAGGACTTGCCGAATGCGATCGGGATCAACGTTCACGAGAGCTGGCTGGGCTGCAGGGACAAATTCGATGCGAATATTCTTGTGGGACGCACTGCCCATGTGTTCGTTCACGCATTCCTGCACGAGTTTGTTGAGGTCCACCACTTCCCGCGCGAGCGTTAGCACACCTTCCTGCAGCGCGTGGTAATCGAGAAAATCCACAATGATGCGCAGCATGAGATGCGACTGTTGAACAATGCGTTCGAGCATCGTGCGCATTTCTTGCGTCACCGGCTCGCCCGGTTTCGCAATCATAAGAAGTAGCTGTGCATAACCGTGGATGTTGTTCAGCGGATTCTTCAGGTCGTGGCTTGCTATGGCCAAGAATTCATCTTTCTCTTTGGTAAGCTGGCGCAGCTTGAGGTGCGTCCGAATTCGCGCGAGGAACACCCACAAATCAATGGGCTTGGTGACGTAGTCGCTAGCACCGGCCTCAAACGCCTTCACCATGTCGACGCTGTCCGTCTTGGCCGTCGCCATGATCACAGGCAGTTCGCTGAGGGTGTAGCGCTTTCGAATCTCGTGGAGCACCTCGATGCCGTTCATCCCCGGCATCATGATATCGAGCACGACGAGATCGAAGGATTCTTTGTCAAGCGCCTGTAGGGCCTCGTTGCCAGAAAACACACCGTGGGCTTCATAGCCGCTGCGGCGCAAGCGCAGGCAAAGCATCTCGACGTTCAAGTCATTGTCATCAACGACCAGGATTCGCTCTTTGGGGTTTGGTTCCATACGTTTAGTCATGCCCAATCGAAGTACTATGAGCGCCTCTGAGCACAGCAGGTTCTGGCTCACTCACTCGGCGGCATCCAAGTTGTCGAAGTCATCATCCTCACTCAATTGCAGCTTGTGCTTTTTGCGGAGCAACTCGTCAATTTTCTGCAACAACTCATCATAATCCACAGGTTTAGGGCAATAATCGAGAAGTGGGTCGTTGTCAGCTCCTTTGATTTTCAAGCGGGTTCCGCTGGAAACGATGATGGGCAGGGAGCCCCCCAACTCTTGGCGTAGCAGATGGTAGACGGCACCGCCCATAAGGCCAGGCATGACGATGTCTGTGACCACAATGTCCGGCGAGACTTTCCGCACCTGCTCGATCAACCGATCGGTTTTCAAAAGAGGATATACCTGGTGTCCCGCCCGGCTAAGAACAAACCTGAGCTGGAACAAGATGTCTTCATCATCATCAATTGTCACTACCCGCGCCATAGGTTTCCCCTTAGTAGTCGGAGCCCTACAAACGTTTCAAGCCGAATTGCTTTTTTCTTCGCCCAGGAGCTCGGGCGAAAACAAGATCACTCGATTTCTGCCTGCGCGCTTGGCACAATACATCGCGCAATCCGCCCGCAAGAGCGCCTCCATGGGCCCTTCGTCGTCGCACTTAGCTGCGGCCACTCCACCACTCACGGTCACAGGCAATGCTAATTCCGCCACCTGGCAAGGGGCACTGGCGACCGCCTCCCGAATCCGTTGCGCTACAGCGAACGCATCCTTTTCCTCTGTTTCGGGAAGAATCACGCAAAATTCCTCCCCGCCATAGCGAGCAACGATGTCCGATGTGCGCAGAAATTCCTGGAGGCGACGTGCAAACGATCGCAAAACTTCGTCGCCCACATCGTGACCGTAGCGATCATTCACTCGCTTGAAATGATCGAGGTCGAAAAATATCAGTGACAGCGGGCGACGGTAACGGCAGGCTCGCTCGAATTCGTCACGAAGGCGTCCCTCCAGGGCACGACGATTATAGACCCCGGTCAACGGGTCCAGCAGCGCTAAGGCCTCCATCATGTCGCGTTGAGCGCGAATAGTTTCCAAGGCATCGCGAATCCGAAGATGCGTCTCAATTCTCGCCAGCAGAACCTCGAAATTTACAGGCTTGAGCACATAATCGTTTGCCCCCTCGCGCAGTGCCCGCACAATTGTCTCGTCCTCGCCCGCTGCCGAGACCATGATGACTGGCGTATCGCGTGTGTGCTGGTTTTGGCGCAGTCGAGCCAACGTCCCCAGGCCACCGAGCCCTGGCATCATGAGGTCCAACAGGATAAGTGCGGGAAACACGCCTTCCTCAATTTTTGCGAGAAGCTCTTCGCCGGAACTGAAAGTTATGACGCGAAAACCACGCCGCTCAAGCCGCCGCCGAAGAATCTCACGATTGTCGGCGTTGTCGTCCACAATCGCAATCAGTCGTCCCTCATACGTCATGAGTCTACCTCCCAGGACCGCGCCTTGGGGGGCTATCGCTCACCCATCGCCGAAGCGTTTCCCCGAGACCCTTCGGTGAGACGGGCTTCGAAACCACGTCGGTGGCGCCAAGCTCGAAAGCAAGATTTTGGTCCACTGTTTCGGTAACAAGGATTATCGGCACGTTGACCGTTGCTGGGAGTGCCCGCAATTTTGCGAGAAGCTGCCACCCGTCCTCATCGCCTAAATTCACATCCAACGTGATAGCGCGGGGCGGCTCCAGCTCGATGGCTTCGAGGGCCTCCTTGCCAGAAGCCGCACCGATGGCGCGATAGCCGGCGCGTCGTAAGCTGGCGCAGACGAGATCACGCGTTGTCGAATCGTTTTCGATCACCAAGACGAGAGGAGCTGTGGCGGGAGGCTCCGGCAAGACGGAGGTCACTGCTCGAAGTGTTCCCGAGCTCGGAAACGGTGACTGCTCTGGCAGTTCAACGCGGGTCGGCAAGGTCACAACAAATCGTGAGCCGTGCCCCACCCGACTCGTTACTCGAATCGACCCATTCATCATCTTGCAGAAACGGTTGGCCACAGCCAGCCCCACACCAAGTCCGCTCAACGGCGAACCGGGAGTTTCCTCGGTAGGCACCAACTCGTCCAGGAGCTTCTCCATCTGCGCCTTGGTGAAGCCTTTTCCCGTGTCTGCCACAACAATTCGGACGCATTCCTTACTTCCCTCCGTGACGCGTGAGGCCGAGAGACTGATTTTCCCCTTATGCGTGAATTTGCAGGCGTTAGTCAGAAGATTGTAAACGATTTGGCGCACCTTACCCGGATCGGCATAGATGTTGCCCAAATTCGACGGCAAGGTCATCGACACCTCGTTGCCATTTTTCGTGGCGAGGGGTCGGACTGTCTCAATTGTTTCGGTAAGCAGACGTCCCAAGTCGAACGTCTCCAAGTAAAGCGGCATGCGTTTTGTGTCCACCCGCGCCACGTAAAGCGCGTTTTCGATCATTTCGGCGAGGCGGTGTGCTGCTTCGTGCACATGTTCCAGTGGTACGGTGAGTGAGTCGCGCTCAAGCTCGCGCGCTTCTTCGAGCAGTATCTCCGTGAATCCAAGAATTGCGTTGAGTGGGGTACGGAGTTCGTGTCCTAAATTTGTTAGAAAAATAGCTTTTGCCCGCTCACCTTCAAGAGCACGGTCGCGCGCCACTGCAAGTTCGCGGTTGGTCTGGCGCAGTTCCTGGTGGAGCTTTTCCAGCGCTTGCAACGCTTCAAGCTTTTCGTGAAGCCGCTCGCGCAGCTCAAGCCGGAGCTTGATTTCGTCGGTGAGCAGACGGAGCGCGCGCAGTTCCGGCTGCGTGAGCCCGCGCGCACGGCGATCAGCCACCCACAGGAAGGCGAGGCACTGCTCTGCGCTCCCCAGAACGGGCATGATCACCAGCATTCCCAGTTCTGCTCCGCCAAACGACGGCGGGATCGGGGTTTCGCCGCGATGGTCACGGCATGTGAAGGAAAGCATCTCCTTCGCGTTGGATCCAAGCTTCCAAAGCAATTCTGAGCGCCCGAGTGCGGAGGCGCCCGGCCCGAACGCCACCCACAGCGGAGAATCGCTGCGTGGTTCAGCCACAATGCCCGCCCACCATGTACTGCAAGCAAACGCGGCTAGCTCCGCGAGCCCCTGAAGATCCTCCACATGGCACAATGACTCGCGATCGCGGCGCTGCTGATCTTGCTGGAGAAATTCTTTTTCCGGCTCACTGCCCATCTTATCTTTCTCTTATTGCATCGCGTGGGGCGAAAGCAAGTACCACCGCTGTCCGTGTTGCCGTGGCTATAGCCTAGGCAACGGGCTGGCTAATCTTTGAATTCCGCGATTGTCGCAGCCGTGCCACCTTGAGCCGGCGGCGCAAAATAAACCTTCGCTACGTAAGGCTCTTGCTCAAGGAATTCCCTGACTGCCTTACGAAGCTTGCCTGCGCCATGCCCATGAACGATACGAACACACCGCAGCCCATTCACGATAGCTTGATCGAGAAACTTTTCCAATAATGAACGTGCCTCTTCCCACGTTTTCCCGTGGAGATCGAGCGTGTCGCTCGAAGCGCTAACGTGGCGAGTCACCGCCGCCTCACCGTCAGCACTCTGCATCTTTTCGCTCACCACGCTTTCGACTTCCATCAGCGACACCCTCGAAAGCGCGCCCTTCAGGTCCACCGTCACCGTTCGCTTCCTAGCGTCCACACGCACAACGCGGCCTTCCGTGTGCAGTGAACGCAAACGCACAAGCATACCCACTTGCAAAGCGTCTGGTTCGAGGTTTGGCATTTCCTCGAACTGTGTCCTCTCCTTGCCGGTGCTTTCAATCTCGGCCTCGAGCTCTTTCCGTGCATGCGTGAGCTCTTGCTTCGATGGTTGCTTGGCAATCAGTTCCTCGATGCGTGCTTTCGCCTCGCGCAGCGCAGCCTCTTTCTCTGCCAGCATTTCCTTTTTCAGCTTGTGGCGCGTTTGCTCGACTGCCTTTTTCTCCTCAGCTAATAGGCCCCGCTCGATCTCAAGGTCCTCGCGCAGGCGCTCCACCTCTGCCATCCGCTGGCGAAGCTCAGCCTCCTTGGCCTGAAGCGACAACAGTAGCGCGGTGGCGTCATGCTCGACTTGCGGGCGCAGGGCTCGCGCTCGCTCGATGATAGCGCGAGGAAGCCCCACCTGCTCGGCGATGACAAATGCTTCGCTAATGCCTGGCAAATCCAGGATCAGTTCGAAGGTCGGGCGGTGATCCACCTGCGAAAGGCGGAACGACGCGTTGCGCCCTGCCGGGTGTTGCTCGGCCCAGTTTTTGAGCGCTGCCAGGTGGGTGGACACAACCGTGAGGCCGCTCGTTTCGGCCAGACGTTCGAGGATCGCCACGGCCAGGGCCGCGCCTTCGGCCGGATCCGTAGCCGTGCCCAGCTCGTCCAGTAACACAAGCGAAGCCCTCCCCACTTGGCGCAGAATTCGTGCGATCCGCTGCATATGGGCGCTGAAGGTACTTACCCCCTCCAGCACGCTCTGCTCGTCGCCGATATCCGCAAGCACGTCGCTAAAGATTGGCACAGCACTTTCGGATGCCAGCGGGCTGGGGATCGCGCACTGCGTCATGAGCACCGTGAGGCCGATTGTTTTTAGCGCAGTCGTTTTGCCGCCGGCGTTGGGTCCCGTGATGACGAGGACTCTGTTCTCTGGCTTGAGCTCCAGGGTAAGCGGACGCGATTGCTCCGGTGAGGCTGCGCGCAGTAACGGGTGATGGGCCCCTACAAGCCGCAGGGCTCGTCCCGCCGGCAGAAGCCTTGGGAAAGCGCAGCCATGCAGCAATCCAAAGCGGGCTTTGCCATAGATGTAATCGAGCTCGCTGAGGATGACGAGGTCCGTTTGCAGCACCGGCAGCTCGTCACGCATGTGCCCCGCTACACGCAGTAAAATCCGGTAAATTTCTTCACGCTCCTTTACGCGCAGTTCGCTAAGCCGGTTCGAATCCTCGAGGATGGCGTACGGTTCAATGAAAACGGTCTCGCCAGTATTCGAAGAGTCGTGGATGAGTCCCGGCACGCGATTGCGGTTCGTGGTTTTCACAGGAAGCACATAGCGGCTGTTGCGCAGGGTGAAAAAACTATCCTGAAGGTCGCCGCTGTCGGTCAGCTCGCGGATCATTCGCTGCAAAACAGCTTGGATGCGTTGCTCGCAGGCGAAGATCTCGCGCCGCAGCGCACGCAGAGTTTCGCTCGCGCCGTCGCGCACGGTGCCGTCGGGAGCGATTTTCTCGTCGATCGAGCGACGCAGCGACGGTAGCGACTCCAGCGAGTGTGCCAGCTCAGCCAGGCGCGGCGCGGTCACCGCTTCGGATTCGAAAAATTGTTTCAGATAGCGAGCTGTTTCCAGAAACTCTTTGACGTCCAGCAGTTCCAAAGGTTCTAGGATTGCCCGCTCTCGGGCGACACGGGCGATATGCGCGGCAACGTCGCGCAAACCGTGAATAGGTGGCTCGCGTCGGCGTCCCACAAGGTCCATCATCTCGCGGACAAGCTCCATCTCGCGCTCGAGCTTATCCTGATCGGCGCACGGCTGAGCCTCGGCCATGCGCCGACGCCCTAGGTCGCACACGCATTGACTCGCCACCAGTTCACGAATGCGATCAAATTCTAGTACCCGCTCATCAAATGTCATGGTTCCACGTGTCCACCTTCAGCTCACTCAATTGCCGAGACCGATCCCTTTTGCCCTGCAATCTGCGTACAATACGACAGCACAGAGTCGAACAATCAACAAATGCCTCGGTCATGGTTTGAGCGTTTTGCGAGGGACTTTTGAATACAGTGCTCAGAAGGCGAAGGAGGCACGGCCCCACGCGGGAGACAAACACAACTGCCTCCTTATCGGGTGAGGCGACCGGATGCTTTGGCACACCATGGCCTTCGGGGATTTCCTGACGGTAATTTCCCGCAAGGGGGTGAAGATCGAGTTCGCGATCCTGATCGACTGACTGCGTCAGCTCATAGCCCATTGAGGGCACGCCGTTTTGCAGAAGGAAAGCCTTTCCACGAGAACTCGACCTTTCTGTGCTGACGTGCTGTTCGTCCGGAAGTGAAAAGCCCCCACCCCAAGTCCCGCACATATGCGCACAAAAATCCCTCCGCACAAGAAAACCCGTATCACGAGAGACCGTTCGGACGGCGTCTCTGGACAAACGGCAACGAAAAAGTAGCGCGCTGGCTCGCGCAAAAGCACACTCTCGGGCAGAGGGGGCATTCCCTTGGAAGCCTACGTTTTGCTCGTACCCCAGAAAGCGGGCGATCGTCTACTGTTTGCCCTACCGTATCAATCACGTCGACAGGGATCGAAAAAAAACAACCGCCCCACGCAGCCGACGCTCTGGATGGCGGAGCGCAAATGCTTTATCCGAAATCAATGCTTTATCCCCAATTGAAGTTACTCCGAGTTTCTCACGTCAGCCGCCGCAAAACGCATTTTTTCCAATTCCTGGAACTCCTCGTTCAGCTCCTTCCAAGATTTTTTTGGTGGTGGAGGCCCCTTGACCCATTGAACTTCCCGTCCTCGCCACAAGCTGTAAATAGCGGGGACGATTTCCAATGTCAGAATCGCGCTTGTGATAAGTCCGCCCACCATGGGTGCTGCAATCCGCTGAATTGCCTCTGCACCAGCACCATGGGCCCACAAAGCGGGCACTAATCCCAGAATTGTGCTCGCGACTGTCATAAGTTTAGGGCGCACTCGCTGAACAGCCCCGTACGTAATAGCTTCGAAAAGGTCATACTGCGTTTTCATGCGTCCGGCACTTTTCCACAAATGAAACGCCTCTTCCAGGTACACCACCATCATAGTTCCTGTTTGGGCAGCAAGACCGGCAAGCGCGATAATTCCGACCCATACAGCAATACTCAGATTGTAATGCAGAAGATAGAGTGCCCAAATACTTCCCGTAATGGCAAAAGGTACAGACAAAAGAATGATGAGGGTTGGACTTATCTTCTTAAAATCCATGTATATCAACATAAATATGACAAATAAGGTGATTGGCACGACCACTTTTAGGCGATTTTCGACACGCAGCATGTACTCGTACTGACCTGACCACACAAGATGGTATCCGGCTGGGAGAAAGTGCTCCGTCTCAATAGCTTTCCGAACAGCATTTTTAGCTTCTTCCACATAAGAACCAATATCTTTATCTACAAGATCTATATAAACCCATCCTGTAAGTGCTCCATCTTCGTCTTTGATGGAAGGTGGCCCCTGCGAAACCTTGAAATCAGCCAGTTGCCCCAGCGGTACCTGTATGACTTTCCCGTCTCCGACGCCTGCTGTTTTGGAACTATTATCAGCGCTCATCGCGTTGTTTGTGTCCGCCATCGCGGATACATTAGTGGTTCTGATGGGCACTGGGATTCTACGAAGCTTTTCAATACTATCCCTTAGCTCTCGGCTATAACGCAAATTGATTGTATAACGCTCTCTTCCCTCAATTGTCCGATCGATAGGCATGCCGCCAATCGCCGTCTCAACAACGTCCAGTACGTCCTCGACATTGAGTCCGTAACGTGCGATGTCCTCTCTTTTGGGGATAATGTCAATGTAAAGCCCTCCAACCGTGCGTTCCGCGTAAACACTTCGTGTCCCAGGCACATTTTTGATAATGGTCTCGAGTTTCTGTCCAATTTCATTGATCACCGTGAGATCGGGGCCCATAATTTTCACGCCAACAGGGGTACGAATCCCCGTAGAAAGCATGTCGATGCGCGCCTTGATGGGCATTGTCCATGCGTTGACGACCCCGGGGATACGGAGCGCGGCATCCATTTCGTTGATAAGTTCCCGCCAGCTCAGAGGGCGCTCTTCGCTCCAAAAAAGGCGCAAGATTTTTTTGAGCCATTCAGGAGCCCAGGAGGAATACCATCTCGCAACCTCGACTTTTCGCCATTGCTCCTGGGGTTTGAGTTGGATAACCGTCTCGAACATTTCTAAAGGGGCGGGGTCCGTTGCCGTTTCGCTGCGCCCCGCCTTGCCATGAACTGTGAGAACTTCAGGGAATTCCTTCAGGATTCGATCTTGAATTTGAAGCAGACGTGTCGCTTCTGTAATCGATATCGTTGGCAAGGTGGTTGGCATGTAGAGGATTGTTCCCTCATTCAAGGGAGGCATAAACTCGCTGCCCAGTCTTTTATAGATAGGGACCGCACTGACAACCGCCAAGACCGCAATAGCAATGGACAACTTGCGGCGGCGCATCAGGGCACTCACCCATGGGTAATAAAGGCGATGCAACACTCGACTTATCGGGTGCTGATGCTCAGGGACCACTTTGGCCCCAGTCATAAGAACAATCAAGGCAGGGCCTAAGGTGATCGACAACAGTGCTGCCCACGCAAGTGTAAACGTCTTCGTATACGCTAAGGGTTTGAATAGGCGTCCTTCTTGAGCCTCTAAGGTGAACACGGGAAGAAAACTTACGGTAATGACCAAAAGAGCAAAAAACATTGGTCGCCCAAGTTGTTTGCAGGCATCGATGATCACCTCTACGCGTTGTGCCCTAGTCATGTGTTTCGGGGGCGTGCTCTAAACGCTTGTGAACGTTCTCCACCATCACGACCGCTTCATCGGTAAGCACTCCAATCGAAATCGCGATTCCCGCCAGGGACATAATGTTCGCCGTTATTCCCGCAAAGTACATGGGAATAAAGGCCAAAACCACAGCAATAGGGAGTACAACAATCGCTCTCAACGCGCCCCCGATATCAAGAAGAAAGATAAGCACGATGATGCTAACTATGATACTTTCTTCGATCAGCGTCCTTGTGAGCGTGGTGATGCTGCGTTTTATCAAATCCGATCGATCATAAGTCGTAACAATCTCTACCCCTTCCGGCAAGGACGGCTTGATTTCTTCGAGCTTTTTCTTAATGCGATCAATCACGCGAAGGACGTTTTCGCCAAACCGAATAACAACGATCCCGCCTGGCGTATCGCCTTCGCCGTTGAAATCAGCTGCTCCCCGCCGCATGTCAGGTCCGAACGTTATTTGGCTGGCTACCTCTTTCAACAAAATAGGAACTCCGCGCTTATCGACTGCTACGGTCACCTTTCTGAGATCATCCAGGGACTTAATGTAGCCTCGCCCGCGCACCAGATAGGTCGTCCCATAATGTTCGAGTTCTCTGGCTCCTACATCATTATTTGCTCTGCGAACTGCATCTACGATTTGCCCAACAGAAACCCCATAGGCCAAAAGTCTGTCTGGGTCAATGGTGATCTGATATTGCTTTTCAAATCCTCCAAAAGTCGCCACTTCAGCCACACCCTCTATACTCTGAAGCCAGTAGCGCAAATACCAGTCCTGAAATGCGCGTAGTTGACCAAGATCGTGCTTACCACTCCTGTCGACCAAAGCATACTGAAAGCCCCATCCTACCCCCGTGGCATCAGGCCCAAGGGTCGGTGTCACCCCCGGCGGTAACTGTCCACTGATCGCTTGAAGGTACTCAAGCACACGCGAGCGAGCCCAGTAGATATCCGTCCCATCTTCGAAAATGACATAGACAAATGAATACCCAAAGAAGCTAAATCCGCGAACCACCCGAACTTTCGGAGCGGAAAGGAGCCTCGTGACAATTGGATAAGTAATCTGATCTTCGACAAGGTTCGGGCTCCGCCCCTCCCAAGGGGTGTAGACAATGACTTGCACATCTGATAAATCGGGAAGTGCATCAAGAGGGGTATTGAGGGTGCACCACAATCCTCCAAGAAACAGCGCCCCTATCAAAACGAATACAAAGAACTTGTTTCGGGCACTCCACTCAATAATTCGTTCTACTACCGAATCCCCAGAGCGTCCTGTATGTTGCGTATGGGCCATGTTACCTCGAAGAAAGATGAAGATTACTCTGCGGCTAGTGTTTATGTGCACTCAGGCCACCCATGGCCGCTCTAAGCTGACTTTCTGCATCGATAAGAAAAAGAGGGTTGACGACGACCGTGTCACCTTCTCGAAGACCTTCAAGCACTTGATAAAAGTCATCCGTCTTGACACCGATCTCGACATCACGCGGCTCAAACTGCCCATTATCTCTGATAGCAAATGCGACATATCTTTCGCCTGTGTCTATGACAGCAGAGGGCGGCACAAGAGTCGCGGTGCCATAGTCAAGCTCTACCTCAGCATAACCCCATAGTCCTGGCCTAAGCACATGTTCTGGATTCGCTACTTCAATTCTTGCTTCAGCCCTTCTTGTAAACTCGTCAATATGAGGATAGATAAATGTAATCGTTCCCTCAACCGTTTGGTTGAGAGAAGGCAGATGAACGATGGCCTTTTGGCCAACTTTGGTGTAAGGATAATCTTGTTCGTAAATGTAGACTCGCACCCAAAGATGGGAGAGATCGCCAATTTCAAAGAGAGTCTCTCCGGCTGCAAAATACCGCCCTTCGATTGCTGTTTTTGTAATAATATGACCCGAGACGGGCGCGTGGAAAACAACCTCAGTTAATGGACGTCGTGTCTTTTCAATTTCAGAGATCTGCTCCGGACCTATCTCCCAGAGCGCAAGGCGTTCTCGTGTTGAGCTGAGAAGATTCTTGGCTCTTTCGAGATCAATATTGGACGTGCCGGCTTTCATCTTCTCCACCTGTTCGAACGCGATAAGATATTCCGTCGTGGCACTGAGGACATCAGGGCTATAAACGGACATGAGCGGGCTACCCTGGTCAATGTGTTGCCCGGTATAATTCGCATAGAGTTTCTGTATCCAGCCACTCACACGTGGCGCTATGCGTGCATATCGAGTTTCGTCATGTTCGAGCACCGCGGTGAGCCGAGCCGTTTTCGAGAAACGGCTCTTCTCAACTTTAGCAAGCCGAACGCCGATTTTTTGCTGTTTTTCAGCGGTCAACGTTATCGCGACGCGGCCCTCAACTCCACCCGTCTTTTCCGATGGTAGAGAAGAATGTTCCCCGTGACCGCTTGTCTGCTCCATCGGCACCAGGTCCATTCCACAAATAGGACACGAGCCAGGCTTGGGACTCGTGTAAGTAGGATGCATAGGGCAGGTGTAAAGAGTTGCAGTTTTCGCTTCATGATGATCATGCTGGTTAGCCATACGATCACCATGATCCCAATAATAAGTTCCCAGTAACGTGACTATGACAAGGAATGCTATTGCGACAAGAGGTTTCCTCATATTAGTTCCTCTGCTGATTGCTGACCAGCGCTCTCTGTTGCGTTTCGGAGAGCAACGGAGCGCCCGGTGGCGAAACATTCGCGACAAGTAATTCTAATTCTGCCAGTGCAAGCTCGCGCCGAGTATTTGCTTCAACACGTTCGAGTTCCATCGAGTATAGAAGTTTTAGGTTCTCTATCACAGACAGAAACTGAGCTTTACCGGCGGAGTAATCTGCTCGGGAGATATCGAGGGCCTGCTGTGCCCGTGGGATGAGCTGCTGGGAGAGAGTGTTTCCTGTGAGCGTGGCTTCGCGATACATGAACAGCCTTTCAGCTATGGCTGCGGCGAGTTCAATCTGAGCCTGTTTGCGGCGTGCTTCGGCTGATTTCTTTTTAGACTCGGCTGCTGCAATATCCGCTTTAATTTTGTCCCGCCAAATCGGCAGAGTCAGCCCCAATTGTGGGCGCCACATTTTTGGGGAGGCACGAACATCAACTTCAACGCCCGCGCTAAGATCTGGTATCTTTGCCTGATTCGCCAGATGTATTTGGGCTTTAGCGCTTTCTATTTGTGCTTCAAGCGCCTTTATGGAAGGATTTTTTTTTCAGAGCCGCTTTTAGCAGCGCATCTTCGCGCAGAGTGAGTGAAGTCGTTTGGAAGCTTGCCGGAATTGGCGGGTCAGGTCTATCCGGCCGGATTCCAAGAGCGGCTTTGAATTGCGCGAGCAAAGACTTGCGCGACTCTTCGAGGTTTGCGATTTCCGTCTTCAATCGCTCCTCTTCTATCTGAATTCGCAGGACGTCATCCAGAGACCCAAGACTCAACTCGTTACGTCGCCGAGCGATTTCCTCTAAATCCTTCAACAGCTCCAAGATGCGCTGGTTTACCTTTGTCTTTTCTTCAAGAAAATAAAGTTGGTAATAGGAGCCCTTGATATTGAACGCTGTCTTATAAACGGCGCTTTCAAATTCGTAGTACTTTGCAAAACTTTCGGCTGACTGCACATCCGCACGGGCCTTGAGTTTTCCAACAGCCGAAAGATCGAACATCGCCCCCGGCATGAGAGAAGTAACCATTTGAGCAATATCTGCTTGCAGTGTCAGCCGTGGATCAGGCAACGAACGTTCCCCTGTTATCTTCTCGACTGCAGTTATCCAGTCATGATATGCCGCCTCAACTTCCGGGGAGTTTAGCATACCATAGACTAAAAAATCCGACAGCCGACTTTCTGGACGCAAGCGGGGGAGATTGACTTTCTTCTCGGGGCCGTACTTGGCCGACACTGTCGCCACCGACTGCCGGGCGTTCAGCTCCGAAATAGGCTGGAGCCCGTTTCAACCGGTCAAAAGCAGGACAAGCAGCAAAAAATGTTTTTGGCATCTCACAGCGCTCATTGCGGCGGTGGACATAACCAGTTCTACGCTCTTTTTCATCTATTAGTCTAGTAGATTATAACAATATCTCGATGCAAGAAGTTCCTGATGATGGATTTTCCTCTCCCAAGGTCTCACCAAGTTCGAAGCGATGTCTTACGACGTGTACTCACAGAGCTCGCCCGCCGACGGCCATGTGGGCCAAGCGCGACAATCTCGCTGCATGGCATCAGACAAGTGTTGGCCAAAAACGCGCGACGTAGCGACGACAGAAGCACTAAATGCAGGGTGGCAAGATGCACCGCGCCAAGCGCAAAAGGCAAGCTCTTGTCTTGGATAGCCGCAACACCGCGTGTTAGCTTGCGCGGCCCGGACATGCCGCACATCCCTCGCGCCGAGAAGGCTTCGACAAATGTCCTTGATTTACTACTCGTACCAATCGTATACACCCACCGAACATAACCGGAAAAGGGAACGCCATGAGCCTGTCGACCCAAGAAATTATCTCGCGGATCCAAGCCAAAATTGCGGAACAAAATGAAGTGATTGTCGAGCAGCAAAAGCAGATCCATGAGCACGAAATGACGATCAAAGACCAAGCGGCGACAATCGAGGAGCTCCGAGGCAAGATCGCTGAATTAGAGGCGAAGATTGCCGAGCTTGAGGCTGTGGCAAAGGAGAAAGACGAGCTCGTGTCGAAGTTGGCTGAGCTCATTGACTAAGCGGTGGCTGACCGCGCTGTTCCGCTGACGTCCGGCTGATCCCGCGCTTGCCAGTGGAGTGAGGCGCTCGCTGTCGTGAGTGCCGAGGGTGGTGCCATGAATCTGCGCGCGCTGAGCGCAAGCCAAGTTTTTCGGCTTCATCGTAAGTGCCTCGGTCATCTAGCAACGTAGGCGGCTGCGCGTTCCCGGCATGATTGAATCTACGCTCTGCTAAGATGACAGTTCTTCTCGTAGGTGTGTCGCGCGTGTCGATTCGCGCATCGGCCACGAGAAACCCTTCCTACGCGGGCGTAAGGAAGAATCGCCGCGCAAATGTGTGTTACGGTTTTGCCCAGCATCGGGTTTCGCGGGTCTTACAAGAACCATACGCACAGCACCCGTTACCTCTTGCTCAAAAGATCCACCCCGTTCACACGAAACCGCATTGAATAAGGTGCAAGCCCACGCAGGCAGGACGAGCAACAAATGACCAGCCGTGCGATTGTTTACGGAGAGTCTTGTCTCTGGCTTTTGCTTTGTGTGTTTAGAGTAGGCTTGAGTCGACCGACAAAGAGGGGGGCGAGACCTCCGGTTTTAGCCTCACCGTCATGAGGATCAACAGCTGGGGACGCTAGCGAAACTCGGGTGGGGAAAGGACCTATCGTCCGGGGGTAGACCCATTGGATTTCTTGCTGCCGGACCGCCGCGTTCCGGATTTGCGCCGATCCAACTCGGCCCGTTGCGGCTGGAAGTTTTTGCGAGGTAGTGTTTTGGGTAAAGCCACCACATCGCCTCCTTGGCGCATTTGCTCCTCGAGATAGAGAATTCGGTCGCGAAGTTCAGCAGCGGTTTCAAATTCCAGTCGCGAAGCCGCCTCGCGCATCTCCTTGCGCAGCTGCCCGATAAGCCTTGCTGCCTCCGCTGCGCTCAGGTATTCGCCCTCTATTTCCGCCACCATGGGCAGTTCAGGATAGTCAGCCTCATAAACGGTTTCGAGAATGGTTTTGATTTCTTTTTTCACGGAGGCGGGCGTGATGCCATGCTCGCGGTTATATTCCATCTGCTTAGCGCGGCGCCGCTCCGTCTCTGCAATGGTTTCCCGTATGGCCGTGGTCATGACATCGGCGTACATGATCACCGTGCCGTTGACGTTGCGTGCCGCGCGTCCACACGTTTGGATGAGTGCTGTGCGTCCGCGCAGGAACCCTTCCTTGTCAGCGTCGAAAATCAGCACCAAAGAAACTTCTGGCAAGTCGAGCCCCTCGCGCAAAAGGTTGATGCCGACCAGGACATCAAACTTGCCAAGGCGCAGATCGCGAATAATCTCGGTGCGCTCGATCGCGTCAATGTCCGAGTGCATGTACTTGGCCGCGATCCCGAGCTCGCACAAGTAATCGGTCAGATCCTCAGCCATGCGCTTAGTGAGGACGGTGATCAGCACGCGCTCGCCCCGCTCGATTCGGGCGCGTATTTCGTGGAGGGCATCCTCGACCTGCCCCTTGGCAGGACGAATCTCGATCCGCGGATCAATAAGTCCTGTGGGCCGCACGAGCTGTTCCACAACAACGCCGCCGGCTTTGCAAAGCTCCGTATCGGCGGGCGTGGCGCTCACATAAATCACCTGATTCACGCGCTCTTCAAATTCTTCGATTTTCAGCGGACGGTTGTCCAGCGCACTGGGAAGCCGGAAGCCGTAGTCGACAAGCACTTGCTTGCGCGAGCGATCACCTTCGTACATGCCACGCAGCTGCGGCAAGGTGACATGGCTTTCATCAATGAACACGAGGAAATCCTTCGGGAAATAGTCGAGCAATGTACACGGCGGCTCTCCCGCCTTGCGGCCTGTGAGATGACGGGAGTAATTCTCGATGCCCTGGCAATAGCCGATGGTTTCGAGCATCTCCAAATCGTAGAGCGTGCGCTGCTCGAGCCGCTGAGCCTCGACAAGTTTGTTCTGACGCCGCAGTTCGGAGAGCCGCTGTTCGAGCTCCTCGCGAATCGACGCCATGGCACGTTCGAGATTTTCGCGTGAGGTCACGTAATGCGAAGTTGGATAGATAAGGGCTCGTTTCACGTGGCGCAACCGCTGGCCTGTCAGCGCGTCGATCTCGTAAATGGCCTCCACTTCATTGCCAAACAGCTCGACACGCAGCGCCGTGGTTTCTTCATACGGAGGAAAGACATCCACCACGTCGCCACGCACGCGAAACGTTCCGCGGCGGAAATCGAAATCATTGCGCTCGTACTGGATATCGGCCAGGTGCCGCAGAAGTTCCGCGCGCGAGATGCGCTGCCCTTCTTCGACGAGGGCTACCATCATGTGAAAATCCGTAGGCGATCCAATGCCATAGATACACGACACACTCGCGACGATGATAACATCGCGGCGCTCCAGCAGATGCTTTGTGGCCGCGAGACGCATCTTGTCGAGCTCTTCGTTAATTGCCGCATCCTTCTCGATGTAAGTTTCGGTCTGAGGGATGTAAGCTTCTGGCTGATAATAATCATAATAGCTAACAAAATACTCGACAGCATTGTTTGGGAAAAGCTCCTTGAACTCGCGATAGAGCTGCGCGGCGAGAGTCTTATTGTGCGCCAGCACCAGAGTGGGGCGGTTCATGCGCGCGATGACGTTCGCCATAGTGAACGTCTTGCCGCTTCCGGTCACGCCCAGCAGCACTTGGTGGCGCACACCGCGCTCGATGTTCGCACAAAGTGCCTCGATAGCCTGCGGCTGGTCGCCTTTGGGCTCAAACGATGTGACCAGTTCAAAGTTCATGATGTGTCCGTGTTCCCCACCTACCTACCAACTCCCACGTCTTTGCTGGGGAGTTGATGATGCGGCACGTGTGCCAACACAGACGGCAGCTGCCTTCCCCCACAGGCGCTTTCGGTCCCAGAGAATAGGGGCGCCTCTCACTCATTGCTGCGCGAGACTGAGCTGCTCGATTTCGATTTGGACGAAGTGGACGATTTGCTCTTGTTCGTGCTCGATTTCGTTGAGGCGCCCCCGCTGCTCTCCTTTCGGGAGGAAGTACTTTTGGACGCCGACGAGACACTCGACGCGCTGCTCTTCGTGGACCCGGATTTGGCGCTCGTTGCGCTTGATTGCTTTTTCGCCGAGCTGGAGGCGGTTGCCCCGCTCTTCGTGTTGCGTGTTGCGGCGGCCACCCGCGATGTCGAAGTTGGGTCGGGGCGCTTGCGAAGACTTTTGATATCCTTCGGGAGCTCCTCCCATACGCTCCGCGCCAGATCTTGGTAACGCGAATTCGGGAACTCCTCAGGGAAACGGTCCAACAGCGCATGAGCCTCAGCATAGTCACCGAGGTCCGCAGCCAAAATCGACCGCACCACTGTATAGTAGTCCTTGTAAGGCGAATCAGGGAATCGCTTCAGAAACTCTCTGATCTTCACGTAAGCGGTGCGGCGAAGTTGGTCATCCTCGCGGTCGACCATGAGTGCCACCATCTTGATGAATGCGATGTCGCTCTTGCCAAATTTGTTGGTCGGATCTCGCTCGACGATTTTCGCGTACATCGCTCGCGCTTCCTTTTTGTACCCTGCCACAAGTTTATTTTCGGCATCCGCATACCAGTCCTCGATGTCCTTCGCGGTGACTTCGCTGGGGCCACGAGGCTTGGGCGTGGCTTTTGCGCTTTCGACGTCCGTTTGCCTTTCTTGCGCTGATGCTTCGCCGCGCTGGAGTTTCGCAGCGGTGTTTTTGGCTGTACTCTTGCTTGCAGCAGGACTCGCCACTGGCATAGCAGGCGCAGCCTCGGATAGTGCTGCACTACTGCTTTGCGCCACGGGGGTACTCTTTGCGGATTTCTTCGCGTCGGTTTCTTCGCCTTTCTTGATGGAAGGAGACTGCAATTTTTTTACTGAGTCGGGAAGCACCGATTTCGACTCCGCCGCCGCAGTGGCAGCCGGCGTGTGGGTCGTTGGCGCCTTTGGAGCTTCCGGCGTAGATTCAGGTTTGATATGCACCAGCGGCGCAGGGGTTTCGACATTCTTCGGTGCGGGTAATGCCTGCGCCAGCAATTTCTCCTCGCCACCACCGCGCGACGCCTCTCCGGCATCAGCTCCTGCGGCCACCCATTCGACACGAGTTTTCTGATCGGTGCGAACTGCCGGCGCCACGGCCACGACCGTAGGCTTTGCCGGGGCGTTTTGCTTCGCGCCTTCGGCCGCGACGGTCTCATAGAAATTGTCGCTTAGCTTGCTTGACGTCCGCGCAGAAGATTTGGCACCTGCGGGAAGTGACTGCGTCGCCTTCGTGCCGCCGCCAGCATCGGCTCTGGCCTGCTCCAGCTGAGCGTTGGGCACGCGGCTCGCAATGCTGCGCAGAACATGTGTCATTTCATCGGGCCCGACGAACCCAACATGGCGCTTTAGGATCTTTCCATCAGGCGAGAGATAGACCACGGTCGGATAATACTGCACGCCAAAACTCTCCCGCAGACTCACCTGTTCGTTGCCGTCAATGTAAACTCGCACAAAATTATCCAGCTCGGCTTGCACCCGTGCATCGCTGAGGGTGCGGCTTTCGAGCATGCGGCAGGCTGGACATGTGGCGCTCGCAAAGTCTATGACCAGCGGCCGCCCCTCGCGTTTTGCTTGAGCTAATCCGGCCTTGTAACTTGTTAGCCAACCTGGAAGCGCCCATCCGCTGCTGCTGATTATGCAGGCCAGCATAACGCACCCCACTGCTGCCAACCTTCGCCACTGCTTCATCGCTGGAGCACTTTCCATCAGGTCTAGAGTTTTTGATCGCACGCTTTTCATCATATTACTCACGTCCTACAGTCAATTTGAATTCACCGTTGGCGTTTTCTGAAACACTCGCTCGCCCACATAAAAAGATACGCTTCAACGAACTTCGGATTACAGCGGTCACCTCTGCCCCCTCGTGTTCGACATTTTCGCAGGCGAAATGTTCCTCTCTGGGATGTGGCCATAACTATGGTGGTGGGCTCATGCATGCAGCGTTGAGAGCGCAGGGAATCACTTGACGCGGAAATGGTAAAATGAGATGCGCGGGCCCATAGCTCAGCTGGTCAGAGCGGCCGGCTCATAACCGGTTGGTCCTAGGTTCGAATCCTAGTGGGCCCATTCTTTTTTCTGTGTTGGCTCATATCTCATTTGCAAGGAGCTGGAGGACACGCAACGATCCCTGTCTCTTTTTCCGCTTTTATTTAGTCCCCTAGCGACGTTGCGATGGTTAGCAGCCCACAAGTCCTGCACTGTGCACGCAAAATTCCCTTCCCCCACGCTGACAAGCCGCGCCTGCTAAGACGAAAAACTCTCGCAAGATGTTAGGCGAACGTCTGCACGGCTTCGCGCACGATGCTGCTAATGGCAAGCCCCTGTGGGCACACTTTTTCCGCGGTTGCAAATGTTCCACGGGCTAGCCGCTGACGCACTTCTTCTGGCAGAGCGCGAAACTGCTCGCTCGCCAACGCCACGTCACCATAACTTGTTTTGTACATCATGAAGCGCATGACATCGGCAATGGGTACTCCCTCGCACCCCTGAGCTGACTCGCAAAGATGTGCGCAACCACGGCAGTACGAACTCGCCGTGGCGAGGGCGTGATGCTGCAGCACGCGCCAATCTTCGGCTGTTAGCTTTTTATCATCTGCCGCCGCAAGAACATTCTCCTTCAGAATGGTAATGTTTGGCATTTGCGAGCAGATCGCGGACACGCGCTCATCCTGCCACACGGCTTTCAGCTTGGCTTGTCCCGGCGTGTAGCCTTTCGCGAGGAAGTGACCAGCAATCTTGATTTCCTCTTCCGTGTCCGTGCGCACGGGCCCACCGCCTTGGGTTTTCATCGCTGTGATGCCAATGCCAGCCTTTACACAAGCGTCAATCGCTTTGCGCATCCGGTCCGTCTGCATGAGACGATAGTCGTACTTCACCATGATGCCATCAATCCAACCGAGTTTGGCGGCGTACTCGAGCAATTCCTCCATATTCTTGTGTGTGCTGAAGCCGAAGTAGCGAATCTTTTTCTCGGCCTTAGCTTTTTCTGCCCAAGCCTTCGTTTCATCGGTAATCTCGGTGGGCGAGCTGACACCGTGGATGAAGTAAAGATCGATCCAATCCGTTTTCATGCGTTCGAGCGAGCGGTTGAGCAGTTCCGTGATACCCGCGGGATCGCGCCGATCACTCTTGGTGACGAGGAACACCTGCTTACGTGCCTCGGGCATTTTCTCGAAGAACATGCCGATGCCAAGCTCGCTTTGCCCATTGCCGTAACAATCGGCCGTGTCCCAATACGTCACTCCCCAATCGAGAGCCTTCTTTAGCATGAGCTGATTGTTGGGGATGTCGAACATTCCGCCGAGCGAAAGGATGGACACATCCACACCGGTACGCCCGTAGCGACGCCGCGGAACGGTGAGGGTTTGCGTGCTTGCGGAAGTCGCCGGCGCGCTAGTTTGTTCGGCTGCCGCAAGAAGTCTGCTTCCTGCCACCGTTGCAGCGGCGAGCGATGCAAGGAATTGTCTTCGATCGAATCGTGTCGTCATGGGCTTCTCCTCTCTGGAGTATCTCCAATTCCTACGAAATATCACCAGCTTCTCGCAACCGCAAACTTGCGACTGAGGCGGCCGTCCTCAGAAAGGCGTTTCGACGTCTCGTCGCGCTCGCGATCAAGAACTTGCCCCGTGGCAAAGCGAAAGTAAGCCGCATTGCTTAGGTGCACGAGAATGTGCCCCAGCCCATGGGGATTGATGGCAAGGTCATCTGTGTCGCAGTCGTTGCAGAGACATGAGGTAACGGTGCGCGCAAGCGAGCAATCTCCTATGATGATTTCGTTTTGGGTTAGTGAGCCATAAAGCTAAGAGCGAATAGCCTTTGATTGAGTCCGTCTGCGCGCCTGTGTCCAGCAGTAGATCTCCACTTTTGGCTTGGTTCGGCTAATCGTAGGTTCTCTGTGGCCGAACCTTACGAACATACTGCTCACTTAGCGGCAAAGTATCACGCTGCGCTTTCCCTGCACGAACCGTCAAAGCATGGCGGGAGGATTCCACCTTATGGGTGAAGTTGGCAACTTCTCCGCGGGTGGACGCGGGAAGGCTTTTTCGTTAAGACTGGGGCAGGCGCAACGCGCTCGCCGGATTTCGCGATTCGTTTTCTGCGGTCACGCGGATGGCCCGGAGCCCGCTCACAGGGCATTCGTGTTCGCAAATGCCACACCCGATGCACAGGTTCGGCTCAACGTAAGGTTTCTGCAGACGCACGACGATGACGACACGCGAACCACTGGCTAACTTGTCCGACGGAACTGGGCGATCGAGAGTGAGCGCGTCCTGGCTGTTGCCCATGATTCGCAACCGCGGCGCCGCTGCGCTGACAGGCTGAACAAAGAAGTCGCCCGTGGCGTAAGTGCGAGGCACCAAGCGCGCCCCATCGAGGCGCAACACTTTGCCCTGAACATCGCGCACAGTCATCGCGCCTGCGCGCACCGGCCTGTATTCTTCGCGGACGTAGATGGCTTTGGGCGCAGTGGGACAATTCTCTTCGCACACGATGCACGGCGTGTCCATGGCCCAAGGCAAGCAGCGTCCATGGTCCACGAACGCCGTGCCAATGCGAATGGGACCGCGCTCGGCATAGCGTCCCAATCCACGCTTCTCTTCGATCGAAAGCGGCCGAATCGCTGCAGTGGGGCATACATGTCCGCATGCTACGCAATTGACCTGGCAGCCGCTCGTTCCAATGCGGAAATTGAGAACCGGTGTCCAAAGAGCTTCCACCCCCGCATCCAGCCCTGCAGGCATGAGCACATTTGTCGGACACACCCGCATACATTGCCCGCACTTGATGCAGCGCTCAAGAAACTCTTCTTCGGCCAAACTTCCAGGCGGACGCACAAGGTTAGGCTTGCGATTGGAGCCGAGTGTTCCCTCAAGCCTCAAAAGAGGAACGGCCAACACGCTACTCGCCAGTGAGGCCAGGATGCCACGGCGCCCGAAATCTGGTGGCAGTTTGATCTCACCAGCATCGGACTCGCGGATGCGGTAGGCCAAGAACTTCTTTTTGCACACATCGTCGAGGCAATTGAAGCACATTAGGCATTCGCTGATGCGGATTTTCTCGGCAGGGTCACACGCGCCTTCGCATGCGGTTTCGCACAGAGAGCAGGAAGTGCACCGCGGCGCCGTCATCGCGATGCGCCACAGCGAGAAGCGCGCAAGCAGACCAAGCAATGCTCCCAACGGGCAGAGGAAACGGCAGTAGAAGCGCGGAATATAAAAGTTCGCCAGCAAGGCAGCGACAAAGAGCGTCCCAATGAGCCACGCCCCGGAGTAAAAACGCTGGGCGGAAGCCAGCGAGCGTCCCGTGAGACATTCCACCGCGGGCAACACAGTGAGGTTCACGGAGCGGTGAACAAAGGCGATGGGGTCCAGGAGACCAATCTGCAGAGCGCCTGAACCTGCGAAAGGCCACGCCGCCATCCCAAGAAAAACAAGGAGAATGAAGTACTTCACCACCTGTGCGCGCCGGTAACGGTTCGCTTCCACCCGCGCGCGGTGGCGCCGCCCAAGCTGTCCCAGCCATCCAAAAAATTGATGAAGAGTGCCAAATGGGCAAACCCATCCGCAAAAGATACGCCCAAACAACAGCGTGACAATAATCGTGACGAGAGACCAGGCGAGACCCGCATAGAGGGTTTTCGTGGAGAGGATCGTGGCCAAAGCAACAAGCGGATCAAGATCGAGAAGCAAGCCCACAGGCCAACCTCGCAGTTGCCACCACTCCTCTCCCACCGTCATGACGATGCAAAACCAGATGAGCAAAAGCAGAAAGAAGGCTTGGGAGATCCGACGAACGATGACGATTCTCATGATGGTTGACTCCCGATTTCGTGAAAGCTCAGCGCCCGATAACTCGTCGTGCCCACGCCGGCCTGCTCCGCCATGCGTAGGTAGGGCAGGTCGTCAGGCGATTTCCCGAGCAGCACCGCCCCATACGCGTCAGCCGCGAGCTGATCGGTGCTAACAATGAGCGTGTCGCGCCTTTCAAGGTCAGAAAGCGAACCGCCGGTAGGACCGTTGCGCACCATTACGTAGGTGCCGTCCAGAACGACAAGCGTGGGGCGCATCATTCGCGCTAGCTCAGCGACAATCGTATTGATATCCTGGTGAAACACGTTTCGCCGCCCACCGAGCAAACCGTACCAGTTCTTCATCGTCATGGAGGCACCGCTGCGGTTGTGATGCTTCACGGGAGCCACGCCGACGACTTTCGTAGCGCGTTCCAGCGGCTCGGCGAATAAAGGCCATCGCCTGATGAGTTGGCCATCGGGGAGCGAAAATGGGCGAAAAGCCCTTGTCCGCGGCAAGAGAATGCTTGCGCCGGCGCGCTCCGCTGCAGCCCCAATCCCTGTGATACGAAAACAGCTATCGGCATTATTGATCGGATTATCCGCCACAATCACTTCGGCAGCGCCAGCTTTCAAACACAACGCCACAAGCGCTTCCACAAGCTCGGGGTGAGTCGTTGCACCAAGCTCCGGGGGTGTAGCGAAAGCCGCATTCACCTTCAGCAATACACGGTCGCCACGCTGGATAAACTTCGAAAGTCCTCCGAGAGCATCAAAGGCAGCTTCGAGAGCTAGGCGACGTTTTTCGCCGCGGACCACCGCCATCGCCGGTGGCACATCGCGAATATTCCACCCGCGCAGCCCTTCCACCTCCAGCGTGTGCCGGCTCAGCGACTGTGGACCGTGTGGATCGTGAAAAAGTCGGTAGACCGCACCTGCACCCACGGCCAGCACCGCCGTCTCCGCGAGGCGCCTAAGGAACCGCCGACGACTCGCGTCCGTCTTGTCAGCCCCGTGCTTCTCACCAGCCGTTTTCATCGTCCCGATGTCCTACCTGCTGCGATCCGTGAATTCGGCATGAGCTCTATTTCATTACGCACCTCATGGGTTGTCACGGACAAAGTGATGCCTTCCTCGCGCCTCCCACATGGCGGCTCCCCTTGCTTTTCAGGATTCAGGCAACTCCGTCATGAACCGGCAGTTCGGGGTGTTCGCCCCCACCTGAACTGCACACTCGCCCGGCGGCTCGTTCACGGGACATGTGTACTCGACGAAGCTGCCTTTGCCGGGTAAAATGCCAATGCCGAGGCTCGGCTGATTTGGTTATTTCGCCTAGGGTGCATTGGTTGCAAGTTGGCAGTTGGGACCGAACGCATCTGTGGGCCTATCGTTGGGCTTTTGGACGATTAGCGACAACTTTCGCTTCAATCCCTGCTTCACCGCCTGCGCCTGAGTCTGCTTCAATAAGGACTTCCTCGATGACTCTTCCAGCTATCCAAGGATAAAACGTCAGATCAATCGTCAGTCCACTCCCATCTCGGTTCATCAGGTCGGGATTGAGTTTTATCCAGAACACCTTGTCCTTGGCGGTCCATCTAAACCGCATCCCGATGCGGCGCAGATCCGCAGCTTTGAAATTTCGGTCCGCCACAATCAGTTTTGCCGGAGCATCAAGGAAAACCCCACTCGCTGGAACCAGCACCGTCGCGCTCTTGCTTTCTGTGTCGGTACGCCGATGCAACACAAGCTCCTGTTTCGTGCTCAAATGCTCAACACCCAAATTCTTTTTCCCGGAGGCCGCCTGCACACAGGCGATAGCTTGTTCGGCAAGCGTTCGGAAACACTCTTCCCTGTCCTCGTCAGTGACCCAGTTCATGAGGCATTCGTCAACTCCCTCCCGAAGAGCACGTGCTTCGGCTGCCAAACCAACAAACTTCGCCATCGCCAGCGGCCCAGATAGCGGAAAGTCATCTCCGTAACCGAAAACAACTCCTCGCAGCCAGCCGTGCTGCTCAAAAATTATTCGTCCCCGTCTTGTCCGAATAATGTCTCGCGACCGTCTAAACTGCGCTACTTTCTTTGGCCAAGCTTGTGCCCAAAACTTGTCATCTGTCGCGCTGACATCGATCCCGAAGCGCATTCCGGGCTTTATTGTATTTTCCCATCCTCCAGCAACATGGTTAGCACGGAAATTGAATACCACTCGATAAGCATAAAAATGTCTATCAGACGCGACGATGAGATCTTTGTCAGAAACCGCTCTCACCATATATAAATACGGCTCGAAAGGATCGAGGTAATTCTGAAGCAACCCTGGTACAATAAGGTTTTTTGTGTTAACTGCCAGCTGAAACAACGCCACCCCAATGACCAGTGTCTTAGCTGTTATACTACCCCATCTGCGCGTATCCACTCCTTTATCAATAAGTGTCAGCAATTGCCCGATGAGAAACGCAAGCGGCAGAAATGTAATGAGTCGTGACTTCATCATATCTGGCTCCCACAAGAGAATAAACGACTCTTCAGTAATAATCCAGAACAGGAAAGAGCCAACCACAAGCGCATGTGGCCGACTCCGCCTTAGAAACCGAAGTGATAGCAAAAGCAGAGCAAGCGTGACTCCAATGACACTTGCCAATACCAGCCAACTTTCGCTGGTGGCCTGTTTCGGGTTCTGGAGAAACGGTGCTGAACCAGAAAATGCAGTCGCTAAGCCACAGAAATATCGATGCAACCCTTCCAGTGAAATGTGTCTCATGGTACCAAACAGTTCAGGACTAACCTCGCGGTAGTGCATCAACCACTGAGTAAATGGCCTTGAATTTTGGGATTTTACATAACCGTAAATGTGCACAGCAAACGAAATAAGCCCAGCAACAATGAGAAAAACAGTAGCGAGGATAACTGCATGCCGTAAGCTTATTCGACACGATCGCGCTTTATCTGCCCCACACAAGCGCGACATCGCAACGAAAACGACAGCCAACGGAAATGCAGAGACAGCAACAATTTGATGCAGAGTTGTCGCGAAGCTCAGTGCCAGTATTGCTGCGCCATAGAAAAAGTAATTAACGTTATCATTATGTTGCAAAGCCATCACAAGGAAGAGAAGCGAAGCAACAAGCACTGTCGCAGAGGGAACGTAAGCTTCAGTCAAGCCTGCATAAGATATAAACACATAAGTGGAGGCTATAAAGAAAACACTAATACGCGATATACAAACGGAACTCGTAAGTTGTTTCAGAAACCAATACATGACAAGTAAAAACAACTCCGCCCAAAGCAAGACATTGAAACGAAAACCAATGAATGGATATACGCCTAATTGCTCGGCAAGACGAGCGAAAGGTAACAGAGTGGCTGCATACAACACGTGATGTGGAAACCAAAAGTCGCCCGATACGTCGAATACGTGAACGGCATGCTTGAAAGCATCGGCTGACGGACGAGTTGGCGACAAGAATGGGAGATAAAAGGCAAAATAAAATAATACGGTTGGCAAGAGTTTCTCAACAATGTTCGAGTAGAGTCGCTCCAACCTGCTCATCAGGGAAAGGCTCTGCATGGTTGCTGTGGTTGAACGGAGCTTTAGTATTGGCATCATTGGGATCCCTTTCTGAGCGATCTGTTTACGTAAAGCATTCCCATCGCGAGCACTAAACGGAAGTCCGTCCTGTTGGACCGGGGAAATTTCCGGACGATCGTCGTGTCTTATCGGAATTCGACATATTCAATTTCTGTCATAAACCGGCTGTTCGGATTGTTGGCCCGGACGAGAACAAGATGCTCGCCCGCTGGCACGTCAACGGGGCGTGTGTATTCGACCAAGCCAGATCCGCTGCGTTTAAGTTCAAAACGGACGTCGGCCACGGGTGATTTTGCAGCTGTATCCGTAGTCGCTGCAACCCGCACCCACACTGTGGGCGCCTCCTCCTGCTCAAAAGGATTCAAGCCGCGCGCCTTCACCACAAGCGTCTTGGCTGATTCTCGAAGACCTAGCCGTGCGGAACCAAGAAAATAGTTTGGAACAGCAATCCCATATTGGGTGGGCCAGGCAAATTGCCCCGCCGTCGTGGATAGTAGTTCAAACCCGTAAATCCGGCGCGAATCACGCCGGAACGAAGCCTTGAACGCCCGTCCAGGAATGAATCCAACTTTGGGATCTGTGGTCAGACAGTCAAAATAAGTCACATTATGACCGAGAACTAGTTGTGGGGTAAGAGTTGCGAGACCCTTAGCCCACGCGGACAGCGCCTCGTCTGAGGCGCGGAGTTTGTCACCATAGGTGAGAGCTAGCGGAACTACTGCGAAATCAAGATCCTGAGCCTCTTCCGGATATCGTAGCAAACGCGTCACACTCACTTGATGTACTTTGGATTTCAGCGAGGTGTCCCCTCTGGAAAAGAACCAGTGAAGCTCGGACGCGATCGCCACTTTTGCCCCCTTTTTTGTCAGGTCTTCAATCTTTTCATCAGCCAGGACTCTCGAATCCGTAATCGAAGTACGTTCACTGGCCATCGCCCCGACAACAAACGCTTGACCTCCTTGAAATATAGCGAGCGCCGCAAAAACAAACCATAGCGCGATGCGATTCCAGCGACCTAGCGATTTGACAAGCGCATTCAAACCAAAAGCAGCAAGCACGGCGGATGCGAGCTGTGCTATAAGTAAGTTTCTCGCGTAGAATTCGCGTGAATAGCTTGACACCTGCCACAGATTGATTAAGGCGGGAATTGTGACGAGAGCCGCCGCTGTCCACTTGCTTCTCCATAGAACCGCCAGTCCAAAGGCAGCCAACACAACGTAGATCGAATAGGGCAGAGAATAGCGCTTCACAAAGAGCTGGCCATCGCGGGCGGCCAAGACAGCAGAATCCACAGATGCCAGCGCCGACAATACGGCGCTACGTAGGTGTTGGGTTAGCGTCAGCTGCAGGGTCTGGTCTCCATAGAATTTGAGTTCTGTGGTCAGCGAATGGATAAAACGCGGCGGATCGTAGAACATCGGTGCCATAAGCACGGCAAAAATTGCAACGGGAGCCAAGCACCACAGAGCCAGTCGCTCATAGGAAAACATCATTACTTTCCGTCTCACCGCATCGAAATATGCTAGAACCGGTATCACCAAGAGCGGAAAAAAAATAATTTTTGACGCGGTGGCAGCACCAGCCGCAAAAGAGGTCCACCAGAGAGCCTTCCTTACGTGCGTACCGTCGTTGAGAGCCCGCAGACCACCCCAAAATGCCAACGCAGCAAACATCGCGGCGGTGGCACCGACGCTGACGATGCTGGTTTGTTCAAAATTCATTCGCGAAAAGGCCACGAGTCCAAGGGCGGCGAGCAGTCCCCAGCGCACCCCGAGCTCGCGACACGCCCCCCACACGGCGAACGCCGTCATTCCCCACATGAGCAAACAGAAAAGGCGCGCACGCCGGTGGAACACAGGGGAAGAGATTGTCCAATACCAACCTGTATCCCAGTCTGTTTTCAGGTCCCACACTGTTTTAATGTCGCCGGTCTCAACGGCCTTAAGCACCGAGAGCACTCCCCAGCCGGCATGCAGGTAGCTATTCAGCGGCCCGTACGCAAAACGGGTGGGGCGATACACGCCCTCGCGCAAAATGCGTATGGCAGGATTGACAATTTCAGGTTCGTCCCACGAGTAAGCGTAAGGGAGGCCCCACGCTGTTGCCACATAACGCCAGTACCCGCCCAGACCTATGATAAGAATCCCCACTAGCGCTATGGCCGCCGTTTCAGTCCGCAAACGGCTCGCCCAATTGGTCAACATATTACGAATCCCTTGCTTCTCCACGATTTGCGCATGTCCTTCAAAGTTGTTGGCTCACCATCACTCTTGCACTTTTGCCCTTCTCCACTAGGGCTTGCGGCATGTTCGAGTCAGCAGCCGCATGGCCACATCCAGCCGTTTTGCCGCATGGATGCCGACCAGGTTTTTCCCGCATGGCTGAATGACTTCGTACTCGCCCAGGGAGTTGGCTGCAGATGCGTCGGCCAGGCCACCGAGTTGGTGGCTAACGTCGTCGGCACCCATCTCTTGCACGAGAAAGGCGTGATACGCCCGAGCCAGCTCGCGCGCTTCCGCCTCCGTGATTCGGGGGGAGATGAAAAGGCTCACCGTCGTGTCCTCCACGAGGTAGTCAGCGAGGATGACCTTGTCGAGCCTGGCAAACCCGAACGCATCCTTTAGGATCAGGCGTTCGCTTCCCGCCACGCGTCCCTCTTCGGGCAAAAGGGCTACAATGTCGGTTTCTGGCTCATTGTCGAGAAGCTTTTCGGAGAGCGTGCGGGCAAATTCCCGCACTTCCGGCCTAGCGCCGAAGGTTTCCGAGGCGCTTACCAGCTCGACATAGTATGGGCCGCGCGCAAGGTAAAAAGCATTGGCTGTGGAATACGCCAGGGGCAAGTCCTTTTCCGGCCTTGCGTCCGGACGCCGCTGACCGCTCCACGCCGCAAAAGCAGCGATCGGGGAACTCATGCGGTAGAGAAACGCCTCGAAGGCACACGCCGGCTCGCTCGCGATCTCGTAGCGGCGCGTCTCGAGGTGCTCGAAGCCGATGTCGAGGTAGAACTCGGCTCTGCCGTCAATTTTGTCCGAGAGCGTCGTCGCGTCGAATGCTTCTGGCGCTGCGACCGCTTTCACACCGCTAGGCAACGTGATTTGCGCCAAAATCTGTGGTGCGGCACTTGCGTCACTTGCGGCTAAAGTGCCCGCGGCGGCAGCCTTCTGCACCGCCAGATCTGTCGCTGTTTCGGCTTCACTTGGTGGAGGTGCAGCTTCTGCGGACGCGGTGCCAGCTGAGAGGCCACCGGATCCAGCACTCTGCGATTTTTCGGCTACGACAAGTCCCGGATTGATGACCGCCCGATCGTAGTGAGCTTGCTTGACCAAAATCGCGGCCGCAATTGCGGCCAGAGCAGCGAGAGTGGCAAGACTGACTAAGGTTTCCACGCGCCCCGTCCCCCGTTGCCAGTGGCTACCTTCCACCCACAAACCGAGCCAAAGTCGCTGTCGAAGACTGCCTGCTAGAGCAAGGATTCGTTGGAGCGCATGCGACTGGGTCATAATAGAGCGAAAGTGAAGATGGCTGCTCCTGTCGCTTACAGGCAAGACAATTTTATCCTTTTTTGACCGTTGTCGGCGCCATCGATCTTTCACTCCCTGCCGCCCACAGGACTTTTTGCTAATATGGTCCGGTCATCGACCTCAGCGTTTGGCACGCTCCTTGGCCCACCATTCGTCTAACTCTTTGATCTGTTGCATGATCGACGCTAGGCGTACGCCCAAGGGCGTGAGTTGGTAATACACTTGGAGGGGCGGCTTTTCGCCCCGTGTCGTCTTGGAAAGAAGTTCAAACGCCTGGAGTTTGCGTAAGCGCTCGTTCATAACTTTTGTGCTCAGTCCCGGACAAGCTTTCCGCAATTGGCCTGGCCGTTCGATCCCCGAGGCAACGAGCAACAAAAGCTGAACAGACCATTTGCAACCCAGCACCTCTTCGATTGCTGAGCCAACAAAAGACGTGCGCCGCGTTGTCTTCGCCCACAATGCTTCGTCTCGCGCGTCACTCCCGCCCATGGCACATTGCTCAACCTGGTTACGAAAAAGTACCTACTTGACCCTGTTTCGGTCCAGTGCTAAATGAAACCTGAGGAGCACTCACGGCCTCGCATTCTAGAAGAAGGGTGGTGAGCTTATGGCCGAGCGCGTCGTCTTCTATCATGCCGGGTGTCCCGTCTGCATTGATGCCGAACAAGCTTTCCTTGGCTTGCTCGACCGCCAGGCATTCGAATTAGAAGTTGTGCATCTTGGTGTCGACAAGCACCGCCTCAGCGAAGCAAAAAGTGCGGGCGTAAAGAGCGTCCCGGCTCTTGTGGTGGGCGGAAAAGTTTACCACATTAATTTCGGAGCCGCGCTGAGTGACCTTGAGTGAACCAGTTAGTGCACTCGATAGCTGCGGGACAAGGTAGCTTCCCCTCAACCTCCCGCAGCTTTTTTTCGTAACAACAAGCTTGTGAATTCGCAGGGGGCTCTGCCCCCCGAACATTCTGCCCTGAGGCCCTCAAAGCTGCAAGACTATCATGGCTGAGAGGCCTGCGCAACGTTAGCAATGTTGTTTTTCTGCGTGTGCGCTCGCCTCACAAGCGTCTGCGATAAATGCTTGAAGAAGGCAGTTGCGCTGCGACACTCTCTAATCAGCGAATGAGAAGTCAGCCAAGCTAATTTGCCCCGTCCGGAGGAGGGCTCCCGTGGACAACACGACGCGAAAATTGCTGAAAATTCTTCATCTCACACCCGACCAGGTTTATCATGTTTTCTGCTTGGGATTGTGCCTTGTTTGTTCTGATGGAAAGGTCACCGATCGCGAAGCTGAGATGCTCACACGCATTGGCTTCGGGCTCGGCTTGTCGCCGCAGGATATCCAGTCGCTTTTGGAAAACGCGAAAAGCGCAGTGAAAGAGACAAGTGTGGCTGATGTCGTGGCCTATTCCGTCGCCAGTCTAAAAAAGAGTCTTGACGCCGAGCGGCTCGAAGGCGTGCGCCAGATTCTTGAGTTCATTGCCACGTCGGATCGGCACCTGAGCGCAGCGGAGCGCAATCTCCTGCAGGTGATTTCTGAAACCTGGACCTCACCGGGCGAGAAGGATTCGCTCTTGCCAGAGAATAAGAATTGATCGAGGTTCATGCGTCCGCGCTCTGCCCGCAGCAACACGCAGGTGCCATCCGCTTTTGCCGCCGAGCAAAAGGCAAAGGATGTTTTTCTCAACCATCTTGTACCCCGCGAGCAGCGTTTGACAACCATTCCTAAAACGCACCGTGGTGGTACGATGAGTATCAGTCGGGAAAGGCCCTAGCAGTGACTTACTCGCGCTACATTTGCATCCACGGGCATTTCTATCAGCCTCCACGTGAGAATCCGTGGCTCGAAACCGTTGAGCAGCAGGACAGCGCTCAGCCCTACCATGACTGGAATCAGCGCATCACCGAGGAATGCTACGCGCCGAACGCCGCAGCGCGCATCCTCGACCAGGAAAACTACCTCGCGCGCCTGCTCAACAACTACGAGTGGATCAGCTTCAATTTTGGCCCCACCCTTTTGTCGTGGCTCGAAGTGCACGCACCCAAAACTTATAAAGCGATTTTGGAAGCCGACGAACGCAGCAAAAAGCATTTCTCGGGCCACGGGTCGGCGCTGGCACAGGTCTACAATCACATCATTATGCCGCTAGCCAACCGGCGCGACAAAATCACGCAGGTGCGCTGGGCCATTGCGGACTTCGAGGCGCGCTTTCGCCGCAAGCCAGAGGGCATGTGGCTCGCCGAAACTGCGGTGGACCTTGAGACCCTTGCGATCCTTGCCTCGCACGACATTCGCTTCACAATTCTCTCGCCCTTTCAAGCATCGCGCATCCGTCCCATCGGGCGCGCGATATGGAGCGACGTGCGGGGTGGCCGCATTGATCCCTCGCGCCCTTATCTTTGCCGCTTGCCCGGCGGCGACTCCATTTCGCTGTTTTTTTACGATGGTCCCATTAGCCACGCGGTGGCCTTCGAGGGACTCCTGAACGACGGTCATGCCTTTGCCATGCGCCTCATGAGTGGATTCTCGGCCGATCGTGAGGGAGCCCAACTTGTGCACATCGCCACCGACGGCGAGAGCTATGGCCACCATCACCGTTTCGGGGAGATGGCATTGAGCCGCGCCATCGCCGACTTGCAGGAACAGTCGCGCGTGCGCCTAACAAATTATGCAGAATTCCTGGAGCGGTTCCCCCCACGCTATGAAGTGGAAATTTTCGAGGCTTCCTCATGGAGTTGTGCCCATGGCGTGGGACGGTGGAGCTACGATTGCGGTTGCAACTCGGGGGGTCATCCGGGATGGAACCAAAAGTGGCGTGCGCCGTTGCGTGCCGCCATGAACTGGTTGCGCGACGAAGCTGCTCGTCTTTTTGAACGCGAAGCTGCTGCTTACGTTGCGGATCCCTGGCTGGCGCGGGATGAATACATGAGTATCGTTCTCGACCGCAACGAGGACACCATCCGAAAATTCCTCGCGCGACATCAGCGCCACCCCCTCAATGCCGACCAGCGCACACGCCTCTTCCAACTGCTCGAAATGCAGCGCCACTGCCTACTTATGTTCACAAGCTGCGGGTGGTTTTTCGACGACATCTCCGGTATCGAGACACAACAGGTGATGCTCTTCGCCGCGCGCGCTATGCAACTTTACAATCAAGTAAGCGGTCAGGATCTGGAACCCACCTATCTCAAGATGATCGAAGAAGCCAAGAGCAATCTTGCCCAGTTTGTCAACGGCGCGCATATCTATGAGATGTTTGTTCGGCCCTCAATCGTCGACCTCGAACGCGTGGCTGGCAATTACGCTTTGCTCATGTTGCTTGAGGACACGAAGCCGATGGGCCGCTTTTATTCTTACGAAATCCGCACCACGCACCGTTGCAAGCAATCACTGGGCGAGCGCGAATTTCTTGTCGGCCAGATGAGTGTCCGGTCTCTCGCCACCACAGAAGAAGCGGAATTCATTTTTGGTGCGGAAAAACTTAGCGAAGATCAAATCCAGTCTTACGTCGCCACGCCGGAGAACCGTCGGTTTGACCAGTTTATGACGAAATTGCAAGTGGGCGCGTGCAACGCTCAGCTCGAAAAAGGCCTTGGCAGTTTTGCGGACCTGTTCGACAAAGAACCTTTCACGCTCCGTTCGCTTTTCCGCGACGATCAACGTCGCGTAGTCTACCACCTGTTGAGCGCACCAATCTCCCAAGCCATTGCCACAATGTGTGCGCTTTACAACGAGAATGCGTCGCTCATGCGCTTCCTTGCTGCACTCAATGTTCCTCTGCCTAACGTCCTCAAAACAATGACGCAGTTCGTGCTCACCCACAAGCTTGTGGACGCTCTGGAACATGAAGATACATCGCCGGACGACCTGCGCGCCAGCTTTCAGGAGGCGCGGCACTGGCAGCTCGAACTCGACCTCGAACGAATTGACCATGCGGTGCGCTGCGCCCTCGAGCGAGCTGCTGCGCGGCTTGAAGCGAGCCCCAACGATGTGGCTAACCTCGAGCGCATTCTTGCCGTGGCCGAAATAGTATTCGCGTTGCCCTTGCGCACCAATATTTGGAAAGCGCAGACGAGCTTTTATCACATCGTGCGCGCAAACTATCGGATTATAAAAGCCAGAGCCGAGAGCGACAAAGATCTTTGGGAGGCACAAGAATGGGTTATGCTATGCGAACAAGTTGCAAAACTTCTCAGAGTACGTCTTCCTCGGGAAGAAGGTTCTTAAGCTGCATAGCATTTTTATTAACATGTTGTGCGTCTCTTGCCCAGCTGCGTGGCGGAGACTCAATCGCAGTGCGCCAAACGCACAAACCCGAGTTTACGCCTACTTTCGAGACGTCGGGCACGGCGCTGCGGGGGTTGGTGCTCGCCGTTGATCCAGCCGGTAGCGAGGGGCATGCCCTTGCCGAAAAACAGAAAACCCGACGGGAAGCGCTCCGCTTGGCCTATGCCACCAATTTCGCCATTGCAGCGCTCTTGCGCCATCACGTGACCGATGGCGGTGGACATTATGTTCTCACTCGTCAAGATGATCGCCCGGCCACCGCAAGTCTTGAGGACAGCATTGCCCGCCTGCTCCCAGTCGAACACGCCAAACCACACTGTGTGCTGTGCATCTGGCATGGAGCTGACGATTCGCCGCCCAAACCGAGGATCGTTGTCCCCGCAGCCGATTCTTCCACGAGCGACCCCGTAGCAGCCGATCTGGCGCGAGTGCTTGCGGATTCGTTCAAGCGCCTTGGGCTTGGCGATTATGCCATCGAAGCTGGACGCGTAGACATGGCTGAAAGGACGGCAGCCCTGGCACTAGAAATTCATGCCCCTCCACCGCCAAAAGGCAAAGATTGGCGCCCAGTCCCAGCCTACACCCAACGGTTCGCTCAAGCTGTTTACGAGACTTTTTACCTCACATGGCCTTCCTCGCGACTAGGCGATGCTCTTCGCACGCGGCGCCAACGTGTGCTGGGTGCGCCACCTATCGAAATCCCGGAGGGGAAGTCCATTCCACCCGACGGCGTCACCACGGAAGCTGCCGCACTGGCGCGGCGTCTGTGGCCGTTCGGACACCCCCCAAGCGATGCGTCGGAGGCTGAATACTTGTTAGCAAGTTATAAGCGTCAACTTACGGATTCAACATTTTTTTATCTCGATGTCCGAGTGGAGCGCAACGGCGGTGAATGGCACCTCTCAGTGCGCACCAACGCACGCGAGCTTGCTGAAACCGCGGCTGGCATTCTGAAAACTGTCGGTTGCTCGCCCCTTACCATGGACATCGAAGACCTTCCGCATCGGGAACGGCTCTCGGAGCACCTCTTCGCTGTGACGCTTCAGACAGCAGCACTGACCTGGGGCGCGCCCAAAGAAGGTGAAGATGTGCAGACGCAACTTTTGCCAGGTGAGCCTCTCTGGCTACTCGACCGCACACCTGACGGCACATTTTATATGGTGCATGGATGCGACGGCTACGTTGGCTGGGTGCGCGCGGACGCGATCGCTCTGCTGAGTGAGCAACAGTTCCTAGAGCTGCTCACGTCGCGCCAAGTTGTGTTGCAGGCCCCTTGGAGCAATGACCGCTATGCGCTGTCGCCAGGCACGCGGCTGCCACTTCGGGAAACAAACATTGGCCGCAACCTTGAGGCGTCCACCACCGCGCAGGTTGTGGTCGAGGTGCCCCGTGCCGTGGGTGGGCGCGTGCACTTCGAAACACTTGCACTCCCCCGCAACTTGCTTACGCTCACGCCCAATCTCCGCTGCGGACAAACCGCTGTGGCGACAGCTCTCAGCCTCTATGGCACACCCTATGTTTTTGGCGGGCGCTCCGCAAACGGCCTCGACTGCTCGGGTCTTGTGGGTGTCAGCTACGAAGCAGCTGGGTTGCGCTTGCCACGCGATGCGCGCCAGATGGTGCTTGTCGGGCGACTTGTGGCTACGCGTTGGCACCACGCGGCGCTTCTACCGGGCGACATTCTGTTCTTCATCGATAAGACAGGGCGGGTTATCCACACCGCACTCTCGCTCGGTGGCGAACGCTTCATTCACTCCTGCCCCCCGTGCGTCCGTGTGAATAGTCTGCTGCCCGAAGATCCGCTTTACTCGAAAACGTGGCGAGAGAGTTTCATTTTCGCGCGGCGACCACTCGATTAAACCTGCGGCAACGCGAAACGACCCATCAGCAGGAAAACCTTGGCTCTCCGAAGCTCACACCTGCCACTGCACGTGAGGCTTCGCGCGATCCATCGATGCGCATGGGGACACGGGCGCGGTCCTGACTCGATTGGCTCTCTCTCGGCGCTCGACATACTTGTCGAGCCCCCCGTTAGGCGCGGCCGAAAATCTCCTCAATCTTTTGGCGGCGATAGGAGAAGATCTCATTCAAACGAGGTCGAACAACAAAATTATTCACGAGGGTAGCAACAACGGGGATTGGCAGAGCGTAGTGAATGATATCACTCATCAGAACTCCACGGTCCTTTGGCTCGAAGATGTGACGATGATGCCAAAAGCGATACGGGCCGAAGCGCTGTTCATCGACGAAGCTTTGTTGCGGCACGACGTGTGTAATTTCCGTGATCCATTGCACTGGAATCCCAAGGAGCGGACGTACTTTGTAAACGATGATGAGTCCAGGCTCCGCCACCGGTGGCACGGGCGTCAGGATTTCAAATCCCATGTCGGGCGGCGTGATCGTCTTCAGATTCGCCGGGTTGCAAAAGAACTCCCACGCGCGTTCGAGAGACGTAGGAATGAGCTGCTGTTGTTCAAAGCGAAAGAGTCGTGGCATCGCGACGTGTCCTGCGCTATTGTGTGTGCATGTCACTTGTTCTCTTCTGGTTACCTTTCGTCGATCAGATGATTTCACATTTCGCCTGAAAGACAATAGTGGGCTTGCCGCGCTCTGGGAGATGACCCCAACCACTCATTCAGCCTCTTGCACACCGCACAACGCGCTCGTGGTCTGCATAATCACGCACCACGGCTTCCACGCGCCACCCATGCTCTTGCGCAGCAGCGACCACCTTTTCCGTCATTCCCGCACCTATCTCCAGCGCAAGGAAACCATGCGCATAGAGCAGGGGCTGCGTATTCGAGAACAGCCAGCGAATCCACGTCATCCCATCAGGCCCGCCGAAAAGGGCTAGGTGTGGTTCGTGTCGAACGACGTCGGGCGGCAGTGTCTCCGCCTCGGTCTCGGCAATATAAGGCGGATTGCTCACAACCGCGTGAAATGGGCCGTCGAGTCCCGCAAAATCTGACTGCACACGCACCTCGACACGCTCCGCTACACGGTGGCGTTGAGCATTTGTGCGCGCAACCTCAGCCGCCTCGGCGGAAACCTCTGTTGCGATCACCTGCAATTGCGGGCACAGGAGGGCCAATGTGATCGCGATTACGCCTGAGCCAGTGCCGAACTCTAGGACGCGTAGCGGCTCTTGCGCGTACCGGCGCTGAAGTTCCTCCGCGACGTGCTCGACGAGCAGCTCGGTCTCTGGCCGTGGCACCAGAACCGCTGGCGTGACCACAAAGTCGCGACCGAAAAACTCTTTCTTGCCGATGATGTAGGCCACAGGCTCGTGGGCAGCACGACGCCGAACCAGCGCACGCGCCAGCGCAACCTCCTCCTGGCTAAGCGGTCGCTCGCGATCAAGATACAACTGCAGCCGCGTCATGCCAAGGGCATGGCCCACCAGCAGTTCCGCATCTAGGCGGGGCGTCGCACTTCCCTTCGCGGCGAGAAACTCCGCTGCCCGTTTCACGACTTCTCCAATGGTTAGTTTTTGTATGCTCACGAGGGACACAACAATGGAGCGGCCACCTGCGGCAAAGCAAGCCACTTCTCTGGGGAAGCTTCGCTGAGCCCTTGGGCAAGGGCAAGTGCTCGCACTTACGCCGCTAGGCGCTCGAAATAAAAAACGCGCGCCACGAGTACGCCTTTGTGCACATGGCTTTGACCGACCGACAGCGCGAACGCTATCTGCGCCAGATCATTTTGCCCGAGATTGGGCCAGAGGGCCAAGAGAAGCTCCTTGCGGCAAAGGTCCTTCTTGTGGGCGCGGGCGGACTTGGCTCGCCCGTGGCGCTTTATCTGGCAGCGGCCGGCCTGGGAACAATCGGCATTGTGGATTTTGATCGTGTCGATGAATCGAACCTTCACCGGCAGATTCTCCACTCGACCTCGATGCTTGGTCGCTCAAAAGTAGAAAGCGCGCGCCAACGGCTCACGGATCTCAACCCGGACGTGCGCGTCGTGGAGCATGAGGCACGCCTCAGTTCGGCCAATGCCCTGGACATCATCCGCCATTACGACTTGGTGGTGGATGGATGCGATAACTTCCCCACGCGCTACCTGACCAACGACGCCTGCGTGATGCTAGGCAAGCCGAACATTTATGGCGCGCTTTACCGATTCGAGGGGCAGGCGTCGGTTTTCCACGCCTCCGCCGGTGGCCCGTGTTACCGCTGCCTCTTCCCCGAGCCGCCGCCCCCCGGTGCTGTGCCTAGCTGCGCGGAGTCCGGTGTGCTGGGCGTGCTGCCCGGCCTCATCGGCGTCATCCAAGCGACCGAGGCCATTAAACTGATTTTAGGTATCGGAAGGCCGCTCATCGGCCGCCTGCTCATCTACGACGCGTTGCAGATGGAGTTTCGCCAGATTGCGCTCAAGCGCGATCGGCGCTGTCCCGTCTGCGGCGACTCCCCGTCGATTCGCCAGCTCATCGATTACGAAGACTTCTGCAGAAGATCACACGCCATGCCCTTTCGCGAAATCACTGTAGACGAACTCCATGAAACACTAGAGCACGGAGCGAACAATTTCCTGCTCATCGATTGTCGCAACCCTGACGAAAACGCGCGAGCCCGCATCGCGGGCGCGCGACTTGTGCCGCTTCCGGAACTTCCTCAGCGACTTAATGAACTCGACGACTATCGCGATAAGACTGTGATTGTGCACTGTGCCATTGGTGGACGCAGCGCTCGAGCCTGCGAAATCCTTGCCCAAGCTGGCTTCGCCGATCCCGTCAACGTTCGCGGCGGGATCAAAGCTTGGATCGAGCGCGGCTATCCGGTCGAATGCGATTGAAGGGCTCTGCCCGGCTGATTTTCTCCAACGTGAACCGCACACTGAGCGCCCCTTGACGATAAGCCTGCTTTGCCTGATACTTCATAAAAGAAAGGCAGGTGAGCGGCGATGGACAACGACGTCGCCGAAGCCCTTCAGCGCATGAGTGATCGCATCGCAAATCTGATTCTTTATGGTCAGATCGAATGGGTAGACGTGCTCATCCAGACCGAGGAGATGCGCGAATATTGCCGACAGCATGCTCCTGATCGCCTGGAACTTTTCGAGATGATCTACCCGCCACGCTTCGAGCGGTTGTGGCAAGATTTCGGTCCCTCTTGCTGGTTGGGACGCCTCGATTCCTGACCAAGATGTGGGGGCTCGACATCGGCCGGATGCGTCAGGTTCGTGATCCACGATGTGGCAGGGCGGGTCGTCTTCTTAGCTAAGCGTGCGACGGAACCGTAGCGCACATGCCACAAAAAGCAGAGCGCCGATCAGGCTGAGAATGACGAAATGGTGGGCATACTCAGCGAACCGCGCACCGCGAAGCACGATGGCACGCACGAGCTCGATGAAATAAGTCGCGGGAAGCACAGTGCTAATAAGATAAAATATTCGCGGCATCGTATCGCGCGGAAATATGAACCCGGAGAAAAAAATCGAGGGCAGCATGAGAACCATGGTCATTTGAAACGCCTGCATGTGGTTTTCCGCAACGGTCGAGACAAGGAGTCCGAGGCTAAGCAACGCAAACACGTAAACAAATGTTGCCCCCGCCAGCGAAACGGTATCGCCCGCGATGGGGACGTGAAATAGGCCCACCATAATAGCGTACAACGCCAGCGCCATCACCAGAGCGATCCCAAGATAGGGAACAATTTTGCCGAGCATGAGTCCCCATCGCGAAATCGGACTTATGAGCAATTGTTCGAGAGTGCCGCGCTCGCGCTCACGCACAAGAGCCAAAGCGGTGGAAAAGACCGTCGCAATTTGCAGCGCCATGCCGATCACTCCGGGAACGAAAAAATTCGGGCTACGTAACGAGGGGTTGTAAAGAACCTGCGGGCGTACTTCCAAGGGCAATGCATCGCGTCGAGCTTCGCGCATCAGCGTGGTGAGAGACTTTCGAAAGGCAATTCCCATAGCAGTGTTGAGCGCCTGCAGGGCCGGGGTCGAGTTCGATCCGTCTATGAGAATTTGAATCTGAGCATTGCGTCCTTCGCGCAGACGACGCGAATAGTCCGGCGGAATTTGCACGCCAACGATGGCGCGTCCCGCACGCAGGGCCGAGGATAATTGCTGCACGCTCCCGACCTCACCCACAATCCGAAATGTGTTCGTGCTTACTAACGCCTCCACAAATGCTCGGCTGTCCTCTGTGCGGTCCTCGTCGTAGATAATTGTGCGCATGTGCTTCACATCGTTATCGAGGGCAAAGCCGAAAGCTATGATCTGAATCAGCGGCGGAAAGAACATAAAGAAAAGCGTGGTGCGGTCGCGGAAAACCGTTATGAATTCTTTATACACGATCGCCGTAAAGGTTCGCCACAACCGCATCGCTACGCTGCACCTCTGCTGTGGTTGTTCTGCAGCTTGAGCCGCGTGAGCTCAACGAAGACGTCTTCAAGCGAAGGCAGAATGGCGCGCACATCAATCTCGGCGATGCCCACCTCGGCCAGCGCGCGGCGCATCTTTTCCACGTCAAAATCGTCGCGCACAAGCAAGTGCATGGATTGTCCAAACACCGTGGCGCTGATCACGCCCTCGAGCTGGCGCACAACACGCAACCCGCGCATGACATATTCGCACGTCACATCAAGCCGATGCGTGTTGGCGGGTGTGACCGCTGGCAGATGCTTGAGCTCATCCGGTGCGCCCACAGCAATAAGCTTCGAGAGGTAGATATAGGCCACCAGCGAGCAGCGCTCTGCTTCATCCATGTAGTGCGTGGTGACAAACAGCGTCACGCCGTGCCCAGCAAGGTCGAAAAGGTGGTCCCACAACTCGCGCCGCGCCACGGGATCAATGCCTGCCGTTGGTTCATCGAGGAAGAGCACCTGCGGTTCGTGGATAAGCGCGCAAGCCATGGCCAAGCGCTGCCGCCAGCCGCCGGAAAGTCGTTGCGCGAGACGGTCGCGGTAGGGTCCGAGACCATAACGCTCGATGAGTTCCTCCCGTCGCCGGGTTGCCTGCTGGCGACCCAGTCCATGGAGCCGCGCAAAAAATGTAAGATTTTCCTCCACCGTCAATTCGTTGTAGAGCGAGAATTGCTGCGACATGTAACCAATGATGCCCTGGATCTTTTCCGTCTCGCGGACAACATCGAAGCCTGCAATGCGAGCGTGTCCTGCGGTGGGACGCAGCACGCCGCACAGCATACGAATCAGGGTGGATTTGCCCGAGCCGTTGGGACCGAGCAAACCAAACACGCTGGCGCGTGGCACACGAAACGAAACATCGTCCACGGCAACGAAGTGACCGAACCGCCGGGTCAGCCCCTCGACTTCGATAATGACCTCGTCGCCGTTCATTTGCCTGCCGCCCCCAAATAACGCCCAGACTTCTGGAATTCTGGTGGGGGGAGCGAGATATGCTCGAATCGGCCGACCACCGTCATGCCTGCTCGCAACCATGGCTCGGCCGGCAGGCGCACTTTTACCCCGTACACTTGCTCGATGCGGTCGGCTTCGGTCTGCACGTTGCGCGGGGTGAACTCTGCCGCACGGGCGATTTGCTCAATGGTCCCCTCCGTGGATTTGCCCGGACGCCCGTCTGGCCGGACCTGCAACTTCTGGCCAATCGCAAGGAAGCTCAACCACGGCGCTGGCACGTAAAAGCGCACGTAGAGAGAATTCGGCAGGGTGAGGACGGCAACATCCTGATTCGGCCCAACAACATCGCCCACACGCACGGGCAGGACCTCGAGCGTAGCGGACGTCGGAGGGGCTGTCACACGCAGCTCCGCGAGCTGGGCTTCGAGCTCCGCCACTTGTGCTCGCGCTTGCTCCACGCGCTCCGCGCGCGTGCCTGCCAGCAACAGTTCGTAGCGCTTGCGCGCGGCCTCCGCACTGCGCTCAAGGTACGCGGCTTTGGATTCTGCCGCCTCAAGTTCGGCTTTGGCCGTCGTGCCTTGCTGGTAAAGCTCACGCAGTCGGCGTGCGTCGCTGCGCGCATATTCGAGCTCGGCGGTGAGTGCTTCCCATTCGCTTTTCGCGCTAGCAATTTCTTGGGGACGAGGCCCGCTCAGCGCTTCCTCGAGCGCTGCGCGAGCCTGACGCAGTCGCGCTTCGAGCTCAGGTGCAGCAAGTTCGGCAATCACTGCGGCCGGCGCCAAATCGTCGCCTTCTCGAGCGTACAGTTTCTCCACACGCCCGCCGTAGCGTGAAGCCACGCGAACTTCGTCGCACTCCACTGTGCCCGATATAAAATGCCCCCCCTGCGAGCCAGACATCCACTCGCAGCTCGAGAGCAACACCACACTGAGAAGTACGAGGCACCATGCTCTCCATAACTGAGAGCGCTTTTGTCCCACCACCATGGCCACGCCTTGCATGCTTTACCTAGTCGGCAAACCCCGCTTCGTTTCGCAAGTCATGAATACTTGATAGGGGTCAAGAAAAAGAAAAACGTGGTGTTCTCCCCGCGCGGGGAGCACCACCACGTCCCTCTTTGATCTGAACTTGGGGATTCTGCCGATTTACATGCTCATGCCGCCATCAACGACAAGGACGGCGCCCGTGACATATTGGGCCAGGGGCGATGCGAGATACAGCACAGCTTGCGCAATATCGGTGACTTCGCCGAAGCGGCCCAGCGGAATCTGAGCAACGACCGCTTGCTTGACTTTCTCGTCGAGCACATCCGTCATCTTGCTGCGGATGAAACCGGGCGCCACGCAATTGACCCGTACGTTGCGGCCGGCGACTTCACGCGCCAAAGATTTCGAGAACCCGATCACGCCCGCTTTGCTGGCAGCGTAATTGCACTGTCCAGCATTGCCCATGATGCCAGCCACTGAACTGATATTAATAATGACCCCGCTTCGGGCTTTCATCATGTGCTTAATGGCCGCGCGACTACACGCGTACACGCTCTTGAGGTTCACGGCCAGCACAGCGTCCCATGCGTCTTCTTCCATGCGCATAAGCAACGCATCTCGCGTGATGCCGGCGTTGTTGACGAGGATATCAATTTTGCCGAATTCGCTGATCGCTGTTTCGATGAGGCGGTTGCAGTCGGCCACTTTCGAAACGTCCACGCTCACCGGCACAGCGCGGCGTCCTTGCTGCTTCACAAAATCGAGCAAATCGGCGGGGATCTCCGCTAGGTCAGCGATGACCACATCGGCACCGGCTTGAACAAACTCTTCCACAATAGCGCGGCCAATACCACGCCCAGCGCCCGTCACGACGGCGACTTGTCCATCTAGCGATATCGTTTTCATAGGCCCTAACGCAAATGCGACGACGCATCCCTGGCAAGACAAAAAACATAAAGGCCGGCCCATGGTGAGCTTTGGCCGGAGTTTGCATTGACACACACGGGCACCTCGCCGCTATAATTGCATGGTGGGAACTCGAGCATGACCTCTGAAAGCACAAATGTTCCGGGAGGACGCCTGGAAGTAACCGTCCGACGCATTGGCCGCTACACGATCGTGCGTTCGCTTGGCCGCGGCGGAATGGGCGAAGTGCTCAAGGCCATTGACCCGAGCACTAATCGCCACGTTGCGATCAAGGTGCTCGATCCCGAGGCCTATTCCGACCCTGAGGCACTCCACCGCTTTGACCGTGAAGCGCGCAATGCGATGACGCTCGATCACCCCAATATCGCGCGCATCCTGGCCTACGAACACGATGAACATCAGCGACCTTTTATCGTGATGGAATACATCGAAGGCGAACCGCTCGACCGCTTTGCGCGGGGCGGAGTTGAGCTGCCTTTTTCGCAGCTTGTGGATTTTATCCTGCAGGCGGCGCGAGGTCTCGAATACGCTTACCGGCAAACCATTATCCACCGCGATATTAAGCCCTCGAACCTCCTCGTCACCAACGATTTCGTGCTCAAGATCATTGATTTCGGCCTCGCGAAATCGATGTGGGACAAGTCGCTGCTCACTGCTGTAGGGGTGGTTGTGGGCACTCCGCGCTATATTGCGCCTGAGCAAGCCCTGGGGCGCACGGTGGACCACCGCTCGGACATCTACTCGCTTGGGGCCACGTTCTATGAACTTGTCACGCACCAGTGTCCGTTCGAGGGCGACACGCCGATGCAGATCATGCTCCAGCATGTCAACCGACCACTCACACCGCCCTACCTTGTGAACCCCAAGGTCCCAGGCGACATCAGCGAAATCATTTGTCGCATGATGGAGAAAGATCCCAACAATCGCTATCAAGATTATGAATCGCTGATTCGAGATTTAGAGGCCGCAAAGATCCATCGGCTGGCCAAAGAGCGGCGGACTTCCACCACAGAGCTCCACCCGCACGTTGCGCAGACCGTGCTTCTGGACGAGCTAGGTGACGTAGGGTCGGTAGCAGGCGCGACCGGTGCTAACTCTTACGTTCAAGAAGGCATCGTGCGTATTGAGGCGGGGGAACTGCCCGAACCCGAGCCGCCCTCGCGTGCTCGCACGTACATTCTTGCGCTCATCGGCATCTTTATCGTGGCTTTGGCCCTGACCAGTGCGCTGATGCCGCGCGAGCAGGAAGGAGGAAAGAAAGAACCCTCCTGGCTGGCCAAACGCATTCAGTTGTGGCTCAATCCCCCCGGGCAACAGAGTGAAAGCAAAACAATTGAACAAATTATCGAGGATGACAAGCGGCGCATTGACACGACTCGCTCGCGCATGGAGGCAATCCTGCTGAAGGCGCTCGACTATAGGCAAGCGCATGGAGGCGCATTTCCCACGGTGAAAAAACTGGTGGCCGACGGCGTCGCTGAAGAACAGGAAGTGACCGACTCTTGGGGCAATCGCTTCGTCCTTAGTAACGACTCCGGGGGGCTTCTTATTGCGCCCGGCCGTGATGGTATCGAGGGGACGCACGATGACTTTGTCATGTATTTCAATGGAGCACCGCCGCGCATCCCTGCGCCTCTTTCCCAATCGGATGCGGCTAGTATCGCGCAAAGTCGCGAAAAAGAGAAATAGCGCAACTGTCGAGCTTACTGGGGGCTCGTGCTGCGTAAGAGCAAGCCGCCGTAGGCCAACCTACAGAATTAGCGCGGAGGAGGAACCGCTCTGGTCTCGGGAGCTCTCGCTAGCACGAGCGGCCTGCGTGTGCCATGTCATCCGCCAAGCGGCTTCGAAAAATCGAAGGCGGTTCAGGCCTACTGCAGTCATCGTGCTCCAGAACTGCTCCCTGTCGCGGTCGTTTGCTTATCTTGGGCAGGGCCGCGTCTGACGGCTTCGAGCTCTTCGCGCAAAGCGATTGTGTGTGAGAAGGTCAAAACTTCCACTGCATCCCAGGCGAAAAGCAAATCGCAATATGAGGCAAAGCCCACATCAAAACGAACTTTCGCCGGCAACGCGTCAAGGGGCACGTCCGCTTTTTCGTTTCGGACGAGTCGACGCATTTCTTCGAGACTCACTTCTGCAAGCTCGCGCGCCTTGCTTACAACGGCAGGATTATTTTTCAGCACATTTGTATCAATGGTCCCGCGGCGACGGTACTGAAAATGGGCCGTGGACGTTTGTTCATCGCCAGGCTCCGTCCCACGCGATGGTCCAAGCGGCACGGGCTGACCAAAGCCAGGAACGTACAACTTTTTTTTCTGAGCGATGAAGCGCTCACGGTCCTCCGTGGGGAGCTGCGCCATCCTCTGAGCTTCCCACCACACCATCGCGGTAAAACCGCCCACACACATGAGAAACGTCACCACGAGCGCGACCGCCGATCGTGGCGTCATTGGTTGCTGTTGAGCCATGCGCGCGGCGCGCATAAACTCGCCTAAGGCCTCAGCCTCGCAGTCGGATGTAATGACGACTGAGCCGATCCAGCAATCCCACAGCGCACGACCGTAGGGATCGAACGACGCGAACAAAACATTTCCGAGCCACCATCCGAACACACCAGCCCCCGCGACGCGCGCCCACATGGGCGCAAGTGTAAGCGTGTCGGGACGGTCATAGGTTTCGCCGATCCGGTCGGCCAGGAGAAACAATGCCAGCGGCCACAACACCAAGGCCGACCGTGCTGCCGCCTTGGCGAATCCTAGCTCGGGGCCAGTGACGTCAACAGTTCGTAGCTGCAAAATGACTTTTCCCAGCGTCCGGCCACCAGTCAGTGAGGACGCACCGATGGCGAAATAGAGCCAACCCACGGCGAGGCCAAGCCATGGTGCTGCGTCGCCCAACACAATGATGGGTTGCGCAGCAAAACGTATAACGAATAGTCCGATAAAATGAAGGAGCAGTAGGTCAATCACCGCGGCGCCTGCACGCGTCAGGATGCCGGGCCGTGGCGGTCGTGGCTGGCGCCCAACTGTTGGGCAGGTGCCGCTGGCACAGCTTTCGCTACCAGCCTTTTCCTCGTAGAGGGGTTTGTTGAGTTTGATCTCAGCCATGTCGATTAATCCTTAGCTTAGGGTCTGTGGCAGTCTGGGCCTCACAGAGTGGGCGCCTTGTGCCCGTTGCTTGCCAGCCATTGCTCAAATTCATCCGGTAGCAGCGCCGTCGGTCGCTCCTGCCGGAAAATCTGGAAAGCGCGGTCGTGCAACGCGCGGAATCGCTCCTCCCGCCGCAACCACACATTAAATCCCACCGTGGGCGAACAGTCCGGCGGAATCCAGTAGTACACTTGAGCCCACCTCCCACTTGCACGAAGCTTGGCGTTGAGCGGGGCACTTCGCGAAATCACAACAAAGTTCACCCCATAATCATCAAGTATGTCTTGCCACCCACGCCCGATGCGAGCCTCCGCGCGTTCAACACCGTGCACCACTGTGGCCTCCTCCAGATAGAAGCGGCTTCCGAAAAGGTCGAAGCGGTTATCCGTGAAAAGCTTATGATGCTCAGGACTCAACCACCAGATCATGTAGCCGCAGTAATTGATCTCGCTGAACATGCGATCAGGGAAGCCAACGCGAAGAATAAATTGCATGACCGGCGTGGGATAATCGGCAGGCTCGCGATCCTTACCGCGGAGCAGATCCAAGTTACGGCGGAAAAACGTTTGGGGCGGCGGTTCGGCAACAATGAAAACATAATAGGAAAATATCACTGACGCGGCAAGCGCAGGCAAATAAGCCGCCAGTCTTCCAAAGCGCCGCCTGAGCGTCGCAAGCTCGTCTTTGAGAAGCACGGCAAGCGTCGGTGCACAGGTCACGGCATAGAGAGGTAACAGCCGGACGTGCATAACGGCCTGATAGATGAATAATCCCGCCAGCACGTAATCGACCCCGGTAGGCAGGCGGCCGCCGCGACGCACGAGCAAAATCCCAAACAACGCAAGCGAACACCAAAACGAGACGTAGAGCGGATTCCACGTCCATATGACGCCGCGAGCGGACTCCACACGCGCAAGCAACCCCGGCGTGGGTAGCATTTCCGCTATCACTTTTTGCAGCACCGGGTCAGCCGTAAACTTGCGCCCTAAGAAAAAGATATGAGCGCCGGAAGGGTTCACCATGGCGGCCACAGTGCATACCAACGCGAGGCCAGCAAGCAACAGCCCCCGGCGCACTTGCATCCAGATCATGCGATGCGCAGCGGAGCGCCGCCGCTCTGGTGCGCCACGGCTTGCCCAAGCTAGGCCCACGCAGTCCATGAATTCTCCCGCAGCAAATGCACCCACAATGGCCACCGCCAGCGGCACCATTCCGTGTAGGTTCGCCCAAAGCACGGTGACAAGGGGGAGCGCCCAAAGCCAGCGCGTTCGCAAACGGCGTGCTCGCCACTGCCAAAGCACGGCAGCAAAGCTCGCCAGTAAAAGGTAGGAGAGAATTGGCGGCCGAGGATAAATGGTCCGCCGCGCCACATCGGCCATCACAAGCGCCACGAGACTAGCGACGCTCCTTGATGCGCAGCGTCGCATCGCTGTCCAGGCTACGAGAGCAAAAGTGGCTACCACAATAAGAGACTTGAAGGTGATTAGCGTGCGAAGCCCTCCCCAAAGCCACTTTTCCCCCGCATGATAGATTGCGTAGAAAAGCATTTGCGCCAGCCATTCGTGGTTATACCAACGCAGACCTTCCCCTGCATACGTGAAAATATCGGTTTCAGGCAGGCGGCCGTGTTCGACGATCCACTTGCCCGCTTTGAGATGCCACCATTCGTCCTGCGAGGCTCGCAGGGGCACGAAGGCAAAGCTCCACGCCGCTGCGATCGCAAGCGTAAGCACCAGCCAACTTAGCAAGCGCGGTTCATTCCCTGCTGGCGCATACCGAGCTCGACGCCGAGGCTTTTCGTGCGTGATTGGTTCGCTCCTTAGCACATCCCGCACCATCGCGTTCGTGTTGATGCTGCTCAAGAAGGAATCGAATCGCTTGCCGACATTGTGAAAGGAAAATTGCAAAAAAGCTCGACGGCTGAAAGTGATTTATGGGTAATAAATGTGTGCAATAACTAATTATTCTGTTATTATAATCGCTTTCTTCCCTCAATCTTCGTTTGCCGGCTCTAACTCTCAAAGGCCCACAGAGGCAGGTCAGCCACGCGACGGTGGGCTTCCTGTCGAGGAGTGCGCAAAGCGGGCACGCTAAGGCGTTTTTCGGTTTTCGGTATAACTGCGCCGCAAATAAAATGGTTCGAGGGCAGGCAGGGAATCGCTCTCGCCTCGCACAAGACGCTGTGCTCCGAGAAATGCCACTTCTTCGGCAGAAGGCAGCACGCGATGAATCGGCGGAAGGAGAAAATTCGGTCCGAGCAAGCTCTGCCACATTGAGCGACGCTCGAGGGCGGCATCACCCGCAAACACAGTTGGTTCGCTAATCCATTCGGCCACCATCGCCGGCGTGCTGACCTGCGGCGGCTGAAGCACTTGCACAGCTGCGGCTGAACCCAATTCAGGAGAGGACTCAGCCAGCGCCTGGTTCGCAACGACGTAGAGTGCCGCGTAAAGCAGATCGTGGCGAGCGTCGAGCACTGTACAGACTCGGCAAGCAAGCCATGGAACAGCCGCCCGTAGAGCAAGGGCTTCGAGCGTAGAGACTCCGACGATCGGAAGCTTCTGCGCAAAAGCTAATCCTTTCGCTGTGCTAAGTCCCACACGCAATCCTGTGAATGACCCTGGGCCAAGCGACACGGCGATGCCCGTGACATCGCTCATATGAGCGCCTGAGCGCTGCAGCAGCCACTCAATGGATGGCAACAGGCGCTGCGAGTAAAGCATGCGGCTGGTGACCATCGCCGTACCACGCAGACCGTTCTTGTCGAGCAGCGCCACCCCGCCAGTGTTTCCTGACGATTCGATTCCCAAAATCATGGAATTGCTTTGAACCGCCTTCGCCTCGCATTGTCCAGCATATCCGTACATGTGCAAAGATGCCAGATCGCATGAGACAAAAAAGCCCCTTCGTGGCCGCCTCGCCCACTCTTGACAACGGCAAAGTACAACCGAAGAATAGCCGCGTCATTTCAATGGTGACTCATGGGGACCGCATAGCAAAGCGACAGAAGTGTTCCTCGCTGGCTTGTGTCGGCGGGTGTTGCACACCACCGCGATTTTGAACGAGCGTGTGGACTTTCATTGATTGTCGCATGCGTTGGAGCGAGAGTGCGAGAACCGAATAGAGCGAAGAACGCGACGCATGGAGGATTATCGCTTATGAGCCAGTCAGAGCAGCCCAACATCCCCAACAAGCTCTATTTCCGTATCAACGATGTGGCGGAAATCACCGGCATCCAGCCGTACATCCTCCGTTATTGGGAATCGGAATTCCCGATGCTGCGGCCAGAGCGCGACGAAAAAGGCGAGCGTCGTTACCGCAAATCTGACATCGAGCTGATTCTTCAGATTAAGAAGCTCGTGTACCAGCAAAAGTTCACGCTAGCCGGCGCGCGCCAGCAGCTCAAAGCCATGCGTCGCGGGGCTGGCGCGAACTCGACGCCTGTAGCGGAGGCCCAACCCGCCATGCCGACACCACCACGAGCGGCTGACCACGAATGGGTACGAGAGATTACCCACACGATCGGACAGCTCCGCGAGGAGCTCACAGCCATTTATCGTCTGCTTAGCAATTGATGTTTTTCCACGACGGACGCCACAAAGGGCAAATCACCATGCGGGAAGATTGTCCACGCTCCGGTCCGTCGAAATGCTCGGGGCGCACTTTGGTTATTGCACGAACACTCTCAAATGAGGGACTACTGACGCTGCGATGACATCTATTGTATCCCCCAAGCGCGACGAGGGAGAAGATCGCGAAGAAGCAACGTTGCGTCCCCAGCGGCTCGATGAGTTTATCGGTCAGCGCCGCCTCATCGAGAATCTGCGCGTCTATATCGCAGCCGCTCGCCAGCGCGACGATGCTCTGGATCATTGCCTACTCTTCGGTCCGCCCGGCCTCGGCAAGACCACCCTGGCCCATATCATCGCCAACGAGATGGGCACCGATATCAAGGCCACCAGCGGCCCCGTCATCGAGCGCAAGGACGATCTCGCCGCTATCCTCACGGATCTCAAGAAAGGTGATGTTTTGTTCATTGATGAAATTCATCGCCTCAACCGCCTCGTGGAAGAGTGCCTTTACCCTGCGCTGGAGGACTTCAAAATTGACATCCTCATCGGCGAAGGGCCACACGCCAAATCCATCAAGCTTCACTTGCCCCCTTTCACGCTGGTCGGTGCCACCACCCGCGCAGGGATGATTTCCTCACCGTTGCGTTCTCGGTTTGGCATCACCGAGAGGCTCGATTTTTACTCCACCGACGAGATGATGACGATCGTGCGTCGTTCGGCGCGAATTCTTGGTGTGATAATGGACGAAACCGGCTGCGAAGAAATTGCCCGCCGTGCGCGAGGCACTCCGCGCATTGCCAACCGCATCTTGCGCCGAGTGCGCGATTTTGCCCAAGTGCAAGGCGATGGCACCATCAACGGAGCTATGGCTGCCCATGCGCTCAACCTGCTCGAGATCGATGCACTGGGCCTCGACAATCTCGATCGCGCTTATCTGCACACCGTCATTGAGAAATTCAGCGGAGGACCCGTGGGGCTGAACAACATTGCCGTCTCCATTGGCGAGGACGAAGAGACCATCGAAGATATGATCGAGCCGTTCCTCATTCAGCTAGGTTTTATCCAACGCACCCCACGCGGGCGCGTCGCCACGGAAGCAGCCTACCGCCATCTGGGATTTGCCACGCCAAAGCGGCAGATGGAGCTTTTTCAATGACAGCAAAACAGAGACAGTGGACGCGTATCGGCGTCTTGCTTCTACTTCTTGTAGCTGCCCTCGTTTGGAAAGGGCAAGGATTCTTTAGTGAGTGGCAAGGTAATGTGACCCAAATTGTGCTGCCAGACCAGGGGCCTAACGGCTACGTGGTTGTGCGTGATGATGAGGGGCGCTATTTCCGAGTGATTTTACCGCGCGATCAGCTCGATCGGCTCAGTGTGGGGGATCGGGTAGCGAAGCAAAGATTCAGCCTGGTGGTGAAACTCCTTCAGCACGAGTCAAGTGAGACAACGGCGCCATTGATCAAACATTAAGTTGACACCCCGCTTTTGTTTTACCTATCCTTAGTGGACACACACGAAAGAGTACGAGCATTGTGCTTGTCTCCAAAGTGACTATCGTCATGCAATCCGAGGAGGGTCCCTGCAAATGCAAACACGACGGGAGCACAAGAACATCGGCTGGTGCCCGGCAAGAGCCATCGTGGCCATGGCTCTTCTCGTAGCGTTGGTGCCTGTGAGCGTCCCCGCCGGCGAGCGCAAGCCTTCAGACGACAAAAAGACAACATCCACCACCGCAGCAGCCGGATTTGTTGTCAATCTCGACGCAAACGGCAAGCCCGTGCAAGCTGTGCCGCCACAGGTTGTGAAAAAGGCCCCTGCATCGCGCCACGAGGGACTTGTGGTCGAAAACAATCCCGCTGGCGGAATAACTGTGGATCTGAAAGGACGTTTCCATCGCGCTGTCACAACGACGAAGGACGCGCAGGGGCAATTGCACTTCAACTGCCAGCCGGTTGTCACGGATTCAGTTTCCACGCAGGGAAAGGAGTAACCACCATGCGAACCCACCGCAGCCTATTCAGTATGCTCGTCGCACTGCTGGGCGCGGCCACTCTCGAAGTTGCGGCTGTCCCCGTCAACGTGACTTACACCGACAGTGCCGGCGAGGGCTTTTTTGATCCTGTTTTGGGAACGGCTCGCCAGAATGCTTTCCAATATACGATGAATTTGTGGGCCAGCCGTCTGCAGGGAACAGTTCCTGTTCAAGTTCAAGCGAGTTTCGATCCACTCGGCGGTAATGCATCCAGCGCGGTTCTTGGCCAGGCGGGTTTCACCACCGTCCATGCAAACTTCTCGGGGGCACCGCTGCCCAACGTCTGGTATCCGCAGCCGTTGGCCAATCAGCTTCATGGCAGCGACCTCAGTCCCCAACCCGACATTACGGCTGTCTTCAACTCCGACGTGGACGGCCCCGTTGTCCTCGGTGCCACGAGCTTTTACTATGGAACCGACGGAAATGCAGGAAGCGACATCGACTTTGTCACAGTTGTCCTTCACGAATTCGGTCACGGCTACGGTTTCGTCGATTTGATTGACTCATCGAACGGTCAATGGCTGTCAGGCGTGCCGGATATCTACGGTTTGCAGCTCACCCAGCAAGGCGTGGGCGATTTCGACACGATGACGAACTCACAGCGCTTGGCAGCACTGACGAGCAACCAGGTCTACTGGAATGGCCCCAACGTGGTGGCCGCAAAGGGCGGGCTCGTGAAAATCTATGCGCCCAACCCCTACGAAAACGGCTCGAGTATCTCGCATTGGGATCCGTCAAACACACCCAACTTGCTCATGGAACCAGCCTACTTTGGCCCCCATCACGACATCGATCTTACCAAGGAGGCATTCCAGGACATCGGCTGGACAGTGCTACCGCCGGCTCACGTCGAGGAGTGGAGCCTATACTAAGCAGCGCTCTGCGAGACGAACGTCACAGGACTAACGATTCGCGCCCCCCGAAGCGTAGGCAACAAGCCCAAAAGCGAAGGGGGGCGCGGCGCATTGTCTCATCAGCTAACCCAATAGCCAAGACCGTGGATTGAGCAACTAACAGAGTGTCAGACAAAACCACGAGGGAAAAGGCCCTAAAGCATCCTCTTGCGGACTAGCCCACGCATCTTTTGGATTTCGCAACGATGATTTTTCCCGCGCGATGTAACAATGTCCCTAGAAACTTCAGCCTGATGCATTCGGCGCAAAAAATCGGTGTTCTGGCGCGCACAACTGATTTTCTGCATCGACTAAAACGGAGGAAAGCATAATGAAGCCTCGAGTGTCAATGCTAGTGGCCGGGTTGACAACCCTCGCCCTCTGCGGGGGTGCAAGTGCCCAAACCACAGCGACAAAGACCGTAACACATTCCAATGTGGAGACGTCCATGACACAAGTTTTGCCCTCAGGGCTCAAGATTGAAGACATCGTGGTTGGCACCGGCGCCGAAGCTCAGCCCGGCAAAACGATCTTTGTCCACTATACCGGAAAACTCACAAACGGCAAAAAGTTCGATAGCTCTTTCGATCACCCCGGCCAGCGCCCGTTCTCTTTTAAGCTCGGGAGCGGCATGGTGATCAAGGGCTGGGATGAAGGACTTGTCGGCATGAAAGTCGGGGGAAAACGCCGACTCACTATCCCTCCCGAACTCGGCTACGGCGAGCGCGGCTTTCCGCCTGTCATTCCCCCCAATGCTACGCTTATTTTCGAAACCGAACTCGTGGACGTAAAATAAGGCGCCATAGCGGACTGCCACAATGAAGGAGTTGCCGCCAGGCGGCTTGACCGCGGTCCCTGCATAAGGCAGTGACGGCAACGAGCTTTTGGCCGACGTGGCTTTCGCCCCCAGCCGAGGGCGGAGAATTTGAGGGCCGGGCGATTGCGTGCGCAGTCAGGGTACCCAACGGCCATGACTGCAGTGCGTTTCATTGGCATTGGTGGGCGGCGCCTGGCGTTGTTGGAATGGGGAGGAACCAAGCCCATCAGCCTAGGATCGAGAACCTTATCCAACAATGCAATCCTTGGAGGCGTTTCTTTGGCCTTTTTTAGCCACAAGAGGTTGCGATGGTCTGTCTCCGCTGGCTAGTGAATGCTATACACCTGCTTCTCGTCAATGGCTTCCGGTGCAGCGCGATGCTCCCGCTCGCTCATTCCTTTGAGCCACGTGAGCCCCACTCTTCGCGCGTCCAGGGCATGTGTCGAGTGGTCAGCGTGGATCGTCGCTGGCTTTGCGCTTTCAGCAAACGCCGCCGACCTTATTCCCTTGCCTTACTTTTAAACATCGAGCCGAAAAGACGCTCGGCCGCGCGCAATGGTTTTGCCAAAGTTCCGCGAACAGGGGCGGTGGCGTTGTCGAGCGCGCGTCTGACCACCCCGTCGCGTGGTACGCTGGCCACGGACTTGCCCAATGCACTGCCAAAGTAGCGGAAATGCCATGGCTCGATGACGCGATTGCCACTGACGACCGTGAGCTTCCAACCGTAGCGCTGTGCATTGCGGGCCAGCCATTTGCCCTCCGGTGTGGTCGCAAACGAGGGCTTCAATAAGAAGCGCTCAGTGGAAGTGAAATCCACGGTAGTGCCAAGCATGTGCTCGCTTTTACCCGGCCGCCCTACAGTCCGCGCTCCGCGCCGCCCACCGTTCTGGCGATAGAGGCGCTCCTGGTGGCTATAGTCGCGGTAGCCACTCACGACGCGCAGTGTCAGCCCCTGGCGCTGCGCGTCGCGGATCATCCGTAGGAGCGACTCGGCTGCTTCGCGCCGCAGATAGATCGGTTGACTAGCATAGCAATACTCGGCGGGAAGGAGCACCAAATCCGTCGGCATGAAATTCGGCGGCAGGCGATCGCGGTAGGGATCCTCTTGGCCGATGGGAAGGTCGCGTCCGTCGAACCCCTTTCCGCGCAGGGTCAACGGAATGGGACAGTTCGCCGGGCGCCGGCGGTGGTCGGTGACGAAGGTCGTTGCCGAAGGCACAAGCTCTCGAAAAATTTCGCGGGTTCGCTCGTATGAGAGTAGCGTCGTGGAGCCTGCGACAGGTTGTGCGGCAGATGGAGTGGCGCTACGATGCTCCTCAGGAGCCTGCGATGCCAAAGTAGACTCCTCTTTCGGCGCCGCGGAGGGTTGTGGGGGTGCTTGGACCTCCTCGTGCCTCATTCGCGAGGCCGGCGCAAAATCTCCGTAAAATGTCGGCACAACTTTTCTATCGGATGTGCTCAGGGATTCGCCAGCGGCCCCCTCGTTTTCTGCCTCCGCCGTTTGAGCATGCTTAACCACAGGATCATCCTCATGCATCGAGGCACGGAGAACTTGCCCCTGAGCACTCTTTCCCGCTGGACGAACGGGAAGCACGAGCACGCCCACATCAGTACTCGCCGCTGGCTTGCGCGCCGACGCTGCGCAAGCCCCCTGCTCGTGCGCGCCCGTCGCGACGCCAAAAGCCACAGCGCCAACAAAAACAAGATCCCGTAGCCGCCCGCTCATGGTTGCGCCCGCTGTTGCATCGTTGTCTCTCTCGCGACGCTTAATCTTTTCGCAACGTGGGCATGACCGCTGCAAGCAATTCTCGCCGGGCGTGACGCGCCTCCGGATGGCTCTCCCGGTCTGGCTTGGCTTTCAGCCGATATTGATCACGCGCTGCCACACGCGGTCCACAAGCTGCTGGGCAGCGGCTTGTGTAGGGGCTTCAGCAAACACGCGCACCACGGGTTCGGTGCCTGAAGGGCGTAGGTGCACCCACGAATCGGCAAACACCGCCTTCAGACCGTCTTCGCTGACAAGCTCGAGGGCATCGCGAAATTCTTCGCGCATACGAGCGAGAATTTCGGCCACATTGCGGTCGCCGCGCGCAAACTTGGTCTTCACGATTTTGTAGTCGGGTATCTGGCTGTTCAGCTGCGACAGCGCGACCCCCTTGCGCGCAAGCGTATCAAGAATGAGCGCGATGCCAGTGGCAGCATCTCGACCGCAGTGCACGGCTGGATAGATGACTCCGCCATTGCCTTCGCCACCAAACACGGCATTCGTGGCGCGAATTTTCGCAACAACGTTGGCTTCGCCGATCGGCGTGCGATAAAGCGGAACGCCGGCTGCCTTTGTCACATCGTCCATAGCACGCGTGGTGGAGAGGTTCACCACCACAGGACCTTTCTTCCGTTCGAGGATTGAAGCCGCCGCAAGCGTCACTGTCCTTTCCTCGCCGAGCGGTCGACCTGTTTCGTCGACGAGTGCGAGCCGATCGGCGTCGGGATCCACGGCAATGCCCAGGTCTGCACCGGATTTCCTCACCTGCTCACAAAGCTCTGCGAGATTTTCAGGGAGCGGCTCGGGGTTGTGTGCGAACTCGCGGTTGATATCGTCGAAAAGAAGTTTCGACGTGCAGCCGAGTTTGTCGAGCAGAGGGGGCAGTATCATGGCTCCCACGCCATTTACGCAGTCGGCCACAACGCGGAAACGCCGGGCCCGGATGGCTTTCACGTCAACTTCGGTCAACACTTTTTCAATGTGGCGCTCGATTGCGGTGGTCACGCGGTTCACTTTTCCGACTGTGCGATAAGTTGCCCTGCGGAATGCACCCGAGCTCACGATTTCAATCAGTCGCAGATTCTGTTCTTTCGTGAGGAAGGAGCCCTGCTCGTCAAAGAATTTGTACGCGTTCCACTCGGCTGGGTTGTGACTAGCGGTGATGGCGATACCGCCCGACGCGCCCAGCTCGCGCACCATGAGTCCCACCGTAGGGGTGGGCACGAGTCCGATGTCGTAAATTTTGCAGCCGCACGATTCCAATGCGGCAAACGCTAGGTGGCGCATCATGTCGCGCGTGAGGCGTGTGTCGCTGCCAACTACCACCGGGCCGCCTTCGATAAGGGTGCCGAAAGCCAGCACGTAGCGAATGAAAGATTCAGGGGTGAGAGAATCGCCGACAATGCCGCGAATCCCAGCGACGCTGATCATTGGTTGTGAACTCATGACTTTAGGATGGGGACGGCGCAAGGTGGCATTGCAAGTGCAATTTGCAATGGAGAGGGTGCGGACAAAATGGCTTCCACGCCATACCGCTGCTCAGGCGCAGACAATTGCCTGCGAGGAAAGGGCCTCTCCTCTGCATGCGATTACGTGTTCTCGGGCCAAAGTTCTGCGATGGGCACGAAACCCACAACGTAGAAGCGTGGGCTTATGGCGCTGGCGTCGCCGCTGCCGCACCAGGGGGCGTAGGCAAAGGACTTGCAGATGACTTGGGCGGCCCCTTGCTCAGCAGCAAATGCACCGGCTCGGATTTCTCCAGTCCTTTGTTCGGCTCAGGATTTTGGCTAATCACGCAGTCGCGGGGCACAGTTTCGCTCTCGAGGTAAGAAATATCGCCAACCTCGAGGCCTGCGCCGCGGATTTTGTTGACAGCGTTTTCCCGCCGCTCGCCCACAACATCCGGCACGATATAGTTTGCCCGGCCGCTGCTCACCACCACGCGCACCAAGGTGCCCTGCTTGGCTTTTCCGCCCGGAGGCGGCTTTTGCTCGATAATTTCGCCCGGCGCAACAAGCGGATTCGGTTCCACACGCTCTTTGAGAAGGCCCAATTTCTTCTGCGCTAGCACATCAAGAGCGTCGGCCTCTTTCATGCCACGCACATTTGGCACGACAACTTCTTCAGTGCGGACGTAAAAGCGCACCATTTCGTAGCCAACGAAGGCGCCAATGGCGCCAACTAGCACCACGACGATTGTCATCCGGATGACCAAGCCGATGAGGCTGAAGATGAAAGCAAACAGCCCCCCCTCGCTGCGGCGCACACGCACTTCGTCCACGCGTTTCAAGGGAGAGCGGCGGCTAGGATGTCGCCGGCGCATTTCGTCCGCGCTCAGGCGCCGATACGCTTGCGAAGCAGCCTCTGCAGCACGGCGTTTGGGCGAAAAAGCGGCAGTGGAGTCGTGCGACGCGGCAGAACCTTGCTGCGGAGCCAAAGAGCCAGCATCCGAGCTGCGCAAAGCAGGGCCGGGCGCCACTTCACGCTCTGCACTGTCGTCGGAAACAATGGCGAGGCGCAGCGTCGAATTATCGCTCAATGTCGCATCGGCGCTGGTCTGTGGCTTGTTCTCCTCTGAGGCCACCACCGGCTGCTCAACGTTTTCGATTTTGCGCCGAAACAGCGCCAGAATGCCGCGGCTCGCCTTCGTTTTCTTTATCTTCTTGCGTCGCTTTTCCATCCGCGTCGGTCGCGCTATTCCTGCACTAGACTCGCCGCAAGGCACGCCTGCAAGCGCGATCCGCGGCCCTGCGCTGCACTAGTGCTTTACCAAGCAGCGCATTCACGGAATATCTAGGGGGCAGCGCACGCACCGCACGATGCAAGGGTCATGCCGGAGCCAGCCACCCAACGCATTCGCGTTCGCTTGCCCCGCACGACCCCGCTTATCTCATGCCGACAAAGCCCCTGCGGTGCGTTGGGCAGTTTGCACGCTGTTTATCGGCCACGAGCTCTTTTTCCACCCACGGCGCTGAAAAAGCTGCGGCAGAGGGGGCGACACGCAACGCCCACAAGCGCGAGAGAACACTGCCTTCTCAGCGCATAACGCCTCGGCGCGAGCGGAAAAATGCTCGCCACCGAAGCGGACTCATGGCGCTGCCCTAAAAGGCACCAATCTGTCCTGTTATCCAATGACCGGTTTCAGGATACCCAGGTTGCCGTCCTTGCGGCGGTATATGATGCACAAGTCTTCACTCTCTTCGTCACGGAAGCACAAAAAATGTTCGTCCTCGAAGAAAAGCTCAAACGCCGCATCGTCGATCGAAAGCGTGGGCACTTCCAGTTCCTCAGGTGGGAAGACCAGTAACCCAAGTTTCTCGATTTCGAGCGGCATAGCACGGCGCTTCGAGGTGGCGCGCTTGCGCGTGGCCACAGCCACGCTTGCACTCTCTGTTTCTGCTTCCTCCTCTTCGGCCTCTTCCTCCGCGCTCTCGGTAACCACGCCTACGGCAGCTGCTTTCTTCGGGCTGCCTTTGGCTTTCTGCTTTTTTGTGGCTCCCCGCACCTTTTCCCACTTCTTTTTGAGCTGACGCTCTGCCTTGTCCATCAGCGCATCAATAGCTGGAAGCAGTTTGGGGTCCTTCGTCTTTGCCGTGATCGAGACCGGACCGTCTTTCACCATGAGTTCCACTTTGTGCTCGTAGCGGTCGCGCTCGATGAGCACTTCCACCGACTGTGCGTTCTCAATGTAGCGCTTCAGTCGGCTGAGCTTTTTTTCAACATACTGCTGGACTTCGGGGGTGAGATCGAAGTGACGCGAGGTAATGCGCACAGACATGGTTGATGCCTCCACAGGGTATTGGTGGCCTGACGGCCGAGACGCACTTCGTCTTTCCGAGGCGCTGCATCATCGGTGTGTAATTCTTTTATCCCGCAAAACGGGGAAAAACTTCAAGCGTGAAACGGCGATGAAGCAGAGAAAAACACGCGGCAAGCGCAGGGCGCAACAAGTCGCTTGACACTGTATTTTGCGCGCCCGCCATCCCGGCACGCGCGCACCGCAGTGCTTGGCAGCTGTCGCGGTGGCTTTGTCCACAGGACTTGAGAAAGATTTCCAGATCGAGCGTAGGGTGAGGCTAAGAGAATCTGAGCGCTGTGTCAGTGGCCTTTCGCCTCAAGTCTTCGTGGGACTCACGGCGGGAAATTTGGAAGGGCATTGCTGCGTCGCCCAGTGAGTTCGACACCACGCGCGGCGTTGCGTTCTTTAGCGAACAGCCACTGCGTCACCAAGTGACTTGGCGTGCTCTCCGAGCGCGGTCATGGCCTTTGGCGAGGACCCGCCAGTAGCCTCGAGTGCCTTTTGTCCAGCAAAAAAACACGGCCTTGTCGCCTTCTCGGGGGCTCGATGTCGTCGGAGATTCTCGAGGCGCTGTCGCCCATGGTTTTACGTTTGTTGGCGGTGCCCCATCGATTTGCACCGCACACTGCGCTCGATGCCCTTTTATTGGCTCCTGTGCAAAGGCTGCTCGGCTATCGCACAAGAAAACGAAACTCGTCTTTCGGGAGCCATTCGCGCTTGATGCAAGGCAGTGCCCCGTGGCATAAACTTATGACTGGGATGAACTCGGAGGCAGGAGACAAGGCAAGCCTGACAGGCACACGGTTCACGTTTCAGGACGTTTTTGAGAGCCTGCGGCGTGCGCTGTGCTTCGAGGAGATGCTCGACTGCCTGCTGGCGGTGGCGCTACGCGAGCTCGAAGCGGACGACGGGTCGCTGCTGTTGCTTGTGGGCGAGGAAAACCCCGAGCTGAAAATGCTGGCTGCACGCGGATTGCCCGAAGAGATCTGCAAGCGGGGCTATGTGCGGCGCGAGGGGTCCCCGAGCGAACGCGTTTTGCGCGAGCGACGTCCGCTTATCATTAATGGGACTTTGGAAACAGCAAAACCGGAAAACACGGAGCTCCAAGCACGACAGATCCGGTCCGCTCTCTGTGTGCCGCTGCTCGTCGGCGGACGACTGCTGGGTACGCTGAATGTCAACCGCACGCGCGAGGGCGCGGCGCCGTTCGACCAGCGCGCCTTGCATGTGGCGGAAATTTTAGCTTCTCAAGCAGCGATGGTCATTGAGAATCATCGTCTCCATGAGGAGTTGCAGCAGCGCAAGCAGCTGGCAGCTTTGGGTGAAGCGGTGGCAGGAATCGCGCATTCCGTGAAAAATATGCTGGCGGGCGTGCATGGCAGCCTCGGCCTTGTGAAAATGGGACTCCAAACACAAAACTACGAACTCATTGCCAACGGCACCGAGATTCTCTCGCGCTCGATTGCTATGGTGTCAAACCTCGTGTTAGACATGCTCGACATGTCGAAGGAACGACGCCCCTTACGCGAGCGTTTTTCCGTGGCGGACATCGTGCGCAACGTGGCCGAGATTGTGACCCACAAGGCTGCCTTGCTTGGTGTGGAGTTGCGTTTTGAAACCGACGGGGCGGACTTCGAACTGTGGGCAGACCGCGACCAGATGACGCGGGCGCTGCTGAATCTCGTGACGAATGCCATCGAAGCGTGTGCGGAGGGCCCCAGCAGCGAGGACGGGCCGTGGGTGCGCGTCCGTGTGCGAAAACTCCCCAGCGAGGAATGTCCGCTGTCACCCGAGGAACGCGTCAAAGCGACCAATTGGGCCTTGCTGGAAGTAGCCGACAATGGCCCCGGAATTCCGACAGAAATGATTCCGCGGCTGTGGGATCTTTTCTTTAGTACAAAAGGATCGAAAGGAACAGGCATCGGGCTGCCAGCTGTGCGAAAAACCGTCAGTGAGCACGGTGGCAAAATCCAGGTCGACACGCAAGTGGGCCGCGGAGCGACGTTCACCATACTCTTGCCCATCATTTCGCCAGAGGAGCAAAAGAGCGAATGTTTCTCTGCAAAGGAATCTCGAAGTTAGGTTCGCACCGGCTCGAGGCTACCGCATCGCTCGGCGGCAAAATTTCGGCACGGTTCGGCGCCTATCGTGACGCTAGCCATCGTGGGTGGATGTTTTCCTGAGCTTCTGCAACAGTGCTCAAATCTACCTAGATTTCGAGCTTTCAGAGCCCCCTTCCGTGATCTCCCATCGCGCTTCATTTTTCCGCGTGAATCGTTCCGAAAATCGTTGAGAAATTTTGTACCGTAGAACTTACTGCGGTAAAACTGTAATTGTGGGGCGGAAAGTCGAACGTGCAGACGTCGAGGTTGGTGTAGAATGAAGCTGCTAAAGTGGATCCTCATAACTGTCGTAAGTTCCGTATTATGTGTTGTTAGCGTGTTTCTGGTGCGCAGAGCTGTCACGCCCTCGCGCCAGGCCGCAGGGCTTGCTCCTGCTCATGCCCCCCTGACGCAGGCGCCCGTTTCCCGAGTACCAGTCGAAACGGTAGCGAACACGCTTGGTCATGCGGCTGCCACGCCAAGTGCGACCACGGCTTCCACGCAGCGGCCAACTCCTTTTGTTGCGCCGACACCAATCGGAAAGCTGCCGGCACCAAGTCTCATCGCCGAACAGCCGGGCGCAACTCCTGGCGCGGTGTCGCCAGCACCCTCGCCATCGCCCATTGCTACCGCTTCGCCTGCACCGCAAATGGTGTTTGATCCTAACGTCCAGCGTGCTCAGCGCTTGCTCGCAGAGCTTGGGTATTCCGTGGGGCGGGCCGACGGCAGACTTGGGCCACGCACTGAAGCCGCATTGGAGGCTTTCCAACGTGAGCATGCTTTGGCGCGGACCAAAAGGCCTGATGCGGCGACGCTGGCCAAACTCGAGGACGAAGTCAAGCGACGCCAAGTGGCTGCAAACGCTCGGGCGCTGTCGGCTACGTTGAGCGCGAAAACAATGACAGCGGCTGAGAATGCTCTCACAACAGCAGCGGCGGCTGTTCGGCCGCGACGGCTTGGCGAGCCTCAATTGCTGGTCGTCAAAGGTGGCCCGAGAGAATCGGAACTCGGGGCTGTCCCTAAGCTTGACAATAAGGCCGACGTCGTACGCGTGCAAAAGGCCCTGGCCGCGGCGGGCTTCTATCGGGGCGAAATTGACGGACGCTGGGGACGCGGCTCGCTGGCGGCGCTCCAAGAATTTCAGAAGTCTGTAGGAGCCACCCGGGGCGCAAAGCTTGATCAGGAACTTTGGCGGAAGTTGGTGGTGGCCGCTGGTCCCACCCCCACGCCGTTGCCGGATTTGCTTGTGGTTGCGCCGGTATCGAGGACTCTCAAGAAGAGTAAGCTCACCAAGAGCTTAGCCTGGTACACCCCGGCACCAGATGCCCCGCGGCCGGCCACAACCGCGCCCACCGCTCCCCCGGCCCCGCAGCAGGCCTCAGCCCGTCCGTCGCCTGTGTCGGCTCCTGCATCTGAGTCTCAGCGACAGGCCACACCTCAAATTCGCCCGGCTGCAGTCGTTCCCGCGGGCACGCCGGACAACGATCTCGCCGGCTCTGGGAAGCTCGATGCGACACATCCGCAGCCGATTCATTCCTCCACGCCAGCGCCCACGGGGAGTTCGCTTGATGTCGCAAGCGCCAATCCCGTGGAATTTGCAACCCCAGCCGCTGCGCGAGGCAATGACGGTATCCCTGTCTTATTGCCACGAAGTCCAAACGAGCGTGCGAATGGCACGTATGCAACCGCGGCAACAGCAAATGCATCCCAGGCAGGCTCTGCCCGCATTGCCACAGTGGCGCGCGAGACAAATCCCTCGCGCGTACTGGTTGCACCAACGGGCGACAGCTCTAGCACGACCGCGACGGCGGACAGCAGCGACCCGAACACGCTGGCAGGACGTTTGCGCGCCGCTGCACGCCAGCTCGAGCAAACACCACCCAAGTCCAAGCGCGAGCAGGCTGAGGAAAAGGTCCGCGCGGTGGAAAGCGTCTTCAATGAGCTCAAGCGCCGCTGGGCAGGAAAGTTCCGAAGTGGCGCCGTTGGGGATCAGATTGCATCCGTTGAGAGTGGCTTTGCGAGCATGAAGAGCGATTTTCAAAAGGGGGAATATGATCGCATCATCGCGCGTGGCGATGGCTTCAAGCGCGCAATCGAAATCGTGGCTGCCCACGCCTATGTGGCCGCAATGCTCAACAAGCCCGAGGTGCGCGCGAAAATTCCGCGGAGCGATCTGCAAGCGATCGAAATCCTGCGTCGCGAGGCTGAACGCAATCCTGAGCGCCTCGACAGGCAGGAAAAATTCCTCGATGCAGCTGCGCTGATCAAATCTCGCATCGAGGCAAGTGCCTCCTCAACCCAGCAAGCCAAAACGAATCGAAACTCCAAGCCGCCACGCTGATCTTGGGCAAGGATAATGACGTGTCGCGCCGCCACGTCATGGGCTAAGAGACAAAATCCCACACTGGCAATAGCAGAGCGCCGCGGCCAGCGTCGCGGCGCGAGAATTCTAAAACTCAAGTTATCTGCAGGGGTATCCATCCTGCGCCGGTGTAGGCCCCGCCGCGGCGCAAGGAAACACCTGATGTGACGGCAGAACTTTGGCGATGAGCAGATCACGCCGGCACAAGCCCGATCCGGCAACAAACGGAAGCGCCCTTTGCCCCCACTCGATTAAGCGCGAGAGGCGCGGACATTCCCGGCAGGAGATCTCTTTGGCCCCCGCACCGTGCGACAAACAGGTGCTGGCTCTACCATGGTTTCCTGGCGGCAGGCAACGGGGTGGGCTGCGGCGCACTCCGTTTTCTTCACTCGTTGTTGCAAACGCCGCATTTCGCCTTAGCCTCGGCGGTGACAGACTGCACGAGTTTCTACTCTAAAACCTTGGCGCACTCTCATCCGACGTTTGCCGTAGCTGGCATGGCTACCCCACAGCCAGCGCGAATAGAGAACATCTCCCTCTGCGCTAAGCACTCACCCCACTGCCACCGAATTGTATTTTCTCAGCTTATCCGCTTCTTGGCCAGCGATGTGCCGGCGCGCGCTAGCAGCAGTGATCGCCCGGTGCGCAGAAAACCCGATCTTTAATGTGCGTGCACCCTCGCGATCACTGCATGGGCATCGTCTCAACTCCGCCGCGCCAAGAGATTGGCGACGAATTTTCTGTTGGCACGACTCATAAGTTCTCATATGAAATTTCGCTGCAACATCGGTTTGGGCGGCCGTCTGGTGCGCATCGGCGTCGGAATTGTTCTTGTGGCCGACGCCTACCTTCTCCACCGCTACAAGATGCCCGACGACCAATGGTGGTCGCTGGCGTTGCAGATCTTTCTCGCTGCATTTGGCGCGTTCACGATTTTCGAAGGGGCGGTCGGATGGTGCGCCGTCCGCGCCCTCGGCATCCGCACGCGTTTCTAGCTCCAGTTGGCAATGGATCAGGGCGATTCGGAGCTCTCGAGACGGCCACAAAGGGTAACCCAGAAGCCGATGGATCTGCTGTGCCACACCAATATACCCCGCTCGCGCCTCATGCCACAGAATATCAGCGCTTCTCACGCTTAGGTTTTGAGCAAACCTCACAGTCGCCAGAGCATCCGTCCGCCTGCGACAAAACGGACGAAACAGAGGCCAATTAGTCCGTCGGAGACGCGATGCCCGCAAAAGCAAGAGTCCGCGGTGAGGCCGCGCACACACCATCGCCGGCTGTATTTCCTGCGACCGAGCGAAAGGCTTCGGCGTCGGAAACGAGCTTGGGTAGAAGAGCCCACTGAGCACCTTGACGCCGTTGGTTTTGGCCGTTGAGCTGTGCTCCGCGAATCCCACCTCATGAGTTGCGGCTGCGCGGCTGACGAGACTGAGGCCGAAAATCTAGTCCCAGCTCGTCGCGCTGACGGCGTTTGGCCTCTTCCACGAGCCGCTCGACACTTTCGCGAGTAACGCGGGTCGTGCGCGGGCTCAGCTTAAGGGATTCGAGCCTCCCCTGTTGAATAAGCTGATAAACACGCTTTTTCGAAACGTCTAGGAATTTGGCTGCCCGTGAAACACTCCATAACTCCAACATTGGACAATTTTCCTCTATTGTCATGATCGGTGCTTCCCGAGTTGCTTCCTCCCGCTGTGACCGGTACTCGGCGATCGGAGCGGTGTTTGTCATGCTTGCTAACTTCTCTCGCCCCTGGCGACGGCTCCTCTTCGCAATGATGCGCAACGGTCTCCGGTCGTGCTTCTCTGCGTAGTGGAGCCTAGCGCACCCGCCCGCCGGCACACGACGCTTGTCCTCAACTCGGCGGAAACACCAGCGTTGGGCCCAGTGTCGCACAAAGGGCGGGACGATGTCTCTTGAATGGCTTTGCATTTTTGCGCGAAAATCTCGGTCAGAATTTTCGGGAAAAATGCCACGCAGGTGGAGTGCAGAGGGCTGCCTGGTTTTTCTCAGTATTTTTCCTGCTGTTTCGAGAAATCTTCCGAGGGGGCGCTGCGTGTGGCGCTGCGGGAAAAACTTTGGCAAAACAAAACGCAAGCGGAGCCCATCCATGAGGAGAAAGCGAGATGGCCATGCGCTCCACCTGCGCCACACGTCGTAGCCGCCCGGGCTTGCAGTTGGGTACGGTTCGCGCTCGCCGTCTGCCCACCTCTCGCGGCGCGGTTGCAACGGCTCCGCGGCAGCGATGGGAGTGCAACTGGACCTACGACTGCTCCCAAGGGAGGACTCGCCATTGATCTGGGATTTCTGCACGTAAAACGCGTCTTGAGCAACCACATGCGCGCCAGCGCGTGGCGGCCACATCTAGACATGGACGTCCCGGCTGAAGTTCTGCGATTCACGCCGTCAGTACATTGGAAGGGCGTACGAAATGGTACGATACTCTGCTCCGCTTGGTTCTGAATCGTCCTTTCTCTACCAGATTAGCGTCTACCATGACCACAAGAGCACAGCATTAAAAGACTGAAAAAGCGATTGTTAGCTAGCGAACGGTTCTCCTGTTGCTTGTGTGGCCGGCATCTTGCTGGGCACTTGGTGAGTTGCAATTACGGGCAACTGCGATGAGCAACTCGATGAGCGTGAAGCAAATCTGCGCGAGGGGAAAGCGCAGAGCGCGGTGGGCGGGTTCCATGGGCGCGAGCGGAGCCCGCCCTTCTTTTTTGCCCATCGGCGCAAGGGCGTACATGAGGTTCGCAGCTCATCTTTTTCAATCCCATTCCGCGATGGGACCCCTCGTGGAGGTCGCGGGTTTGCGAGAGGCAAGCGTAACGGCTTTGTTTTGCTTAGCGTTGCCGCAGGGCCACAGGTCACTTTGCAGCATGTGACATGAGGCGAAATCCCTCGGCGTCCCCGGGGTCATCATGATTGGCTTGCCCACTGGCTGGGAGGCTTCGTTGCTAGCTGATAGACCACTTTTCAGCTCAACGCCCTCACACGACGCCTGGCCCAGTCGGCTACGTTCAGGCGCCGCCAGCCAGCGCAAGCTTCTCGGTCTCATTGCTGCCTCAGGAGCTGCGGCGCACCCAGATCGGGCTCGACCATGCCATGTTATCATCGCGGCACGTCACACGCAGGTAGAAATACGACGTCCTGCCCGCTGGATTGCCTTTCCATTCTGGGTCGCACCAAGTGAATTGCGAACGGTGCCCTTCGCCGCCGAATGTGTAAACCGTGGTGTTATCCTTCACGATTTCGATCCACCGCAGGAGCGACTCGCTTGACACATCCACTTTGAATTCTAGTTTGTCGGACGCTTCGATTTCTGCTCCCATGGGAGTGCCATTAGCCTCGAAGACAATGCGCGCGCGGATGCCGCTTGTGGCATAGCATCGGCGCATGCGCAGTGCCTCGAACACAGCTTCACGCGTGAGCTCAGGTGCCAGGACGCACGCCAGGCCCGCCTGGTAGGGGTCGCGTTTCCAGCACTCGCCGTGTTGCCACAGCAGCCCATGGCAATCGGTGCCACCGATAAAGCCGAAGCGCAACCCTCGCGCCAATCCATCCTGGGCGAAGTGGCCCGCCATCCCCCCGCGGTGCGCGAGCGGGCGATTGCCCATAAATTCATGGGCGCCATGGACGGACACGATTTCGATCACAGGAATAACGTCGGGCGCGAACGCTTCCCACGTGGTGCCCGTCCAGCCGATGTGATGCGGCACCGCGATCGCATCGTATGTTCTTGCGGCCTCGACGAGCTTTTCCGCCGTCGCAAACTGGGCAAGCGTGTGATCAAAGAGCGGAATATCGCGCCGACATGAGTAAACATTCATGTGACCACTGCCTCGCGGCACGCGCAGTGTTGTCCATTCCTGTCCGAACAGGGTGACGAATTTCCCTGGGTCGTTGAAATGCTCGGTGATGGCCTTGATTTCGTCCCACTCGCTAGGCGAAATTGTGTTGCCCACAAAGCTATCGTGGTCCGTGAGCGCAGCGAAATCCTCAGCATAGATGTCGCGCCGCATGAGATAAAACTCGTCCACATCGCCGGTACCGTCGCTCAGCGACGTGTGGCCATGAATATCGCCGAAGTAGAATTTCCACTCGCCCCACGGCTCGAAATCAATTCGTTCGCGGACGCGAGCAATGGGCACTGGCGCCCGGCCCTTGGGGGAGAACTTGCCGATGTGCACGGTTGGTGCCTCAGCCAAGGTCAACTTTTGCACAACAGCGTCATTCAAATCGCGCCGTGCCGTCAGAATTTCCCCTTTTGCGACCGGCACAATCGCAACACGTTGTCCGCGCCCACCCCATCCGTCTTTTTCAAGGCGCGTGGCCAGAGTCCATTCTCGCCCGTCGAAAACGACGAGGAAAAAGTTCTGCGAAGCGCGAGCCGACAGCCAAATGCGCCCGTCCGGAGAGTGCGCAAGCTGGGGGAATTCCAGACCCTGCACGGTCGATGTTGTTTCGCGCGTCACAATCTCGGGCTGTGGAGGCCACGAAACTTGCCCGCTGCGCTCGAGCACAGCGACCTCCACACGACGCACAATGTCGGTGGTGCCGTCGGGCCAACAGTTTGTGTACCATGCCACCCACGTGCGGCCCTCGCGATCGGTGGCGACGGCTGGAGCCAGATGCAGCCCCTTTCCCGAGGTAAGTGCCACCACGTTGCCAAGCGTTCCGTTGGCTCGCACAAGGCGCGCCTTGATGAGCACATCGCTGCCATGAGACTCGTCCCATACAATCCACGCGCTCGATGCGTCGAGCAAAGCCAACGCCGGGCGCCGTGCATCGCTGGAGCCCGACGGAGCAATCTGGATTGCCGGCCCCACTTTCGTTAGCTGCACCGGTGCAGCCCACACGCGAAAGCCGCCACTTGGCTCTGCACTTTCCCACGCAAGAAAGCCATTGCCGGCGGCGTCGAGCGCAAGGGCAGGGTGGCTTGCCCATCCTCCCTTAGTACCAAATTCCGTCAGTATTTGCAGGCGGCCGTCGCTTTCGAGCTGTGCCAGCTGGATCCTGTGGGTTGCGTCCGTCTTGCTGGGCTGTTCAATGCCAGGCGTGCTGCCGGCCCACGCAACGTAAACCTTGTTGCCCGCGACGGCAAGTGCGGGACGATGGCAACGCGCCAAGGCGAGGGAACGTTCCTCGCCCGTGTTTTGCTCCGTAGGGAGAAGCAGACGCACGACGAGACGATCGGTTTCCCCGTCGCTCGTGACCCATGCGGCCCATGCCTGTCCCTCGCTTGCTGCGACCACGGGGTATTCATTACGCATACCGGAGCCTAAAATGATTCGCCCCTCCTCACGAAGAGTGCCGGCCGTATTCGGTGGAGCACCTGGTAATACTTCCCACGGTGGCGGGGTGGCGCCTAGGGCGCGAAATAGCGGTTCAGGCACCAGAACGCCGAGTATCGAGACTGCCCCCAACCTAAGAATCTCTCTTCGCGAACAGTTTGCCATGGTCGCGCCGCCTTTTTCGCGAGAATTGTTCCTTCGCCTTGTCTCGTGATTGATCCCACATGATCGACAAGAAGCAAGAACTCTATTGCGTTTTCGAAGCGGGGGCGAGTAAACGATTGAGGCGCTGTGGTGCCAAATCTCCTGGCGCAACACGATTCGTGTTGCATAGCGCGGCCTATCTCCGCCTATAAACCAGTCACGCTGAAGCGCGTGATAGCCTACGCGTGTTACTTGTTGAATTAATAAATTGCTACAAGCCTTTGTGCAGTGTCGGAAAGGATGGAAACCCCAAAAATGCGAGCGTTGATTTTTCCCGGACAAGCTTCCCAGTTCGTGGGCATGGGTCAGGACCTTTTAGAACTTAGCCCACAAGCGCGTGAAAAGATGGAGTTCGCAAACCAACGTTACGGTGGCGCGTTGCTGCCAGTGATGTTTGAAGGGCCGGAGGAAAAGCTGCTGCAAACCGACTTCACGCAGCCAGCGATCTTTCTGTGTTCGGTCATCCTGGCGGAAGCGCTCATCGCGCATGGCGTAGAATTCGCAATGGTGGCCGGTCACAGCCTTGGCGAGTACAGCGCACTTTACGCGTCCGGCGCTCTCGATTTTGAACCCCTTTTTGATTTGCTAAAGCTCCGCGCGATGCTTATGCAAAGCGCCGGCGAGAAGCGTCCGGGTGCAATGGCTGCCATCATCGGCCTGGCGAAGGAGAACATTGCTGAGCTCTGTGCTCAGTCGCAGAAGATTGTTGTCGTGGCCAACGACAACGCTCCGGGGCAAGTCGTGATTTCTGGCGAGCCCGAAGGCGTGGCCGAAGTGAGCGAAAAGTGCAAGGCCGCCGGCGCGAAGCGGGTCCTTCCCGTCAATGTCTCGGGCGCTTTCCATTCGCCGCTGCTCGATGACGCCGCGGCCGAGCTCGCACCTGTCATCAAGCAGGCGGCCTGGCGCGATGCGCGTGTGCCGGTGGTGATGAATGCTTCTGCCCAGCCGCGGCGACTCGCTGCAGAAATCAAAGCGGACCTCGCGCGGCAGATTACTTCGCCCGTGCTGTGGGTGGATACCATTCGGCGCATGCGAGCCGAGGGTGTGGATGAATTCGTTGAGGTTGGACCAGGCAAGGTGCAGTCGGCCATCATCAAGCGTATTGTCCCCGATGCAAAAGTCATTAACGTTGGCTCACGTGCCGAGCTCGAAGAATTTCTCGCGAAAATCTAGGCCGCTGCGAACAATGCGCCAACGCGAGCGTTATTGAGCACATGGGTGGTGGCGCCGGCATCGGCGTTGCAATTCTTTGAGGGGGGGTACGGCAATAGACGACGCATCTGGGGTTCTAGCGGAGAATGTGAGGTAAGCGACGTTGCGTCAGATTGTGTACTTGAACGGACGTTTTGTTTCCATGAGCGAAGCCGTGGTGCCAATCGAGGACCGCGGCTATCAATTCGCCGACGGCGTCTATGATGTTTTGAAATTCCATGGCCGGCGGCCTGTGCGGCTGGCGCAGCATCTTGAAAGAGTGGCTGAAAGCTGCACAGGACTGTATATTGAGGGGATTCCCAGTGCCGCTGAGTGGCGCCAAATTATTAACGAGTTAGCAGAGCACAGCGAACTCGGGCGCGATCCCGGTGAGGAGTCGATTCTTTATCTCCAGATCACCCGTGGGGTGGCCCCGCGCCTTCACGTGCCGCCCGTGCCTCAGCCACCGCCGACAGTGATCGCGTACTTCAAGCCTGCACCGAATTACACCTCAGAGCAACGCAACCACGGTGTGGCAATGATCAGCTATCCGGACGAACGTTGGAGCCGCTGCAACATCAAAAGTATTGCATTGCTGCCTGTGGTGCTGGCTAAGCGGGCTGCGCGTGAAGCCGGAGTGTTTGAGGCCCTTCTTGTGCGCGATGGCATCGTCACCGAGGGCGGAGCCTCCAATGCTTTTTGCGTGCGCGATGGCGTTGTTTTCACACATCCCGAGGGACCTCGCATTCTCTCCGGTGTCACGCGGGGGGTGGTGCTCGATGCCGCGCGACGCATCGGGATCGAGGTGCGCCACGAGCCTGTGACCATCGGAGATTTCCGAGCGGCGGACGAGGCTTTTCTTTCCAGCACCACGATGAACGTGATGCCGGTGACTAAGCTCGACGGGATGCCGATCGGCGACGGCAAAGTGGGCCCTATCACGCGGCGCCTTGCCGAAGCCGTCGAAGAGATTATTCGCGAAGAGCTGAGCTCAGACCTCTAACAGGCACGGCGGCGTTGCCTCCTGCCGAGACTGTGCGCACGGAGAATCTTCCGCCTCTCTCCCACTCGAGAAGAGAGGCGTATAGTCGGTGAGATTATCCGCAAAGAACTGTGCCCGAAGCTTTCTCTCAGGCGCGCGGGTATACGTGCACATAGGCTTCTGACAAGGAGAATCGCCCGGCCTCCTCACACACACCCCCTTGCTGCTCACTGAGATCAATACTGGCGCGCCACGAACTGCGCGCGCTGGGGGCTTACGGCGAGCCCAGCGCACTCCGCTTGCAAGCGCACACTGTGCCTTGTTCATTAAGAGGCCAGTATCACTGTTTTGCCTACACGTGAGTCAACTCCCGCAGAATTTCGCTCTCCGCAACCGAGAGCAAACGTGGATGTTCGACTCAAGCCGACTCTGCTCGTTCTGCTCAGAGTCCGCCTGCACGCGCAAAAAACGCTTGCGCGCTCACACTGCTGCTGCCAACTCAGGTGACTATGAGCGACGCACGTTCATCAGCGAGTTTTCTCGAGCATGTAGTGACAGTTTTGCGCGAAAGCGCCGAAGTAAAGCTCCGCGCTGCGGAAATTGCCGCCGCCGACATCGCACGGGGCGGCGAGCTTCTGGCCGATGCCTATGCGCGCGGCAAAAAAGCGCTTGTGTTCGGCAACGGAGGGAGTGCGGCAGATGCGCAACATTTCGTGGCCGAGCTCGTCGGACGCTATCGTGCAAACCGGGCTGCATTGCCTGCACTCGCGCTCACGACGAATCCGTCGGCCGTGACGTGCATCGCTAACGATTTCGGTTACGACCAGCTCTTCGCGCGTCAGCTCGAAGCCCTAGCGCAACCGGGGGATGTGGCGATCGGCATTTCCACGTCGGGTAAATCGCGATCCGTGATTCTTGGATTAGAAAAAGCGCGCGAGCTTGGATGCGCGACCGTGGGCCTGTCAGGCCGCGATGGCGGACCAATGTGCTCGCTGTGTGATTTGTGCGTCGTGGCTCCTTCGAACTCCACCGCGCGTATCCAGGAGCTGCACACGACCATACTCCACCTTTGGTGCGACGCCATTGAATCGCGCCTCTTCGGCCTCTAACACCTTAACAGGCCATGGCCGTGGCGTTGAATCGTTGGGGATGCTCCGCTGCAGGGGAGCTCGCATGTCGGCGCTAGAGCTTTTTCCCTAGGCCCCGCAATCCTCTCGCAAGCGTCTTCACGTGCAGGTTCTCTTGGGCCTTCGGCTGCGAGCCTCCTCCCAAAACACCAAAGTAGTGCAAATGAGAGACGAAACATTTCCTTGCCTGAGAAAAGGCTGCATGACAGCAGGCACCGAAAGGACGCGCTCCGACTACGTTAGCTTTCGAAGGAAGGGTAAGTCCTCCCGTGTCACGCGTTGCTCTCGGGGGTGACAGGCGTTGCGCAGGCCTTATTTCGGGTCGAGCACGACACATTTCTCGTCGACGATGGCGAGGGCCAGCTCATCGATCATGCGGATGACCTTGTCGCCCTCGGAGCGGAAACCATTAACGATGATACTATAGTAGCGTTCGCGTCCATCGACGGTGGTAGCGATGCCGGAGAGCGAGCGCACGCTCTCGATGAGGCCCGTCTTGCCCATGATGTTGTGGGCCAGTGTCTTTGTCGCGCTTGTTTGCTGGAAACGCGTTCGAAGGCTGCCGCGTGTGCCTCCCACGGGGAAACTTGCACGCCACGCCTGGCGATGTGCTCCACGATCCATGAAACGAATTGTCTCGACAAGCTGACGTGCGCTAACGCGGTTACCATCGGACAGCCCCGAGCCGTCCACCATGCGATGGCCCTCATGGTAGATTCCATTTTTGCGCACGAATTCGCGGACGACACGCGTGCCCGCCTCGAAGCTGCCCTCGCCTGCAAACTGGCGGCCGAGCATCTTCACCAAACACTCGGCGTAGAAATTCTGGCTGACAAGGTTGATGACCTTGACGATCTCGGCCAGGGGCGGTGAGACGCGCTCAGCCAGGAGAACCTTGCGGTGGCGCTGGCTTTGCGCGGGAGAATAGCGCACATGCCGTGGCTTGCCGACCAAGGTGATGCCATGGTTTGTCAGCACCTCACGAAAGACGGTGGCAAAATAGAGCGCACCGTCGTTGACGCTTGCGCTGTCGTCTTTTTCCGTCCCAACGTTGAGTGTACCTGTGGCGAGGATGTCGTTTGAGCCAGCCTTGCGAATGTACCAGCGTCCACTCGGTCGCCCCTTTGCCACAAGGCGAACCTCGTTGCGCACCCGAACATAGCTCGTGGCCGGATTGAGCCGAAGGGCCGCTCGATCACCTGGCAATCCTTCCAGGCCCGACCAGAGCAGATCCACACAGTTATCGTTGAACGCAAGGGCCGACACTTCGGCCTCATACCACTCTCCGCGCTCGGCCGGATACCACGTTGGGTGAAAATACTGAGTGTCAAAGAACGAGTCGTCGGCCAGAATGTCTCCCTCAATGCGCTTAAGACCCATTGAAGTCAGAGCGTCGGCCCACCGGCGCAAAGGGGCCGTGACATCGCGCTTATTCGGCTCGAACCGACCCGAGATTGTTGGATCGCCACCACCAACGATGTAGAGATTTCCGTGCATGGTGGGCGTGGTCAACGGGCCATCGGCATAGAGATATGTGTGAAAAGTGAAGGCCGGCCCAAGCAGCGTCAGGCCCGCCGCCGTCGTGAGAAGCTTGTTGCACGAAGCAGGTTTCAAGGGTTTCTCGCCGTAGCGGTCCACGAGGACTTCACCACTTGCGGCGTCCACCACGTAAACGGCTGCGGTGACATTTCCGTTCAGTGGATACTGGGCAACGATTCGTTCAATGCGCTCGACCAGGGGGGACGTCGTCTGTTGCGCTGCACCGCAAACCAGCGTGGCTGCCATAAAACAAGTAAGAAAAACATTTTGATAATAAAAAGCACTTTTGACTAATAAGCTTTGGGCCACAGGGCGCGAAATCATTCCTTTATCCTCCACTGGATTATTGGAACGTGATAGACGGCCATTGTCGGTCTCGACAATGCTGCGATGTGGAAATACACCGCCCACGCTTGCCAGGCACTCCGCCTAAGGGGAAAAACTAATGCAAGCGCTTTTCCAAAGGAGGCTTTCGCTCGGCCAAACGGAGGCAGTGAAACAACCCAAGCTCGCACCCACCCGCTTGCGTTTCTCCCCCCACGCGAGCAGCTTGCAGCCCCCACCGACATCGCTCTCGCGCCAAGTTCCTCGTTTGGGCTGTGCTTTAGATCTCTGAAGCGCAAGAGAACCTCAGGAGGCGCCACGAAATAAATTTGCGCCGCGGCTTGTTAGCCGTGCCACGGCGCTCGAATTTTGGTTCAAGTTGAAGCAATCGCATGGTGCGAATTATGCGCACCTTTGCCTCACGCCTTTGAGGCTAAGCCGTTGCGCCGGCGGGAGCACCGGTTCGCGACTTCACGAAGTCTTGCTTGAAGTTTGCGACTGCCTTGCGGAGCCGTTCTGCCACGGCATCGCTCAGGTCCTTCGTGGTCTCGATTTCATGGATGATATCCGCGTGATTTTTCTCAAGATAGGGGTAGAGCTCCTTTTCGAAGGGGCGTACGTCGGCTAGTGGCAGGTCGTCAAGGAAGCCCTGCGTTGCGGCGAAAATAATTGCCACCTGTTTCCACAGCACGTAGGGTGTGAAAAGGTCCTGTTTGAGCACTTCCACGAGCCGCTCGCCGCGCGTGAGTTGGGCACGCGTGGCCGCGTCGAGGTCTGAACCAAACTGTGCAAAAGCGGCCAATTCACGATATTGTGCCAATTCAAGGCGCAGGCGTCCGCCCACCTTTTTCATGGCTTTGTATTGGGCATTTCCGCCCACGCGGCTCACCGAGAGGCCTACGTTAATGGCGGGTTTCACGCCCGAGTAAAAGAGGTCCGGCTCGAGATAGATTTGGCCATCGGTGATCGAGATAACGTTCGTTGGAATATAAGCCGAGACGTCGCCAGCCTGTGTTTCGATGAACGGCAGTGCAGTAAGACTGCCACCGGGCTTCTTCGCCTCGGGGCACGACTGGCGAATGATTTCCGCATCCTCGCTGAGTTTTGCGGCGCGTTCGAGGAGGCGCGAGTGCAGGTAAAAAACATCACCCGGATAAGCCTCGCGCCCGGGGGGCCGCCTCAGCAGAAGCGACAACTGACGGTAGGCCGTGGCATGCTTCGACAGGTCGTCGTAGATGCACAAGGCATGACCACCGTTGTACATGAAATACTCGCCCATGGCGCAGCCAGCGTAAGGGGCGATATAGAGCAACGAAGCGGCCTCCTCGGCACTGGCCGAGACCACGATTGTGTAATCCATTGCGCCATAACGTTCGAGCGTTTGCACAAGTCCTGCCACCGTCGAGGCCTTTTGGCCGATTGCCACGTAGATGCAGATAACGTCCTGCCCCTTTTGATTGATGATTGTGTCCACCGCTACGGAGGTTTTTCCCGTCTGGCGATCGCCGATGATGAGCTCACGCTGGCCGCGGCCGATGGGAATCATCGAATCAATGGCCTTGATGCCCGTCATGAGGGGCTGCTTCACCGACTGGCGCGCAATGACGTTGGGGGCGGGAAATTCGATGGGCCGATATTCGTTGGTCACAATGGGGCCCTTGCCGTCGATGGGCTGGCCCAAAGCGTTCACCACGCGCCCAATGAGCGCCTCGCCCACCGGTACGCTGGCAATGCGGCCAGTGCAGCGCACCGTGTCGCCCTCTTTGATGTCGCGATCGCTGCCGAAAATCGCCGCGCCCACGGTGGATTCTTCGAGGTTGAGCACCATGCCCATCGTGCCGCCCGGGAACTCCAAGAGTTCACCAGCCATGGCATCCATGAGGCCGTAAATTGTGGCGATGGAATCGCCGATCTTCAGGATTGTCCCGACCTTCTGAACGTCGAGAGCTGCCTCAAAGCCTTCTAATTCTCGTTCAATGATATTCGTGATTTCTTCCGGCCGAATTGCCATAGCGCTATCCTCTCGGTTAGTCCTCCAAAACTTCTTCGGTCACTGGTGTGTAAAGTTCCGGCGGAGTTTTGCCAGCCACGCGCACGTACACGCTGAGCTGCCCGCGGTGATGAATCTCGTGTTCGAGCATAAGGTCTGCCATCTCCAAGCGGCTCATCTCCCAATCCGGGCCGAAGGGGGAAATCGTCTGTGCGAGCCATACGTCCTCAGCCCCATCGAGCGCATCGAGCACAGCACGCCAGCTCCTCGCCAGCTCGCGCCGCAGAGCCGCTGCGCTTTCTATGGCGAGGGGGATTTTGAAAAGCTCGGTCGTGGGAGCTTCCTCGGCAAAAACGCCACGAAGAAAATTTCTGCTGGCGATGATATGGGCTAGCAATTCTGCCATAGTCATCGAGCCCTCGGCAGGCTTCACAGCAAGGTCGCTATCGTCGAACACCTGCGCCAAGCGCTGGGTGCGAAGTCCATCGACGTAAAACTTTTTCCGAAACTCCGCTTTGGTTCTCATTTCGCGGTTACCACCCGTTCGAGACGTTCACGCAGCCGATCGAGTTTGCCCCGCACGGTGTCGTCGAGGAGAAGATCTCCACACTGGAAGCACACGCCTCCCACCACGCGCGGATCTACGAGAAAAGAGATGGCAAGCCGCGCCCGCATATGCTCCTCAAGCACCGCCTGCAGCCGGGCACGCTCGCCATCAGCGAGAGGTACGGCCGAGACTACTTTCGCGTCAAAAATTCCTTGGGCCTCGCGCGTGATCTTTTTGAAGCGGCTGAAAATCGCCACAGCGTATTCGGTGCGCCCCTTGGCAACCAAGAGAAGGAGAAGCCGAGCCGTGACCGGGCTGACGCGTGGAGCAATACCGCGCTCGATGAGCTCGCGCTTGGCTTCCGTGGAAATCTGTGGACTGTCGAGCAACAGTTGCAGCTTGCTCATCATGCCCAGAAGCGGCGAAAGGGTCTCGATATCCGTCAGCACCGCCTCAAGTTGGGCAAGTTTTTCGGCCGAGCGATAGAGAGCTCGGGCGTAGCGTTCGGTGATGACTGGGTCTACGTACTTCATCGCCGACTCAGTTCCTCGACAAATTTTGCCACCAGTTCACGGTGTTTGGCATCGTCGAGCCGCTCGCGAATAATGCGCTCGGTGGCTTCCAGCGTCAGGCGCACGACCTCACCCTTGAGCTCTGCCCGCACGCGCTCAATTTCGAGCTCGAGGATTTGGTGCATGCGTGCAATCTCAGCCTTGGCCTCGCGGCGCGCTTGCTCCTTGATCTCTTCCGCTATTCGTTTGCCCTCGGCGATCTCTTGCTGCTTGCGCTGGTTGGCCTCGCGCTCGATTTGCGCCAAGTGTGTCTGGTATTCCTGCTCAAGCGCCTGTACCTTAGTCTTCAGTTCCTCGATACGCTCCAGCTCACCTTGGATGCGACGCTGGCGCTCCTCAATGGCGTTGAGGATACTGGTCCAGAACAGGCGCTTCGCCACCACATAGAAGATCACGAAGGCCAGGACGCTTGTCAGGACTTGTGCGATAACAGTTTGCATGATGGTCAGCCTTTCGCTTCATGGGAGAGAGGGGACGCTTGAGCGTCCAGCCAAGCTCCGCGCCCCCCGCTCAACCCGCAATTTGCCACGCTTATTTGAAGAACGTGAGCGACGCGATAAACGGGCTGATCAACGCGTAGATCGTGAGCGCTTCGATGAACGCCGAACCGATGATCATGGCCGTTTGAATCTTGCCCGATGCCTCAGGCTGGCGCCCGATTGCCTCCATCGCACTGCCGACGGCTTTGCCCAGACCGAGCGCCGAACCAAACGCGGCAATTCCCAGACCGATGCCATAAGCCAATGCCATCGCTGTCACTTTGTCCATGCTCTCAATGCCTCCTGGTATTTTCTGGGCCTTCGTCAATCCGACCCAAAACTTTATCAATGCTGCGCGGATGCCTGAGCGCTAACGCGGTTGCCGTGCGCAGCCAGCTCCGACGTCTCTTCTCCCTGCTCCCCACCGTGGCCATGCTCATGCTCATCGTGCGGCAAGAACAGCGCGAGGTAAATCGTCGACAGCAGCGTGAACACGACAGCCTGAATTGTCCCCACCAATAGCGACAAGAATAGGAAGGGCAAATGCAGCGGCACGCCGACCAGTGGATGCGGCCAGACCGCGCTCATGAGCAAAAGCCCCAAAATGAGAAAGACCCCGCTGAGAATGTGCTCACCCGTGATGTTGCCAAAAAGACGCAACGACAAAGAAAGTGGTTTTGCTAGCTCGCCGATGACGTGAAGAACAAAAAACACGGGCGCAAGGACCCAGCCCATGAAGTCCTTCGGATCCTGCATGAGGTGCAAAAGCCAATGCTTGAACCCTGCTTCATGGATGGCATTGACGTGCACATAAAAGAACACGAGGACGGCCAGCGACGCCGTGAGCTGGAACGTCGAAGTCGCCCCCGTAAACAACGGCACAATCCCAAACATGTTGTTGAACCAAATAAAGAGAAAAAGTGAGCCGAAAAAAGGCATGTGACGGCGCGCACGCTCGCGGCTGCCCAGCACACTCGCAAAGAAATTGTACGCGCCTTCAACGACCATTTCAAGCAAAGCTTGCGTGGGACCCGGGACCAGGGCGCGCAAGCCAGCCGTGGCCAAGATCACGCCACAGAGAAACATCGTGATCAGCACAAGGAAAATCTGGTATTCGTAGGTGTGGAGAAAGTGCCCAAGCGAAGTATCGGCAATGCGGCGCCCGCCGAGCTCGAGCTGAAGCAAGACGGTAATGAAATTAGGTAGCTCCGGTTTGGCTGCCTCTTCGTGGCCATGGCCTTCGGCCACCTCTCCATGCGCCGCCGAAGCTTCATGCTTTGGGCCTTCGTTGGAGACCTCCGACGCAAATGCTGCGGCCGAACTCTTCTGCGCCCCGGCATCCTCCCCGGGAGATTTCTCGCGAAGCCCCACATTGGCTTTTGACTCGCTCGGGGCAGGCGACACCGCTGGGGCATTGGCACGCGCTTCCGCCGACACAAGAAGCGCTAAAACTGCAGCAACAGCCGCAAGATTTGATATGACGCTCCTGGCTGCAGAGCTCTTTTTGTTTCCGTTTTCCTCGGTGCTGACTTTCGGAGTGTCCAGAAATGCCCCCAGGAAAGCGAGTACCGTTGCGGCCAGCAAGACCGAAAAAACACCGATCGTGAGGGCCAATGTTTGCCCGACCGAGAGAGGCGCCGCTGCCCAAACCGCGGCAAATCCGCCTCCAAGCATAGCAAGCTTGGCTCCCAACCAACTAAACACAGCTGTGCGGCTGCGCCGCTGAAGCACCAGCACGGCCTGGATGAGGCGGGTCCAAACGAACACATTGGCCACGGCCCACGCCACAGCGAGCGCGAACGTCGCTCCCGCTTTCCAGTCCCAAATAGCCCACATAGCCGCCACAGCGGCTCCCATCACACCACTTGCTCGCATCAACTTTCTGATCGCAGACGGCATCATGCCCTTACCGATCCATCTTCTTCAACACACTCAACATTTCGCGGATCCCAGCCACGAAACCCAATGCCAAAAACACAAGCGTCAACCACGGTTCCGTTCCCAACCACCGGTCAAGCCCATAACCAAGGGCCACGCCGACAACGACCGCTGCCGCAAACGTCGTTGGGATTGTCACTCCCAACGAAACTCGCCGCACCTCGCGAGCCTTATCGTCAACGGTCCCTGGCTCTCGTTTGTCGGGGGGTGCCATTGTAGTGGGCAGGTTCGGACGCTCGGCGCACGAATATCAAGCATTTCGCGGCATTCTCATCGCACCGCATAGCCCACACACTGTGAAAAATGGCACAAACTCGGTCTACTATGTTTTCGCAATCTTATTCGCAACTCCTTACTGACTCTAAGGGTGTTTGGACGTGTTTAGATTCTGGGCTGCAGGGCCTACAATCTGTTCGCCACATTTGAAGAGCTTTTTGTAGGCCTCCATGATCAAATCCACACAGTTCTCTATGGAGAGGCACTCGGTGTTCACCGCGATATCGAAGCAATCGGCGCGCGCTTCTTCGGCGCCAAAGTAGCGCCGCAGAAACTCAGCCCGCTCCTTCTCGATTTTTTCGATCCGCTTGGCCGCTTCCTGATCAGAGATATTTTCATAATTCATCAAATTTTTAATTCGCAAATGTCGGGGGGCAACGACCCGTACGCGAAGCGCCTTGCCCGGCTCCGCTAAAAAGATCGCTCCTCGGCCCACGATGACCACACTTCCTAGCCTGAGAAGAGCACGAAGCCCTGATTTCAGCACTCGTTCGTAATCCTCCGGCGTCAGGCTCACTCCACGCAAAAGACTTGCTCCTAGTAGCTCCAGTGCTTTTGCGGGGCGCTCATCAAGCATCGCAAGAAAGTCTTTAGGCACTTTGGCGCGTTCGGCCAGTTCGTCGAGAATCTGTTTATCGCACAGAACAAATCCCAAACGCCCCGCAAGCGCCTCGGCGATGCGTCGACCACCACTTCCGATCTCGCGGGAAAGCACAATTGGTGGGTGGCAGACTTCACGACGCCCCGCCTCTTCGTCGCGCCGTGCTATCACTTGGCTGTAGGCTGCTAAGAAATCGGACAGTGTTTTCATCGGTGCTCCTTCCTTGGTGATCTCCCGTCACACATAATTCAACAGCACCCCGTGGTCTGGCAAGTTCCAATTTGTCCGCTCTTTGCGGGGGTGAGTTTTCATTTCCACGCCAAACGGTGCCCCACGCCATCGTGGAAAAAGCGAGGTAAAAGGGAACTGCTAAAAGACAAGATTTATGCGCTGTTCGTTGGGCCGACCCACGTATCGGACTCAGCAACGATCGAGGACTGACTAGCGGAAAACCATAGGCCTTGCTCACAAAGAAAGGAAAATGCAACCACGCCGCGAGAAAAGTCGGCCTCCCCTCCCTTCTTATCTATATTAGATCCGCCAAATGCCCAAAATGCCCTGTCTACGATTCCGAGGGCAGAGGGTTGGCCTGGATAAAGCGCTCGGCATCTATCGCTGCCATACAACCGGTGCCAGCAGCTGTAATCGCCTGCCGATAAACGTGATCCGCGCAATCGCCTGCGGCGAAAACGCCAGGCGCGCTCGTGTAGCTGGAGCGTCCCTTCGTTAGGATGTAGCCGGCTTCGTCCATTTCGAGCTGGCCACGGAACATATCCGTATTGGGTCGATGCCCAATGGCGATGAACACGCCGTCGCACGCCACGACACGCTGCTCGCCTGTTTTGGTGTCGCGCAGCCGCACGCCGGTCACAAATTTCCGCATCCCTTCCTGTTTGCCGAGAATCTCTTCTACGACCGCATTCCATTCAAAGCGAATCTTTGGGTGATTCATCGCACGCTCGGCCATGATTTTCGAAGCCCGGAGCTGGTCGCGGCGGTGCACCACGGTCACGCGGCGCGCGTGACGTGTAAGGAACAGCGCTTCTTCCATGGCCGTGTCGCCGCCGCCCACCACCACCACATCCTTATCGCGGTAAAGAGCGCCGTCACAGGTCGCGCATGCGGAGACCCCAAAATTCTTGTACTCTTGCTCACTTGGGAGGCCTAACCATCGAGCGCTCGCGCCGGTGGCCACAATGACCGCTTCGGCGTAAAATACGTCATTGTCGCATTCCACGCGCAGCGGGCGCTGGCTGAAATCCACACCCGTGACACGGCGGGCCACACACTCCGCGCCGAAGTACTGCGCCTGCTTGCGGATGGCATCCACGATCTCCGGGCCAGTCATGCCGCGTAGCTTCTTGCCCTCCCAGCGCACCATGCCAGGGAAGTTCTCAACCTCGGTCGTGATGGTAAGCTGTCCGCCAGGCATGGTGTCGTAAAAACCATCGCCTTCAAAGACGAGTGGGTGCAACGTTGCGCGGGCTGCGTAAAGCGCGGCCGTGAGACCTGCCGGACCCGAGCCAATAATGATCACCGGCCAAATGTCTTGACGTTTTGCGGGGGCATGCGCTTGGGTCATAATTGAGTCCTTATCCTTTGTGTGTGGTCTTGGACATCCGTGTTTTCAGGAGATTCTACAATCCCACGGGGCATCGTGATGCCGTGCGCGAACATTGCAAATCGTTTATACAGCACTTCGCGCGAACCCGAGGCGTCAGCCGTTGCACACTCGAGCTATGTCAGAACAACGCCGCGTGCAGAACTCCCCATGCACGTTCACGGGCAGGAGCCACACGCCTTGCTTCGCAGTCCTCGGTTAAATCGTAAATTTTGACGCAGCGCGCTTTTCGGATGTGCTGCCAGGATGCCATGCACGCCGATGGCGGTGGGTAGCCCCAAGTCTCAGAAACGGTTTCGGAGCACAAATCTCATCACGTTAGGCGACAGCCAGGCTTCCCCCTATTGGTCCAAGTCCCAGAAAACTTTGCGAGTCCCTACGAGCTCACGTAGTGAGGCGGAAGACACTCGCCTTTTGCTGCTCGCTAGAATGAGAAAAGTGTCTCGTCCTGCCACGTTGCCCGAATAAAGGGGTATTTTCTGTGATGTATTTACCATAGAAATGACCGCCAAAGCCCCCCACATCAACGCCTCATTCTCAGCAAAGCCCTTGGCCCCAGCTGCACGTGTGGCGGTGAGCCGGTGTGCAACTTACAGCGTTCCCCTGATTCGCCGTGCGATTGAAGAGGTGCTCGAACCATTCGGCGGTTTGGGGGCTTTCGTGCAGCCCGGTGCCCGCGTTGTGCTCAAGCCGAATTTTGTGCAGGGCCGTCCAGCGGAGCGCGCTGCCAACACCCACCCGCTCTTTATTTTCGCCGTTGCGCAGCTTGTGCGCGAATGCGGCGGTCAGCCGCTCATCGCGGATTCGCCTGGATGGGGTACGGCCGAAGGAGTGGCCCGCGTCAACGGTCTTGCAGAGCTCGCCCACGGCGAAGGCATCCCGATTCTCACGCTGCGTGATCCCGAACGCCCACCTTTGGGTTCGGTAAACATTTCCCAACTTCGCCTGAGCGCCACCATCCGCAGGGCTGACGTCGTGATTAACCTTCCGAAGTTCAAGGCTCACCAACAGATGCTCCTGACGTTGGGCGTGAAAAATGTTTTTGGCTGTGTCCCCGGTCGGCGCAAAGCCGCACTCCACATGCTTTCGCGCGACGATCGACGGTGGTTCGCGCGGATGCTCGTCGAGAATTACTTACTTGTCAGCCCTGCCCTTACCATTATGGACGGGATCATTGCCATGGAGGGCAATGGGCCATCGAACGGTGATCCGCGGCCATTGGGTGTGGTCATGGCTGCCACTGACGCGGTGGCGTTGGATCGTGTCGCTGTGGAAATCATCGGTCTACCGTGGCGCAAACTCACCACGCTGGTTGCGGCAGAAGAAATGGGCGCGGGCTGCGTGGAACTTGAGCGGATCGAAGTCATAGGGCCCCCGCTTGAAAGCCTGTGTGTGCACAACTTTCGCCTCCCTTTGCTCATGCCTATCAGTTTTTCGCCCTGGCGAGTGTTGAGGGGGCTCGTGCGTAATTACATTATCACGATTCACCAGCGCCGCAAGCAAGCCACCTAGGGCGCCGGGCTACTGGAGTGCCCTCCTCTCCCCCGCGAAAAACGCTCGTTCATCGCGGAGCGGCAGCGGGTGTTCGCCGGTATGTCCACGATGGGGGACAACTTGGCCTCCAGCGGTCGCAAAATACTTCTGTGCCTTTTGTGACTTTGTGTGTTCTTGGTCCGTAATTCAGCTGTGGCTGGGGTCCCTACCCGTGGGCAGTTCGGCGCGGAACGCTATGACGGCTTTCACCACGCTTTGCTCGGGGACGGGAAAGAGCATCTTTTCTCGTCAGCTTGACAGCGAATTGCATAAGGTCCCCCAGAGCATTTGGATGGTTGCTGGTTTAGCCGGTGGCTTCCAAGACTTCCCAATCCCCGTCTCACCCCTCCTGTGTGGACGACGGGAATACCGTGCGTGCAATCGCCGCGAGCAATTCTTCTCGTCCCAGTCGGGTGTACGAGCTGAAAAGGAGGACATCGGCGGGGTCCCAGGGGGCAAGCTCGTGCTGGCGCGCTCGAAGTGTCTCCACGCGGCGCCCATGGCCCACCTTGTCGGCTTTCGTCAATGCCACGATAATTGGCACCCCGTGATAAGCCAACCAGTCCAGCAGAGCCCGGTCGTCGCCCTCCGGCTGACGCCGAACATCGAGCAAAGCCACCATCGCCCGAAGTCGCGGGTTGGACTCGACAAACCGCTTCATCATCAGCTCCCATCTGCTCTGCTCAGCTTTCGGCGCTTTGGCAAAGCCATAGCCTGGAAGGTCCACGAAGTAGAGAGCCTCGTTCACGCGGTAGAAATTGAGCAGGCGTGTGCGGCCTGGGATTTGAGAGACCAGAGCAAGTCGCTTACGATTCGCCAGTGTATTCAAAAGCGAGGACTTCCCCACATTTGAGCGCCCGGCAAATCCCACAAAGGGCAGCGCGTCGGGCGGATATTCCGACGGCTGGGTCGCACTTTTGACGAACTCAATTTTGCGGACGACAAATGCGGCTTGACTCATCGTAGTTTTCGCACCACTCCGATCACCTTGCCCGCAATACGGAAATCGGCCGCGTCCTTCGGCACGATGCGCGGTTCGAGAGCGCTGTTGGCTGGCACCAACCGCCAGGCGTTGCCATCGTCGTAAATGCGTTTGACGGTGGCTTCGTCGCCGATGATGGCCACGCCGATCTCTCCATTGGCTAAAGTCGGCTGGCTACGCACAATAACCAGGTCGCCGTCGAAAATTCCCTCCTCAATCATGCTGTTGCCCTGCACCCGCAAGGCAAACGTCTCTCCCGAGGGGTCGAAGTAGCTGGGTAGCTCGAGGACGCCGTCGAAATTCTGCTCAGCGAGGATCGGCTCACCAGCGGCCACCCGACCAAGAATGGGAAAACGCAGCGCGGGCGCCGAGCGGGACGCGGAACGGGCTCGTGAAGTGGCCGTGGGAGCAGTCATTTGGTGACTGGAGGAGAGGTGGGGCAAGTTGCCGCGGCTCCCTCTCGTCTGAGGCAAATGATAGGATCGCGCCTGGCGCGAGCGCACCAAACACCCTGCTTGCTCAAGCCGCCTCAGGTGATACGACACCGTATTTGTCGACCCGAAGCCCATGTGATGCGCAATCTCTCGCACGCTGGGATAAATCCCCGTGCGCTCATGCTGGCGAACGATAAAATCGAGCATGGCTTTCTGCGCCGCACTCAGATGACGTTTCATCGTGACGCATTACATAAGAACAAATGTTCTATTCACTGAAAGCTTGTGCCGACAGATGTTTGCCGTTTCTTCAAGTTCACTCCAAGCTGTCGATCGGGGCTAACAGGATAGCATCTGCATTGCCAGCTGGGCCTCGGCGGGCTTGCGTCGCCCATTTTCCTGCCCCCTTTGTCAGGTTGAATAGGTTACCGCAGCCGTGGCACAATCGTACGCACCTGTCCTCCACCAACTATTCTTTCAGCCGGCGACCGGTGTTATTTGGGCTCTTTCACGTAGAATTCTTCGACGTTCCACAGCAGCTCGTGCGACAAGGCACTGGGTTTGACATTGCCGAACTTATTGCGAACGGCCACAAACACTTTCGACGTCCAGAGCGGCAGGATTGGCAGTTGCTCGGCCATGATCTCCTGCATGCGCCAGTAGATGCGTTGCTGCTCGCCGACGTCGAGCGTCGCGTTAAATTGGTCAGCAAGCCGATCGAGCTCAGCTTCCCAAGGCGTGGCAGGCTTTTCCTGCTTTGGGTTGAAGAGGTGGGTCCGCCCGCTTGATCGGTAAACGTTCATTGAGTTGGCCGGATGCACCCCGCCGCCTCCTAGCCCCAGCAGGCATGCCTCGTACTCGTACGTGCTATCGAGCTGAGTAACAAGCGCATTGAAATCGAGAAATTGCGGCCGCGCTTCCACGCCCACTTGCGCCCAATCCTGCTGCATAAGGCTGGCCACGCGCTCGCGTACCTTGTTGCCCTTGTTCGTGATGAACGTAAAGCTCACCTTGTTGCCCTGCGCATCCTCCCGGATGCCGTCGCCATTGCGATCGCGCAAATCCATTTCATCGAGAAGTGCTTTAGCGCGTCCCGGGTCGTATTCGTACTTGGGCAAATTCGGGGCAATCCAAAAGGAGTTGGCTGGCGACTCAAGCCCCCACACACTAACCGCTAGTCCGCGCAGCTCTGTCCGGATAATGCTCTCTTTGTCCAATGCGTGGAGCATGGCGCGACGGAAGCGGACATCCTCGAACCACGCCTGCTTTTGCGGGTCCACAAATGGGCGACCCGTTGACGGGTTCGTGCCCTTTTTCAGGTTGAACCAGAAGAGATTCGCTCCGTCGCCAGGCCCGCAATCGTAGAGCGTATAGTTACCCTTCGCCTGCCCGTCAGCCAGATCCGGAATGCTATCGGGACGCGGCCGCACAATGCCATCGGCCGTGCCGCCCGTGAAGCGTGCCAGCATCTGGTCCATATCAGGCGCATAGGTAAAAATGAGCGTATCGAGATAAGGCAATGGGGTGCCGTTTCGATCGTACTTGTAATAATACGGATTACGTTCCAGGATGACACGTTCGCCCGGCACATACTGCTTCAGTCTAAAAGGCCCGCTGCAGACGATTTTTTCCGCAGCCACGTTGATGCCCATGGAGGTGTCGAACTGCCCAGCTTTGTAAGCCTCCTCGTAGGCTTTTTTCGAGATGGGCCCCCAGCCCATAAGGGCCAGGAACGAACCTGTCGGCTGGGCCAGGCGCACGCGCACAGTGGTATCGTCAATCTTCTCAAACAGGAACGGCTTGCCCCCCACCTGAAGAATGTCGCGCAAGGGAGTCGAGATATTCGGATCATAAATGATCTGCGCCGTGAAGAGGATGTCATCGGCGGTAAGCGGCGAGCCATCCGACCACTTGAGACCCTCGCGCAGCTTTAGGATCCATGTGCACTTATCCGCCTCCATGTACCATTCCTTGAGTAGCCCCGGAACGTAGAGCTGCTTGGCATTGTCGAAGCCGATGAGCGACTCGAACATCCGGCCAATGACGTCCGAACTCGAGCTTTCGTTCGTAGTGATGGGGTTAAAGCTCTTCGGCCCCTCGCCAAAGCTTACGAACGTAAAACTCCCGCCGCGCTTGCCTGGCTCAATATCCGTAACCGGGTAAGCATCGGGGAACGGGAGCGGAAATCCGGGGGGCGGAGGGGTGGCCCGATATTCGAGAGAAAAAGTGGTCGGCCGCGTAGCCGGCGTTACCATAGCGATCGGAAGGGACCTTTTTGCAGACTCCGGTTTTGAGGGGCTCGCGGCCACGGCGGGGACCGTCGTGGCAGCCGTTGCTTCTGCTGGCGCTCGCAGCTGCTGCTCGCGCTGGATGGAATCGCTCGGCGCACAGGACGTTAACACACCAAGAGCGCCGACAAGCCAAATCATCTTTCGCAGCAAGCCACAACTTCGCACCGGAGGGCTGCAATCCATCTTGTTCATCTTCATCGTCGCATTCCTCCCAATCACTTCGTCGCTCATAACCAACACATCACTTTCGTCGGCGCACGGGATGCGTGGCCAGGATCATTACGGAATTTGGCTACCGCGGCACACTCCCTTAAATAGGCCCCGCCACACCGTGCCTTTCCAAGGAAAAAGCGAAACGGTGAAGTGCGAGAAGTGACTTTTTGTAGCTGGCCGAGCCAGCGTGCACCACTGGCAACGCACGAAGATCGATCGCCCAGAGGAGAAAGAACGTCCTCCGTCGTGGGGACACATTCGCTCGGCGCAAGCGCTACGGAGCGACTGGCGGGAACAACGTGGAGCAAAGGGAACGAACAGGTGGGCATTTGCGCGGTGCTGCCCTCCCCCAAGCGGCCAGGCCGAGAGCCTCCTACGTCCTCAGAGCCCCCTTGTTCCTTCGCCCACGCCATCCGCCAAGCCGTCGGCTCGCGCTGTCCCTCGCTTTGCGCGTCTAACAACCACTGCCCTTGTTCCCCCACCTTACCTTTTGACCATTGGGTCGTCGAAGGGCTCGGCAAGCACGGCACCCCGCCTCGCCGCTAGAAATGGCTCTTAGCCTTAGTATAAGCGTCGCGCAGCTCTTTGAATGCGTTTTCGAAGCCTGCCCGCACGTCTTGCCAGGCCAGTGCCGCCGAGGTGCGCCAGTCATCAAAGTGATCGAGCCGTTCGGCCAGTGTGCGCTTCTTGCTTTCGAGCTCAGCCAGCACCTGGGTCACACGCTCGCGGGTCTGAGTGCTGCTCAGGGTTCGTGCCTTCTCGCGTAACTCTTTGAGTTCCGTCTCGAGGTCGCGCAGTTCGCTCCGCCATCGCGAGCGGTCGCGCTCGATCACATCGGCGGACGGCGTCCGTGGCGACGCCGCGGGCACTGGGCTTGCGGCTGCCCTCGTTGCATTCATCACGTCGGCACCCGAGGTCACCGGTTGCAACGTGGCGACAGGATTCGGTGGCGTCGTTTTGCGCACAGGTGTAGGCTCGACACCACTTGCGGCGTGTCGCATGTTTGGCCTGGGGCCTAGGCTCGACGATTCGCGTTCGCAGCCCGTCGCCAGAAGGATTGCCAGGACAAGCCCCACGGCCAGCATGTTTTTTGCTGCCCATGTCATGACCGCCAACTTTGGCCCTCTGTTAGCTGGGTGTTTCATTTGCGAGCAATCTCCCACGAGCGGCTAGCCGCATTCCAGTGCAAAGCGCGCGCCGATGCGCTTACTGCGGCTTTTTTCTGGAGATCGCGTCCGCCCGCCTTCACACTCGGGCCTATGAGATTGATCGTTGGATTAGGCAATCCGGGACGCCGCTATGAACGCACGCCCCATAACGTGGGTTTCGACGTTGTGGACATTTTGGCTCAGCGCCACGGCGCTCAGTGGTCGCTTGCTGCTCGCTTCGAGGCCGCGCTGGCCGAGGCCACCATTCTGGGCTGCCGCACCACTCTGATGAAGCCGCTCACGTATATGAACCTTAGTGGGCGGGCTGTGCACGCCTATTTAGCCAAGAACGAAGGAGCGCCCGAAGAGATCCTCGTTGTGTGCGACGACGTGAACCTCCCCCTCGGCCAGCTGCGTTTACGTCCGTCTGGAAGCCACGGTGGGCACAAAGGGCTACTCTCGATCATTCAGTCGCTCGGCTCCTTGGATTTTCCTCGCCTGCGTTTGGGCGTGCGGCCCGCCGAGGTGCCTCCCGATGGCTGGATCGACTATGTGCTTTCTCGTTTTTCGCCCGAGACATGGCAAATGATTGAGCGTGCCGAACAGGAGGCCGCTGATGCTGTCGAGATCGTACTCGAACGCGGCCTCGACGCCGCCATGAACCGTTTCAACCGTCGCGCGCGCGGTGCATCGCCATCCGCGGATAACAATGAGCAATAAGGAGAGGAAACGATGGCTCGGCCCTCCATCGAGTTGCGTCCACTCCCCCCACGCGAGAGCTACGAGCGCTGGATGCGCGTGGCGCTTGAGGAGGCGAACCTTGCCGCCGCCGCAGGCGAAGTGCCCGTGGGGGCTGTGCTCGTGCGTGGCGATGAGCTCTTGGCGCGCGCGCACGAGCGCAAAATCGAACTCTGCGATCCGACAGCGCATGCTGAGGTTTTGGCCCTGCGCGAAGCGGGACGCGTATACGGCGACTGGCGGCTTGAGGACTGCGCGCTTTTCGTCACCCTCGAGCCGTGCCCCATGTGTGCCGGAGCCATCCTTTTGGCTCGTGTCCCCCTCGTGGTCTGGGGCGCGCCGAACTTGAAGTTCGGCGCTGTGATCACACACCTGGCGTTGCTGGACTACCCGCGGTGGAACCACCGCGTGGAGCAGGTGGGTGGCGTGCTAGCCGAGGAATGTCGCGCCTTGCTCAGTGGCTTTTTTTGCCATCGTCGCAAAAGTGTTTCCTAAGGCAAGCGCACCTCTCGACAGCGTCCCTAGGGCGTGGCGCAAGAGATTCGCTTGGGAGGACAGCAAGAACTCCCGGAGAATTGCAGCGTTATTGTTTGCACAAGGCTCGGCGTGCCAGTCTGGCTGATACCTGCGCCAACAGTGTGAGACAAAGTGCGGAGGAGCCAAATCAGTGCGGTCGGCGCCCCCGCGTACAGGGCACGCGAGCAGTAGCCTGGACGCGAGATCCACCGGATTTTTCGCCAGCTGTTTCGCAAGTCAGAGCACGCGGCGCGCCGTAGGGTCCGAGGGGTGCTAAATGGCATCGAGTGTACGATAAGCGGCAATGAGTGCTTCGCGCGAGAAGCGCCAATCGAGCTCATTCTCCATCCGGCGACGCCCGTAGGCACCCATTCGCGCGCGCCGCTCAGGATCATCGAGGAGTTCGAGGATCTTCTCGGCAAAATCACGCGGGTCATTCGGCCGAGCATAGACGGAAGCCTCTTGAGCCGAAAAACGCCCTTCCGTCATTTCGAATTGCACGATCGGTTTGCCGACTGCCATGTACTCCATGATTTTGTTCATCGTGGATTTGTCGTTCATTTCGTTGACGCGGTCGGGGTTCACGCACACATCAGCTGTAGAGAGATAGCGCAGGAGATCGGCATCAGGAATGCGGCCCGTGAAGCGCACGTGGTCGGCCACCCCGATGGCGCACGCATAACGTTCCATGTGCGGATGCTCAGGCCCGCTGCCGATAAGCACAAAGAGAATGTCGGTTCGGCCTTTTTCCTGAACAATGACCCGCACAGCATCGAGAAGTAGATCAATCCCCTCTTGTTGGCCCATGACGCCGACGTAAGCTACAAGGTAAGGGCGACCCTCTTTGAGCGACGGATCGGGCTCGACGGGGCGAAACTTCGTCATATCGGGTGCACTGCGCACAATGTGCACGCTCTCGGGCGTTTTTCGGCCACGCGTCAGGGCGATCTGGCGGTAGCTTTGATTGGTGCTTATCACAAGATGCGCCGTGGCGTAGGTAAGGCGCTCGAGAGCGCACAGCACGGAGTAGAGCGGCCCCTTCTTGCCATACTTTGCAATGTAGAGCTCGGGGTTGATGTCGTGCTGGTCGAAGACAAATTTCACACCAAAGGGACGGAACATGAGTGCGATGAGGAAGATATTGTCCGGCGGGTTACAGGCGTGAAGGATATCGAAGCCCTTCGTGAGAAAAACTCGCCAAGCGAGCACTAGCTCCCAGAAAAACGCGACGCTGTACTCGATGAGAAAGCCTAACGCCGCCGAGTCGCCCTCGAGCGGCAGAGGATGGCGGAAGATCTCGATGCCTTCAAGGATTTCGTGGCTCGTCGTGAAGTTTTTCATTTTCGGGCAGATCACGGTGACTTCGTAGCCAGCATCGCGCAGGGCTGTGGCTTCGAGCCATACCCGGCGATCAAAGGGCACGGGCAGATTCTCGACAATGATAAGGACGCGGCGTGGAGGGCGGCGCGGGCTCACCAGCAGATGCCCTCGTACGTGCCTCTGGTTTCAGGCGTGCGAGCAATTCGCACGAGATCCACGACGACCTGATCTGGTCGCACGCGGCTGAGAATCTCTTTGAACTCCGGATCGTTGTTGCCGATGACGAGACATTCGCTGTCGACGAGGATCTCATCCAGGCTCGCCCCGAATAGCTGGGAAATGTGCGGGATTTGCTTTTCGATGTACGCCTTGTTGGCTCCCACGAGGCGAGCGAGATTCACATTTCGGTCGTAAATTTTTATTGAGTAGCCTTTGCCCAAGAGTGTTTCCACGAGCACAACGAGCGGACTTTCGCGTAGGTCATCCGTCCCCGCCTTGAAGCTTAGCCCTAACAAGCCGATTTTCTTTTTGCCCGTCCGCTGAATCAACCGGATGCCAAACTCGATGTGACGGCGATTGCTCTCCTGGATACTGCGCAGCAATGGCACGGGCAGATCGAGTTGCTGGGCCTGGTACGCTAGCGCGCTTAGATCTTTGGGCAAACAGGATCCACCGTAAGCATAGCCGGGACGAAAGTAAGCCGTCGAGATATTGAGCTTCGTGTCGCGCATAAAGAGTTCCATCACCGCGTGGCTATCAATGCCCAAGGCCTTGCAGATTTCGCCGATTTCGTTGGCAAACGCAACTTTGAGCGCGTGGAATGAATTGTTAACGTACTTAAGCATCTCCGCCACACGTGGTTCAACCGCTATGAACTCTGCTCCCACGGGCGCATAGAGTTCGCGCAACATCTCGCGGGCACGACCGTCGTTGGTGCCTACCAGCGTGAAAGGCGGGTTCATAAAATCACGGATGGCGCTGCCCTCGCGCAAGAATTCGGGGTTTGAGGCGACAGCGAAATCTATTCCGGCCTTTTTGCCGCTGGCTTCGTCGATCACCTGAGCACAGCGCTCCACAGTGCCGGGAAGGACGGTCGAGCGAATCACGACGACATGAAAATCTTGTCTGTTGCGCATGGCGTGGCCGATGTCGCGACACACGCCGTAAATGTACTCAAGGTTGAGCGAACCGTTTTCGTTGCTGGGTGTGCCCACGCAGACGAGGGAGATGTCGGCCCACTCGATGGCTTCGGCTGTGTTGGTGGTCGCGCGCAAGCGCCCTTGCTCGTGCGCTTCGGCAAGAAATGAATCAAGGTCCGGCTCGACAATGGGCGACTTGCCCTCGGCTATCATCTGCACCTTAAGGGGATTGACGTCCACGCCCAAAATTTCGTGGCCATAGCGCGCGAAGCATGCACCGCACACCGTGCCCACATAGCCGAGTCCAAAGATCGCAACCTTCATCTACTTTTCCTTTCCGAGTTTTGCCTTATGCCCGAGAGCGCCATGGCTTGCCCCACAACAGCTATTGACGAGAGTGGAACGCTCGACCTTTGTGTCAACGAGAAGAACGGCGTGTGGGCAGTGTTCTGGTCGAGGCCGCATTTCTCTGGTTTGTGCGTGATTGTTTTTTCGCACTGGAGACTGTGCCACGCTGCCTGATGGTCGGCTTGCTCTGCCGCATCTGAGCCTTACTTTGCGGGGTTGCGGTCGCTCGTGGCACCGAAATGCGTTCCATTGCGGTGGTTTGGCTGTCTGCCTCCGCGACTTCGGGCGACATTGCCCCCAGTGCAGCTTGGGTGAAAGATGTTTCCATGCTATTCACAGAACTTGTCGGCGTGTCATCGGATTTGCCTATGTCCTTAAGCGTGGCCGACGTTGCCCCTTCGCTGATTTTCGCCTGAGCGATTTTTTCGATTCTGCCGTCAAGATGCAAAGCGTAAAGCGGCTCGCGGTGTGGCTCCTGCTCCTCGCTTTCGAAGAATTCCTGCTCCACAAGGGCTGTTGCTTCGTCTTTCCAACTTGTGCGGAAACGATACTCGCCGAAGTGCCCAAGCACTTCGCTGTCCTCGCTTATTGTGGAGCTGGTCGGCGTATCGGCCTGCGCAGCTCCCGCATCGCTGAGGCAAGTCAGCGAAATGTTCGGGTCCAACGGGAAGATGTGCACGCGTTCGAGCGCCGCTGCGGGACTCTCCGCTTCCAAGGGGCAAAGCAGCGCTGCGGGCTTGCCGTCCACACAGGACAGCACCGCCAACATCTTGTCCTCGGGCGAGAATGATTCGCTGGCTTCCTCCAGGCGCAGAGAGCGGATCTTGTTTTTTTCCAAAAAGTCGTGATAGGCTTTCACCGCTTTCCTCACCTGCTCAGCATAAACCCCAGGGAATGGTGTGGTGTCGTAGGGCGGAAGCGGACGGAGAAAAAGCGGGAAAACGGAGCGGTTTCGGCGTGTAACGTTGGGAATGCGCGTGATCCGCTGGCCGTAGTCAGTGACCTCGAAACTCGTCAGTTCAACCTCAATAGTGTCCGAGCCTGCCATGCGGCGGCGTAGCGCAACAAATTCAAGTTGCAGTGCATCGGCCGAGGCGCTGTCCACATAAACCACCCCATTTGCATTTTTCGAGATATTGTACGTGAAGGCTGCCCAGCGATCGTCGAGCCAGCGAGGCGGATTGAGTAGCCGCACCTGGGAGGCGTCAATGAGTCGCTGGCGCGTTACGGTGCTACCGACTTCCGTAATTCGCACAAGCATGCGGCTTGGATAGCGTTCGAGCTCCCCATCAACGACGCGGAAGATGCGATCCACCACGATGGTGCGTTTGCCATCGGGCGAGGCAACGGGGCGTGTGCTATCGGTGACAGTGCGGACTTGTGCGTGCAAGTGTGCCGCCGTCCCTGCCGCGAGGAGCAGGACAACACATCGCTTGATTCCCCATGCATAGCTCTTTTTCACGACTCTACTCTCGCGCTCGCGCCCATGACGCGTCAAGAGCACTTAGCTCGTGCACGAGACGGCATCTGGACGCGACGCTGTGCTCAAGCTGCCAACTTCGCCATGACCTTGACTCACGGCCATCTCAGGGCGACATAAGCATGTTTTTCGCTGCGCAACATGCCGCAGCATTCATTGAAAGGACACAAGGCGGACAACGGATATGAGCTCAACGATTCTTCTGCGCCAAGTCGGTAAGCTGGCACCATTTGACGACCAAACAACGGAACTCGATGGCGTGGATGTTCTTATCCGCGGCAATCGCATCGCGAAGATTGCTGCTTGCATCGAGGTGCCAGACGGTGCACGCGTTATCGAGGCGTCGGGCATGTTGTGTTTGCCCGGGATGGTGAATTGCCACCACCATCTCTATCAGACGATGACGCGAGCGGTCCCTCGCGTGCAAAATGCCGAACTCTTCGAGTGGCTCGTGAATCTTTACGAAATCTGGCGCGAAGTGACGCCAGAACTCGTTTACATTTCGGCGCTTGTGGGGCTGGGTGAGTTGCTGCTCACAGGCTGCACAACGACAACCGATCATCTCTATCTTTTCCCGCGCGCCAGCGACGGCAAACTCATTGATGCCGAAATTCAAGCGGCCCGCGAGCTAGGCATTCGATTTCATCCCACCCGCGGTTGCATGACCCGCGGTCGCTCGAAGGGCGGGCTTCCGCCTGACGATGTGGTGCAACGCGAAGATGAGATCATCGCCGACTGCGAACGTCTCATAGCCGCGTACCACGATCCCGCACCCGATGCCATGGTGAAGATCGCCTTAGCACCGTGCTCGCCGTTTTCCGTCGAGGAGAGCACGATGAAGCGCTTGGCAGAGTTGGCGCGTGCCCATGGGCTGCGGCTCCATACCCACCTCGCCGAGACACGCGATGAGGAACGCTATTGCCAAGAAGTCTACGGCATGCGCCCCGTCGAATGGGCAGAGACAATCGGCTGGTTGGGGCCAGACGTGTGGTTTGCTCACATGGTGCACGTCAACGATAAAGAAATTGAGCGGCTGGCGGCAACAGGAACCGGCGTGTCGCATTGTCCGGCTTCGAATATGCGTCTAGGATCGGGAATCGCCCCAATTCCGAAAATGGCAGCAGCGGGCGTGCCCGTGGGGCTTGGCGTGGATGGCAGCGCGAGCAACGACGCCAGCGATATGCTGGGCGAAGTGCGCCTGGCTTTGCTGTTGCACCGCGTGATGGGCGGTGCGCGCGCCGTCACCGCGCGTGAAGTCCTGCGCTGGGCCACACGCGGTGGCGCCAAGGTGTTGGGCTACACGGAGCTGGGGCGCATCGAAGTGGGTGCACTTGCCGACCTTGTGCTCATCGATCTCGAGCAACTCGGCCTAGCAGGAGCGCTGCACGATCCCGTCGCTGCACCGGTCTTCGCAGGCAACTCTCACATTGTCGCCTACTCGATCGTCAACGGCGAGATCGTTGTCGAGAAGGGCAAACTCGTGCGCGTGAAAGAAGAGGAGATTGTGCAGCGCGCCAACGAGGCCGCCGCGGAGATGGTGCGGACAGCCACGCGCAAGACCGGCATTCGTTTTCTCGAATTCCCCGAACGCAAGCCCTAGGCAAAGGCCCTTCGCAGAGCGGCGTTTTCCCTCAGAACATGTCGAGCCCGTGAGCGGCGCCGCGGCTGTTCGCGCCGGTGGGCAGAGCATCAAATGTTCGAGGCCGGCAAGGTAAACTTCACCGGCCTCGAGGCGAAACAGAAGTTAGGAACATCTTACTTTGCTTTGCCTTGGTTTGCCACGGCCTGGGCAGCCTTTGCCACGGCTTCTGGGTCGCCGAGGTAGTAATGCTTGATCGGTTTTAGGTCAGCATCCAGTTCGTAAACAAGTGGAATGCCCGTGGGGATATTGAGTTCCACAATCTCTTCGTCGCTGATGTTGTCGAGGTACTTCACCAGTGCGCGCAAGCTGTTGCCGTGTGCGGCGATGATCACGCGCTTACCGCTCTTGATCGTGGGGGCGATAGTCGAATGCCAGAATGGAAGGAACCGTGTGACGGTGTCCTTGAGGCACTCCGTGAGAGGAATTTCCTCTGGAGCGAGGTCGCGGTAGCGCGGATCGTGTCCGGGCCAACGCGGATCGCTTTTCTCGAGAGCTGGTGGCGGCACGTCGTAGCTGCGGCGCCAGATCTTGACCTGCTGCTCGCCGTACTTTGCTGCGGTTTCAGCTTTGTTGAGCCCTTGCAGCGCGCCGTAGTGCCGTTCATTGAGGCGCCAGGAGTTCGTGATGGGAATCCACATGAGATCCATTTCATCGAGCACGATCCACAGCGTGCGGATAGCACGTTTGAGCACGGACGTGAATGCGCAGTCGAAGGTAAACCCTTCGGCTTTCAGCGTCCGACCGGCTTCGTGTGCCTCCTCGATACCTTTCGCGGAGAGATCAACGTCAGTCCAGCCAGTGAAGCGGTTCTCCCTGTTCCAGGTGCTCTCGCCGTGGCGGAGCAATACCACCTTGTACATACCGAGCCATTCCTTTCTGTCCAGGATTCGAGATGCTAAAACCAATTTACGGCAAACTTATGCGTTTACGCGAACTGCGCGTCCTGGACGGGCGATGCTCGTCTTTGGCCCGCGAAGCGTGAGAAACTCGGTGCCGACACACGTTAGCTTCAAAAGCGCCGAGGCATTCCTCCAAATTCCCCGAAAGACGCGCTAGGGTTGAGTTTCGTTCTCGTCCGTTCGCGTTGCATCGCCAGCGTCGCGCGCCCGTATCGCGGTTTCCTCGGCCCACGGTTCGCCGCCCCCCGGCAGTGTCCCCTGCTCGATTGAGGCCATCGACGCCACCGGCCGCTCTCGCGTGGGTTCTTCGTCCGTCTTGACGCCAGTTTCTTGCAGGAGCTTTTCCATTTCCATGCGGATAACTTCGCGCGTTTCGCGAGGCGTGTGGCGCGCTACTTCTTCGAAGGTCGTGATGCCCAAGCAGATTTTCAGCCACCCATCCTGGCGCATGGTCTTCATGCCCTGCTTGATGGCGAGGGCGTGGATGTCGTCTGTCGTTGCGCGCTGGAGAATGAGATCGCGGATATCCTCCGTCACCCGCAGAAGCTCAAAAATTCCAATCCGGCCTTTGTAGCCCGTGTTACCGCACTCGTCGCATCCTTCGCCATGGAAGAACGTGAGATCCGCCACTTCCTCCGGCGTGGTGGCAAAATCCTCAAGCTCCTCCGGGGTTGGGGTGTACGGACGCTTGCACATGGGACAGATAAGGCGCACAAGGCGCTGACCGATCACGCCCTCGAGTGTCGAGGTAATGAGGAATGGCTCGACCCCCATGTCAATCAAGCGGGTTACGGCGCCGGCCGCACTGTTGGTGTGCAGTGTGGAAAAGACCAAGTGACCCGTCAGCGAGGCCTGGATCGCGATCTGCGCCGTTTCCACATCGCGCACTTCACCAACGAGAATGATGTCAGGGTCCTGACGCAAAATTGCGCGGAGACAACGGGCGAACGTAAGGCCAACGTTGGCGTTGATGTTGACCTGCACTAACCCATCGAGCTGGTATTCGACGGGGTCTTCCACTGTGATGATTTTTTCCGTCGGACTATTGACCTCGTTCAAGGCGGCGTAGAGTGTTGTCGTTTTGCCGCAACCTGTGGGGCCAGTGACAAGAATGATTCCGTTGGGGCGCTGGATGAGCTTGAGGAACACCTCGAGCACATCCGGCATCATGCCGATCTGCTGCACGCCGAGCAGGGCCATGTTTTTGTCGAGAATACGCATGGCCAGACCCTCGCCGTGCGCCACCGGAAGTGAGGACACACGGAGATCAATCTCGCGTCCCTCGACGGTGAGCTTGATCCGTCCGTCTTGCGGGCGACGCGTTTCGCTGATGTCCATGCCCGACATGACCTTGAAACGCGAGACGATTCCCGTCTGCCACGATTTGGGGGGCGAGGGGATTTCGCGCAGCACGCCGTCCACACGGTAGCGGATGCGCAAAGCATTCGAGAAGGGCTCGATATGCAAGTCGCTGGCGCGATCCTTGATCGCTTGCAGCAAAAGCAGGTTGCAGAAACGGATGATTGGCGCTTCGTTGGCAATCTTGTCGATGTCGCTCAGGTCGTACGTCCCCTCGCGGGTTTCCAATCCCGTCGAGGTGTCCTGCGCTTCGAATTCCTCGACCATCTGATCCAGAGTTGTGTCGCCTACTCCATAAAAGAGGTTGATGTAATCGAGGATGTCTTCCTCGTTAGCGACGACGGCGTCCACATTATTGACGTTTTTGTCCATGAGGAAGAGGCGCAGATCATCAATGATCCGCACATTGAGCGGATCGCTGATGGCCACGACCACCGTACGGTCCTCAGGCCGATACTTGATGGGAAAAACTTTGTAGGCGCGCGCCAGCTCCGAGGGAATCATCCGAAGCAACTCGGGTGTGATCTGGCTCTTTGGAACATCGCTAAGTTTGACGTACTCGAGCCCGGCCTGCTCGCTAAGAAGCTGGAGCATATCTACTTCAGCCGAAACGGCAAGGTCGGGCGGCTGTGGCCCCGCGGCGGCTGTGCCCAGTTTCCCTGCTTCCTCTCCCGGTGGGGTCAATGAAGGTCCGCCCGAGGCTAGCCGTGCCTCTTCGTCGCGAATCTGGCTAGAGATCGAACCATCGCCACCTTTGGTCTTCGCGGCGGCTTCGTCAGGCGGCGCCGCCACACGGTTCGTCGCAGAGGAGGCGGCGCCAACACGGGGATGTGAGACCGCTGGCTTTTCGGCCGGATCCGGAATCCGCCGCGGAATCGTTGGCTGCGGCGTTTGTGTTGCCGAGGGTTGTGTCTTCTCGTCGTTTTTGCTGTCCGACTTCCCAGGAATGATTTTTTTTAGAAAGGACATTTGCTACCACCGTCTCTCATACAGCGTCCGTGGTCCGTGGTCGGCACGTGCTGCTCTCCGAGCCAGATAACCTGAGAACAGTGTCATCGTTTCCCGACTCAGGTTCAAGTGCGAATCTTCATCATCGAAAACGCTGCGCATTCGTTGGCCCACCCGCTCAACACTAACGACACCAATGGCTTTCATTCGTTCCCCATTTTCCCCTGACATGCACTATTTTTCGTCTTTCCATTGCACCTGCGGCTACGCTAACTTTAGCACTCGTTCAATCGAGAGAAGTAAGGAGATTATAAGACGTGCCCAAGGCTCAGTCAGCAACTCAACGCGCAACGGCAGTGCGGCGGCCGAAGCGTGTGCTCATCTGGACCGATATGGAAGGCGTGTCGTGCATTACGCGGTGGGAGCAAGTGACCGCTACCGCTCCTGCCTATCCGGAAGGCCGCGCGCTCTATACTGAGGACGTCAACGCCGCAGTGCGGGGCGCAAAAAGAGCCGGGTTCGAGGACATTTATGTGGTGGATGGCCACGGCGCAGGCGGTGCGTACTCATTCAACAGTTTCTTGAAGGACAGACTCGAAGCCGGCGCGACGTACGTCTTTGGTCACCGTTGGGGCTGCTTCGTGGAACCGCTGCGCGTAGGCGACTGTGTGGTGGTTCTGGTGGGAGCGCACGCGCGCGCCGGGGTGGCCGACGGTGTGCTGTGTCACACGATGTCGAGCGAATCGTGGTACCATGCCACTCTCAACGGCGAGCCGATCGGAGAAGTTGGTTTTGCGGCGGGAATTGCAGGCAGCTTTGCTGCGCCTGTGGCTTTTGTCTCCGGGGATGCGGCCGTCTGCCGCGAAGCACGTGCGCTGCTCGGCGAACGCCTTACGTGTGCCGAGGTCAAGCGCGGCCTCACGCGCTACAGTGCAGCGTGTCTAGCGCCTGCGCAATCGCTCAGGCTTATCGAGGACGGCGTGTGCGAGGCTCTTTCCCGTCCTCTGGGCGAAATGCCGAGACCGTTCGTGCCGCAAGCCCCCATGACACTGCACGTCGAGCTCACTTCCCCCGATAAGCTAAAGGATTATCTCGGACGCACAGGAATCGAAGTGGTCGGCCCTCGCGAAGTTGAAGCGCGCGGCCGCAATTTCTGGGAGCTCTGGGATAGATTTTGGCACCACTGAACGCCACAGCGAGCAGTGCCGCCAAAGTGCCTCACAAATGAGCTTGCGGGACATTTATGTCGACCCAACGGCGCCGAGTTTGCAGGCGCGAGAGTGGGAAGAAAGTCGAATCGCAGAACTCGACGCCTGGGCAAGCACCAGAGATGCCCGAGGAGCCCCTCGAATGGTGGTCGCTTCCCCTCACGTGGGCGTCTGGTCATCTCGGTGGTAAGGGCATAAGAGTGGGCAACGTGCACGACGCAGGGACGCGCGAGTGGAGCGCCCTCGCGCTCGTCCTGCGCCACCCTATTTGGACTTTTTTCACTGCGCGAGGGCGCCTTTGGTTGTGGGGTCTTGCTCAACGCTGTCCCACGTCGCGCCGCCCCACGCTGTGGGTCCAGGCGCCGCCGAAGAACGCGATGCCGATCTCGACAGCGGCTTTGAGCAAGGCGTCGGCCTGCTGCTGCTCCAGAAGCTGGAAAGCCACAGCACCCGAGAGCAGAGTTGTGAAGAAAATGTACGTGCGTGTGCTGCCGAAGAATTTGCGCAGGGCTTCGCCGGCACTGTTCATGGAAAGAACCTCCTGAGATGTGTGATGGTTTGCCTCGACGACGGGGGGCTAGGCGGGCTCGCGCTCAACGTTAGCGGGCTAGGATCGCCTGCGCGGCAAGGCTAAAAAAGGTGCCGTGCACCATCCCAGCCCCGCGCGCGAATAACATTTTGCGGCTCAGCACGTCGCTGCGCCATGGGGCTTGGGCCTCGTCAGCCACCGCCAGCGCTATGGCACGCAGGCGCGTATGGGGGTCCTCAGGTCCGTGAGCCGCGGTGGTCAGTTGCGCCAGCCGCTTTTCGTGGCCAGCGCGCCAGCCGCCGTTTTGCACGGCGATGTCGAAAAGCAGGGCCCGGCCTTGCGACGTATCCACGCCAAGGCGCCGAGCTGTCGCCGCGGCGGGCTGCCAGTAACGCTCGAACGCCAAAGCATGTTGAAGCTCGCGCATGCGCGGGTGTGTTCCCCACGCTGCAATGGTGCTTCGCGTGGCGTGTCGGGGCCGACGTTGTGCATCCAGCAGAACGCCTTCCCATGCTTCGGTTGGGGCGCTTTCATCCATGAGTTCGCGTAACGCCAGCTGGAGAGAAGGTGGAGCCCATGTCCAAGCCTCAGGCACCTCGTGAAGAAAAGTTTCGACCAGGGCTTGAACTTCCCCATGTTTTGTCGTGAAGCCGCAGATGCCCATCGTCAGACCGGCACCGTCAATGTCGGTGGCATTGCAATCGCCATAAGACGTTCCCTCAAGTTCGGCAATCAAAGCCAACGCGCGCTCGAATTCCGTTGGCCAGGACATTCCGAGGTGGCGAAAGACGGCTTCGTCGGCTAGGCCGCGTGGTTCACGGCGAAGCGTGACCTCCTCGATGTTTGCCACAGCTGCGTGCGTCTTGGGGCCAAACCGGCCGTCTGGCGCAAGCCTAAGCGCTTCTTGCAGACGTGTCACACACCAGCCGCGTGCTCCCAAACCGAATGCGTCACTCATGTGCGTTCCTTTCCCACCGAGCGTGCGCGTGCGCGGCGCCGCCCCGTCGTCGTAGCATAGGCGCCATGGTAGATTCGTGTGTGGTACGGGGGAAATTCCCTTGGGGAATGCTTGCTGACCTTAGGGAACTAACCTTTGACTGACCCCATCGTGATGCCGGCAATGAAATGCCGCTGCATGACGAGATAGATGAGAAGAATGGGGATCACGGCAAGCGTGGCACCGGCCATTTGGAGACCGTAGTCGAGTGTGCCGAATGCTTCCTGGAGCGTGGCCAGTCCGAGCTGCAACGTTTTCATCGAGTCGCGATTGGTAAGAATGAGTGGGTAAAGATAAGAGTTCCACTGCCACAGAAACCTGAACACAGCGAGTGCGGCGAGCACCGGCCGCGCCGTCGGCAGTATAACGAAGCGATAAACCTCAAAATCGCTAGCGCCGTCGGCGCGGGCTGCTGCCACAAGGTCGTTGGGAATCGTCTGAATGTATTGGCGGACAAGGAAAATGCCGAATGCGCTGACGAGCCCGGGAATGATGAGTGCCGCATAGGTATTGTAGAGCCCGAGTTTGGCAAAAATGAAAAACGACGGCACAAGCGTGACAGGGTAAGGAATCATGAGCGTAGCGACGAGCACAGCAAACAACGGTCTGCGGAGAGGAAAATCAAATTTCGCAAAAGCAAAGGCCGCCAGAGAATCGAAGAAAATACCCAAAAGCACTGTGGCGGCGGCCACAAAGAGGCTGTTGAGATACCATCGGGGATAACCGTGGGAAAGCCAGTCGAGGAAGCGGCCTTGGGCCAGGACGTCCCAGCGCACAAGGGCGCGGTAGTTGATAAAGAGGCGTCCCAAAAGTGTTTTGAAATTATGCGGTACTCGTGACACTTCGACCGCCTGCCAGGCGTTTCCCGACGGGTGCGGACAGAGCAGTGCAAAGCGATCTACGCGGCGAAGCTTTTTCTCTGGATCGCGCAGTTCGAGCAGCGCAACGACATGGTGGGCGGCAGCCGATGGTTTTTCCAGCGCTACGCGGCGAGCCCACAGCGTCTCGCGAGGCACAGTGGGCACAAGCATGTCTTTGAGCATGGGCGGCGGGGAGGCCAAGACGGGCACAAAGGGCGCACCGGGTGCGGTATTGAGGCTGGCCAGCTGTTCGTCCGAGAGCTCAGCGCGCAGCAAGACAATTTCACGGTGTCGCAAGCGTAACAAATCCACGAGGGCTTCGGGCACCAATCGGCCGTTGCCCATCTCCGAAGGCGACTTCAGCGAGATGATGACCATGTAGAGAAACGGCACGACAATCGCCAACGCGAAAAGCGTAAGAAACAATACCCCCAGCACCGTCCGGATGATACTGTCCTCACCGACAGCAACCCGATGCACGGGGGCGCGATGCGCCTCCTGCCTGAATCTCGGCCAATGCACAGCAGCTATCTCACCTGCTGGGGGTGAAAGTGTCTATGCGAAAAGTTCGCTGTTGGCACGAACCCACTCAAGCAGACGCCGCACGCCTTCGCTTTTTGAGATCTGGGGCGTCCATCCAAAATCCTCCTGAGCACGTCGAATATCGCTGATGTAGACGGGTTGATCACCCGGGCGCCATGGACCGAAGTGCAAAGTGATCTTGCGACTGACGAGCTGTTCGAGGTCGGCCACAAGCTCCAGCAAGCTTATCGTGTTGTCGCGTCCGCCACCGATGTTGTAGATTTTGCCTGCTGTTTTCGAAATTGCAGCCGCCGCCATGCGGAAGGCACGCACGAGGTCATCCACATAAAGAATGTCGCGCACTTGCTTGCCGTCGCCATAGATGTTGATGTCGCGTCCCTTGTGCGCGGCGATGATAAAATGCGCCACCCATCCCTGATCCTCGTTGCCGAACTGGCGCGGGCCATACTGGCAGCTCATGCGGAAGACGACGCTAGGAATGTCATAGATGCGCGCGTAGTCGCGCACGTATTGATCGGCGGCCCCCTTCGAGCACCCGTAAGGTGAGTGGAAATCCAGGCCGCGCGACTCCGGCACGCCATGAGGAAGATCTTCGTAGTCGTAACGGCCGTTGCGCTCGACAATTTTCACATCCTCCATACCGCCATAAACTTTGTTTGTGGAAGTGAAGAAAAAGATCGGTTTTCGGCCGCTCAGGCGTACGGCTTCCAGCACATTGAAGGTTCCAAGCGCGTTCACTTCAAAGTCAGTGCGGGGGTCAACAACAGATGTCGTTACCGCCACCTGCGCGGCGGTGTTGAACACGACATCGAAATCCTCAGCAGCGAGCAGGTCGCGCAAAGTGTTGAAGTCGCGGACATCGCCGCGGAGGAAGCGAAAGCGCGGGGCTTTCAAAGATTCCAGCCAGGCGAGATTGCGCTCCGTGCCTGCGCGCGAAAGATTGTCGAACACGGTGACATGTTCACCGTCGGCGAGTAGCGCGGCGGTGAGATTGCTGCCAATGAAGCCGCAACCACCGGTGATGAGATATTTTGCCATGCAAAACCCTTTCTGCAGAAGTAACTCTTACTCCCTTGTCTTCGCGCAATGTGTTGACCCGCTTTCAAAGAAAAAGTGATCGCGCAAGTTCACTAGGCCCATAATATGGTGCAGGGTGTTGACGAGAGGCCCTCGTGATTCGCCGCTGCCGCGCGTAGACTCTTCAGCAAAGCACCTGCCTTGTGAATGTGGCTTGCGTAAGCTCAGCCGACGACGCGCGGACGCGTTGCGGACCGCAACTAAGCGCAGAACGGCCGCCACTCCTCAGGTTTCGCGCGGTACTTTTTGTTCCGCCACCGGCATCACAGGAATCCCTTCCGGCGTGATGCGATGGTCGAGTAGAATATCCGAGATTGGTGCGAGCGGGGCCCGCAATCGCACTTCCCACACGCCTGGCTCGATTTCCTTTTCATGAACGACTTCGGCGCTTTGGAGATATTTCTCGATGGCCCGCTTGACGCTGAGATTGATGGCCATGGCCGTGCCGACGGTCTGGCTACCCGTAATCGCGAGACGCGCCACGCGGTGCTTGAGTCCGGCGATCGCAGCAGTTTTGGCCGCCTGCTTGGCAGCCAGCGACCGCTGCGGTTCCTCTTTTATTGTCGCCGGAGCGATACCTCGGCCGTCGGCCTCTACACTTTCCTTGGCCCACGAGAACGGCGACAGCTTTTGCTTTGGGGGCTCGGCTTTTTTGCCACCGATGTTCCATTTCGGCAGCACTGCGCACCCGCTCAGAAAAAGTGTGAGTGCACACGCAAGCACCAGCGCACGAATAAACAAATCATTTATTATCAAATGAGCAAACGCTGAAAATAATTTATTAACAATATGCCGCATCGCTTCTCTCCTCTTTTGCCTTTCCCTGTTTCAAGTCGCTTCTCAGCTTTCGTTTCCGTCCGTCCCACAGCCCGTGGTTGCCGTTGTCGTAGCTATTGGTTTCGTACAGTGTCGAACCCTGAACGTTGCCGAACACACAAGCTACGTCAATATCGAACGTCCTGCCACACTCAGCCGGTGGCGCAGGCACAAACGAGCGCCTTACGCGCCACGTCCGCTGGGCGGCAGGACGGGGTAAGCTGTTCCATGCTTGACACTCGGAAACGTGAACGATGAGGGAAATCATAACCAAGGCTCCCCAGGAGGAGAATCTCGAGGAGGGTGAGAGGAAGCAACTCATGGATGACGAAGTGAGAGAAGCTTTTGCCTTGCTGGCCGAAGCGCTCGACAATGCGGAGAAACGCATGCGAGAATCTGCAGCACTGGCTTTGACCGAGGGTGATTACGAAGAAGCGAATCGTCTTGCAGCGCGGGCAAAGGACATTGGGGATTTCCGCAAAAAAATGGAGGGCCTTACCAACGAGTGGCAAGAGCTTCTGGCGGGCCCGCCTAAAAAGACGCGGCGGCATCGCCTGCCCCCCGATCAGCGCACACCTCTTGAGGAATTCTTCGAGCCCATCTTAGAGGAGCTCGTCGCGCGGGGCGGCCGTGCAAAAACGCGCGAGGTTCTCGGTGGTGTGCACAAGAGAATGCGCTCCATGCTCAAACCGGGAGACTCAGAACCTATTCCCAGTAATTCGAGATGCCTGCGTTGGACCTCTACTGCACAGTCGGCGCGTTACCGCCTTGTCAAAGAAGGGTTGCTTGTAGCCGGCTCGCCGCGCGGTGTGTGGGAGATCACCGAACGCGGCAGAGAATGGTTGCAGCAAAGGAAGGGTTGATTGCCGCGCTCTGCCCGGGCGCACCGTTGCGTGAGAACGGTGGAGAAATCAACGCCATAGCCTTTTTTAGGCTGTGGCGCCAGTTGCTGCGGTCTCAAAATGGCGTAGTTGGTCAAGCGCGTAGATCACTGCCCCTTCGACCGGCTCGCGGCGCGGCATGATCACGGGGATGCCTGGCAGACGTTTAGCCACCGCAGCCTGAAACATTTCGAAGAAATGGCGCGCTTTGCGCAGGTTGCCACCTCCCACCACCACTTCAAAATCGTTGTCGTCGGGGAATAGCTTTTTAGCCACGGCGACGGCGGCCAGGGCGAGCTCGTCCGCCTCCTCACGTAGAATCTGACCTGCTGTGGCATCGCCGCGCAAGTAGGCTTCGTGCACAAGGCGGCTGAGCGCACCAATCTCCGTTTTGTTGCCCTGAATCTGCTTGGTCCAACCAAGAATTTGCTCGGGGCGCTCAAAGCCAAAATGGCTCATCACAATTTCCTGAAGCAGAGTTGGGTCCGTGCGGCCGTCGTAGGCGCGGCACACAGCCCGCAGCCCCCGCAGCCCGATCATGTAGCCGCTGCCTTCATCGCCAAGAATATGCCCCCACCCGCCGGCGCGTCCTTGCACTCCTCGTTTGTTCACTCCCACGGCGATCGAACCCGTGCCCGAAATGACGATGATTCCCACGGCGCGCATTGTGCCGCCCACAAGAGCAATGAGGCCGTCGTTGACGGGCACGGCCAGTGCGTGCGGCAAGAATTCCGCCAAGATGCTTTTCACAAGAGCTTTGTCGTCAGGGCGATCCACTCCAGCCATGCCGCTACACACGCAGGCCACATCCTCGGCTTTGACGTTGGCTTTGGCCAGTAAAGTCATGATCAGCTCACGGAGATTTCCTTTCACCACTTCCAGTGGGTTTGAGTGGTGATTTGTCGAGCCGACCTCGTACTGCTCGAGGATTTTTCCCTCCTCATCGGCGATAGCTCCGAGCGTTTTCGTTCCTCCCCCGTCAATCCCGATCACATAACGCGCCATGATTGTGCCTTAGCCCTTCCTGCTCCAGATTTCTTACTGAAAACCAGGCTACTCTACTGGGCGCGGCCCTGCTGTCTGTCAAATGTTCTTTTTCGACATTTATTCTATGCATGAAGCAAAAAACTGTGTGGTGGAGGATCACAGGCAGCCGTTGAGCGCGCCGCGACACGATGACGTTCTGCTCCCATAAAATTCCGAGAAAGATCGCCTGTTTTCCCATGGGCACACTTGCACGGGCGTCGCCAGAATAATAGGTTCGCGACCCCTCGCAGAGACAGCAGCGCCCACAGATTGTTTCACAAACCTGTCCTTCGCGACACGTGGTCCCCGGTTGCAGGTCCTCTTGAGCAGCTGAAGTATTTCTCGGGGCCGGCGTAAGTGTGTGCCGACGCCTATGCAAATTGGCATTGTGACACTCGGATGCGACAAGAATACGGTGGACAGCGAATACTTCGCAGGGCTGCTGGAAAAGCAGGGGGCGAAAGTTTTCGCAGCCGCTCTCGAGCCCGGCCCGAATGATTTTTTCGATGCTGTCCTCATTAATACCTGCGGGTTCATTGATAGCGCAAAAGCTCAATCCATCGAGACGATTTTACAGTGGCTCAAACGCAAGCGCGAGGCCGCGGCTGAAGGCCGCCCCATGCGCGTCTTCGTGTCGGGTTGTCTTTCGCAACGTTATCGCGAGGAGTTGGCGGCCGAGTTGCCGGAGGTCGACGGTTTTCTCGGCGTGGGTGACTTCGAGCGATTGGCGCAGCTCGTGGCCCATGGCCAGTTGGGCACGGCAGTAAACCTGGTGCGCGAGCTACCGGAGACCGTCGTGCGCCGTAAAACGCCCCGCAAGGAACTGGGCGCACCACGTCCGTACGCTTATCTGAAAATCGCCGATGGCTGCAATCATAACTGCACGTTCTGCGCTATCCCGAGCTTCAAAGGACGCTTGAAAAGTGTGCCGCGTGAGGTGGTGCTGGACGAGGCGCGGCGGCTGCTGACCCGGGGAGTGCGGGAGCTTTGCCTTGTGGCGCAAGATACTAGCGACTATGGCAAGGACCTCTATGATTCAACTTATGGCATTGCGCAATTGCTGAGTGATCTCGCCAAAATTCCCGGGGATTTTTGGATTCGCCTCCATTATTTCTACCCCGGGGGGGTGACCGAGTCATTTCTCGATGCGTTGAGCTCCCTGCCAAAAATTGTGCCCTATCTCGACATGCCGCTTCAACATCTCCATCCGGAGATTCTGCGGCAAATGAAACGGCCACACGTCAGCGTGAACATCGAACGCCTTTTGCAGCGGGTGCGCAGCCGCGTGCCGAACCTTGCTGTTCGCACGACGTTCATCGTTGGGTTTCCCTCGGAAAAACGTGAGCACTTTGATTATCTCCTCCGCGGTGTGAAAACGTATCGCTTCGAGCGCCTTGGCGCTTTCGAGTACTCGCGCGAGGAGGGGACGCCGGCAGCCGATCTCATGCCGCTGGTCAGTGCCACCACGCGGCGCCGACGGTTCGATCGCCTGATGCGTACGCAGGCCACGATCGCCGAGCAACTCAACCGCGAAAAGATCGGGCAAACGATGAGGGTTCTCGTCGAAGCTCAGCTCGACGACGGCACTTACGTCGGCCGCACACCCCATGACGCGCCGGAAGTGGATGGAGCGGTCATTATTCGCGCGCCGCAAGGAGTGCGTGTGGGCGACTTTGCGGATGTGCAAATCACCGACGCCGACACGTACGACCTGTTCGCCGAGGCATAAGGCGTGCACGGATCCCGCCAACATGTCGAAAATCGAGGCAGCTTTTCAAACCGTGCCCCAGCAAGCGTCGGTACTGTTAGCCACGGCAACTTCAAAGTCTTGAGATTTGCGTCTCCAGCTCCTTACACCGTGGGAAAGCTTGCTTGCTTAGCCGTTGATATGGTCACATATCCGTTTTGCACAAGCCTTACGGAGAAACGCATATGGACACACCATACATGTCCGCTTCGCCCCGTTTCCGCCGCGACGTGGCTATGAACGTTTTCGCTGCGCTCAATGGCTTGCTCGCCGTGGTCGCCGGTGCATTTGCGGCGCACAGCCTGCGTCGGTGGCTAGATGCGTCGGCGCTCGAACTTGTCCGCACGGCGGCGCACTATGAAATGATTCACGCGCTGGCTATCCTTGCAGTTGGTGCTTTCTTCAGCACGCCCGGCTGTGCGGACCGTGCCCTGAAGTTGTGGCGCGCGGCACGCTTTTGCTTTACGGTTGGTATCGTTCTCTTCTCTGGGAGCCTTTATTTTCTCGCTTTCACAAAGATGCGCGCTCTGGGGCTCATCACGCCGTTTGGTGGACTTGCCTTTATTGCAGGCTGGCTGCTTGCGGCTGCCGGCTTTCTGCAGCTTAGATCGTTCTTTCTTTCCCAGCAGCAAGACTGAGCCCCCATGGCCGCCCTGCCGTCGTTAATGAAAATCCGCATCGCTTAGAGTCGCCGCAGGTCAGCGTCGAATTTCACCATTCGTTTTTGCGCTGCCCGCTGCAATGCGGCGTCGCGTGCCCACTTCGTCCTCGCGACGTTCTCTATTGACACGAAACCTTGGGCCCGACGCTACTCAATGGCAGATCGTGTAGGAGACGGGCTACTTTGTGCGGGTGGCTCGCATTCAAGACTGAAAGAAGGTTTGCTACATCATGACCCAGGTAAAACCCGTTACGGACGCTCAGACGCTCAAGACTCTGCCCACGGATGACGTTCGTGCCATCATGTGGCGTTTTGCGGATCGCTACGACATCCAAATGTTGGTGCAATCGACGCGGGCGGTGGCGCGTGGTCCGGTGGCGCGCCTTGTGGCCGCCGGCGGACGCAACAGCCACGAGTGGACCGCAGAAAAGGAAGCCTTACTGAAGCATTTTGACGAATCGGGGATTACTGCTGCGTTCCTCGAGCCCGAGTATGGCGGCTTTATCGAAGGGCCGAAGAATCTTGTGACGGCACTGATTGCGTTCGAGCTGTCGTGGGTGGATGCGGGAGCTGCCACATGTAGCCTCGCCAGCAATCTGGCGCTTGCTCCCATTCACGAGCGTGGCACGCCGGAGCAGAACGCCCACTATCAGCGCGCCATGGCTCCTGCGCAGCCAGGCGAGGATCGCAAGCCCATGCGGGGCGCCTTCGCCCTCACCGAGCCCCTGCCGTTCGTCGGGGTGGACACCGGTTACATGTCGGGGCGCGTCAGCGTGGCCGAATGGGAAGAGGGCAAGGAACCCATCTTACTTGTGGAAAAACGTGGGCGCTTCATTACGAACATGGCCTTTGCGAACTACGTGACGGTGGCCGTGGAGACGGCTGACCCGCGTATCAAATCTTCGTGCATGATTATCGTCGAGGAAACGGACCCTGGCGTGTTCGATCGTGGCACGCCTGCGAAAAAGCTGGTCCACCAGCTTAGCTCAACGCGTGATCCCGTCATTTCTGTGCGAGTGCCCGCGAGCAGAATCATTGGTGGCTATGACATTGTGGACGGCGTGATCGTGCCCCGCCATAATCATAGCGAAGTCATCGAAGCAGTCTTCCGCCGCACGCGCGTGACCGTGGCCGTCATGACCCCAGCGAAATTGTTGTCCGCCATTGAACCGATCATCCGCTATCAGCGCCAGCGTTTCCGGGGCGGCAATGTAGGGCCGGGCTCACCGCGCTACGACCTGGGACTTCAGGGCAAAGAGGATTCGCTACATCGGCTCGTGGATGTGTGGGCCATGGGCGAAGCTGGCGCCAGCTTGGGCTTTGCGGCGGCGCGTGCCTTCGACGAGTTCGATCCCATCGAAAAGCAGAAGGATAAAATCCTGGCAGAGAAGGGCATCAGAGGGGGCCGTGCTGAGCTGCGCGCACTGCGTGAGGTGGAAAAAAGTGCGCTGGAGCTCATCGGGCTTGAGGCTGTGCCCGCCGACAAGCGCGATGCCTTGCGCTACGAGGAGCTCAAAAATGATCCCCTCGTGCGCTACGTGCTTCTCGACGCCGAAACTAACGTGCTGTGCCCTGCTTCGAAGCTCTGGTGCGGCTTCGGGGCCAATGCTATGCGCGATGCGGTCAGCCTCATGGGCGGTTACGGCATCACCGAGGACTGCCCGGGGTTCTTGGGGCAGAAATGGATGGATGCGCAGCTCGAAGCGACCTACGAAGGACCCGAAGCCGTTCAGCGCCGGCAGCTTTCCGTCACGATGACATCGAAAGTGTTTCTTGCGCTTTGGGATCTGTGGACCAAACAGATGCGCGAACTTGCGGGTCGGCGTCCGGGAACCGGCGCATGCACGTTAGCCACGGCCATGACCATGTGGCGCTGGACGCTCGATCACCTCACGCAGGCCAAGGATGCCCTCGGCCAGCCGCTGTATCAGAGCGCCCGCCAGGGCGTGACGTTTGCGCTGGCGGACGCGTTGGCCTGGCTTCTGGCCTCGCGCCAACAGATTCTCGATGCTGTCGAGCTTGAAGAAAAAGGCCCGAACTATCCGACCCTGGCCGAAGGGCTGGAAGGCTTTGTCCAGTTCTTCACCGATCTGTGCCACGTGCAGGCAGCGCGGGCCGCAGGCGAGTGCGGACGCATTTGCGCCGAGCTTGTTCATGGCTACAATGCGCATCCCGCGTGGGACGATTCGCCCTGCGCAACCTGCTACTCCGCGGAGCAGTTCGACGATTGGGAAGCCATTCTTCCGGGTCTACCGTGTGGCGCCGAAGAGCAAGCCGCGGTGTTCGACAAAGAACACCTTATCCCCAAGGCGGGCCCCTGCGTGCGCTTCTGTGGGCTCGAACATTTTGAGCGCCTCCGGATGAAGCTCGACGGCTGCCTGACTGGGGCCCGCTTGGCCAAGGACCGCGCAGCCAAAGCCTTGGCAACTGTGATGATCCCCGAAGCGCTTGATTACCCGCAATGAGGCGGTCGGGCAACTCGGGCAACGTAGTGATTGCGCATCACCTGCACGGAGAGATTCAATGAACGACCAGATTTCGGCGGCGCAGCCTGAGCGCATGCGTATGGACGTGGATATTGTCTGCGTGGGTTTTGGCCCCGCCATGGGCGGCTTCCTTACGACGCTTAGCCGCGAACTCGTGGATGAAAGCGGTATCCCTCAGCTGGAAAGCAACGCGGCGCCTGGCATGCCGCTCCAGGTGATTTGCTATGAGCGCGCCGACGACATTGGGTTCGGCGTCTCTGGCGTGGTCACGCGTGCCCGTGCCATCCGGCACTCCTTCCCTGATCGCGACCTGACGGCCGAGATCCCTTTTGCCACGCCGGTGAGCAAAGAACATCTGCTCTATCTTCTCGATCCCTGGGGCGCAAGCCGCCGCTCGCCTCTTCTACGCGCGGCGGATGCCGTGATTCGAAGCATGGCCAAAGTGCTTCCTTACGCAGATCACGCGCTGCGCTTGCCATGGATCCCCCCTTTTTTACGCAAGCATGACGGACTCCTTCTTGCCATCGGGCAATTCAACCAATGGGTAGGCTCGCAAGTGATGGCCAACGGCGCGGTGCAAATCTGGCCTGCCACACCGGTGGACAAACCTCTCATCGAGCAGAACCGGGTGCAGGGCGTCGTGCTAGTGGATCAAGGGACGGACAAAGCAGGAAATCCCGACGCCAACTATATGCCGGGGATGGAAATCCGCGCAAGACTGACTGTCGTGGGCGATGGACCGGTGGGACCAATAGGACGTGCGCTCGACGATCATTTCGGTCTGCCGGAAGGCCACTCGCGTACCGAGTGGGCCCTCGGTATGAAAGTGGTCGTGGACCTCCCAGAGTCGTGCACTCTTGAGCCTGGCACTGTCATCCACACCTTCGGATTCCCCGAACCGGAGATTTTTGGATTCCTCTACGTTTACAAAGAGCGTGTTGCTTCGGCTGGCATCTTCGTCCCGTCGTGGTTCGACCATCCCGCCCGAACCGCCTATCGCTACCTGCAATATTGGATGATGCACCCGGCTTTGTGGAAGCATTTCGATGGCGGCCGCTTGCGCAGCTTTGGCGCAAAGACGCTTTTCGAAAGCGGCCGACGGGGCGAACCGTGGCTGGTGGGCGATGGCTACGCGCGCATCGGTGAGGGCTCGGGCAGCACAAACGTCCTCACGGGCAGCGGTGTGGACGAAGCTTGGGCCACGGGCACCCAACTGGCTGAGGCGGTGATCGAGCTTTTGCGCGCCGGCGAGCCTTTCACGCAGGAGAATCTCGAACGGGCCTACGTGAAGCGACGCCGCGCTAGCTGGGTCGACGCTGAGGGACGCGTAGCCGAAAAAAGCCGCGACGGCTTTACCCGAGGCGTCGTGGCCGGGCTCATCGGCATGGCCCTCGCGGGCTTCACCAAAGGCCTGCTGCATGTGCCGGGACGCCACAAGCCGCCTGCGACGCGCCTGCCCTCACTCGAAGAATTCTACCGCCATAAACTTACCCCAGCGGACATCGAGGCGCTGCGCAAAGAATGTGAGGCTAAGGCCCTGCCCATCCACGACGCCCTTATGGAAAAATTAGGTTGGCCACCGATCCCCTACGACGGCAAGCTGCTCGTGTCCCATCAGGATGCCCTGCTCATCGGTGGCAAGGTGCAGGCACCGCCTGGCTATCGTGACCACGTCGTTTTCCTGCGTCGTCAATTGTGCGAAAGCTGCCGCACAAAAGTCTGCGTGGAAATGTGCTCCGGTCAGGCCATTATGCCGGGCGAGGACGGTGGCGCACCCATATTCGATCGCGAGAAATGTCTGCACTGCGGCGCCTGCGCCTGGAACTGCTCTCAGCCCGACCCAGAAAACCCGGAGTACGGCAACATCCGATTCCTCGCCGGTGCAGGCGGACTCCACTCCGCGGAAAACTAACGAGGGTCGGCCAAACAGATCGGGCCGCCTTGTGGCCACACTTGAGGCGTACGAAGCCTTCGGGGCCTCCCTCAAACGGACGGCTGCAGACCCGCTCGCAGTCATCTCCCCGGAGAAAAAGATCCGCGCAGCCGAGCTGCTGCCATGCCCTGACCAGAGGGCCCGAGTGCGTTGTCCGCCGATGGGAAAACTCTGGGCGGCCACACCAGCGCTCCCGCCGCAAATGGCATGTCCATCATGCACAGACATCCCCACACCAAAGCTGTTCAAGCAATCAAGTCGGCAGGCCAGCGCTCCAGGAGCACGCGGCCGACCGCTGCTGCGCTTTATGGTTGAGCGGGCGCTTGGGGCGCGTCGCTCGGCGCGGCAGGAGCCGATTGGCCAGCTTCGGCGGGGCCGGCGGGGGTGGACGTGGCCCGGATCGGACGCACCTGCTGGCGGATGCGCTGGAATGTTGCCGCACGATCGACCGAAGGTTGGCGCCCCTCGCGCCGCCGACTCTCTGGCATTGCAGCATCGGAACGCGGCTCATCGCGTTGCAACGCTTGCGGCGTTTGCTCCATCACCTGGTCGCGTGATCGGCCCTCCGTCTCTGAATGTTTTCCTCCACTCGGGATCACAGTCTCAACGTTTGGCTGCTGCTCCCTCGTCGTCCGCTCGCGCACCGTCGGAAGTCCTTTGCCAGGCACGGGGGTTGCCGTTGCCCAAGGCACTCGTGGGCGTCGCTGATCCGGCCGCGGCGTGAGAAATGGCCCCCGCGTGGGGAACACTCGCCGCGGGGTTTGTTCTGCCTTTTCGGCAGGTTTTTCCTCCACGGTGGCCCCAGGGGTGGGTGGCACTGGTTCCGGCGTCTCGGGAACAAGCGTCGGTGAAGGAGTTTCAATTCTCGGCGGTCGAGTCGGCCGCGGCCGCGGAGTGCGCGTGGGCGTGGCCGTCGGCTCCGGCGTCACTGTGGGCTCGGGTGGTGTCGCCGTTGGAACCGGCTCGGGCGTAGCCGTCGGGGTCGGATGGGGGGGCCGCGGCGGCGTGGGGCGCGGCGTTGCCGTTGGTGTCGGTTCGGGTGTAGCCGTGGGGCTTGGGCTCGGCTCGACGGTTGGCGACGGGCTTGGCGACGGCGAGACCGTCGGAACCGGTGTTGCCGTCGGTGATGGGCTTGGCGACGGGCCAGCTGTCGGTGATGGGCTCGCCGTAGGCGAGGGCGTCGGGGTTGCGGCCGCAGGCGTTTTCGCGCTCACCGGCGAGCTCTCTGCGTAGGTGGGGCCGTCATTCGTTGCGCGGATTTTGTACCAATAAGTTTTATTAGGCTGAAGGCCCCGATCCACGTACGACCAGCGGTCGCGCACACGTTCAATGGGGTAGTATTCTCCTTGTCGGGCTTCAGCGCGCAGCACGACAAACGCAGTGGCGCCTGGCGCATCGCCCCAGCGCAACTCGATCTCCGTTGGTCCCAGCGCGCGTGCCTCCACGGAGCGTGGCGCTGCCGGCGGCGCAGGTGTGGGTGTTGCACTTGGCGCAGCCTGGGTACGGATACTCACCACTTCGCTGTCGGCCACCATCCCCCAGCGGTTCGCGGCGCGCACGCGGTACCAATACTGCGTGTCGGGTAGAATATCGCGATCCACATACGATTTGCGGTCGTCCACGCGGTCGATGATGTCGAACCACCGGCTGCCGCGCTCACTACGCAGGATATAGAAGCGGTCCGCCCCCTGGGCACCGTGCCAGCGCAGCTCCACGCGATCGGGCGCCGGCTGTCGCACTTCGAGACGACGGGGTGGCTCGAGCGGCGCGATAGAAACGTCGATGACAACGCCGCCGATGACCGGCGGAGGCGGAAGTTCCGGAGGCGCGCCAATCACGACAGGGCTTGAACCGGGAACATCGAGGTCCACCCGCACGATTTCGCTCTCAGCCGTCCGCCCATCGGGGGCATAAGCACGGATCTTGTAATAGTACGAGCGTCCCGGCGACACGCGTCGATCGATGAAATTCGTCACGCCGTCCACGACGTCGAGGGTCACGAACGGCACCCCGAGATCGTAGGTCCGCATCACGGCATAGGAGGCATTGCGTGCGGCCTGTTCCCAGCGCAAAAGCACGCCGTCCACGTCCACCACGGCCTCGACGATCGTGGGCTGGGCCAAGGGGCGCGGCCGCGGCGTGGGTGCAATTTCTTCGGCTGCTGCCTCTCGGGCCGAGGCTGCGGCTCCCTCGCGTGGCGTCACCACACTCACCACTTTCGATTCCGTTGTTTCCGGATTTTCGTTCGCAGCGCGCACCTTGTACCAGTAGCGCGTCTCCGGCGCCACCTCGTCGTCGGTGTAAATTTGTTTGTTTTCTAACGTGGCTATGGAGAGGAATTCGCCCGTTTTCTCATCGGCGCGCAGCAGGGTAAACTTCTTTGCGCGCGGGGCCTCGCCCCACGAGATGGCGACGCGCCGCGGCCCTTGTGCCTCTGCCTTGATCCAAGCAGGCGGCGCAGGCGGATAAGGCGGCGTCGTCACAGTGACGGGACCAGCCGGCTCGTTTGAACGCACTTCGCCCGCCCACGCGAAAAGTCGATAGGTGTAAGCCGTTTCGGGCTGCACGTTGTCGATATAGCCGATTTCGTTGGCTGGCAGCTTCTCCATGACCGTCACAAAATCGGTGTTGGCCCCGCCCTTGCGCTCGAGTGATAGGCGCGTCACGCCCGTGGTTGGTTGCTCCCATTCCAGGATCACCTCCGTCGGACTAGCGGCAAATGCCTGGAGCCCTCGCGGTGCAGGCGGCGGCGGGGGCAAGCTGGGGGTAGGACTGACAGCAACGTTTGAGCCCTCGCGCTCAAAGCATCCCGTTAGGCCGAACACCACCCACAACGAGCATGCCGCGAGCGCCACCCGAACCAGCCACCCAGGGCGAAAAGAACCGCGGGATGCACCTGCCCCCGGTTCGCGCATGGGAAGTCTTTCTGAAATATGATTCCGCGCAAATGTGGAGCAAACGAATGCGCCGCTGACGGCGGACGCAGCGTTTTTCGTCGCCGCGCGGCCACGCGTGGCGGCATCCGGGCCACGGCCTGTCCACTGCGGCCACACGGAATGTTCGCTCTCCGGCGGCGACGCGCCGTCGCCGTGTCCAAAATCATGGCATGTCCGCGCTCCGCCCCCACCGAGGCGTTGCGCTTTGACCAACAACCCGGGTTGCCTACCGCTGCCGTTTTTCATCGTTGGCTCCTTATCATGTGAGCAGTATTGTATTGTATGCGTTTCGCTACCACCACACCACGAGTGATCGTGGCCTGAGAGGATGAGCCATGCGCCTCCACCCGTGGCCCCGTCCTCTGCTGGAATGCTCCCTGGCATTCTACTTCCAGCCCTGCAAAAAGCAAGCCAAATCGGAGTCGCTACGCTCCAAGTCTAAGACACAAGAGCGCGTCCCGATGACAAGAAAATTGACAAACTGTTGTCAGAGGACGTATCTGGTCCTAAATTTGCCAGTGCTGTTTTCGGCGGAAAATGGAGCATACGGGAGGAACTACCCCCGTGCCTTTGGCGCGACGAGGCAGAAATAGTTGGGCCATGCAAGGTCCTTTCCCGCCGTCATCGGGTTAAACAAATCAACTCATATCATGGAGGAAGAGCCTATGCGCATCACATGGCGTTCCATCGCCCCAGCGTTTCTTGCTGTTTCGACCTTGGCTTTTGCTCAACCTGCGGAAAAGCAAGATAGCCAAGAGCATCCGATTCATTCCCAATCGCCTAACATAAATCGTCCGAAGGACATCCATTCCGGTATCGCAGAGCCGGGAACCTTGAAGGTCGTCGTTTCGGGAGGAGCAGGCGAAGCCGCAGCACGCCAGGTGGGACGCGCGGCGGAAGCAATTGCAACCCCTACCCCCATTGTCGACCACCCAAAACCCACGCCCACTCCTGCTGGCGGAGGAATGAATCCGGCTGGGATGGTCAAGGCAACCGTGGTTCCCGGCGGTCCTCCCACACGCCCGACTCCGCCGGATTATCCGGAAGCAAAACAAGACTTACACGGGAAGATCAAGCCAACCATTGGGCGACCCACCCCTCCTCCGACATTCCCGGATTACCCGGAAGCAAAACAGGAAATGCCCGGGAGACCTCAAACGAGCAACGAACCCAGCCGGCGCGACACGTCCGCCCACGAAGATCACAAACGTTCGGCGGAGGCCGGTGACTCCGCCCGGCTGCAGGAGCGCGATATCCGCGGCGTGATCGCGTGCTGGGATCCGGGCGACGAGCCAATGGCCAAGCAGCTGGCGGGGCAGCTTTCCTCCGCCCTCGATGCGCTGGCCAACGGAGCGAAACTCACGAAGGCCGATGCCGCCCGGTCGGCCACTGGGGATAGAGAAGCCAGCGCCGCCTCCTGGATTGGGAAGCACCTCCGGGCAAAGCCCTCGGAGAGCAGCCGCCGAGTCCTTGTGCTCTCCGCCATACCGGCCAGTGGCAGCAGCGGCGGGGGAAATCCAGCCGCCAAGCAACCTTGCGAAGCGAATTGCACGCAATATGGGGACTTTTGCTATTGCCTCCTCCCTCTTGACCCAACTCCGCTGCCCGATATGCCTGAGAGCGACCCTGGCACGCCGTGCATCCCGGACCATCTGATGCCTAAAGCTAGTGCTACTGGCCGGACCGCCTCGCCGCGCCCCACGAGCGCCCCACCCGACTGGGTGGTTGTTGTCGTTAATGCCGAGAAGCTATCGCAGGGCGAGCTGAAAAAGGTCGTTGCCGACGCGCTGCACTCAGCCGCCGCGAACCGCTCTGCTGAGCGGGTGGTGATCAAACTCCCGATAGTGCCGAGCCGCCCGGGAGCCAATCCCGCGTCGCAGCCCTCGCAAAACAAAGGGCAAGAGCGTCACCAGCCTTTTGGCGGTGCGCGCCACAACTACCCAAAAAGCCAATGAGGCAGCCGAGACCCGGCGCTGCGTCGATGCGCTAGCGGCGTGCGCCAGAAGTGCCGCCGCTGGGCTAAGGGGCCCAGCTCAGCGTGTGGACGCGCTACCGGGGTTGACGGCACTTTTCCTTGGCACGAAGGGCACGGGCGTCGTGTCCTTCGTGCCCTTCGTGTCCTTCATGGATGAAGCCCCCACCTGCTTACGTGGGGAATACGGCGCATAAGCTTGTTCTCTTCCCCACTTTTACTCCCCTTTCGCACTAGGGGCATGGTCTTCCCGGTTCGTGGTATTCCGCTGTGTCCTCCGTTGGAAAAATCGCTCCCCCTGCGCACAAAGGCCGCGCGGCGTTCGGCGCTGTACCTATGCGGGCGCGGGATGGCTCGCTCCGCGCACGAAGGGCGCGGGATGTGAGCGCCGGCACAAACGCCCCCGGTCTTCTCGCTTTGTCCGCACACAAAGGGCGCAATCTTTTTGTCCGCAGGTCAATCCCAGTGCTCGGAAACCCTCCCCCGCATCAAAAGTGCGACGCAGCAGGCCGGTCCGGTCAGTCCCAGCGCTCGGGAAACCTTCTGGCTTGCATTCGAAAATACCCGCCGCAGCCCACCGTCGCGCGCGCCCGTCCGGGCTTGCCGAGACGCTGAATGTCAGCAGCGGAGAACGCCGAAGCACAAGGTTCGCGCTGCTCACGCGAGACCGTCGGCAAGCAAGGACGCCGACCGTCCGACGCGGGGATGTTTTTTTGTCGGGCGCCTGATGGGGAGTGCGAGAATTTCGCCCCCCGCGCGTTTCAAGCGCTCCGGCAGGCAGGAAACGCCTTTGTGCAAGCAGCAGCGCGTGTGTGGTTTGTCCAAAATCGCGCTCGCGAGTGGCGGGCGCCTGCCGGTCGATTCGGCTGTGTCAACGCGCGCGAGATTTCCCTTGCATCTCAAGACCAAGGCAGGCAAACCCACAGGGAAGATTCATCCCGATCAAGGGGGCAAACCCCAAAGCTGCGTCGCGCGGCCCGCCGCCAAGGCGACCCCGCGCCGGCGCAAAAAGCCAGAAAAGGAGTGTGCTGCCACTATGCCACGGGGGAGCAGGTCGACCGGTTCAACGCCCCGCACGACCAACACGCGCACAGCCAAGCGCCAAATCGACGCCTACGAGCATCGCGACAAGGAGCGGACCAATAATCCGCCCGTGGGTCTCGTCACGCCCGCCACCGATCCCGACACGGGCACGCGCAAACGCAAGTACCGTTACGACTGGCATCTCTCCCCCGAGCTCCATTTTGACCCCTCGCGCCAGCGCGACGAGTTCGAGGCCATCCTGCAGCGCGGCCTGCAAGCCGAGACGCTCGACGCGGCCAAGGAGGCCCTGCACCAGCTGCTCAAGGCCCAGGCGCCCTACCTCAATTGGTCCGGCAAAGCCGAGCACACCACGTTCGAAGTGCCCACGGTTTCCCTGCACGTCCACGAGCGCGTCGATCCCAAGACGATCCTCGAAGCGGTCCGCCGCCGTAATGGCGACATCTCCCAGCAGCTCGAGCTCCCCCTCTTCGAAGCCGAACGCCAGGAACCGCTGCGCGACGCCATCGAGTTCTACCAGCACAAGCACGGCTGGTCGAACCGCCTCATCGCCGGCGACTCGCTGCTGGTGATGAACTCGCTGCTGGAGAAGGAGGGCATGGCGGGCAAGGTGCAGATGATCTACATCGACCCGCCCTACGGCATCAAGTACGGCTCCAACTTCCAGCCCTTCGTCAACAAGCGCGACGTCAAGGACGGCAAGGACGAGGACCTGACCAGCGAGCCGGAGCAGATCCGCGCCTTCCGCGACACCTGGGAGCTGGGCATCCACTCCTACCTCACCTACCTGCGCGACCGGCTGCTGCTGGCGCGGGAACTCCTCACCGAGAGCGGCAGCATCTTTGTGCAGATCAGCGACGAGAACGTCCACCATGTGCGGGAGCTGATGGATGAGGTGTTCGGGGCGGGGAATTTTGTTTGTCTAATCACTTATGTGAAAACTTCTGGTCTTGCTCAAACTAATTTGCCAACTACATTCGATATTCTGGTCTGGTATGCAAGATACAAATCCAAACTCAAGTATCGGCAGTTGTACAAACCAAAGGACGTTTCCGAGCTTGCGTCCTACAGCCACGTTGAATTACAGGATGGGACTATACGTAAGATAACTTCTGAGGAGAGGACAGGAGCGGTTCCTGTACCAGCAGGTGCAAGAGTTTTTGCCCCAAGTAATACAACTTCACAAGGTAATCCCTCAATACCTATTGAGCTAGCCGGCACTGTTTTTACAACTCCAGCAAATCGCGGTTGGAAAACAAGCGTTCATGGCATGGAGGTTCTTTGGAATGTTGGTCGGCTTATGGTTTCGGGGAACACGTTAAATTACAAAAGATATGTTGATGATTTCCCCGTAACAGCGGTGACCAATTTATGGGATGACATCCCAATGGGTTTGGGATTTGGAGAAAAAGTATAC